>JARLJA010000092.1 GCA_031291445.1 Xanthobacteraceae bacterium | reverse complement strand
GGAGGGGCCGCCATCGACGGCGCGTCGTCGTCACCGGCCGCGGCCACGGCGCCCTCGGCCGTCCCGTCGCCGCCATTGCCGGCGGCCATGCCGCTGCGCGCCTCGGGGCCGGCATAGGTCGCCTCGAGGTCGATGATGTCGCGCAGGAAGATCTTTCCTTCGTTGAGCTCGTCGCGCCAGATGATGATGGCCTGGAACGTCAGCGGGCTTTCGCACAGCCCCGCGATCATGGCCTCGCGACCGGCCTCGATGCGCTTGGCGATGGCGATTTCGCCCTCGCGCGACAACAGCTCGACGGTGCCCATCTCGCGCAGATACATCCGCACCGGATCGTCGGTGCGCTCGCCCGGCTCGGATTTCTTGGTCTCGGTGACCGCTTTCTGCGTCACCTCGACGAGTTCGTTGTCGGGCTCGTCCTCGGGCTCCTCCTTGGCGTCCTCGTCCTCGCTGTCGGAATCCTCCGACTCGATGACGTTGATGCCCATGTCGGACAGCAGGGCGAGCGTGTCCTCGATGGCCTCCGAGGTCACTTCTTCCGACGGCAGGACGGCATTGAGCTGCTCATAGGTGACGTAGCCGCGCTTCTTGGCCTGCTTGATCATCTTCTTGACGGCAGCATCGGACAGGTCGAGCAACGGGCCCGGCGCTTCGACGGCATCCTTCTCCGGAGCGTCGGCGACCTTCTCGTCCTTTTCCTTGTCCTTGACTTGCGCCGTCTTCGCCTTGCTGGCCATTCACTGCTCCTAAAACGCGCCTCATGCCGGATGCGTCGTCACGCTGCCCGGTCTCAATCGGCCTTGATCAATCCGCTTATCGCCAGTCCGCCCTAGTCGTGCCGCAAGCCAAATTCCGTGTGTCGAGCCACACGGAAAGGGCGGCGCAGATGACCCGCCACCCCCCGATCGGTTTCGCCGGTCTCGCCGCCCTCTTGCCACCCCTCGGCGGCGGCGCCGCCGGGGCCTGTTTTTGCGTCGAAACCGATCATTTTGCGAGTCTTTTTAACGGATCCGGCTTAACGGTTTCCGAGGGTTCCAGCCCCGCTCCCCGGCTAAACCGACCGCTGCAGACGGCCTGAGAGCTCACCGAAGCCCTCGATCAGGGCCTCGGTGCCGTCCACTTCCGAAAGTCTGCTTTTGACGTCGCGAAGCCAGGCATAATTCGCCTCATTCGGCTCGTCGCCCAACGCCAGCTCTGCGTCTTTCAATTCCCTAAGTAGGGAATGCCACTGGCGATGCAAGGCAACCAGCTGCTGCCAGGTGGCGAGCACGTCGTCGGCCGCCGCACCGGCTTGCGCGCCCCACACCGCCGAAGTCGTAATCGAGCCTTCAACCCTTTGAATAAGCTCTGAAAAACCAGACTTCTCCAAGTCGCCTGCAAGCATCTGCCGCTGCTCCTCGACGGTGATGCCGTCGTGGTGGCGCTCGTTGGCGAAGGCGGCGATGATGGCGGCCCTCAAGCGGTGCGCGTCGGGATGGGCCATCTCCAGCGCCGCCGCCTCCTCGAGGTGATCGTGCAGCAGCCAGGGGTGATTGATCAGGCACTGCAGGATCAGCGCCTCGCGGCGCGACAGCGACGCGCGCTGGCCGCGCATCAGGGGGCTCTGGGCCAGCTGAGGGCTCGTCACCTGGTAGGCGCCCCGGCCGGCCCCACCCGCAGCGGTGGAAAACTGCCGCCCGCCGCCGCGCGGGTCGCCGCGGCCGGGCCGGGCTTCGCACCGCCCCCCCCGCCGCCCCCCAGTATCGGCGCCGCCGAAGCCGCGATAGCCCCCCCGCGCCGGCTCCGGCGCGAAGGCCTGCTGCAGCCGGGCACCAAGGTCCTGCCGGTAGTAGCGGCGCACCACCTCGTCGCGGATCGTCGCCGTCAACTCGCCGATTCGAGACTCCAGCGCAGCGCGCCGCTCCGGCGTGGTGAAGCCGCCGCCTTCGATCTCCCGCGACCAGATCACCTCGCCGAGCGGACGGGCCGCCGCGATGACGTCCTCGATCGCGGCGCGACCGCCGCTGCGCGCCAGGTCATCGGGGTCCTGCCCCTGCGGCAACAGCGCGATGCGCAGGCTCTTGCCGGGCTTGAGCTGCGGCAAGGCGAGATCGGCGGCGCGATAGGCCGCGCGCTGGCCGGCCTTGTCGCCGTCGAAGCACAGGATCGGCTCGTCCGCCATGCGCCAGATATGGGCGAGCTGCTGCTCGGTCAGCGCCGTGCCGAGTGGCGCGACCGTGCCGGCGAAGCCCACCGTCACCATGGCGATGACGTCGACATAGCCTTCGACCACGATCACCGGCGCGCCGTTGTGCGCGGCCTGGCGCGCGGGCGCGAAGTTGTAGAGGTTGTCGCCCTTATGAAACAGCGGCGTTTCCGGAGAATTGAGGTACTTCGCGGCGACGTCCTTCTCGAGCGCGCGGCCGCCGAAGGCGATGACGCGGCCCCGCAGGTCGGCGATCGGGAACATCACGCGATCGCGGAAACGGTCGTAGGGAACCGGGATATCTTCGCCCGAGATCAGGAGTCCGGCCTCGACCATATCGGCGACCGAGACCCCGGCCTTGCCGAGATGCTCCTTCAGCGCGTAGCGCTCGCCGGAGGCGTAGCCGAGGCGGAACTGCAGTTGCGTCGCCGGCGAGATGCCGCGGTCGGCGAGATAGCCACGCGCCCGGGCGCCGGCCCGCGAAGCCAGCGTCCCGGCGAAGAAGGCGGTCGCCATGTCCATGACGTCGTAGAGCGAGCGGCGGTGTTCGGCGTGGCGGGCGGCATCGGGCGACGCCGCGGGCAGCGGCACGCCGGCCATGCCGGCCAGCCGCTCGACCGCCTCGGAAAACCCGACGCCCTCGGTTTCCATCACGAATCCGAAGATGTCGCCATGCTTGCCCGAGGAGAAGTCGTGATAGAAGCCCTTCTGGTCGTTGACGGTGAACGACGGCGTCTTTTCCTGCTGGAACGGCGACAGCCCCTTCCATTCGCGCCCGGCCCGCTTGAGCTTGACACGGCGGCCGACCACCTCCGACACCGGAAGCCGGGCGCGCAGCTCATCGAGGAATTGAGGCGTAAAGCGCATCGCTCGTTTCAGCCCCTGGCGGGCGGTTCATCAGCCGTCGGCGGCAAAGCCAACCGATCACCCATATAGGCACGCCCCGGGCAGCGGCCAAAGCCCATCGACTTGTCCCGGCTATTCACAGCCCGCCCCGCAATCGCGGCGCGGGAGCACCGTGCCCCAGGATCGGCTTTCCGCCCCGATTTGCCCTTGCGGCGACTTGTCGGACGGGCACTTTGGTGGATGATGACGAAGGCTGATTCTGCCCGGTCACGCCCGCATCGTCGGGGCGCTGGCCGCGGGCGCGAGGCCGTCGTTGTCTGCCGCTTGAAGAGGCCGCGCCGTGACCAGCCGCCCGTTCCGTCTCGAGCAAGATGAGCCTTCGCCGGTCGTCGAGGACAACGGCGCGGGGGCGTCGGCGTTTCTGCTGGTCTGCGACCATTTCGGTCATCTCATCCCGCGTACGCTCGGCAATCTCGGCCTGCCCGACAGCGAACTGCGGCGGCACATCGCCTGGGACATCGGCATCGCCGGCGTCGCCACCCGGCTCGCCAAATTGATCGATGCGCATCTGGTGGCGCAGCGCTACTCGCGCCTGGTGATCGACTGCAACCGGCCGCCCGATGCGCCCTCCTCGATCCCGATGATCAGCGAGGCGACCACCGTGCCGGGCAACGAGGGGCTGACGCGTGACGAGGCCGAGGCACGTCGCGCCGCCGTGTTCGAGCCCTACCACCGACGCATCGAGAACGTGATCACCGAGCGGCTGCGCGAGGGCCGCCCGACCATCCTGATCGCGCTGCACTCGTTTACGCCGGTCTATGCGGGAATCGTCCGGCCCTGGCATGTGGGTACGCTCTACCAGCACGACCGTCGCCTGCCGCCGCTGCTGCTCGCGCACCTGCGCGGTGAAGGCGACGTCGTCGTCGGCGACAACGAGCCCTATGCGGTCAGGGACACCACCGACTACACCATTCCGGTGCACGGCGAGCGGCGCGGCCTGATCAACAGCGGCATCGAGATCCGTCAGGACCAGATCGAGGACGCCGACGGACAGGAGCAATGGGCCGAGCGGCTCGCGCGCATCCTGTCGACCATCGAAGCCAGCCTCGGACCCGGATTGGCGAAGCCCGCTTGATACGCCAACCATGCGACGTCCCCGCCCCGCAGCCCAAAATCATCCCCGGCCGCGCAGCTCACGCCGCAGCACCTTGCCGGTCGCGGTCATCGGCAGCGTATCCGTGAACGCGACGTGGCGCGGGTATTCATGGGCGGCGAGCTTCTCCTTGACGAAGTCCTGGATCTCGCGAGCGAGATCAGCGCTGGGCGAAAACTGCGGGCGCAGCACGATCCAGGCCTTGATGGCCTCGGTGCGCACCGGATCGGGGATGCCGACCACCGCCGCGAGCGCGACCGCCGGATGGCGCAGCAGCGTGTGCTCGATCTCCGATGGGCCGATGCGATAGCCGGCCGAGGTGATCACGTCGTCCTCGCGGCTCACATACCAGAAATAGCCGTCCGCATCGCGCACACCGAGGTCGCCGGTGAGCAGGAAGTCGCCGCCGTATTTGGCGGCGGTCGCCTCCGGATTGCGCCAGTATTCGAGCATCATGCAGGGGTTGGGCGCCCGCACCCCGATGATGCCGTGCTGGCCGTCGGGCAGGACCTTGCCGCGAGGGTCGACGACGCGGACGTCGAAGCCGGGAATGGCCCGGCCCATCGAGCCCGGCCGGATCGGAAACAGCCGCGCGTTGTTGCCGACCACGAGGTTGCACTCGGTCTGACCGTAGATTTCGTGGGCGTCGACGCCGAACGTCGCGCGCACCCAGTCGAGCAGTTCGGCGCCGAGCGATTCCCCGCCGCTCAGGATGCTGCGCAGCGCGACGCCGTCGTGGCGCACGTCGGCCTGGCGCATCAGCTTGAGCGCGGTCGGCGGCAGAAACACGTTGCGTACGGCATAATCGGCCATCAGCTGCATCGCTGCCCGTGGCTCGAACTTGCGGGCACGATGGGCCACGATAGGAACGCCGTGATACCAGGCGGGAAACAGCGCGTCGAACAGGCCGCCGATCCAGGCCCAGTCGGCCGGCGTCCAGTAGACGTCGCCGGGTCGCGGAAAGAAGTCGTGCACCATCTCCACGCACGGCAGATGGCCGAGCAGCACCCGATGGGCGTGCAGCGCGCCCTTCGGGTTGCCGGTGGTGCCGGAGGTGTAAATGATGATGGCGGGATCGTCCGGCCCGGTCGGGACGTTGTCGAAAGTCTCATCGGCCGCGTCGATCGCCTGCCAGAACGCGCGGGTGCCGGCCGGCAGCGCGTCGGCAACGACATAGACCTGCGCGAGTTCCGGCAGGCGGTCGCGCAGTGGCGCGATCTTCGCGGCGCCCGCCGCGTCGGTGACGATCGCCCGCGCCCCCGAATTGGCAAGACGGAAGGCCAGCGCGTCCTCGCCGAACAGCATGAACAGCGGCACCGAGACCAGGCCGGAGCGGAACGCGGCGAGGTGCACGATCGGCAATTCCACCGACTGGCTGAGAAACACCGCGACGCGCTCGCCACGCTGCAGGCCATCGGCGCGCAGCACGTTGGCAAAGCGGCGCGACCATCGCGCAAGCTCGTCGAAGGAGTGCCGCGCCGCGGCGCCGCCCTCATCGACGTCGATCAGGGCAAGGCGCCCGCCGCCGTCGGCGTGGCGATCGCAGCACGCCTCGGCGATGTTGAAGCGCGCCGGAACCGGCCAGCGGAAATCGTCATAGAGACGGTGATAGTCGTCGGTCGGTGTCAGCATCGGCGCGGCAGCCTCGGAAACATCACCCCAGCCCGGCGTGGGCGTCCTGTACACCGGAGCAGCGGTCTGCGATCTGGTGGCGCGCGATTGCAGGCGGGCGCGCAGCGGTTTCGCAAAGCCGGAACCGGCGCGGCGAGAGCACGCAAGCGGTCCTGATTGGCGCGCGGCATGCGGCGCGCCCGCCGGCCCGTCAAGCGGTCAGGGCCGCCTTGACCAGCCCGCTCGCCTTGCCGAAGTCCATCTGCCCGGCATATTTGGCCTTCAGCGCGCCGATCACCTTGCCCATGTCCTTGATGCCGGCGGCGCCGGTCTCGCCGATCACCGCGGCGATGGCGGCCTTGACCTCGTCGTCGGAGAGCTGCTTGGGCAGATAGGCGGAGATCACCGCGATCTCCTCACGCTCCTGGGCGGCGAGCTCGGCGCGCCCCCCCTTGTCGTAGAGCTCGACGGATTCGTGGCGCTGCTTGATCATCTTCTGCAGCAACCCCAGCAGGTCGTCGTCCGACAGCGGCGGTTTGCCCTGGCCGCGCGCTTCGATATCGGCGTTCTTGATGGTGGAGTTGACCATGCGCAGCGTGGAGAGCTTGCGCTCGTCCTTGGCCTTCATCGCCTCCTTCACCGCGGTATTGATAGCGTCGCGCAGCATGATCGCCTCCGTCACGTTCGGGCGAAAGCTGGTCGCCGCCCTGTTCGGGACGGCCGACCGCAACGCCACAGCCGCGCGGACATAAGGACGCCGCGACGGCGCTTTCAAGACAAATCTGGCGGGAAATCGATGGTTGGAACGGCGCGCGCAGGCGGGGCAAGCGTGATATCCCCGGTGAGAAGCCCTCGCCGGGGCAACGTGTTTCGGCCCGACTGGCCGCTCAGGCCAGCGCGCCGCCGAGGCGGGCCCGCATCAGGCCGATGCTGTCCATGTCGGCCTGCTCGCGCGCGTTTTCCTCGGCCCGCTCGCGGGCCTGGTCGCGTTCATCGAGCAGCTCGACCTTCTTGAGCTCCTCGAAGGCCTCGCCCAGAGCCGCCTTGGCGTCCTCGAGCTGCGTGCGCAGCTCGTCGGTCGAACGGGTGAGGTTTTCGCGGCGCTGGATCGCCGCCTTGGCATAGGTCGGATAGGCGAAGTGCGCGGGATCGTTGATCCCGGCGCGCTCCTGCTCGTGGTTGATCTCACGCTCCAGGTCGGCCGACATGCGCTGGAAGTCGGCGATCATCCCTTCGATCTGGGCGACCCGTCGACGCTTCTCGTCGACCTGGAATTTCTTCAGGCGGATCAGCGTTTCTCGTGACTTCATCGACTCATACTCCCCAGAAGTCCCCGTTTGAACGCGGGACCGTGCCGGTCGCCCGCATGGGCCCCGCCGGCATTCGCTACTGTATGGGCGCGATCATGGCCTGACAAAGTTAGCGTTCCGTTTCCACACGTCCGACTATTTGCTCAAGCTGTTGGTAGCCTTCCAGAATGCCGGTGGCCTCGTCCTTGCCCTGGCGCAGGAAATCCTCCAGCGGCCCGTGCAGGCGGATGGCCTCGTCGACTTCCGCGCTCGATCCGGCCCGATAGGCGCCGAGCCGGATCAGTTCCTCCATATCGGCATAGGTCGACATGATCTGCCGGCCGCGCTTGATGACGGGCAGAAAGGCCGGATTGGCGGAGCGCGGCATGGTCCGCGACACCGACTTCAGGATGTTGATCGCCGGGTACCGCCCGCGCTCGGCAATGGCGCGTTCCATCACGATGTGACCATCGAGAATGCCGCGCACCGCGTCCGCCACCGGCTCATTGTGGTCGTCGCCGTCGACCAGCACGGTGAAGATCCCGGTGATGGTGCCGTCGCCGGTTCCCGGCCCGGCCCGCTCCAGCAGCTTCGGCAATTCGGTAAAGACCGTCGGCGTATAGCCCTTGGCGGTCGGCGGCTCGCCGGCCGAGAGACCGATCTCGCGCTGGGCCATGGCGAAGCGCGTCACCGAATCCATCAAGCACAGCACGTCCTTGTCCTCGTCGCGGAAGAACTCGGCGATCGCGAGGGTGAGATAGGCCGCCTGGCGGCGCATCAGGGCGGGCTCGTCGGAGGTGGCAACCACCACCAGGGAGCGGGCGAGGCCCTCCTCGCCGAGGTCTTCCTGCAGGAACTCCTGAACCTCGCGGCCGCGCTCGCCGATCAGCCCGATCACCGAGACCGCGGCGTCGACGTTGCGGGCGAGCATCGACAGCAGCACCGATTTGCCGACGCCGGAACCGGCGAAGATGCCCATGCGCTGGCCGCGGCAGCAGGTGAGAAACGTATTGAGCGCGCGCACGCCGAGGTCGAGCGGCGCGCCGACCCGTTTGCGGGCGTGCGCCGGCGGCGGCATGCTGCGGTAGGACACCGGCGAGATGCCTTGCGGCAGCGGTCCCTTGCCGTCGATCGGCTCGGCCATCGCGTTGATGACACGGCCGAGCCAGGCCGATGACGGGCGGATCTGGCCGGCAGCGTTGGCGATCACCGCGCGACAGCCGCGGCGGACGCCCTCGAGGCCTGCGAACGGCATCACCACCGCGTTGGTGCCCGTGAAGCCGATCACCTCGCAGGGGATCGGCCGGCCGGCGCCGGTCTCCAGCACGACGCGGGCCCCCACCGACATGGCATGAATCGGCCCCGCGACCTCCACCATCAGCCCGCGCACGCCGACCACGCGGCCATAGATGTTGATGCCGTCGATGTCGCCGATCTGTTCCGCCAGCGCCTTCATTGCGAAAACCTTAAGTTCTGCCGTCGCGGCGGGCCGACCTTAACTTCGTGTTTACCCGCATCGTTAATCATTGCGTCACTGTCTTTGGGAACTGTCGCGCTCCGCCGTCAGAACGAAGGTGCGAGTCGCAAGAGTCGGTTAACCCCGGCTCTTCATGTGGAACTTGAACAGAGTGGGAACCAAAAAACTGACGCTGTCCAATACCTTAGTGCGATTCGACAAAATTTGCACGCCAGGAGCTTGCGCAGATGAATCAGGTTTTGTTAACCATATCGGGTCAGGGTCCGAATCAGTTGTTCAAAGGCGTTTCCAGTGTCGCCCCGTAAGGCGGCTCGACCTGACGCCCGGAGCGGCGATTATAGGGGACTGGCATGCGCGTATTGCTGATTGAAGATGACAGCGCCGTCGCGCAGTCGATCGAATTGATGCTGAAATCCGAGAGTTTCAACGTTTACACGACCGATCTCGGCGAAGAGGGGGTCGATCTCGGAAAGCTTTACGATTACGACATCATCCTGCTCGATCTGAACCTGCCGGACATGTCCGGATATGACGTTCTCAAGCAGCTGCGCGTTTCCAAGATCAAGACACCCATCCTGATCCTCTCCGGCCTCGCCGGTATCGAGGACAAGGTCAAGGGTCTCGGCGTCGGCGCCGACGACTACATGACCAAGCCCTTCCACAAGGACGAACTGATCGCCCGCATTCACGCCATCGTGCGGCGCTCCAAGGGCCACGCCCAGTCGGTCATCCAGACCGGCGACCTCGTGGTCAACCTCGACACCAAGACAGTCGAAGTCGCCGGCCAGCGCGTGCATCTCACGGGCAAGGAATACCAGATGCTGGAGCTGCTCTCGCTCCGCAAGGGCACCACCCTCACCAAGGAAATGTTCCTCAACCATCTCTACGGCGGGATGGACGAGCCCGAGCTGAAGATCATCGACGTCTTCATCTGCAAGCTGCGCAAGAAGCTTGCCAACGCTTCCGACGGCCGCAACTTCATCGAGACCGTGTGGGGCCGCGGCTACGTGCTGCGCGAACCGCACGACGAGGATGAGCGCATCCCCGCCTGATACTTTCCTCGGCGAGCCTCTTGGGCTCCCTCCTCCCGACTGGCCCCGCCGCGAATGGCGGGGTTTTTTATTGCGGGGCGGTGATCCAGGGCGAGCGCTGGCGCGCGGCACGGCGTGTCGGCCGCGGCCCGTGAGCCGCGCCATGCCGACTGGTTCGAAGGGAGCGGTTGCCCGGAGCGAGCCGGGCAATGATAGCTTGAACGCAGCGCCGCTTGAACAAAGCGCCGCGGTGGGCCTCAGCCGACCTTCACCGCGGGCCGCGCCATCGCCGGCGCGAGGCTCGGCGACACCACCGCCGGGGGACGAGCCGACGACGTCGCATTGGGCGAGTACAGGCCGCGGCAGTCCGGATAGGGCTTGAACGCGTCGGTCAGGCCGACCACGGTCTCCGCCGCGCCGAGCACCAGGAAGGCGTCGGGCTCCATCACTTTCACCAGGCGGTTGAACACGGTGATCTTGGTGTCCTGATCGAAATAGATCAGCACGTTGCGGCAGAAAATCACATCGAACACGCCGAGCGACGAGAAGTCGTGCAGCAGATTGAGCTGGCGATGCTGCACCATGGCGCGAATGTCGGCGTTGATCTGCCACATCTCGCCGACCTGCTTGAAATACTTGACCAGCAGCTGGATCGGCAGGCCCCGCTGGACCTCGAACTGGCTGTAGATGCCGGCCTTGGATTTCTCCTGGACCTCCGCCGACAGATCGGTCGCGAGGATTTCCACCCGCCAGCCCGACAGCAGCGATCCCATCTCCTTGATTGCCATCGCCAGCGAATAGGGCTCCTGGCCGGTCGAACCGGCGGCGCACCAGATCCGCAGCGACTTGCGCGCGCCGCGCGCCTGCACCAGCTTGGGGATGATGGTGTCGCGGAAATGATCGAACGGCACCTTGTCGCGGAAGAAGAACGTCTCGTTGGTGGTCATCGCCTCGACGACATCAACCACCAGCGCCTCGGCGCCCGACTTCATCTTGGCGACCAACTCGGTGATGCCACCGAGATTGGCCTTGCGCGCCAGCGGCACCAGCCGGCTCTCGACCAGGTACTGCTTGTCAGCCGACAGCACCAGACCGGAACGGTCCTTGAGGAGCTTCCGCAGATATTCGTAATCCTGTGGTGTCACGCGCGGCCTCCCGAAAAAACCCGTACCAGCTTCGGTCCAATCTGATCCAGCGGCAGGACGGCCGCGCAGATTCCGGCATTCGCAGCGGCGCCGGGCATCCCCCACACGACGCTCGACGCCTCATCCTGGGCGATGACGCTGCCGCCGGCGTCGACGATCGCCTTGCCGCCCCGCATGCCGTCGGAGCCCATGCCGGTGAGCACCACGGCGAGAATTCCGCCCTGCCAGATGTCGATGGCGGAGGTGAACAGCGGATCCACCGCGGGCTTGCAGAAATTGATCTGCGGACCGTCGTCGAGCGCGATCTCCGCGCCGGCGCCCTTGCGCGCCAGCCGCATGTGCAACCCGCCCGGCGCGAGATAGATGCGGCCCGGCACCACCGGCTCGTGGTCGACGGCCTCGTGCGCCGGATGGCCGCTGGCCCGCGCCAGGTGCTCGGCGAGAATGGTTGTGAAGGTCGGCGGCATGTGCTGGGTGATCAGCACCGGCACGCGGTCGATCACCGGGCGGATCTCCGCGACCAGCGCGATCAGCGCCTGCGGGCCGCCGGTGGACGAACCGATCAGGAGCACGCGCGGCTGGGTCGGCCCGAACGGGCGCAGCACGATCGGACCGGCGGCCGGCGGCGCCTGGACCACCGGGCGCACGTCGCGGCTGCGCTCCGGCGCGGCAGGCACGATGGAGGGCGCGGCGGGGGCGCGGCGCAACCTCGCCCCGAACGAGCGGATTTTGAACAGAAGGTCGCGCTTGAAGGTATCGGCCGCGCTCAACTCGCGCGTGCTTTCGGGCTTCGGCACGTAGTCGGAGGCGCCGAGCGACAGCGCCTTGAAGCTGATCTCCGCGTTGCGGCGCGTCAGGGTCGAGGCCATGATGACGACGAGGTCACGCTTCTTGGCCAGCAGCCGCGGCAGCGCCGACAGGCCGTCGAGATCCGGCATCTCGATGTCGAGCACGACCACGTCGGGCTCGCAGCGGTCGAAATTGTTGAGGGCGTCGAGACCGGTGCGCATGGAGGCCGCGACCGTCATGTCCGGCTCCGCCTCGATCCATCGGGAGATCATCCCGCGGATCACGACGGAATCGTCGACCACCATGACACGGATGGGACCCGCCTGCGTCGCCGCCGGTGTTCGGGAACTCGTTGCAGCAACACTCATTACTCACCAAACTGACGCAGGACGCAACCGACGCGCGGGGAGAACGGCCTTCAGATCAGGCCGACCTCGTGGAACTTGGCCGTGACGATGTCCTTGTCGAACGGCTTCATGATGTACTCGTTGGCCCCGGCATGCAGCGCGCGCGCGATGTGGGCGACGTCGTTCTCGGTGGTGCAGAACACCACCTTGGGTCGATCGCCGCCGGGCATCAGGCGCAGATTGCGAAGGAACTCGTAGCCGTCCATGATCGGCATGTTCCAGTCCAGCAGGACGGCATCGGGCAGGCCGCGCTTGCAGACGTCGAGCGCTTTCTCGCCGTCCTCCGCCTCGGTGATCTGAAAATCGAGACCTTCAAGGATTCGTCTCGCCACCTTCCGGATGACGCTCGAGTCATCGACGACCAGACACGTTTTCATAGCTACCTCGGCTGATGCGCCCCAGTGGGGACCTGTTCCATAGTCGGCGTTTGCGAACGAATGCCTCGAATTATGCGGCGAGCTTGTCGTTGGAGATTTCCAGCACGCGATCGACGTCGAGCACCACCATCAGCTGGCCGTCCAGCCGATGGACACCGCCCGCGAGCTTGGCCATGCGCGGGTCGAGATTGACGGGATTGGTCTCGCGGGTGTCGTCCTCGAGCTTCAGGACTTCGCCGATCGTGTCGATCAGAAGCCCGTAGGATTCGCCACGCAGCTCGACGCCGACCGCCATCGGCGGCTTGCCGTCCTCGTTCTTGGGCAGCCCTAGGCGCGAGCGCATGTCGATGGCGGTCACGATCCGGCCGCGCAGGTTGAGCACGCCGGCGACGTCGCTCGAGGCCAGCGGCACCCGCGTCAGGCGCTCCGGCATGAACACGTCCTGGACCCGGGAGATCGGCAGACCGAACAGCTGCCCACCGATCATCGTGGTCACATATTCGGTGGTACCGGTCTGGATTTCATCGGTCTTGGTGGTCATTGCGCAATCCTCAAGCCGCCTGGTTCATTTCGGTGGTCTGCTCCTTCAGCGCGGCGATCAGGCCGGGCCGGTCGAACTTGGCCACGTAGTCGTGGAAGCCGGCCTGCCGGCCGCGCTCGATCGCCGCGGGCGAGATCATCGACGACAGCGCAATGATCGGCATGGTGCCGAGCTTGCGGTCGGCGCGGATGGCCTCGGCGAGTTCGAAACCGTTCATGTCGGGCATCTCGATATCGGTCAGGATGACGTCGAAACGCTGCCCGGAGCGCAGCATGCCGAGCGCCTCCGGCGCGTTGGTGGCGAGGAACACGCGATAGCCCGCCGCCTTGAGCACCGGCGACAGCATGTTGCGGAAGAACGCCGAGTCGTCGACCAGCAGCACGTTCTGCGCCGACGACGAGATCTTCATTTCCTTGCGGGTGAACCAGTCGGCGAAGGCCATCGGCAGGAAATGGCCGACGTCGATCACCTCGGTGGCCAGGTTCTTGATGACCGCGGAGCCGAGCACGCCGTCGCGGCCGCTGGCGACCTCGATGGTGAGGCGCTCCTCGACGATGTCGATGATCTCGTCGACCACGAGACCCATCGAGCGGCCGTCGTCGGAGAACACCAGGATCGGCTGCACGCCGGACTTGCGGATCTCGACGCCTTCGATCTGGACCAGCGGCATCAGCTGCTCGCGGTACTGCACCATGTAGCGACCGTTGGAGAACTCGATCTTGTCGGTCGGCAGTTCCTCGAGGCGGGTGACCAGCGCCAGCGGTACCGCCTTGGGCTGGTCGGAGCCGGCGCGGAACACCAGCAGCGAGGTCAGTTGGTCGGACGAATTGCTGCGCGCGACCGCGGCCTCGTCGGTGAGTTGATGGTGCGAATCGATCGAGGTGCCGAAGGCCTGGGCGATGCCGTTGGGATCGACGATCATGATCACCGCGCCGTCGCCGAGAATGGTGTTTCCGGAGAACATTCCGATGTGGCGCAGCATCGTCGACATCGGCTTGACGACGATTTCCTCGGTGTGGAACACGCCGTCGACGACGATGCCGAAGGTCTGCCCGCCGACCTGGGTGACGACGATGAAACTGTTCTCGGCGTCGGCGGTTTCACCGTTGTCGATCTTGAGCAGCCTCTTGAGGTGGATCAGCGGCAGCAATTTGTTGCGCAGCCGCAGCACCGGCGTGTTCTTGATGCGCTCGATGCGGTGTTCGGAGTTGGCGCGGGCGCGAACCAGCTCGACCACCGCGAGCTGCGGGATCGCGAACCGGTCGCCGCCGGCCTCGACGATCAGCGCCGAGACGATGGCAAGCGTCAGCGGAATCTTGATCGTGATGCTGGTGCCTTCGCTAGGCACCGACTTGACGTCGATGGTGCCGCCGATCTGGTCGATGTTGGTGCGCACGACGTCCATGCCGACGCCGCGGCCGGACACGCTGGTCACCTGGGCCGCGGTCGAAAAGCCGGGCGCGAAGATGAACTTGTGGATCTGCGCCTCGGTCATCTTCTCCAGTTCGGCCTCGGTCACCAGGCCGTTGCCGACCGCCTTGGCCTTGATACGGTCGGTGTCGAGCCCGCGACCGTTGTCGGCGATGCAGATGATGATGTGGCCGCCCTCGTGATAGGCGGAGAGGCGGATCGTGCCCTGCTCGGGCTTGCCGGCCTTGGCCCGCTCGGCGGGCGTCTCGAGGCCGTGGTCGGCCGAGTTGCGCACCATGTGGGTGAGCGGATCCTTGATCAGGTCCAGCACCTGGCGGTCGAGCTCGGTATCGGCGCCGTGCATTTCGAGGTCGATGTGCTTGCCGAGTTCGCCCGACAGATCGCGGACGATGCGGGGCAGCTTCTGCCAGGCGTTGCCGATCGGCTGCATGCGCGTCTTCATGACGCCTTCCTGCAGTTCGGCGGTGACGCTGGAAAGCCGCTGCAGCGGCACCTTGAATTCGCTGTCTTCGTTGCGGCGGCTGATTTCGAGGAGCTGATTGCGCGTCAGCACCAGCTCCGACACCATGGTCATCAGGTGCTCGAGGGTGTCGACATTGACGCGGATCGACTGGTTGGCGATCTTGTCGGCGTCGTTCGCGGCGTTGTCCTGCTCGACGACGGTGCGCTTGGCGGCCGGCTTGGCGCCGGACTTGGCCGGGGCGGCCTCCTTCACATGCACCTCCTTGGCGGGCTCGGCGGCGACGGGCGGCGCGGGAGGCGGCAGCGTCACCTCCGTCGCGGTTTCGCGGAACGCACGCTCGAGGTCATCGAGCGACACTTCGCCCGGCCGCAGCGGCCGTTCGAGAATCTGGTAAGGCATTTCGCCGTTCGACGGGGCCGGCGCCGGCTCGGCGGGCGCGGTGGGCGGCGCCTCGACCGCGGCCACCGGCTCGTGGCCGGCCATGGCGCCGCCTTCGGCCAGCGCGTGGAGCTGTTCGATCAGGTCGTCATCGGCCCCCTGCGGCTCGGCCTCGGTCATCTCGAGCTGGCTGAGAATGTCCTTGATGCGATCGATGGTCGTGAGAATCAGCGTCAC
The DNA here is from genome assembly GCA_031291445.1 of Xanthobacteraceae bacterium. Lineage (GTDB taxonomy): Bacteria > Pseudomonadota > Alphaproteobacteria > Rhizobiales > Xanthobacteraceae > Bradyrhizobium_A. Next base: position 12,414 of record JARLJA010000092.1, on the reverse strand, counting down.
GGCCTCGCCGGTCACCGGCATGCCGTCACGGAATTTGCCCATCAGCGTCTCGGCGGCGTGGGCCAGCGCTTCCAGGCGCGGCAACCCGAGGAAGCCGCATGTGCCCTTGATGGTGTGAACGAGGCGGAAAATGTTGTCGAGGATCTTGGCGTTGTTGGGCTCCTGCTCAAACTTCACCAACTGGTTGTCGACGACATCGAGACTTTCGTTGGTTTCGGTCAAAAACTCGCGCAGCAAATCGTCCATGACAACACGCCTTCGAAAAATCCAGGGGCGCGATTCCGGGCGCACCTTTCAGAACTGTTCCAGCATGTCGGCAAAGGGTTTAATTTTAGTTGAGTGGGCAAAAATATCCCAAGCATGAAGCGGTTGCCCCGCACCGGCGGCACCACTTCACGACGTCAATGCTTCGTTAACGCCGATTCGCCCAACCGCAGCGCGGGACCTCGCGGAGCTTGCGTCCCGGAACGCAAGCCGTCAGGCGGCGACGACGACGACCCCGTCGCCGTCCATCGCCAGCGTCACCGTGAGGCCGCAGGCCTGCGCCAGGAGCCGCGTGTAATAAGGCTGCACGGCGTGGGCATCCACGGCGGCATGGCCCGATGCCGCGAGAATGTCCGCGATGTTCTGGGGGATACGCGAATTCAGCCCGACGGCCCGGATGCGGAAGCTCATGCCGTCGCCCTCGCCGATCGGATCGACGGTGATCATGCCGCCGCGCGGGATGGTGTGCTGGGCAATGACCAGCATGTTGAGCAGAAGCTTGACACGGTTCTTCGGCAGCAGCAGCCGGGGCAGGTTCCAGGTCAGCTTGGTCTTGTCGTCCTCCATGTGGCCGCGCGCCATGCTGTGAGCGTCGCCGAGGTCGATCTGCGCCCCCGCCGACCCGGCCGCGCCGAAGGCCAGCCGGCAGAACTGCAGCCGGGCCGACGCGGTTCGCGCGCTCTTGCGGATCAGGTCGAGGGCGAACTCGCGGTCATCGTCCTTCGGGTTGTCGTCGAGCACTTCGAGGCCGTTGACGATGGCGCCGACCGGGCTGATCAGGTCGTGGCAGACCCGCGAGCACAACAGCGCGGCCAGTTCGAGGGCATCGGGAGCGGGGCCGGAGGCTGGGGTGCCGGACATAGAGTGGTTCCTCGCGTGACAGGGCCTGGATCGGCTTCGGTCGCCGGGCCGGCGAATCAGCATTGGGGTGAGGCTTGATACACTGCGGCCGTTCCGCCTGCCACCGCCTGGCGGGCTCCGGCTGCGCGCTCAGCCGGCGGACCGGTACCGCGGCAGGCCCTTTTCAGATTGCGGTAGAGCATGATGGCTGGATATGCCAGACATCGGCACGACGCCTGTGGGGACCCGCCCGGCCGCCCGGGCCGGCGACGCAACCGTCGCAGACAACAGGAGACAGGAGCCATCGTGAGCGAGGCCGGAATCCAGCCCGACGCGGCCATGAAGCTGCTTGGCCCCCTGACCGATCTGGTGGCCAAGGCGGGTCTCGCCATCCTGGCGGTCGACCGCGCGGCAATGGACGTCTCCGGAAAGCCCGACGGCTCGCCGGTCACCGCGGCCGACCTCGCCGCGGACGGGGTCATCGCCGAGGGTCTGGCGCGGCTCGCGGCCAGCGTCTTCACCCTGTCCGAGGAGACCTGCGCGCGGGGGCTGCCGGGCGGCCAGCGCAGCTACTTTCTCATCGACCCGCTGGACGGGACCAAGGAGTTCATCGCCGGACGCGACGAATTCACGGTCAACATTGCGCTGTTGACCGACGGCGTACCGCTGCTCGGCGTTGTCGGCGCACCGGCGCTGGGCCAGATCTGGCGCGGCGTAGTTGGCGCCGGCGCCGAGCGCCTGACGCTGGACCACAGTGGCGCCATCGTCGGGGCGGCGACCGCCATCCACTCCCGGCGCATGCCGGAACACGCCCCCTGCGTCGTCGCCGTCAGCCGCTCCCACGGCGACCCGGCTACCGCCGCCTTCATCGACCGGCGGCCGGGCGCGGTCCGCCAGGCGATCGGCTCCGCGCTCAAGTTCTGCAGGGTGGCCGAGGGCTCCGCCGACATCTATCCGCGGCTTGCGCCGACCCATGCCTGGGACGTCGCCGCCGGCCATGCGGTCGTGGTCGCGGCCGGCGGCTGCGTCACCGACAGCCGCGGGCAGCCGCTGTCGTTCGGCGAGACCCGCGGCGACTTCATCATCCCCGAATTCATCGCCTGGGGCGATCCGGCGGCGGCTCCCCGCTCCGCCAGGGCGTGAAGAGCTACTCCGCCAAGGTCTCGCGCAGCGCCGGCCAGGCCGCCGTCGCGCCGTGCAGGACCTGATCAGGGGCGGCGGTGAAGGCGTCCCGCGCCTCCTCCCGCGAGAACAGATAGAGACGCCTGTCATGGATCAGCCACAACCGGGGGACCCCCGGGACGGCGACCCCGCGCGCCACATCCACCGGATCGTAGCCGCCGAACTGCGGCGCATAGACGTCCGGCGCGGCGAGAAAGAAAGTCCGGTTGTCGGCGTTGCGAAAGCGCCAGATCGCACCGAGGGCCGCCGCTTCGAACTCGGGCGATCCGGCCTGCACCGTGCCATCGGTGAAATAGGCGACCGGATCGACGCCGCCGATCGCGAGCCCGGTGACATGGTCGACCACCAGGCGCTCGGTGGTCGCGGCCCGGGCCTCTCCTCCGCCCGGCCGGACCGGCCCGGCCACCACCAGTGCGGCCGCCAGCGCCACAATCCAGACGATTTCGCGCCACCGCTCGTTTATTTCCTGCCGTCGTCGCGTCATAGTTGATGCCGATAAGCACATGAGTCGAGCCTGCCGGATCCTATCGCGATCGTTTCAGCATCTGGTTAAGTTCGACACGGGGTGTTTTCTTGCGGTTTGCTCCGCAATCGTCGTTCGACATTGAGCGCTTGAGACCAAGGGGCCGTTCATGACTTTCGCTTCCCGCTTTGCCGCGGTGGTGGTTGCCGCGATGTTCTGCTGGGCCGCGCCCGCGGTCGCCGACCCGCGCGCGAATACCTACGGCCCCGACGAACTCACCAACGCGGGGCATCGCTTCTTCGGCAACGTCTCGCGAGGGCTGGCCTCGGTGATCGAGAAGGCCGTCAGCCAGTGGGGCCTGCCCAACGGCTACGTGCTCGGCGAGGAGGGCAGCGGCGCCTTCGTCGCGGGCCTGCGGTACGGGGAAGGGACGCTTTATACCAAGAACGCCGGCGATCTGCGGGTCTATTGGCAGGGGCCGTCGGTCGGCTTCGACTGGGGCGGCGACGGCGCCCGCACCATGATGCTGGTGTACAACCTGCCCGCCACCCAGGCGATTTACCAGCGTTTCGCCGGGATCAACGGCTCGGCCTATCTGGTCGGGGGCTTCGGCATGACGGCGCTGACCGCCAACAACATCGTGGTGGTGCCGATCCGGTCGGGACTTGGCCTGCGGCTGGGCGCCAATGTCGGCTACCTCAAATTCACGCCGCAGGCGACCTGGAATCCGTTCTGACCCGCAGCCCCTGCCCCTTGGGCTGGTGTCGCACGGATTGCGGCGACCGCGCGGTCCAGGTTAACGCGGCGCGGCGCGCGGTAACTCTAAAACGAACGATAAATCCACCGCACTGGATTTGTCCCTGACCTCCGTGGCATGGTGAAAAAAGGGTTACGGACGCCGCCGGCGACCGGCGCCTTTTGCGCTTTTGGAGGATCTGGCCGATGATCGAACCGATCATGTATCTGGGGATCGGTTTTCTGGTCGCGTTGCTGCTGAGCCTGATGGTCGCCCCGGCCATTCACTCCCGCGCGGTGCGGCTGACCACCCGGCGGCTCGAAGCGGCGACCCCGCTGTCGATGGCCGAAATCCAGGCCGACAAGGACCAGCTGCGCGCCGAATTCGCGATGTCGGCGCGGCGCCTGGAAATGAGCGTCGACCAGCTCAAGAACAAGACAACCAACCAGCTCGCCGAACTGGGCAAGAAGTCGGACGCGATCAACCGCCTCAAGATCGAGCTCGGCGAAAAGAACGCCGCGATCTTCGCCCTCGAGGCGCGCGAGAAGGCGATGAAGGACCAGCTGCGCGCCACCGAGGAGGAATTCAGCGCCAAGACGCTGGCGCTGCAGGGCGCCGAGCAGGCCCTGCTCGACAAGCGGCACGAACTGGAGAAACTCACCCGCGCGCTGGCGGAGACCACGGCGGCCGCGGAGAGCAGACAGGCCGAACTGACGGCCAGCGCGCAGAGCCGCCAGGCCGAACTGACCATGAAGGCGGAGGGCCAGCGGGCCGAGCTCGCGGCCGTCAACGCCCAGGTCGAGGTTCTCAAGCAGCGGGTCGCCGAAGCCGAACGCGAGTTCGGCGTCACCGAGCAGAAGCTCGCCGAACAGCGCGTCAGTTCCGAGGCGGCAATCCGTGAGCTCGGCGAGGCGCGCAAGCTCGGCGAAGCCATCAGCAAGCGCGCGGCGGAGCTCGAGCTGCAGCTCCTGGTCCAGGCCAAGGAAGCCGAGATGCTCGGCGGCCGCATCGGCGACCTCGAGACCCGGCTCGCGACCCAGGGCAAACTGCTGGCCGAACGCGAATACGAGATCGGCCTGCTGCGCCAGCAGATCGACGCGGCACGCGACACCGAGGCCAAACTGCGCGACAGCATCGCCACCGGCGGCGCCGCCGCGGCGCCCGCGGTGGAAAAGCTACGGGGCGAGAAGGCGGCGATCGAGGAGCAGCTCCGGGTGGCCCGCGACGACCGCGCGCGGCTGCAGCGCGAACTCACCGCCATGCAGCAGCAGGCCGAGAATTCGTGGGCAACCGAGCGCATGGAAAATGCACTGCTGCGCGAGCGGATCAACGACATCGCGGCGGAGGTCGCCAAGCTCGCCTCGACCATCGAAGGCCCGAATTCGACCATCGAGGCCATTCTGGCGGACACCCCCGCCAAGGAAGCCGCCAACGGCGCCACCAATGGAATGGCCGTCAATGCAGGAGGAACGCTGGCCGACCGCATCCGGGCGCTGCAGTCCCACGCCTCGCGCGCGCGCCAGGCCGGCTGAAACTCCTGCGGGCTGCAGTCCCAGGCCACGATTTCCGGCGAAACCGCGAACGCGACCGGCTCCGCGCTTGACACCCCTGCCCCGCGTTCCGTAAATCGCCCCACGGACGGGGTGGTCCGGCCGCCACCGGCGGTCCTTCCCCTCGAGGTTCCGGGCGCATAGCTCAGCGGGAGAGCGTTCCCTTCACACGGGAGAGGTCCAAGGTTCGATCCCTTGTGCGCCCACCATCCGTCGCCCCCGATCCGGGCGAAGGCAGCCGTTGCATGCGCGCCGCCCGGTTAAGGCAATGATCACCGGGCCATGGCAGCGCTACGCGAGACCGCCGCGTCGTCGCGACAGCCGCAGCCTCACTTCAGCGATGACGAGATCGCGGAGAATTTCGAACTCAGTTTGACGCCGAGATTGTTCACGGCCGCGATGATCGCCAGCGAAATGCCGGCGGCGATCAGGCCGTATTCGATCGCGGTCGCGCCGCGTTCATCGGCAAGGAAACTGCGGAAAAGTCGCATCTTGAAGCCTCCATCCAGAGTGGTCACCATCGTTTCTGGATGAAGAACAACGCGAATTCTCTCGCTGAGATCCTCTTAGCCGTCAGATTACTGACCGCAGCTTAATCCCAATGGTAAAGATCAAATTATGAGGAGTTTTTTCGCAAATTCTCACGAATTTGTCATCGGCGACACGCGACGCACGCGGCGCCTGCGGCGGCGGGTATTGCTCGTGCTGAGAATATGGTCCCGGAATTGCGAAGCGCGGACGCGGCGCCCTGCTTCGGCGCCGGATCACTTGAGTGAAGACGCGATCGCCGTATACTTGCTGCTCATCACCGAGCCCAGGCCGTTGACGGCGGCGACGATGGCGACGGAAATTCCCGCGGCGATCAGACCGTACTCAATCGAGGTCGCTCCCGCGCGGCAGCGAAGAAATTTGAGCACCATCGTCATGTCATGCCTCGCCGCTCGGTCCCGCGAACTGGCAGGCAAGCTACCCGGCAAAAACTGCCGAATGCTTAACGGCGGAGCCAGATTCTTGACCAAAGTCGGCGGGTTTTTCCCACTTGATTTAATATCTCCGCAACGCGCTGTCAGCGCCGCGCCGGGGATCGAACTCGGCTGGAAGCCGGTGCCCATCCTCGACATCAATCCGACGTCGATCGGCCAGGTGATGATGCCCGTCGGCTGACTGCCACGCGATCGTCACCCGACGCGCGGGCGATGGCGGGCCTACATCACCACCTCGATCAACCGCGGTCCCTTTTCGGCGTTGGCATCGGCGAGCGCCGCGCTGAACGCTTCCGCCGTGGTCACGGCACGCCCCTCTACGCCCATGCCCTTGGCCAGCGCCACCCAGTCGAGCGCCGGGCGGTCGATGGTGAGCATGTCGGTGGCGCGCCGGCCGGGCTCGCCGGCATCGACGCCGGCGAACTCGCCGCGCAGGATCTGATAGGCGCGGTTGGCGAACACGATCGTGGTCACGTCGAGCTTCTCGCGCGCCTGGGTCCACAGCGACTGCAGCGTGTACATGGCGCTGCCGTCGCCGACCATGCAGATCACCTTGCGATCGGGACAAGCGACCGCAGCCCCGGTGGCTACCGGGGTCGAGAAACCGATCGATCCGCCCATGTTCTGCAGCCAGTCGTGCGGCGCCGCCGCCGCGGTCGGCGGAAAGAAGCCCCGCCCCGTGGTCAGGGATTCGTCCACCACGATGGCGTTCTCGGGGATCGCGCCGGCGATCGCCATGGCGATCGCCGCGTGGGTCAGCGCCCCGGTGGGCTTGACCAGTTCGACCATGGCCTGCGGCTTGACGTCGGCCGGCCGCGCGCCCAGCGCCTCGGCCAACGCCTCGAGCGCGTCCACCGCATTCTCGCTCGCGTCGCACAGGTGGTGAACCGCGCAGCCGTCGGGCAGCAGCCGGCTCGGCTTGTTGGGATAGGCGAAGAACGCCACCGGATCGACCGCGTCGACCAGGACGCAGTGGCGAAACGGCTGCAGGACCGGCAGCGCCTGTTCGACCACGTAGGGGATCCGCTCGATCGAGAACCGGCCGCGCCCCCGCGCCATGCGCGGATTGTAGGTCTGGCCCATCACCTTGCAGCCGGTCTTGCCGGCGATGCGCTCGGCAAGCGCCAGCCCGCGCTCGGTCAGCGCGCCGCCGCTGAGCAGCAGCAAGGTCGGCTCGTTGCGGCGAAGCGTGGCGGCGACGCGGTCGACGGCGAGCGCGTCGAAGCCCGCGCTCTGCGCCGGCGCCGGCACCGCGGCGATCCCCTCGGCCTCGTTCCAGGCGGTGTCGGCGGGCAGGATCAGGGTCGCGATCTGCCCCGGCTGCCCCCTGGCGGCGGCGATGGCCGCGGCGCCGTCGCGCGCCACCGAAGCCGCGTCCGGCGAGGTCCTGACCCAGCCCGACATCGGCCGCGCCAGCCCCTCGATGTCCGAGGTCAGGGGCGCGTTGTAGGCGATATGATGCAGGGCGTGCTGGCCGACGATGTTGACGATGCCGGAATTGGCCTTCCTGGCGTTGTGCAGGTTGGCGAGCCCGTTGGCGAGCCCCGGCCCGAGGTGGAGCAGGGTCGAGGCCGGGGCCCGCGACATCCGGTAGTAGCCATCGGCCGCACCGGTGACGATGCCCTCGAACAGCCCGAGCACGCAGCGCATGCCCTCGACGCGGTCGAGCGCGGCGACGAAATGCATCTCCGAGGTTCCCGGATTGGCGAAGCAGACGTTCACGCCGCCGGCAACCAGGGTCCGCACCAGACTTTCCGCACCATTCATCGCTTCATCCCCGTTTCATCTTCTTCATCTTCACCGGAGCGGTTCCGGTCATCGTCGACCCGGCGGCCCCCGCTGCTTCCACCCTAGAACAACCATCAGGCGGCGGCTTCGTCAAAGCGTCCAACGCAGAACAACCGTCATGGCTGTCCTGTAAAAAGCAGCGCGGCCGGTCCGGACCGGGCAACCACGGGCGGCGAAAACGACGTGGTGGCGATCGACGAGCTTGCACGGCAACGCCGGCTGTGGCGAAATTCGCTGCCGCGCCGACACGATGGATGTTAGACTACCGGCGCGTTAGATCGAGGATCAGATGACCAGGATGTCCCGATGTGCCGCCATTTTTGCCGCCATGGGTCTTGCAATCGCCTGCGCCCTAGCCGCGACGCCGGCCAGCGCCCAGTTCTTCCCGTTCTTCGGTGCGTCCCCCGGCAACAACTACGGCAGCTCCTACGGTAGCGGCCCGATTCCGCGTGAGCTGGTCAGCTTCCCAGCCCGCTATGCCCCGGGCACCATCATCGTCAATACCTCCGAATACAGGCTTTACCTCGTCACCGGCAACGGCCAGGCGATCCGCTATGGCGTCGGCGTCGGCCGCGAAGGCTTCGGCTGGCGCGGTGTCCATCGCATCGTCGCCAAGCGGGAGTGGCCGGACTGGACGCCGCCCAAGCAGATGCTGCGCCGCCGCCCCGACCTGCCCCGCCACATGGAGGGCGGCGAGGCCAACCCGCTCGGCGCGCGCGCCCTCTATATCGGCGGCACGCTTTATCGCATCCATGGCTCGAACGAACCGGAGAGTATCGGCCATGCCGTATCCTCAGGCTGCATCCGCATGGTGAACGAGGACGTGGTTGATCTCTACAACCGCGTCCCCGTCGGCGCCACGGTGATCGTGCGGTGACGTGCAGGCATCACGCCACCGCCCCCTCGCTTCACGCCGTTTTCTGGAACAACTCGCGGCCGATCAGCATGCGGCGGATCTCGCTGGTGCCGGCGCCGATCTCGTACAGCTTGGCGTCGCGCAGCAGCCGACCGGTGGGATAGTCGTTGATGTAGCCGTTGCCGCCGAGCAACTGGATGGCGTCGAGCGCGCACTGGGTGGCGCGCTCGGCGGCGTAGAGAATGGCGCCGGCGGAGTCCTCCCGCGTGGTCTCGCCGCGGTCGCAGGCCTTCGCCACCGCATAGACATAGGCCCGTGACGCGTTCATGGCGACGTACATGTCGGCGAGCTTGCCCTGCACCAGCTGGAAGCTGCCGATCGGCTGCCCGAACTGCTTGCGCTCGTGGACATAGGGCATCACCACGTCGAGACAGGCCTGCATGATGCCGAGCGGGCCGGCCGCAAGCACCACGCGCTCGTAGTCGAGCCCCGACATCAGCACGTTGACGCCGCGCCCGACCTCGCCGAGCACGTTCTCGGCCGGCACCTCGCAGTCGTCGAACACCAGCTCGGCGGTATCGGAACCGCGCATGCCGAGCTTGTCGAGCTTCTGCGCCGTCGAGAACCCCGTCATGCCCTTTTCGATCAGGAACGCGGTCATGCCGCGCGGACCGGCCGCCGGGTCGGTCTTGGCGTAGACCACCAGGGTCTCGGCGATCGGGCCGTTGGTAATCCACATCTTGCGGCCGTTGATGACGTAACGATCGCCCTTGCGCTCGGCGCGCGTCGTCATCGAGACCACGTCGGAGCCGGCGCCCGGCTCCGACATCGCCAGCGCACCGACATGCTCGCCCGAGATCAGCTTGGGCAGGTACTTGCGTTTCTGCGCCTCGTTGCCGTTGCGCCGGATCTGGTTGACGCAGAGGTTGGAGTGGGCGCCGTAGGACAGTCCCACCGCCGCCGAGGCGCGCGAAACCTCCTCCACCGCGAGGCAGTGCTCGAGGTAGCCGAGCCCAGCTCCGCCATAGTCCTCCTCCACGGTGATGCCGTGCAGTCCGAGCGCGCCCATCTTGGGCCAGAGGTCGCGGGGGAACTGGTTGCTGCGGTCGATCTCGGCGGCGCGCGGGGCGATCTCGTTGGTCGCGAAATCGCGCACCGTCTCGCGGATCGCGTCGGCGGTCTCGCCGAGATCGAAATTGAACATGCCGTGCGCATTCGGAATCATCTGGTGCCGTCCTCCCGCCGATTTGGCCCGGACATTGGCACGGGCGGCGGCCCAAGAGAAGGGCGTCGATCGTCGAAATTTGTGAAGCTCCATCAATGGCTTGGCCCATTATCCCGGGCACCCCCGCACAGCTTCCGCCGGCAGCCGGCAGCCGCGGCATCGCGCCGCCGCCGCGCACCATGCGGCCTTGCCCTGCCGTCCAGGACGGGATGTAATCCAGCCAACAAGCTGCAAGGCCGACCTGCGAATCGGCCTCCAAAAGCAGCATTGAGGGGAGAGACATCATGGACCTCGCGTTCAAGGCCTCCGCGGCCGACCCGGTCAAGTGCGCCCGCCAACTGGCCTACGCCACGCCGCTCGAAGAATTCGACGTCGGTCATCCGGAGCTGTTCCGCAGCAATACGTTCTGGCCCTATTTCGAGCGGCTGCGCCGCGAGGATCCGGTGCACTACTGCCGCGCCAGCATGTTCGGCCCCTATTGGTCGGTGACCAGGTACAACGACATCATGCAGGTCGACACCAGCCACGGGGTCTTCTCGTCGGAGGCGAGCCTCGGCGGCATCACCATCCGCGACGCCGCGCCGGAATTCCGCCGTCCGATGTTCATCGCCATGGACGAACCCAGGCACGGCGAGCAGCGCAAGACCGTCGCGCCGATGTTCACGCCGCCGAATCTCGACAAGCTGGCCGACGGCATCCGCCACCGCACGGCGCAGTGCCTCGACAGCCTGCCGCGCAACGAGACCTTCGACTGGGTCGACCGCGTCTCGATCGAACTTACCACCCAGATGCTGGCACTGTTGTTCGACTTTCCCTGGGACGAGCGGCGCAAGCTGACGCACTGGTCCGACGTCGCGACCACCGTGCCCGTCGACGCGGAAGCCGAACGGCGCCGGCAGGCCGGTCTCGAGGAGTGCGGCGCGTATTTCGCCAGGCTGTGGCATGAGCGGCGCAACGCGCCGCCGAAGGACGATCTGCTGTCGCTGATGGCGCATGCCGAGGCGACCCGCGACATGGATCCCCGCACGCTGCTCGGCAACATCATCCTGCTGATCGTCGGCGGCAACGACACCACCCGCAACACCATGAGCGGATCGGTGCTGGCGCTGAACGAGAACCCGGACGAGTACGGCAAGCTGCGCGCCAACCCGGCGCTGATCGAATCCATGGTGCCGGAGGTGATCCGCTGGCAGACCCCGCTCGCCCACATGCGGCGCACCGCGCTCGCCGACACCGAACTGGGCGGCAAGACCATCCGGAAGGGCGACAAGGTGATCATGTGGTACGTCTCGGGCAACCGGGACGAGACCGTGATCGAGAACGCCGACCGGTTCATCATCGATCGGGCGCGACCGCGCCAGCATCTGTCGTTCGGCTTCGGCATCCACCGCTGCATCGGCATGCGGCTCGCCGAGCTGCAACTCAGGATCGTGTGGGAGGAGATTCTGAAGCGCTTCCCGCGCATCGACGTGGTCGGCGAGCCGCGGCGGGTGTTTTCCAGCTTCGTCAAGGGCTACGAAACCCTACCGGTCCGTATCCCCTCCTGATAGAACTGCCCCGTCATTCGTCCACTGACGTCTCGAGGTCCAAAGTGATGCACGGCTCGATCCAACGCGCGCAGACCACGCTGCAGCAGGAGGCCCGCGAGCGGGCCTATGCGATGCCGCTTGCCGAGTTTCATCCCGGCAATCCCGAGCTGTTCCGCACCGACACGCACTGGCCCTATTTCGAGCGCCTGCGCGCGGAGGAGCCCGTGCATTTCTGCACCACCAGCCCGGTCGGCGCCTACTGGTCGGTGACGCGCTACAACGACATCATGCATGTCGACACCAATCCCGCGATCTATTCCTCGGACGTCCGGCGCGGCGGCATCATGCTGCGCGACGTCGACCCCCGATACGAGTGGCCGAGCTTCATCGCCATGGACGAGCCGATGCACGGCCCGCAGCGCAAGACGGTGTCGCCGCTGTTCACGCCGGAGCATCTCGACAAGCTCGCGATCCTGATCCGCGAGCGCGCCTGCCTGATCCTCGACGGGCTGCCCCGCAACGAGACCTTCAACTGGGTCGACCGGGTCTCGATCGAGCTCACCACCCAGATGCTGGCGACCCTGTTCGACTTCCCGTGGGAGCAGCGCCGCAAGCTGACCCGCTGGTCCGACGTCGCCACCGCGCTGCCGAAGAGCAAGGTGGTCGAGAACGAGGAGCAGCGCATCGCCGAACTCACCGAATGCGGCGAAACCTTCGCCCGCCTGTTCAGGGAGCGCGCCCGCGCCGAACCGCGCAGCGACCTGATCTCGATGATGGCGCACAGCGAGGCGACGCGCCAGATGGATCACGAGAACCTGCTCGGCAACATCATCCTGCTGATCGTCGGCGGCAACGACACCACCCGCAACACCATGACCGGATCGGTGCTGGCGCTGAACGAGAACCCCGACGAGTACGACAAGCTGCGGGCCAACCCGGCGCTGATCGACAGCTTCGTGCCCGAGGTGATCCGCTGGCAGACCCCGCTCGCCCACATG
>JARLJA010000091.1 GCA_031291445.1 Xanthobacteraceae bacterium | reverse complement strand
GCAGCCGCAAGCCACCCCCGCCCCGGCCGGCGCGGCGCCGTCCCAGCCGGAAGCCTCCGCCGCGGCGGCCCCGGTCGCGAGCCGCGACGCCGTGATCGCCGCCGCGCCGCGGATCAAGATCGACACCCCGCGCATCAGCGGCAGCATCGCGCTCAGGGGCGGTCGCATCGACGACGTCTCGCTGGTCCAGTACCGCGAGACCGTCGATCCGAAGTCCCCGGCCATCGTGCTGTTCTCGCCGTCGGGCACGCCGGAGCCCTATTACGCCGAATTCGGCTGGGTCGGCGCCGCCGGGACCACCGCCAAGCTGCCCGACCGCAACACGGTGTGGACCCAGCAGGGCAGCAACGCGCTGACCCCGGCCACCCCGGTGGTCCTGACCTGGACCAACGGCGACGGCCTCACCTTCAAGCGCACCATCTCGATCGACGACCGCTACCTGTTCTCGCTGCGCGACGAGGTCAGCAACGTCGGCAACGCGCCGGTCACGCTCTATCCCTACGCGCTGATCTCGCGCCACGGCACCCCGAAGGTCGCCGGCTACTACATCCTGCACGAGGGCCTGATCGGCTATCTCGGCGACCAGGCCCTGCAGCAGTACAAGTACAAGGACATCGACAAGGAGAAGCAGGCCTCCTTCAACGTCACCAACGGCTGGCTCGGCATCACCGACAAGTACTGGGCGGCGGCGCTTCTGCCCGACACCGACGCCAAGCTGCAGGCCAAGTTCTCCTCCAACGAGGTCGGCGGCACCCGCACCTACCAGACCGACTATCTCGAGGATCCGGTCACGGTGGCGATCGGCGGCACCGGCTCAGCCAACGCCCGCCTGTTCGCGGGCGCCAAGGAGGCCGGCGTCGTCGGCATCAACTTCCCGCTGTCGACCGGGCTCGGCGGCTACAACCGCCAGCTCGACCTCAACCACTTCGACCTCCTGATCGACTGGGGCTGGTTCTACTTCATCACCAAGCCGATGTTCCTGGCGCTGGACTGGCTCTACTACGTGGTCGGCAATTTCGGCGTCGCCATCCTCCTGATCACCGTGCTGGTGAAGGCGCTGTTCTTCCCGCTCGCCAACAAGTCCTACGCCTCGATGGCGAAGATGAAGGCGATCCAGCCCAAGCTCGCCGAGCTCAAGGAGCGCTATCCCGACGACAAGATGAAGCAGCAGCAGGAGATGATGGAGCTCTACAAGACCGAGAAGATCAATCCGCTGGCCGGCTGCCTGCCGATCGCGATCCAGATCCCGGTCTTCTTCTCGCTCTACAAGGTGCTGTTCGTCACCATCGAAATGCGGCACGCGCCGTTCTTCGGCTGGATCAAGGACCTCTCGGCGCCCGACCCCACCAACCTGTTCACCCTGTTCGGGCTGTTGAACTTCGATCCGACCCAGCTGCCGCTGTTCGGCCACTACCTGGCGCTCGGCGTCTGGCCGATCATCATGGGCATCACCATGTGGGTGCAGATGAAGCTCAACCCGGCGCCGCCGGATCCGACCCAGAAGATGATCTTCGACTGGATGCCGCTGATCTTCACCTTCATGCTCTCGGCGTTCCCGGCCGGCCTCGTGATCTACTGGGCCTGGAACAACACGCTGTCGGTGCTGCAGCAGAGCGTGATCATGCAGCGCAACGGCGCCGACTTCCACCTGATCCACAACATCAAGTCGAGCTTCGGGCTGATCAAGAAGGCGGACGACAAGGCGCCGCCGAAGGGCGCGCCCAAGACCGAGGCGAAGACGTAAGCGGCGAGGCCAGCGTCGGTTTTCTGCGTCACCCGCGGGCTTGACCCGCGGGTCCACGTTTCGCAGCGGTCGCTGCCGAAGGAAGTGTGGATGGCCGGGTCAAGCCCGGCCATGACGGAGAAAGAAGCGCGGTCTCGGCTTTCAGCCTATCAAAAAGGGGACACGAGGCTTCGCATGGACACCGACGACGATGCGGAGCTGATCGAGGCGGGACGCAAGGCGTTCGCCGGCGAGTGGAGCTTCATCTGGGCCGCCGGCTCGATCGAGACGCTGCCGCCGATGGCGGGCGTCGAGGTCGCTTTCGCCGGCCGCTCCAATGTCGGCAAGTCGAGCCTGATCAACGCGCTGACCAACCGCAACGCGCTGGCGCGGACCTCGCACACCCCCGGCCGCACCCAGGAGCTGGTGTTCTTCGAAGGCCCCGCCCAAATCGGCCTGCGCCTCGTCGACATGCCGGGCTACGGCTACGCGGCGGCGCCCAAGAGCAAGGTCGCGGCCTGGACCGCGCTGATCCACAGCTTCCTGCTCGGCCGCACGAGCCTGGCGCGGGTCTATGTGCTGATCGATTCCCGGCACGGCCTCAAGGAGGTCGACGGCGAGATCCTGAAGACGCTGGACCGCGCCGCGGTCAGCTACCAGATCGTCCTCACCAAGGTCGACCAGATCAAGCCGCCCGAGCTGGCGGCGCGGATCGACGAGGTCAAGGCGGCGCTGGCCACCCATCCCGCGGCGTTTCCGGAGATCCTGACCACCTCGTCGCGCACCGGCGACGGCATGGCCGAGTTGCGGGCGGCGATCATGCGGCTGTTGAAGGAGCGCAGGCAGCGATGACGACCTCCACCTTTCGCCCGCTGATCGCACTCGCCGGCCTGATGGGCGCGGCCGGCGTGGTGCTGGCGGCGCTGTCGGCCCACGGCGCCGACGCCGCGCGGCTGGTGCCGGCGTCCTCGATGCTGCTGTTCCATGCGCCCGCGGTGCTCGCCGCGGTGCTCCTGATCGAGCGCGGCCTGGTGGCGCGCCGCACCGCCCTCGTTGCTGTCTGCGGCATGGTCGCCGGCGCGGCGCTGTTCGCGCTCGACCTGACGCTGCGCCAGTTCGCCGGCCACAGCCTGTTTCCCATGGCGGCGCCGACCGGCGGCACGCTGATGATCCTGAGCTGGCTCGCCTTGTCGCTCGCGGCCGTGTTGCCGCGCGCCGGCTAGCGCGCTAGAACCCGGGCACCTCCCGGAGCCGAGACACGCCTCATGACCGACGCGAACGACATCGCCCCGATCGACAAGGCCCGCATCCTGTCCGAAGCCCTGCCGCACATGCAGGAATACGACGAGCAGACCATCGTCATCAAATACGGCGGCCACGCCATGGGCGAGGAGGAACTGGCCAAGCAGTTCGCCCGCGACATCGTGCTGCTCGAGCAGACCGCGATCAACCCGGTGGTGGTGCACGGCGGCGGCCCGCAGATCGCCGCCATGCTCAAGCGGCTCGGCATCCAGTCCGAATTCGCCGCCGGCCTGCGCATCACCGACGCCGCCACCATCGAGATCGTCGAGATGGTGCTGGCCGGCTCGATCAACAAGCAGATCGTCAGCCACATCAACGAGGCCGGCGGAAAGGCGGTCGGGCTGTGCGGCAAGGACGGCAACATGGTGATGGCCACCAAGGCCACCCGCACCATGGTCGATCCCGATTCCCACATCGAGAAGGTGATCGATCTCGGCTTCGTCGGCGAACCGGACAAGGTCGACCTGACCCTGCTGAACCAGTTGATCGGCTACGAGCTGATCCCGGTGCTGGCGCCGCTCGCCTCCAGCAAGAGCGGCCAGACCTTCAACGTCAACGCCGACACCTTCGCCGGCGCCATCGCCGGCGCGCTCAAGGCCAAGCGCCTGCTGCTGCTGACCGACGTGCCGGGCGTGCTCGACAAGTCCAAGCAGCTGATTCCCGACCTGTCGATCAAGGATGCCCGCAAGCTGATCGCCGACGGCACCATTTCCGGCGGCATGATCCCCAAGGTCGAGACCTGCATCTACGCGCTGGAGAAGGGCGTCGAGGGCGTCGTCATCATCGACGGCAAGACCCCGCACGCGGTGCTGCTCGAACTGTTCACCAATCACGGCATCGGCACGCTGATCCACAAGTGAGCGGAGCGATCGCCGAGCACAGGTTCAACGCCCGACTGAAAATGACGCTCGCCAATTTACCCCTCGCCTATTTGCCCGTCATGCCCGGCCTTGTGCCGGGCATCCACGTCTTTGCAGCGTCTCAACAACCAAGACGTGGATGGCCGGGACGAGCCCGGCCATGACGCGGAAAACAGCCGATCCTCGTTATTCGGTTGCTGCTGCAATTGCCCTCGCCGTTGCATTGACCGCATCCGCCACCCCCGCCCGCGCCGACCTCAAGCTGTGCAGCCGCATGAGCTACGTGGTCGAGGCGGCGCTCGGCGTCGAGAACAAGGGCACCACCGCCACCAGCGGCTGGTTCCGGATCGATCCGGCGCAGTGCCGGGTGGTGCTGCAGGGCGAACTTGCCGCCGACCACCTCTATGTCCACGCCCGGGCGCTGCCGGTCTATGGCGCCTCGCCGATGCCGCAGAGCGGCGCGGAGCAGCTCTGCGTCGCCACCGACAACTTCACCATCGCCGCCGCCCGCCAGTGCCGCGGCGCCCAGTCGGCCGTCCCCTTCACCGAGATCAAGCCGTCGGTGACCGACGACGGCACCCAGCTCGCCTACCTCGCCGAGGACAGCGCCTATGACGACGAGCAGGCGCGGCTCGCCGGCATCCAGCGCCTCTTGGTGATCGCGGGGTATGATGCCGCCCCGATCGACGGCGTCGACGGGCCGAAGACGCAAGCCGCGCTGAGCGCGTTTCTCAAGAGCCAGGGGCTCGCCACTGAAGCGGCGCAGGGCGCCGACTTCTTCACCACCATGATCGCGCGGGTGCAGGCGCCCTCCGCCACCGGGCTGACCTGGTGCAACGACACCCCGCACAAGGTGATGGCGGCGATCGCCACCGACGACGGCCGGGTAATCGCCAGCCGCGGCTGGTACCGCATCGAGCCGGGCAAGTGCCTGCATCCGGACGTCGCCGGCCAACCCAAGCGGGTGTTCTCCTTCGCCGAAGCGGTCGACGGCGACGGTCGCACCATCCGCCTGAACGGCCGGCCGCTGACCTGGGGCGGCAGCACGGCGCTGTGCACCCGCGAGAGCAAGTTCGAGATCAACGACCAGGTCGACTGCGGCGCGCGCGGACTGTCGAGCAGCGGCTTCGCCCCGGTCGATCTCGTCGCCGGCCGCACGCTGCGTTTCGGGATGCCGTGACATGACCTCGCCCGCTCCGCGTCCCTCGCCCCGCGGCTTCGATCACCTCGACACCTGGGTGTTCGACCTCGACAACACGCTCTATCCGCATCACCTCAACCTGTGGCAGCAGGTCGACGCCCGGATCCGCGATTTCGTCGCCGACTGTCTCGGCGTCGACAAGGACGAGGCGTTCCGGATCCAGAAGGACTATTACCGCCGCTTCGGCACCACCATGCGCGGCATGATGACCGAGCACGGCGTGCGGGCCGACGACTTCCTCACCTTCGTGCACAGGATCGACCACTCGCCGCTCGAGGCCAACCCGGCAATGGGCGCGGCGATCGAACGCCTGCCCGGCCGCAAGCTGATCCTGACCAACGGCTCGCAGGACCATGCCGACGCGGTGCTGAAACGGCTGGGCATCGGCCATCACTTCGAGGCGGTGTTCGACATCATCGCCGCCGAGCTCGAACCGAAACCCGCGCCGGGAACCTACGCCCGCTTTCTCGACCGCCATGGCGTCGACCCGACCCGATCGGCCATGTTCGAGGACCTGGCCCGCAATCTCGCGGTGCCGCACCAGCTCGGCATGACCACGGTGCTGGTGGTGCCCGACGGCACCCGCGACGTGGTGCGCGAGGATTGGGAGCTCGAGGGCCGCGACGCCGCCCATGTCGACCATGTGACCGACGATCTGACCGGATTCCTTGAGGAATTGGCTAAGCGGCGGACTCCCGGGCCGGCCTGACTGGGGCCTGACACCGGCTTGACTTGGGGCCGGCAAATCCGGAAAAACCCCTACGCGTTGCGCCGCGCTTCGCCGGCCACCCCGTGGCTGCGTCGATCCGCCGCGGTCCGTCCGCCTCCGCCCGCCGCCGGCCCATCCAAGGAAATCACGATGTCCCTGACCGCCCTGGAATCCTCGATCACCGCCGCCTTCGATGCCCGCGACGGCATCAGCCCGGCCACCAAGGGCGAGGTGCGCGAGGCGGTGGATCAGGCCCTCGACCTGCTCGATCGCGGCGAGGCCCGCGTCGCCGAGCGCGGCGCCGACGGCACCTGGAAGGTCAACCAGTGGCTGAAGAAGGCGGTGCTGCTCTCGTTCCGCCTCAACGACATGACCACCATTCCCGGCGGCCCGGGCGGCGCGCAGTGGTGGGACAAGGTGCCGTCGAAGTTCGAGGGCTGGGGCGAGAACCGGTTTCGCGCCGCGGGCTTTCGCGCCGTGCCCGGCGCGATCGTGCGCCGCTCCGCCTACATCGCCAAAAACGTCGTGCTGATGCCGTCTTTCGTCAATCTCGGCGCCTATGTCGACGAAGCGACCATGGTCGACACCTGGTCGACGGTGGGCTCCTGCGCGCAGATCGGCAAGAACGTGCACATCTCCGGCGGCGTCGGCATCGGCGGCGTGCTCGAGCCGCTGCAGGCGGGCCCGGTGATCATCGAGGACGACTGCTTCATCGGCGCGCGCTCCGAAGTCGCCGAAGGCGTCATCGTGCGCAAGGGCGCGGTGCTGTCGATGGGCGTGTTCCTCGGCGCGTCGACCAAGATCGTCGATCGCGAAACCGGCGAGATCTTCATCGGCGAAGTGCCGGCCTATTCGGTGCTGGTGCCCGGCACGCTGCCGCCGAAGCCGTTGAAGAACGGCGATCCCGGTCCGGCACTCAGCTGTGCCGTCATTGTCAAGCGCGTCGACGAGAGGACGCGCGCCAAAACCAGCATCAACGAGCTCTTGCGCGATTGACTTTCAAACCCAACATCTGCACTCCGCGGTTTCGCCTTGGTCTTTGAAGCGATTCCTTCAAGCAAATGTCAAATCCAGAACCGCGCTGGAGTAGTATATTTGCTGGTGTCCCTCGGGTTCTCACGTTCGCAACAGAGCCTCACGCAAGTTGACGCGAATGTGAAAACCGGGACACCAGCACGGGGCCGTGGCTGATATGTCGATGCGAAGGGGAGAGCTACCGTGGATTGGCAACAATTTCTGTTCAGCACGGGCGGCAGAGTCACGCGTTCGCAGTTCTGGCTCGCCGTTCTGGTCTATTTCCTGACGATCGTGGTGGCGACCGGCGCAACGCTGTTCATCATCACCGCGCCGCCGAGCGATCTCGCCGCGCTGATTCTCTATATCGGCGGCGGCCTCTTGTTCCTGTGCGTGTTCTTCTCCGCCATGGCGGTCACCGTCAAGCGTTTGCACGATCGCAACCGGATCGGATGGTGGAACGTGCCGATGGTGGTACTCCCGTGCCTCCTGCTCAGCGCCAGCAACGGCCTCGTCAGCGAGTCCACCAGCGAGCTGCTGTGGCTGATTGCCACGGTGCTTGGGCTGTGGGGCGTGGTCGAGCTCGGCTGCCTGCGCGGTACCGTGGGACCGAACCGGTTCGGCGAGGATCCGCTCGTCGGCGTGGCCGCGCCAACCGCCAACCCGGCGATCGTGCGCGCGTCGGACCCGGCGACGACGTGACCGAGTGATGAAGTGACCACGTGATGACCGCCGATCCCGTCGCCATCGCCCGTGACCTGATCCGCTGTCCGTCGGTGACGCCGGCGGACGCCGGCGCCATCGGCGTGCTGGAGCGGCTGCTCGGCCAGGCCGGCTTCACCGTGCATCGCCTCGCCTTCAGCGAGCCGGGCACGCCGGACATCGACAATCTCTACGCCCGCATCGGCACCGCGGGACCGCATCTCACCTTCGCTGGCCACACCGACGTGGTGCCGGCCGGCGACGACCACGCCTGGAGCCACGGCGCGTTTTCCGGCGACATCGCCAACGGCGCGCTCTACGGCCGCGGCACCGTCGACATGAAGGGCGCGATCGCCTGCGCGGTCGCCGCGACGCTGGACCATCTCGCCGCCAACGGCGGCGCGCCGAAGGGCTCGATCTCGTTCCTGATCACCGGCGACGAGGAAGGCCCCGCCGTCAACGGCACGGTGAAGTTGCTGCAATGGGCGGCGGCGCGCGGCGAAAAGTTCGATCACTGCATTCTCGGCGAACCCAGCAATTTCACCGAGCTCGGCGACTGCATCAAGATCGGCCGCCGCGGCTCGCTGTCGGGCACGGTGATCGTCGATGGCGTGCAGGGCCACATCGCCTATCCGCACCGCGCCGACAACCCGGTGCCCCATATCGCCGAACTGATCACGGCGCTGTCGACCGAGGAGCTCGATCGCGGCAGCCGGCACTTCCAGCGCTCGAACCTCGAATTCGTCACCGTCGACGTCGGCAATCCGGCCTGGAACGTGATCCCGGCCCAGGCCCGCGCCCGCTTCAACATCCGCTACAACGACTGCCACAGCGAGGCCTCGCTGAAGCAGTTGGTCGAGGCGCGGATGGCAACGGCCTGCGGCACGCGGATCAAGGCGCGGATCGAATGGGAGCCGTCCAACGCGCGTGTCTTCATCACTTCGCCCGGCCCCTTCACCGAGACCGTGGTCGAGGCGATCGCCGCGGTCACCGGCCGCAGGCCCGAGCTCAACACCGGCGGCGGCACCTCCGACGCCCGCTTCATCACCAGCTATTGCCCGGTGCTGGAATTCGGCCTGGTCGGCCAGACCATGCACCAGGTTGACGAGCGCGCGCCGGTCTCCGATCTTGTGCGCCTGACGGAGATCTACCGCCGGGTGCTGGATCGGTATTTCGCATGACGGACATCCTGGTTCTGACCGCGCTGCCGAGCGAGCTCAAGGCCGCGCGCGCGCCTGCGGGCGTCGCGGTGCGCTACTGCGGCGTCGGCAAGGTCAACACCGCCATCGCCACCACGGTGGCGCTGACCGAGACCAGGCCGCGGCTGGTGGTCAATTACGGCACCTGCGGCAAGATCGCCGAGGGCCTGCGCGGCCTGGTCGAGATCTCCCGCGTCATCCAGCGCGACATGATGGCAATGCCGCTGGCGCCGCGCGGCGTCACGCCGCTGAGCGACGAGGCCGGCGACGCCGAGAGCGGCCACGCCTCGGGCTTCGGCGATGCGGTGTGCGGCACCGGCGACAGCTTCGTCACCGCCACCGATCCGTGGCTGATCGAGAACGGCGTCCATGTCGTCGACATGGAGCTGTTCGCCATCGCCAGTGCCTGCGCCCGCTTCAACGTGCCGTGGCGCGCCTTCAAGTTCATCACCGACGACGCCAACGACTTCGCCCACGAGCACTGGACCGCCAACGTCTCGAGCGGCGAGGACCTGTTCTGGGACGCGCTGGCGCGCGAGGTGATGGCGAAGGGATAACGGCGGGCGCTCAGGCCTCGACCGCCCGCACTCCTTCACCCTCCGTTGCCGGGGCGGCCTCACAGGATCGCGTGTGGCAGGAAACGCGATCTGTTCCCGGTGACCGGGGTGGCGTCCTCGCGGACCGACAGCCCGCAGGCCGCATGGTCGACCAGCCAGCTTCCCAGCACCGGGTATTGGCCGGAAAAACTCGGCAGCGGCGCCAGCGCCTGGCGAACGAAGCCCTCGGCGCCATACGGTCCGTCCTGTTCCGCGACGGTGACGCCGTCGCGCACCAGCACCACGTTGGCGCCTTCGCGGGAATAGAGCGGCTTGCGGACGAAGGACGGCCCGAGCCGCGCGGCCTGCGGATCGTCCTCGAAATAAGCCGCCAGCAGGTTGGGGTGGTTCGGAAACATCTCCCACAGCAACGGCAGGATGCCCTTGTTGGACAGGATGGCTTTCCAGGGCGGCTCGACCCAGCGCGTCGCCGCGCCGGCGAGCTTGTCGCCGAAGGCATCGCGAAACATCCATTCCCAGGGATAGAGCTTGAACGCCAGGTCGATCGGCCGGTCATCGAGGTCGACGAACCCGCCGTCGTCGTCACGCCAGCCGATGTCGGCGATGTCGATCACGGTGGTGGCGAGGCCGGCCTGCCGCGCGGTGTCCTCGAGATAGGCCAGCGTGCCCGCGTCCTCGGCGCTGTGGATGGTCCCCGTCAGTTGAAGCCGGCGGCCGGCGCCGAGCTTGCGCCAGGCCTCGATCAGGCGCTCGTGGATGGAATTGAACTGGTCGGCAGCGGCGGGAAGGATGCGCCGTGCGATCCCCTGCTCGAGCCAGCCCCATTGAAACACCGCCGCCTCGAAGATCGAGGTCGGCGTGTCCGCGTTGTATTCGAGGAGCTTGGCCGGGCCGCGGCCGTCGAAGCAGAGGTCGAGCCGGCCGTACAGGCTGCCGTCGCCGCGGCGCCAGCTATCGCGGATCAGTGGCCAGGACGGCTCCGGGATCTTCAACCGGCGCAGATGGCGCTCGTCGTCGATGGCGCGGGCGACCAGCTCGCGGCACATCGCATCGATCTCGGCGGTCGGCGCCTCGATCCGGCTTTCGATTTCGTCGAGCGTAAAGCCGTAATAGGCGCTTTCGTCCCAATAGCGCTCGCCATCGAGGGTATGAAAACGAAATCCGCATGCGTCGGCGGTGGTCCGCCAGTCGTCGCGCTCGAGGCAGGGGATGCGACGCACCGGACCACCCTTTCGCCGTCAGCCGCCGGAGAAATGCATCGAGACGGCCCGCGCGAACGAGCCGAACCCGCCGCGCGTCACGCCGCCCGAGTCCGAAGCCGAGCCCGATGACGCACGGGTGGACGCCGAATCGCCGCCGAAGAAGCTGCTGCGCGAGGACCACCCGCCGCCCGAGCCGCCGTGGCCGCCGCTACCCGAGGCGCCGCGCGGCGGACATTGCGCGGCGTCGTTCGGCAGCGCCGGCGCCGCCACCCCCGGGCCCCTGGGTTCGCAGCCTTGGCGCGGCATCAGCGCGTAGGCCCCGCCACCGACGGCGAGGCTGCCCATCACCAGCAGCGCCACATGGCCGGAGCGCTTCACGGGCGGTTGCGGCGGCTCGCGTGGCGGCGGCCTGCGCTTGCCGAACTCGCGGGTGGGTTCCTCTGTCACGATCAATAAATCATCGAGGCCGCGTTGAGCGCGCCGGCGGCAAGCGAGGCGAGCCCGAGCCAGATCGCCGCGGCGAGTTCACCCGCGGCGATCTTGGCCGACAGGTTCGGAATCGGGATCTTGACGAGATAGTAGACGATGATCTGCACGATCAGCGCGATCACGCTCCAGATCAGGCAATCCACCAGGTTGGCCGAGTGGGCGATGGCGCTGACCACCGGCAACGTGAAGCCCAGCAGGCTGAGGCCGAGCGCGATGGCCGCCGCCGGGTCGTTGTCGCGGATCAGCTGGAACTCATCGTGCGGCGTGACGCGGGTGTAAACGAACAGGTAAACCACGACCACCACGAGCGCCGCACAGAAATACGCCAGGAACGCCGGCAGTCCGGCCAGTGATTGAAGGATCATTGGAGCCCCCGCATGGTGCGCCAGCAAGGTGACACGATCGGCCGGTCGGCGCACCTGCCTCGCACGCCCCATCCCCAGCTAAGGACGCACGTTGTCGGCGAAGCTTTTACAGAAAATTCACAAACCCCATCCATGAGCTGGGCATGAGCACCGTCTATCTCGTCGTCGCCGTGTGGGCCATTTTGGCGCTGACGCTCATTCCGCAGGCCCTGCGCCGCGCCCGCCGCGTGGAGCGCATGACCGATGCGGAGATCGCTGATGCGCGGCGCCTGAGCGAACGCGGCATCTGTTACGATTGCGGCGCCCCCATTTTGGACCTTCGCCGGGAGAAGCGCATTTTCGATCAATGCGGAGCGTGCCGCGGCCCCGACTGATCCGGCCGAGGCACGCTTCGGCGTGGCGTGTCGACCTGAACTGCCCGCCTGACCAGGACGCGCCGACGCATGGTCCCGACCACGATCCCTCAGTAGTCCACCCGCACCAGGTAGAGCCCCTCGGGCGGCGCCACCGGGCCGCAGGCGGCGCGGTCGCGGGCATCCAGCGCGGCCTCGAGGTCGGCTCCGCTCCAGCGGCCTTCGCCCACCCACACCAGCGATCCCACCATCGAGCGCACCTGGCTGTGCAGGAACGAGCGCGCCGTGGTGGTGATCGCGATCTCGTCGCCGAACCGCGCCACGTCGAGCGTGTCGAGGGTGCGCTCCGGCGACTTGGCCTGGCACTCGGTGTCGCGGAAGGTCGTGAAGTCGTGGCGGCCGACCAGGACCCGGGCGGCGGCATGCATGGCGTCGGTGTCGAGCCGTCGCGCCACGCGCCAGGCGCGGCCCATCTCAATGGCGAGATCGGCGCGGCGGTTGACGATGCGGTAGAGATAGTGCCGCCTGGTCGCCGAGAACCGGGCCTCGAAATCGTCCGCTACCGCTTCCGCGGTCAGCACCGCGATCGGGTGCGGCCGCAGATAGGCATTGAGCGCGTCGCGGACGCGGTCGGCGCGGTAGGTTTTGGGCAGATCGAGATGGGCGACCTGGCCGAGCGCGTGGACGCCGGCGTCGGTCCGCCCGGCGCCGTGGACCCGCACCGCCTCGCCGCACAGCGCGAGCGCCGCCTGCTCCAGCGCGCCCTGCACCGAGGGGCCGTTCTCCTGGACCTGCCAGCCGCAGAACGGGGCGCCGTCATATTCGAGGGTGAGCTTGTAGCGCGGCATCGTCTATTTGAACCGCAGCGGCGGCGCCAGCGGGGTACCCCGCAGGAACACCTCCGCCGTCATCGGCTGCTTGCCGGCGCGCTGCAGGTCAAGGATCCGGATCGCGCCGTCGCCGCAGGCGACGTTAAGCGCGCCGTCGAGCAGCGCGCCGGGCGCGCCATGGCCCGCCGCCAGGGAGCAGCGCAGCACCTTGATCCGCACCGCCTCGCCGTCCAGCTCGATCTCGCCCCACGCGCCGGGAAACGGCGACAGGCCGTGGCAGTGGCGCAGCACCGCGCGCGCCGGCTGCGCCCAGTCGATCCGCGCCTCGGCCTTGTCGATCTTGGCGGCGTAGGTCACGCCGTCGGCCGCCTGCGGCGTCAGCGTCAGCGTGCCGCGCTCCAGCGCGCCGATCGCCCGCGCCATCAGGTCGGCGCCGATCCGTGCCAGCGC
Source organism: Xanthobacteraceae bacterium (assembly GCA_031291445.1). Classification (GTDB taxonomy): domain Bacteria; phylum Pseudomonadota; class Alphaproteobacteria; order Rhizobiales; family Xanthobacteraceae; genus Bradyrhizobium_A. The sequence continues at coordinate 4,511 of JARLJA010000091.1, read as the reverse complement.
GTCGTGGAGGTCGCGGGCCGTCATGGCGTCGGTCAGCGCGATGCGCTCGGCCATGGCGACGTCGCCGGTGTCGAGGCCGACATCCATCTTCATCACCATGACGCCGCTCTCGGCGTCGCCGGCCATGATGGCGCGGTTGATCGGCGCCGCGCCGCGCCAGCGCGGCAGCAGCGAGGCATGGAGATTGAAGCAGCCGAGCGGCACCGCCGCGAGGATCGGCTGCGGCAGGATCAGGCCGTAGGCCACCACCACCGCGGCATCGGCGCCGTGGGCGCGAAACGCCGCTTCCGCGTCGGGGGTCTTGAGCGTCTTCGGCGTCAGCACCGGGATGCCGAGCCGCCGCGCCTCGGTCTCTACCGGCGTCGCCTGCTCCTTCATGCCGCGTCCGGCCGGCTTCGGCGCGCGGGTATAGACCGCCACCACCTCGTGGCCGTGGCCGACGAGCGACAACAGTGTCGGCACGGCGAAGTCGGGCGTACCCATGAAGATCAGACGCAGCGACATGACAGTTTTCTTCCGGCCCGGTGAACTCACTTTTCGTCATGGCCGGGCTTGTCCCGGCCATCCACGTCTTGGTTCTAAAGCGAGGCCGTAAAGACGTGGATGCCCGGCAGACCCTAGTCCTAGCGATCCGTCGACGACGGATCGCGCTGGCCGGGCATGACGACTAACACATGCTCAGAGACGGCGCATCAGCCCGCCGCGCGCTTGGCGGCCTTGCTGAACTTCTTCAGCACGCGGTCGCGCTTGAGCTTGGAGAGGTAGTCCACGAACAGCACGCCGTTGAGGTGGTCGATCTCGTGCTGGATGCAGGTGGCGAACAGGCCGCTCGCCTCCTCCTCGTGGACCTTGCCGTCGAGGTCGGTGTAGCGGATCCGCACCGTCGCCGGCCGCTCGACCTCCTCGTAATATTCAGGGATCGACAGGCAGCCTTCCTCGTAGACCGACATCTCCTCCGAGGCCGACAGCACCTCCGGATTGATGAAGGCGCGCGGCTGCCGCTCCTCGTCGGTCTTCTTCGCCAGGTCCATGGTGATCAGCCGCACCGGCTCGGCGATCTGGATCGCGGCGAGCCCGATGCCCGGGGCGTCGTACATGGTCTCGAACATGTCGTCGGCGAGCTTGCGGATCTGCGCCGTGACGGTCTCGACCGGCTTCGACACCAGGCGAAGCTGCTTGTCGGGGAGGATGATGATTTCGCGAATGGCCATTGGCGCGATTTAATGCGGGCTCCCGATCCGGTCAATCGCCGTGCAGCCGCAAGGCCGGGCTTTCCCGCGGCGCCGGTTTACCCGCCGTTAACCATGAATCTCAAGAGGCGTTTTACCATAGATGTTCGCTCTTCGTTCGCAATCAAGGGCGAATCGGGCTAGAACGCTGGCATGAACGAGATTCTCTTCGTGATCGACGGCACGCCCGTCCGTGCCGCCATGGCGCTCTATGCCTTCGCCGGCGCGGTGCTGGCGCTGCTGATCGCCATCACCGTGATCATCGCCCGGGGCGGCTCCCGCACCGCCACGGCCACCCGCCTCCAGGCCGAGCGCGCCGACGAGCTGGAGATCCGGGTCGGCGAGCTGCTGCGCGCCCACAGCGAGGCCCAGGGCCGGGTCGACGCCATGGGCCAGGCGCTGGCCGGCCGCCAGGCCGAGATGGCCCGCGCCGTCAGCGAGCGCCTCGACGCCGTCGGCCACCGGGTCGGCCAGTCGATGGAGCAGACCACCCGCCACACCACCCAGAGCCTGCACGCGCTGCACGAGCGGCTCGGCATCATCGACAACGCCCACAAGAACCTGACCGAGCTGACCAGCCAGGTGACGACCCTGCGCGACGTGCTCGCCAACAAGCAGTCGCGCGGCGCCTTCGGCCAGGCCCGCATGGAGGCCATCGTCCAGGACGGCATGCCGATCGGCGCCTACGAATTCCAGTACACCCTGTCGTCGGGCCGCCGGCCCGACTGCGTCGTGTTCCTGCCCGACCAGCGGCCGTTGTGCATCGACGCCAAGTTTCCGCTGGAGGCGGTCACCGCGCTGCAGGACGCGCGCACCGACGACGAGCGCAAGGTGGCGAGCCAGCGGCTGCGCCAGGACGTGCTCAAGCACGTCACCGACATCGCCGAGAAATACCTGATCCCGGGCGAGACCCAGGACACCGCGCTGATGTTCGTGCCCTCGGAATCGGTCTATGCCGAGATCCATGACGGCTTCGACGACGTGGTGCAGAAGGCCTACCGCGCCCGCGTCGTGCTGGTGTCGCCGTCGCTGCTGATGCTGGCGATCCAGGTCATGCAGCAGATCCTCAAGGACGCGCGGATGCGCGACGCCGCCGACCAGATCCGCACCGAGGTGATGAACATGATGGGCGACGTCGAGCGCCTGCGCGACCGCGTCAGCAAGCTCGGCGCCCATTTCGACCAGGTCAGCGAGGACGTCCGCCAGGTGCTGATTTCGGTCAACAAGATCGGCAAGCGCGCGACGCGGATCGAGGAGCTCGACTTCACCCCGCAGGCGCCGGCCGAAGCCCAGCCCGAGGCCGCCACGCCGGAACTGTTCGCGATGCCGCGGCCGCCCAAGGTGCAGTCGCGCAGTTGAGGGGTGCCCTCTCCACTCGTCGTTGCCGGGCTTGACCCGGCAATCCACTCTTCCCTTCTGACAACGATCGCCCGAAAGCGTGGACCCGCGGATCAAGTCCGCGGGTGACGCAGAGAGGTTGGCGAGGGAGCGGTCACAACCACACCTCGTCATGGCCGGGCTTGCGCCGGAGCTTCGAGCACTCCTGCGCGCCAGCGGCGTCCGAATCTGCTAGCACCCTTGGCGCATGACCGCGACGCCGCCACAGCCCGCCCAGAACACCGCCCCCGCCGCGCCGGCGAATGCAAAGCCGACCTGGCGCGAGACGTTCGCCGTGTATCTGCAGCCCCGCGTGCTGGTGGTGCTGTTCCTCGGCTTCTCCTCCGGCCTGCCGCTGGCGCTGTCGGGCTCGACCCTGCAGATCTGGATGCGCGAGGCCGGCGTCGACCTCAAGACCATCGGGCTGTTCGCGCTGGTCGGCACCCCCTACACCCTGAAATTCATCTGGGCGCCGCTGATCGACGCGCTCCATGTGCCGCTGCTGACGCGCTGGCTCGGCCGGCGGCGCGGCTGGCTGGTATTCTCGCAGTTCCTCCTGATCGCCGCGATCGTGCTGCTGGCGCTGAGCGACCCGTCCACCGCGCCGCTACTGGTCGCGGTCGCCGCGCTGCTGGTGGCGATGGCCTCGGCCACGCAAGACATCGTGGTCGACGCCTTCCGCGTCGAGAGCCTGCCCGAGAGCGAACAGGCCGCCGGCATGGCGTCCTATGTCGCCGCCTACCGCGTCGGCATGCTGGTCTCCACCGCCGGCGCGCTGTTCATCGTCAGCGGCCTGCAGGGAAGCGGCCTCGACGTGCTCAAGGCCTGGAGCGGCGGCTACGTCATCATGGCGGCGATGGTGCTGATCGGCACCGTCACCGCCATCGTCGCCACCGAGCCGGCGCAGTCGTCCGGCGCCGAGGCGGCGATGGGCGGCGTCTCGGCGGCCATGCGGGTGTTCGAGGCCGCCCGCGGCGCCCTGGTCGACTTCCTGACCCGCAAGGACGCGCTGGCGGTGCTCGCCTTCGTGGTGCTGTTCAAGGTCACCGATGCCTTCTCCGGCACCATGACCGCGCCCTTCGTCATCGACCTCGGCTTCACCAAGACCGACTACGCCGCCATCGTAAAGGGCGTCGGCTTCGCCGCGACCTTGATCGGCGGCTTCGCCGGCGGCTTCGTCGCCCGCGCCTTCTCGCTGCCGGCGAGCCTGTGGATCGGCGGCGTGGTGCAGGCGGTCGCCAACCTGACCTTCTCGTGGCTCGCGGTGGTCGGCGTCGACCACTACGCGCTGGCGCTGGCGATCTGCGCCGAGAACTTCACCAGCGCCATCGGCACCGTGATCTTCGTGGCCTATCTGTCGGCGCTGTGCACCAGCCCGCTGCACACCGCGACCCAGTATGCGCTGCTCACCGCGCTCGCCGCGGTCGGGCGCACGTACCTGTCGGCCGGCGCCGGCTATGTCGCGACCGCGACCGGCTGGCCGGTGTTCTTCGTGATCTGCATGGTGGTCGCGGCGCCCGGGCTGATGGTGCTGGCCTGGCTGCAGCATCGGCGCCACTTCGAGGCGCTGGAGCGGCCGGCGGTGGGCGGGACGGCGGGCGATTGATCGACGTCCAGGCGACGGTGCGACAATTTCATCGTCATTCCGGACGGTCCGCGCAAGCGGACCGATCCGGAATCTCGATCTTTTGCCGCGAGACGGCGCGAGAGCCTTCTCACGGTGAGGATGAAGCGTCGAGATTCCGGGTTCGCGCGCTGTCGCGCGCGCCCCGGAATGATGGGGTGGACGGCCCCCAACGGCATCAGTGTGCCAGAATGAGGTCGTTGAAGATCTCAGACGAGGGAGCCGTCCATGAACAAGATTAGCACAATTGGGCTGGATATTGCGAAGAACGTGTTCCAGGT
>JARLJA010000090.1 GCA_031291445.1 Xanthobacteraceae bacterium | reverse complement strand
GCGAAATACCGGCCGCGCCTCGAAGGCAAGACGGTGATGCTGTTCGTCGGCGGACTTCGGCCGCGCCACGTGATCGGCGCCTACGAGGACCTCGGCATGGAGGTGGTCGGCACCGGTTACGAGTTCGGCCACAACGACGACTATCAGCGCACCGCCCAGCACTACGTCAAGGACGGCACGCTGATCTACGACGACGTCACCGGCTACGAGTTCGAGAAGTTCGTCGAGAAGGTCCAGCCGGATCTGGTCGGCTCGGGCATCAAGGAAAAGTACGTCTTCCAGAAGATGGGCGTGCCGTTCCGCCAGATGCACTCGTGGGACTACTCCGGTCCGTATCACGGCTATGACGGCTTCGCCATCTTCGCCCGCGACATGGACATGGCGATCAACTCGCCGATCTGGAAGAAGGCCAAGGCGCCGTGGAAGAGCGCGCCGAAGCCCCAGCTGCTGGCTGCGGAATAATCACCAGTCCCGGTCCCGCCGCCAGGCGGCGGGGCCGGGACGCGACCGACACACAGGATATCGAGAGGGTCACCCCCATGACACAGAGTGCCGACAACGTCCTCGATCACTTCGAGCTATTCCGCGGTCCTGAATATCAGGAGATGCTGGCGAACAAGAAGCAGATGTTCGAGAATCCGCGCGATCCCGCGGAAGTCGAGCGCATCCGCGAGTGGGCCAAGACCCCCGAATACCGCGAGAAGAACTTCGCCCGCGAGGCGCTGACGGTGAACCCCGCCAAGGCCTGCCAGCCGCTCGGCGCGGTGTTCGCCGCGGTCGGCTTCGAGGGCACCATGCCCTTCGTCCACGGCTCCCAGGGCTGCGTCGCCTACTACCGCAGCCATCTGTCCCGCCACTTCAAGGAGCCGAGCTCCTGCGTGTCGTCGTCGATGACCGAAGACGCCGCGGTGTTCGGCGGCCTCAACAACATGATCGACGGCCTCGCCAACACCTACGCGATGTACAAGCCGAAGATGATCGCGGTGTCCACCACTTGCATGGCCGAGGTGATCGGCGACGACCTCAACGCCTTCATCAAGACCTCCAAGGAGAAGGGCTCGGTCCCGGCCGAGTACGACGTTCCCTTCGCCCACACCCCAGCCTTCGTCGGCAGCCACGTCACCGGCTACGACAACGCGCTCAAGGGCATCATCGAGCACTTCTGGGACGGCAAGGCCGGCACCGCGCCGAAGCTGGAGCGCCAGCCCAACGGCAAGATCAACTTCATCGGCGGCTTCGACGGCTACACCGTCGGAAACACCCGCGAGATCAAGCGGATCTTCGACTTGATGGGAGTGGAATATACCGTTCTCGCCGACAACAGCGACGTGTTCGACACCCCGACCGACGGCGAATTCCGGATGTATGACGGCGGCACCACGCTGGAGGACGCCGCCAACGCCATCCACGCCAAGGCGACCATCTCGATGCAGCAGTACTGCACCGAAAAGACGCTGGCGCTGATCCAGGGCCACGGCCAGGAGGTGGTGGCGTTCAACCACCCGGTCGGCGTCAGCGCCACCGACGACTTCCTGATGGCGGTGTCGCGGATCACCGGCAAGGAGATCCCCGAGGCGTTGGCCCGCGAGCGCGGCCGCCTGGTCGACGCCATCGGCGACTCCAGCGCGCATATCCACGGCAAGAAGTTCGCGATCTACGGCGATCCGGACCTTTGTTACGGGCTGGCCGCCTTCCTGCTCGAGCTCGGCGCCGAGCCGACCCACGTGCTCGCCACCAACGGCACCAAGCCGTGGGAAGAGAAGATGAAGGCGCTGTTCGCCTCCTCGCCGTTCGGCAAGAACTGCCAGGTCTATCCGGGCAAGGACCTGTGGCACATGCGCTCGCTGCTGTTCACCGAGCCGGTCGACTTCCTGATCGGCAACACCTACGGCAAGTATCTCGAGCGCGACACCGGCACGCCGCTGATCCGGATCGGCTTCCCGATCTTCGATCGCCACCACAAGCACCGCTATCCGGTGTGGGGCTATCAGGGCAGCCTCAACGTGCTGGTGACGATCCTCGACAAGATCTTCGACGAGATCGATCGTAACACCAACGTGCCGTCCAAGACCGACTACAGCTTCGACATCATTCGCTGATGCCGCGGCCTTCCTGACGCCGACGGTCCCGCCATGCGGGCGCCGCCGGCGGCGGGGCCTTCGACCTGCTGCTGCCGGGTGGAGAGGAGAGACGGATGAGCTCACTGTCGGCCACGATCCAGGACGTCTTCAACGAACCCGGCTGCGGCAAGAACGCCGGCAAGAGCGAGGCCGAGCGCAAGAAGGGCTGCACCAAGCAGCTGCAGCCCGGCGGCGCCGCCGGCGGCTGCGCCTTCGACGGCGCCAAGGTCGCCCTGCAGCCGCTCACCGACGTCGCCCATCTGGTGCACGGCCCGATCGCCTGCGAGGGCAATTCCTGGGACAACCGCGGCGCGCGGTCGTCGGGCTCCGACCTCTGGCGCACCGGCTTCACCACCGACATCAACGAGACCGACGTGGTGTTCGGCGGCGAAAAGCGCCTGTTCAAGTCGATCAAGGAAATCATCGAGAAATACGACCCGCCGGCGGTTTTCGTCTACCAGACCTGCGTGCCGGCGATGACCGGCGACGACATCAACGCGGTGTGCAAGGCCGCCAGCCAGAAATTCAACAAGCCGGTGATTCCGGTGAATTCGCCCGGCTTCGTCGGGCCGAAGAACCTCGGCAACAAGCTCGCGGGCGAGGCCCTGCTGGAGCATGTCATCGGCACCGAGGAGCCGGACTTCACCACCCCCTACGACATCAACATCATCGGCGAGTACAACCTCGTCGGGGAACTGTGGCAGGTCAAGCCGCTGCTCGACGAGCTCGGCATCCGCATCCTGTCCTGCATCTCCGGCGACGGCCGCTACCGCGAGGTGGCGTATTCCCACCGCGCCCGGGCCGCCATGATGGTGTGCTCCAAGGCGATGATCAACGTCGCCCGCCAGATGGAGGAGCGCTACGGCATCCCGTTCTTCGAGGGTTCGTTCTACGGCATCGAGGACACCAGCGACAGCCTGCGCGAGATCGCCCGTCTGCTGATCGAGCGCGGCGCGCCGGACGAACTGATGGATCGCACCGAGGCGCTGATCGCCCGCGAGGAAGCCCGCGCCTGGGCGGCGATCGAGCCCTACAAGCCGCGCTTTGCCGGCAAGAAGGTGCTGCTAATCACCGGCGGCGTGAAATCCTGGTCGGTGGTGGCGGCGCTGCAGGAGGCCGGCCTCGAGCTGGTGGGAACCAGTGTGAAGAAGTCCACCAAGGAGGACAAGGAGCGCATCAAGGAGCTGATGGGCCAGGACGCCCACCTGATCGAGGACATGACGCCGCGCGAAATGTACAAGATGCTCAAGGATGCGCGCGCCGACATCATGTTGTCCGGCGGCAAGTCGCAATTCGTGGCGCTGAAGGCGGCGATGCCCTGGCTCGACATCAACCAGGAGCGCAACCACGCCTACATGGGTTATGTCGGCATGGTCAAGCTGGTCGAGGAGATCGACAAGTCGCTTTACAATCCGATGTGGGAGCAACTGCGCCGGCCGGCGCCCTGGGATGAAGCCGGCAACAGCTGGCAGGCGAAGGCAACCGCGCAGAACGACGCCGAAGCCGCCGTACTCGCCGCCGATCCGGTCCGCGCCGAAACGACCCGCCGCGCCAGGAAGATCTGCTTCTGCAAGTCGGTCGATCTCGGCACCATCGAGGACGCCATCGCGGCGCACGGGCTGACCACGGTCGACAGCGTGCGCGAGCGCACCAACGCGTCCGGCGGCTGCCAGGCCTGCACCGGCCGCATCACCGACATCCTTGCGGCGCGACCTCGACCGGCCGCGCCGCCGCCGCTGCTCGACGCCGCGGAATAGGCCATGGCAACCGTCACCCACAGCAAGAAGGCCTGCGCGGTCAATCCGCTGAAGATGAGCCAGCCGATCGGCGGCGCCTTCGCGTTCCTGGGTTTGCGCGGTGCGATGCCGCTGCTGCACGGCTCCCAGGGCTGCACCTCGTTCGGGCTGACGCTGTTCGTGCGCCACTTCAAGGAAGCGGTGCCGCTGCAGACCACGGCGATGAGCGAGGTCGCCACCGTGCTCGGCGGCTACGAGAACGTCGAGCAGGCCATCCTCAACATCCACACCAGGACCAAGCCGGAGATCATCGGGATCTGCTCCACCGGGGTCACCGAGACCAAGGGCGACGACGTCGAGGGCTATCTGCGGCTGATCCGCGGCAAGCATCCGCAGCTCGCCAGGTTTCCGATGGTCTATGTCTCGACCCCGGACTTCAAGGATGCGTTCCAGGACGGCTGGGAAAAGACCGTCGCCCGCCTCGTCGAGGAACTGGTGGAGGCGCCCGCGGCCGGGGCGGAGCGCGATCCGGCGCGGGTCAACGTCCTGCCGGGCTGCCATCTCACCCCGGGCGACATCGAGGAGCTGCGGACCATGATGGAGGACTTCGGGCTGGTGCCGTCGTTCCTTCCCGACCTCGGCGGCTCGCTCGACGGGCACATCCCCGACGAGTTCACGCCGACCACCATCGGCGGCATCGGCGTCGACGAGATCGCGGCGATGGGGCGCGCGTCCTGGACCATCGCGATCGGCGCCCAGATGCGCCGTGCCGCCGAAGCCCTGGAGAAAAAGGCGGGAACGCCGTTCCGGGTGTTCGAGCGGCTCTGCGGCCTGCTGCCGAACGATGCCTTCATCAGCTTCCTGAGCGAGATCAGCGGCCGGCCGGTGCCGCTGAAATACCGGCGCCAGCGCGGCCAACTGGCCGACGCCATGCTGGACGCGCATTTCCACATCGGCGGCCGCAAGCTTGCGATCGGCGCCGAGCCGGACCTGCTGTTCGATCTCTCCAGCCTGCTGCATGACCTCGGCGCCAAGGTCGCCGTGGCGGTGACGACGACATCGTCGCCGGTGCTGGAGCGCATCATGACCGACGACGTACTGATCGGCGATCTCGAGGATCTCGAGACGCTGGCGAAACAGCGCGGCTGCGATCTGATGATCACCCATTCCCACGGTCGGCAGGCCGCCGACCGGCTGAAGATCCCGTTCTATCGCGCCGGCTTTCCGATGTTCGACCGGCTCGGCGCCGGCCACCAGCTCTCGGTCGGCTATCGCGGCACCCGCGACCTGATCTTCGACATCGCCAACCTGGTGATCGCGGACCACGAGGCCAACCGCCAGCCGACGCCGGAGACCTGGCGCGACGGCCTGAAGCCTCCGTCCCCGGGCGAGGCCGTGCATATTCATTGAGGCGAGGCGAAGAAAGGATCGATCCATGAAAATCGCGTTCGCGACCCAGGATCTCAAGCGGGTCGATGCCCATTTCGGATGGGCCAAGAACATCGCGATCTACGAGGTCGGCCCGGAGGGCCATCGCTTCCTCGAGGCGGTGCAGTTCGACGGCGACCTCAAGGAGGACGGCAACGAAGACAAGCTGGCCCCGAAGATCGAGGCGATCAAGGACTGCGCCATCCTCTATGTCGCCGCGATCGGCGGCTCCGGCGCCGCGCGCGTCGTCGCCAACAACATCCATCCCATGAAGGTCAACCAGCCCGAGGAGATCAGTGATCTCCTCGTCAAGCTGGAGGACGTGCTCAAGGGCACGCCGCCGCCTTGGCTTCGCAAGGCGCTGGCCAAGGACCAGGTACGCAATTTCGACTTTGAGGAATAGGACCGACGATGACCGATGTCGCTGACGTGTTGGAACAGGCCGCCCCGGCGGAAACGCCGTTCATCAAGGAGCTGATCAAGATCTGGCGCGCCCAGGACAGCCATGGCGCCTGGGAGGGCAAGCCCGATCTCGAGCTGATCGCGCCCTATATCGTCGACAAGGAGGCGCGCCGCGCGCTGCCGATCATCGGCGATCCCGATCCCGACACGATCTGGCGGCTCGAGCTGTTCTTCAACGCGGTCGCGCTGTCGATCGAGCGTGCCACCGGCGTGATGATCTCGCCGATGCTGAAGATGAGCCACGAGGGCTTCGGCCGCATGGTGCTGATCGGCGGCCGCCTGATCGTCGTCAACAAGCAACTGCGCGACGTCCACCGCTTCGGCTTCGACAACCTGGCGAAGCTCGCCTCGGAGGGCGAGAAGTTCGTCAACGCCGGGGTCGAGATGATCACCAAGTTTCCCGAGGTGGCGCGCTACTGAGCGCCGCCGGCGGATAGCCGAAGCCGAAATCTGCAAGGACCCGACCATGAGCGATATCGACGCCCTGAAAGCCGAACTGAAGAAGCTCTCCGCCAAGGCGATCCAGTCCAAGATGGACCTGCACGACCTGTCGGAGGAACTGCCGGTGAACTGGCAGTCGATCCTCGCCGTGGCCCAGAAGGCCTACGACGCCTTTGCCGAGCTCGAGGCCAAGCGCGCCGCGCTGAAGTCCATCGAAGCGGCCTGAGCCGGAGCGAGCCCCGATCATGTCCACCGCAACGCGCGACGGCCGTCTCTGGAATCCCGAGTTCCTGATCTCCATCGACCCGAAGAAGTGCATCGGCTGCGGTCGCTGCTTCAAGGTCTGCGGCAGGAACGTGATGACCCTGAAGGGAATCAACGAGGACGGTGAATTCGTCGACCTCGACGACGACGAGGACGACGAGGTCGAGAAGAAGATCATGGTCATGAACGACGAGGGCGCCTGCATCGGCTGCGGCGCCTGCGCGCGGGTCTGCCCGACCAACTGCCAGACCCACGGGGCGGTCGGCTGAGTCGGCGAGAGGCCGCGCGATGCTCCGCGCGGCCGGAGGAGCGTGACGGGCCGACATGATCAAGACCGCGCATGCCAAGTTCGGGATCGGCCAGGTCATGCGCGATCGCAGCAGCGGGCTTCGCGGCATGGTGTTCGACGTCGACGCCGAATATGCCAAGACCGAGCTGACCGACGCGACGCTGTGGGTCGAACTGCCGCAGCGCGAGGACCAGCCATTTTATTACCTGTTCGCTGATCACGAGCAGCTTCCGTTCATCGCCTATGTGCCGGAGCAGAACCTGCTGCCCGATCTCTCCGGCGAGCCGGTCAACCACCCGCTGGTCGAGACCATGTTCGAGCGTGACGAGGCTGGCATTTATCGCTGGCGGGGCACGAAGCTGAATTGACCCCGCACGCGGCCGCCGGCGGCGTCCGGTCGGCGGGCCGATCTGCTCGATCTACTCGATGCCCTGTTCGCAGGCCTTGCGCATTGCCGCGAGGCGGAAGCGCTCGTGGATGGCGACCGGATTGTTCATCAGGCCCGCCTCGGCCTTGGCCAGGGCGCTTGCAACCTTCTCGGCCTCTTCGCGCGTCAGCGGTACGCGCCCGGCCATGTGGGTGGCTTCGGGGGCCGCCTGCCGGATCGCGGCGCGATGGGGATGGTCCTTGACCTCGATCAGTTCGTCGGCCTCGAGCTTGCCATTGAGGCAGATGGCGAGACCGACCACCTCGAGCCTGCGTCCATCCTGGGTCGTCTTGATCAGAACAGCCATGAGTTATTCTCCCTCCTGCGCCGCGAGCCAGCTGTAGCCGCCCTTGTCCCACAGCTGCCCCAGCGTGCGGTCCGCCTCCCACTCGGGAAACTGCGATGTGACCGTGATGTAGTCGGCGTTGAACTTGACCGCGTCGGCGCCCCGCAGATGAGCGACAAAGTAGTCGGACCGCGACCGCAACACCAAGGTGGTGCCGTCCGCCGAGCTCAGGAGCTCGAAGTCGCGGCCCTGGGCGAGCGGAATGAAATCGGCGAAACGGCTGGCCATCTCGATCTCCTCGGTCATGCCGCCACGGCGGGCGTGTCGTCCTGAAGTCCCCATTCGGCCCACGAGCCGTCATACACCGCGGTCCGGTCGTGGCCGAGCAGGTGCAGCGCCAGCGCCAGCACGCAGGACGTGATGCCCGAGGCGCAGGTGGTCACCACCGGGCGGGCGAGATCGACGCCGGCGGCGGCGAAGCGCGCCGCCATCGCCTCGGGCGCGATGACGGCGCCGCTCTCCTGGTCGATCAGGTCGCCCCATGGCAGGTTGATCGCATGCGGGATGTGGCCGAGCTTGCGGAACGGAAAGACGTCTTCCTGGGCGCCTTCGAACTTGCCCGGCCCGCGTGCGTCGACCACCTGCTCGGCGCCGGTTCCGAGATTGACCTTCATCTGCTGCAGGGTCCTGACCCGCGACGGGTCGAAGCTCGCCGCGAAGGCGCGCGGGGTCGGGCGCACGGCCGACATCTCGGTCGGTTTCTTCTCCTTGGACCACTTGCCGAAGCCGCCGTCGAGCATGGCAACCTTGTCGTGGCCGAAGACGTGGAACATCCACCATGCCCGCGCCGCGGCAGCGCCGCCGCAGAGCCGGTCGTAGACCACGACCCGGTCGCCGGCGCCGACACCGATCAGGCCGGCCTTGTTGGCGAAATCCGTGGCCGAGGGCAGCATGTGGGGAAGCGGGTTCGCCTTGTCGGCGAAATGATCGATGTCGAAATGCACCGCGCCGGGAAGGTGCCGGCCGCGATACTGGGTGCGGCCGTCGATGTTGCTGCTGGCGTGGTACCAGGTACAGTCGAGGACGCGCAGATCGGGATCGGACAGATGCTCCGCCAGCCAGTCGGTGCTCACCAGCGCTTCGGGTCTCGCGAAATCCATCTCGTTCGGTCTCCGTGTCAGCAAGTCGACAACTGTCGCGACGATGACATCACGGTCGTGGGGACCGGCGCGTCACGCCGCCGGCATCGGGTAACCGTCGCGCGGCCGGGTGTCGTAATAGTCGGGCCGCTCCGGCCAGCTGGCTTCCGGCTTGATGGTGAAGGCGGTGATCGTGACCGGCGCGCCCTGCGAGAACGACACCTCGCTGAACTTGATCTCGCGATCGCCGGGACCCGCGGAAAAATCCGCGATGGTGGCGCCGTCGGGCTTGCGGGCCCGGCCGAAGCCCGGCGTGCCGACGCTGCTGGCCGGCACGGAGCCGGCGACGAAGCGCGGGGTTTCGCCGTCGAAGGCCGGCGAGGCGAAGGTAAAGGTGGCGAGCGCGATGCTGCGGTCGACCGCGTCGTCGGCGCTGTGCGGCCGGGCGACCGAATAGATGGTCAAGGTGCTCCCTGCGAGCTGCGCCTTGATGTCGTCCACCGAGGCGGCGGCGAGCTCCGAGGTCAGTTTCATGATTGCCTCCAATTGTCGTGCGAATGTCGTGGCATCGCGGTCCTGACCTGGAGGTTTCAAATTCTGTGCCAGTTCGCGCAGGACGTGATCCGCCGTGGCCGCGGCGGGTTTGCGCGAATCTTGCAAGAGCCTTGCAAGATGGTGAAACGATGCGGACGAGCCGGCTCGGTCCGGCGAGTGGCGGCGCCGGTGTTCACGAAGGTGCGACGATCATGACGGATACACCCCCCGATGACGCGATCGCCTATGCGATCTGCAGCATGAGCGACATTCCGAGCCGCCGCGCCATGGGATTCGAGCTGGCGCTCGATGGCGGCGACGGTCCGCGGCCGTGGCCGATCATCGTGGTGCGCTGGGGCCGCCAGGTGTTCGGCTACGTCAATCGCTGCCCGCACCACGGCGTCAATCTCGACTGGGAGCGCAACCAGTTCTTCAACCAGGACGGCACGCGGCTGATGTGCGGAAAGCACGGCTCGCTGTTCGATCTCGCCACCGGCCAGTGCGTCGATGGGCCCTGCAAGGGCAGCGGCCTGACGCCGGTGCCGCTCACCGTGCTCGACGACGACATCTGCGTCACCGGCGTCACCCTCGTCGCCGACGACGAGGATGATGCCGACGCCGCATCCGGCTCGGGCGAGGAGGAGTGAGCCGGTCAGACCCTGCTGGATTCACTCATCTCGATCCGATGCGTTGCGTACTCCCTCCCCCCTTGTGGGGGAGGGCCGGGGAGGGGGGTAAGCCGCACACTCTGAAATTGATGAGGACGGAAGGAGCGAGCAGCCGCGCTGCGGCTTCTCCATCACCCCCCTCCCTAACCCTCCCCCACAAGGGGGGAGGGAACAGGGTCACTGCCCGGAAGCGAAGCTTCTGGACACCATATTCGGGACCACGACGAGATGTGTGAATGTCGTAGGATCAGACCGGGCGGTTTTCGTTGCGGTTCTTGACCGGCCCGACCTTTGCCAGCACGTCGGCGTAGCTGGCCACACCGTAAGCCGGCTTCAGCGCCAGCGCAGCGTCCATGACGTGGTCGAGTTTGCCGGCGGTGTCGAGCTTCTTGATGTCGTTCTTGTCGATGGCGAGCAGGTCGAGCATTTCCTTCCAGACCGTGGACTCGTCCAGCGGCAGGATCTGGAACGGGATGTCCCCCAGGGTCACGCGGTATTGCGCCAGCAGATCGACGTTGTTGCAGAACATGAAGTAGGCGCCGTCCGGGCGCAGCAGGCCTTCGAGCACCTGCGCCGCGGTTTCGAGATAGGCGAAGGAGTGCAGGTAGCCGGCCATCACCGGGATGGTGCGGTCGCCGCCCTCGGTGATCACCAGCACCTGCTCGATGCAGAAATCCGGCGGCCGCTTTTCGTCCGCGACCTGGGCCTGAAACTTCAACGCGATGTCGCCGCGAAAGCCGAACCGGCCCGGCCTGGTCGTCGGTCCCTTGAAGACCGCGTTGAGCAGGCGCCCCTCGTGGTCGAGCCGGCTCAGCGCGGTGGTGTCGATGGTGACCTGCGCGGTCTTTTCGAGGGTCGTCATCATGTTCTCCGGGTGTGTTGCTGTCCCGACAAAGCCGGGCCTCAAGCTCCTGATCCAGCCCTCTATGCAAGTTGTTTGCCGCGCGGGCTTCTGTCGCAAACGCGACACGCGTCGGGAAACCAACAGGACGCCGCGTCGAAAACCCGCTTCGAATCAGGGATTTGAGCCGTGGCACGGGACTTGCCATTCACTGTCAATCGGCAGATCCGAACCCAGGGGTCGAACACAATGATCAATCTCACCGACAGCGCCGTGAACGCGGTTCGCAACGCGATTTCGACGGCACCCAATCCGGTCGACGGACTTCGCATCATGGTCGAGGCCGGCGGCTGCGCCGGATTGAAATACAACCTCGGCCTCGTCAACGAGGCGGATCCCGACGACACCATCATCGTGCGCGACGGTATCAAGGTCTTCGTCGACGCCAAGAGCCAGGAAATCCTGTCGGGCACTACCATCGATTTCGTCATCGCGCTCGAAGGCTCGGGCTTCACCTTCGACAATCCCAACGCCAAGGCGAGCTGCGGCTGCGGCAAGTCGTTCGGCTGAGAGCACCAGCGCCCGCGTCGATTCAAGGAAGCGCCCGGGCGCCGCGTCTGACAACGCCCTCTCGGGCGCAAACAGGAAGAGACCAAGATCATGCTGGTAGAGACGCAGGCACCGAGACAGGACCACACCGCCGAGGACGCACGGGCCGCAATCATCCGCGCGGTGATCGACGAAATCCGCCCCAACCTCAAGCGCGACGGCGGCGACTGTGAGCTCGTCTCCATCGAGGGCAATAAGGTCATGGTGAGGCTCACCGGCGCCTGCATGTTCTGCAAGCTCAGCAGCGCGACGCTGGAAGGCATCCAGGCCAAAATCGTCGAGCGGCTCGGCGAGCTGGTGCGCCTCATTCCGGTCGCGGGCGCACCCAGGGCACCGCTGGCACGCTAGAAGAGAGGACTTTCGTGCAGCCGGTGTACCTCGACAACAATGCGACGACCCGCGCCGATCCCGCGGTGGTCGCGGCGATGCTGCCCTATTTTTCCGAGCAGTTCGGAAACGCGTCGTCGGCGCATGCGTTCGGGCGCGAGGTGGCGCCGGCGCTGAAGCAGGCGCGCGGCGCGCTCCGGCAGCTGCTGGGCGCCGCCTCGGACGCGGAAATCGTCTTCACCTCGGGCGGCACCGAGTCCGACAACGCCGCGATCCTGTCGGCGCTGGCGACCCAGCACGGGCGCGACGAGATCGTGACCACCGCGGTCGAACATCCCGCCGTGCTCGCCGTGGTCGACCACCTCGAGGCCACCCGCGGCATCAAGGTCCATCGCATCGGCGTCGATGGCACCGGCCGGCTCGACTTCGACGGCTATGTCCGTGCGCTCGGACCGCGCACCGCGCTCGCCTCGGTGATGTGGGCCAACAACGAAACCGGCACGCTGTTTCCGGTGGCGCGGCTGGCGGAGCTGGCGCATGGCGCCGGCGCGCTGTTTCACACCGACGCGGTGCAGGCGGTCGGCAAGGTGGCCATCGACCTCAAGACCACCGCGATCGACATGCTGTCGCTGTCCGGTCACAAGCTGCACGGGCCCAAGGGCATCGGCGCGCTCTACCTCCGCAAGGGAACTCCGTTCGACGCGCTGCTGCGCGGCGGACCGCAGGAGCGGCGGCGCCGCGGCGGCACCGAAAACGTGCCGGGCATCGTCGGGCTCGGCAAGGCCGCCGAACTCGCGCTCGCCGGGCTCGCCGACGAGACCGCGCGGGTCGGCGCCCTGCGCGACCGCCTGGAGCGCGCCATCGTCGACCGGATCGGCCACTGCGTGGTGATCGGCGATCGCGACGCCCGTGTTCCCAACACCACCAACATCGCTTTCGCCCATCTCGACGGCGAAGCCATCCTTCACCGTCTCACCGAGGCCGGCATCGCCGCTTCGCTCGGCTCCGCCTGCGCGTCGGGATCGATGGAGCCGTCCCACGTGCTGCGCGCGATGAAGGTGCCGGCGGAGCTTCTGAAGGGCGCGATCCGGTTTTCGCTGTCGCGCGACACCACCGCCGCCGAGATCGATCGGGTGATCGAGGCGCTGCCGGCGATTTTCGCCCGCGTGCGCGCCTCGGCGCCGTCGTGGCAGGCGCACCTGCAATCCTCTTCCACCGCAACCATGGAGCCGGCCCTGTGAAGATCATGATCCGCCGATCGCCCGAGGCCGGGCTGTCGATCTACGTTCCCAAGAAAGACCTCGAGGAGCCGATCGTCGAGCAGGAGCACGAGGCGCTGTGGGGCGGCTGGATCAAGATCGCCAACGGCTGGACTCTCGATTTGCCGGAGATGGCGCCCGGCACCACGCTTCCCGTCACCGTCAATGCCCGCAAGCGCGGCGGCAGCGACGCGGAGGAATAGTCCGATGAACGCACCGGTCCCCCATCTCGACACGCTGGCGGCGTCCGATCCGCAAGCGGCGCTTACCGAAATCGGCCGCCGGCTGCGCGCCGGGACCATGATTCCCTTTCTCGGGCCAGGCCTCATCGACCTCGCCGAGCCGCAGATTCCGACCACCCCGGAAGCGCTGGCGGCGTTCTTCGCCACCAAGGTCGCGATGCCGCGCCGCGCCAAGGGCAATGCCTGGGCGTCCGCCCAGCATATCGAAAGCCACAAGCATCGCTCGACGGTCACCGCCCTGATGGCCGAGGCCTTCGCGTCTCCGGTCAAGCCGACGCCGCTGCATCGCCATCTGGCGTCGCTGCCGCTGCCGCTGATCGTCGACGCCTGGTACGACGGCGCGATGCGCGCGGCGCTGGGCGGGCGGAGCGATTGGGGCGAAGTCCAGGGCATCACCCGGGCCGGGATCGGCGAGGATCGCTGGTACCGCTTCTACGACAGCGCCGGCAACGAAGCCGGCCGCGCCGCGGCGGACGCGTGGACCACGGTGCTCTACAAGCCGCACGGCGCCGTGACGCCGGCCAAGAACTTCCTGATCTCCGACGCCGACTATGTCGAGGTTCTGACGGAGATCGACATCCAGACGCCGATCCCCGACGTGGTCAAGGATCGCCGCAGCGACCGCAGCTTCGTCTTCCTCGGCTGCCGTTTCAACGACCAGCTGCTTCGCACCTATGCCCGGCAGATCACCAAGCGGTCCGCGCCGCGCCACTATGTGGTGATCGAGCCGGGACCGCTGTCGAACAACGAACTGCGGTTTCTCGCCGAGCAGGGCCTGATTCCGGTCGTGGTGCCGCTGGCCCGCGCCGCCGAGGCGCTGATCGCCGGCTAGGGTAGGATCCGGAAAACGCAAGTGTCGGGCCGCGCGATCCGCGCGGCCCCATTTTTTGCGCGGCGTCCGCCGTGTCGCCGCGCCTGTCACCTTTGCCACACGTTCGCAAAACCGCAGCGCCGCGCTTGTCTGCAACGCGACAGCGCCGCGTCTGGCGCTAACATCCTGACACTGCGGGAGATTGTGCCCCCGGATGGAGATGGCACGCGAGTTGCTCTCTTGATCGGGACACCCGGTCCATCAGCAGCGAGGCACCTTATGTCGGCGTCAGCACAGCACCAGATCGCTTCCGTCCCGCAGGCTCCCAATATCACGGACATCATGCAAACCGTCGCCGAGCACAAGGGCTGCGGGACCAGCGGCGGCAGCGGCAAGGCGAGTTGCGGATCCGGCGCCGGCCAGAACGACCTGCCGACCGAGATCTGGGAGAAGGTCAAGAACCATCCCTGCTACAGCGAGGAGGCCCACCACCACTACGCCCGCATGCATGTCGCCGTGGCGCCGGCCTGCAACATCCAGTGCAATTACTGCAACCGCAAATACGACTGCGCCAACGAATCGCGCCCCGGCGTGGTCAGCGAGAAGCTGACCCCGGAGCAGGCGGCGAAGAAGGTGCTGGCGGTGGCGTCGACCATCCCGCAGATGACGGTGCTCGGCATCGCCGGCCCCGGCGACCCGCTGGCCAATCCCGAGAAGACCTTCAAGACCTTCGAGCTGATCGCGAAGACCGCGCCCGACATCAAGCTGTGCCTGTCGACCAACGGGTTGGCGCTGCCGGACCACGTCGACACCATCGCCGACTTCAACGTCGATCACGTCACCATCACCATCAACATGGTCGATCCCGAGATCGGCGCCAAGATCTATCCCTGGGTGTTCTGGAAGCACAAGCGCTACACCGGCGTCGAGGCGGCGAAGCTCCTGACCGATCGCCAGCTTCTCGGCCTCGAGATGCTCACCGCGCGCGGCATCCTGTGCAAGGTCAACTCGGTGATGATCCCGGGGATCAACGACAAGCACCTGGTCGAGGTCAACAAGGCGGTGAAGTCGCGCGGCGCCTTCCTGCACAACATCATGCCGCTGATCTCGGCGCCGGAGCACGGCACCGTGTTCGGCCTCAACGGCCAGCGCGGCCCGTCGGCGCAGGAGCTGAAGGCCCTGCAGGACTCCTGCGAAGGCGAGATGAACATGATGCGGCACTGCCGCCAGTGCCGCGCCGACGCGGTCGGCCTGCTGGGCGAGGACCGCAGCGCCGAGTTCACCACCGACAAGATCATGGCGATGGAGGTCAACTACGACCTCGAGACCCGCAAGGCCTATCAGGCCCATGTCGAGGAGGAGCGCGTCGCCAAGGTCGCGGCCAAGCAGCAGGAGCTGGAGACGCTGGCGGGCGAAGCCAGCGACATCAAGCTCCTGGTCGCCGTCGCCACCAAGGGCTCGGGCCTGATCAACGAGCATTTCGGCCACGCCAAGGAATTCCAGGTCTACGAGCTGTCGACCGGGGGCGCCAAGTTCGTCGGCCACCGTCGCGTCGACCTCTACTGCCAGGGCGGCTACGGCGACGAGGACAGCCTCGCCACCGTGATCCGCGCCATCAACGACTGCCACGCGGTGTTCGTCGCCAAGATCGGCGGCTGTCCGAAGTCGGACCTGATCACCGCAGGCATCGAGCCGGTCGACCAGTACGCCCACGAGTTCATCGAGAAGTCGGCGATCGCCTGGTTCAAGGACTACCTCGACCGGGTGAAGCGGGGCGAGATCGAGCACGTGGTGCGGGGCGATGCCGAGATCCGCCAGGGCGCGCTGATTTCGGCGGCATGAACACGAAACGGTGAGAGAAAGCAGATGGCGCTGAAGATCATAGCCTCGCAATGCACGAGCTGTTCGGCCTGCGAGCCCGAATGTCCCAATGTCGCGATCACCGAGAAGAACGGAACCTTCGTGATCGATCCCAAGAAGTGCACAGAATGCATCGGCCACTACGACGTGCCGCAATGCGCCGCCGTGTGTCCGGTGGACAATACCTGCGTCATCGACACCTCGTTCCCCCGCTATCAACCGCCCGCATAGGAGACGGCACATGAACTTCACGATCACGCGGGCCGCGGAGCGCTTCATGCGCCTGATGGTCCATGCCGACGGCGGCGCCACCAGCGGCTTCCGGCTCGCGGTCAGCCCCGGCGGCTGCGCCGGCCTGTCCGCCGACATCAGCGTCCGCAACGAGCCCGAGCCCGGCGACGCCGTGGTCGAGCGCAACGGCATCAAGCTGTTCCTGCCGGCCGAAAGCCGGCTGCTGCTGGACGGGGTGACGATCGATTTCAAGGACACGCCGACCCAGACCGGGCTGGTGTTCAACGATCCCAAGCAGACCACCTGTTCGAGCCATACGGCTCACTGATCGGGGTCACGAGGAGGAGGTTCGATGGCCGGGCTTGCCGAGCAGATCGCGCCGCGCTCCGTCATGGACGACGCGCTGCTGGCGGATGCCGTGCTCGGCGCGGGGCTTCCGCTCGCGGCGGAGCTCGAGCTGTACCGGGCCGGCCAGTCGTACCAGGCGACGGAGGTCGCGCTGGCGCACCTCAGGGAGGCCGAGGCGCTGGCGCCGGACCATCCCGCCGTGCTCATCGGCTTCTATCGTTTCTATTTCTACAAGGGACGGCTCGAGGAGGCGCTGGCGGTGGCCGAGCGATGCCTCGTCAAGTCGGCGCGCGACAACGGCTTTGCCGCGGACTGGCGTCGCGTCACCGCGGGCGAGGCCGATTTCAGCCGCTACGACAGCGTGCTGGCGCGGTTCTTTCTGTTCACGCTGAAGGGTTACGCCTATCTGCAGATGCGGGTCGGCAACATGGACGAGGGCCGCGCCGCGGCGGCCAAGCTGATCGAGCTCGATCCCGCCGACAAGATCGGCGCCAGGGTTCTGCTCGAGGTCGCCGAACGGGCGGGGCGCGACGATGACGACTGACATCGACGAAGCCCTCGACTGGCAGGGCCGACAGATCGACTGCGCCGCCTGCGAGCATGCCGAGTTGCTGGCGGCGGGGCGCTGCCGCCTCAAGCACGCCTGCGTGCATGATCGCTACGCCCGGCGGATCGACCGCTTCTTCGGCTGGAACGGCGATCTCGCCAACCGCTACGTCGCCCACCCGCACTTCGAGGTCCGGGCCATCGCCGCGAAATATGCCAGTATCTTCCTGCTGCCGCCGCTGCTGGACGATGCGGAGGAG
Source organism: Xanthobacteraceae bacterium (assembly GCA_031291445.1). Taxonomy (GTDB): domain Bacteria; phylum Pseudomonadota; class Alphaproteobacteria; order Rhizobiales; family Xanthobacteraceae; genus Bradyrhizobium_A. The sequence goes on along the minus strand of JARLJA010000090.1, from coordinate 5,202 downwards.
ACCGTGCGCTGGAACGCGGCGCGGCGGCTGCCCAAGCGACAGGTGCTGCGGCTGCGGTTCGACCCCCACCGCGAGGTCCGGATCCGCATCGCCTCGATCATCGACGACGCCGACCTGATCCCGATGATGACCGACCAGGACTACTATGTCCGCCTGGTGATCGCCAAGCGCATCGATCCGCGCCTGCTGGGCGCCTTGGTCGACGACGTCGAATCCGAGGTCCGGCGCGTGGTCGCCCAGCGCGTGCCGCGGGACTGGCTGCTCGGCATGGCCGGCGACGGCCATGCCGTCGTCAGGCTGGAAGTGGCACGGCGGCTGGCGCCGGCGCTGCTGGCGCGGCTGCGGTTCGATTCCGACTGGCGGGTGCGCCATGAGGTCGCGAGCCGAATCGCGCCGACCGAGATCGGTGAACTCGCCGACGACGAGGACGAACTGGTGCGTGAAACCGCGCGCTCGCGCCTCGCCGGCGGACCGGAGCGAAGCAAGGAGGGGCCACGATGAGCAAGATCTCGCGCGACAGCGACGTCGTCGAGCTCACCGCGCCACCGTATTTTTCCTACGGCGAAAAGGTGCGGGCAAAGCGGACCATCCGCAACGACGGCACCTATGCCGGCAAGGAGATCGGCGACGTGCTGGCGAAGAAGGGCGAGGAGGGCTACGTGGTGAGCATCGGCACTTTCCTGCAGCAGTTCTACATCTACGGCGTCGAGTTTCTCGACAGCGGCAACAGGGTCGGGATGAAGCGCAAGGAACTGGAGGCCGTCTTCGTCCGCGAGGAGATGGACGAGCTGCCGCTTCCGGGAGCGGTGTAGCCATGTTCGAACCCAGGATGCCGAAATTCCAATGGGGCCAGCGCGTCAAGGCCCAGATCGACCTGCGCAACGACGGCTCGTTCCCGAACGCGGCGGAGGAGGCGTTGCTGGTCAAGGTCGGCGACGTCGGCGAGATCGTGCAGGTCGGCACCCACACCGAAGCCAACCTGCCGGTCTATCTCGTCGAATTCGGACAGCAGCTGGTGGTGGGCTGCCTCGAGGAAGAGATCGTTCCGCTGTAGAGGACGGGCCGAATGGGCGTGGCGATGCAAAACCGGCCCGCGCTCGCGGCGCATCCCAACGAGCTCGACCGCAAGCGCATCGAGCGCGCGCTGCGTTCGCGCAAGCGCTATCGCTACGTGTCGCCGAGCGTCGCGCCGGTGACCGGCGGCTATCGCGTGGAAAGCCCCTGCTGTTCGCGCAACATCGATCGCGACGGCGGGGTGATCGACGTGGCGCTGCTGCTGCACGATCCGGACAGCCGGCACTGGCGGCTGTTCAGCAAGGATCACGCGGGCGACGACTGGCGGTTGCACAGCACCCATGAGCGGATCGCCGCGGCGCTCGATGCCCTCGGCGAAGACCCCGATCGCGCGTTCTGGCAATGAACTTGCATAGCCATGATGGTTCGAATGCAAATGTCGGAAGTCCTGCAATGGCGCTCGCGGCTGAGGATCTGACGGAGATCGAGAAGGTGCTCGGCGCGGCCGAGACCGGCGCGAATCCCGTGGCGGAGTTGCGCCAGCGGTTTCCGCAGCTGTCCTGGGTCCGCTGCGATGCTTCGGACATGGTGGAGCCGCCGTATCGCACCGGCGCGCGGTTCGACATCCATCTGCTCGATCGCTCCGATCACTGCGTCCAGGTCACCGCCGATCTCGCGCGTGCCACCGGTATCATTCTCGCCGACCGGGGTGCGGCGTCATGACCGGGCTCGCCATCGACTACGCCATCGAGGAGGAACTCGCCGTCGAGGCCGACGCCGCGGACACCTCTTTCATCCCGCTGTCGGATCCCGACGTCACGCTGGCCGAGATCGAGGCGGTCGGAGCGGTGCTGCAGTCGCCGCGGCTGTCCAGCGGCGCAGTGGCCGAAAGCTTCGAGGCCGCCTTCGCCGACTATCTCGGCCGCCGCTACGCGGTGGCGGTGCCGAGCGGTACCCTCGGCCTGCTGCTGGCGTTGCGCGCGGCCGGCATCGGGCCGGGCGACGAGGTCATCGCCTCGCCGTTCTCGTTTCGCGAGACCGTGCATGCCATCAGCCTGTCGGGCGCGCGTCCGGTGTTCGTCGATATCGACTACTGGGCCGGCACCCTGGTGCCGGACAAGGCCGAGGCGCGGATCACCGGCAGGACGCGGGCGATCGTCGCCGGCAACGTCAACGGCCATCCGGCGCCGTGGGACGCGCTGCGCGACGTCGCCAGCCGGCACGGCCTCGTGCTGATCGAGGATTCCACCGAGGCGATCGGCTCGCGCTACAAGGATCGCCTGGTCGGTTCGTTCGGCGACATGGCGGTGTTCGACTTCGCCCAGCCGTCGGCCCTGACCTGCGGCGAGGGCGGCATGGTGGTGACCGACGACATCGACCTCGCCGTGGCGCTGCGCCGGAACCGGTCGCACCGACTCAACGAGCGGACCTCGGTCGCGGTCGGCATGACGCCGTGCTTCCAGGCCGGCATGAGCGACATCACCGCCGCGCTGGGCCTGGCGCAGCTGCGGCGGCTGGACGAAATCCTCGAGCGCCGTCGGCTGATCGAGGAACTGTACGCAAGCCACATCCAGTCGTTCGAGGGCATCAAGCCGCCCTACGTCGCGCCCGACGTCACCGAGGTGAACTGGTTCCTCTACGTGGTTCATCTCGGCACGCGTTTCTCGCGCTCCAGCCGCGATGCCATCGCCGAGGATCTCAAGGTGGAGCAGGTCGAGGCCGCCGGCTACTGCAACCCGCTTCACCTGCAGCGCTACTACTTCGAACTGGGATATCGCCGCGGCGATTTCCCGGTCACGGAAAAGGTCGCCGATCGCGCCGTCGCGCTGCCGTTCCACGCCCACCTGACCGACGACCAGATCGGCTTCATCGTCGACACGATGAAGGACGCCTCGATCAATGTCGGCGCCGGCGCCGCGATCTATTGATGAAACCCGAAACCACGTCGTGAACAACAAGGAGAATTGAAATGGCAACAGTTACGGTCTTGCCGCTGGGCAAGTCGATCGAGGTCGCCGAGGGAACGACCCTGCTGGCGGCGCTGCTCGGCATCGAGGCGCCGATCCCGCACAAGTGCGAGGGCCAGGCCAAGTGCGGCTCGTGCCACATCTACGTCCAGGAAGGCCGCAAGGGCCTTTCCAAGATCGCGCGCGAGGAGAACGAGCGGCTCGACACCATCGTCGGTATCGGCTCGAAGTCGCGCCTCGCCTGCCAGGCCAAGGTGCTGGGCACCGAGAACGTCACCATCGAGCTGCTCGGCTTTGGTTCGGGCGCCTGAGCAGGAGCATCCCATGAGCGACGACAGTGTCATCATTCACCTGCGGTTCGCGCCGAACGGAACCGTGGTCGAGATCAGCGAGCGCCCCACGGACCTGACGCCGCAGCAGTGGTTCAACTTTCTCTATACGCGCTGCGTCAAGTCGTATCAGGCCTTCGCCGGTGGTCGTGGCGTGTTCCGGTTGCCGCGCGCCACCGTCGACGCGCTGAAGGCAGAAGCGGCACCAGCCGTCGCGTGACCGCGCGCCGGCAAGCCCAGCACCCCTAACCGGAAGGTCTCGCCATGTCGCAGCCACCCGACGTCTACGCGATCTGCGCCGCGAGCGACATCGAGAAGGGCGATGCCAAGGCCTTCAGCCTGTCGCGGGTCGCCGAGGATGGCGAGACCAGGCCGTTTCCGATCGTGGTGGTGCGGACCCACGGCGACGAATTCCACGGCTACGTCAACGTCTGTCCCCATAACGGGACCTGGCTGAACTTCGGTGACGGCACCTTCTTCAGCCGTGACCGCGCCTTTCTGCAATGCGGCCGCCACGGCGCGCTGTTCGAGATCGACAGCGGGCTCTGCATCCAGGGCGACTGCAGGGGCGACAGCCTCGAGCCGGTCGCGGTGGCGGTGATCGGCGGCGACCTCTGCATCTGCGGCGTTGCGCTGATCGAGGACGTGGAACCCGACCCGTTCGGCGACGTCGAAGAAGAGACCATGGACATCATGATCCATCCGGATTGAGGCGGGCGGCCGCGGCGATGGCTGACGAGCGCGACATCATGCGGGACCCCTCCGCGCTGGACTGCCGCTACTTCGTGTCCTATCGCGGGGTCAGCCTGCCGGCGATCCCGGTCAGCGCCCTCGACCCGTCGATGCTGACGAACCGCAACACCTACATCCGGGCCTTCTTCGATGACACCGGTGTGTTGCATGGCTTCGACAAGCTGGTGTATGGCGCTGTCGAATTGTCCCACCGTTACGCCTATCATGCCAACGGCCGGCTCAGCCGGGCGGAGATCGCCATTCCGGACGAGGAGCCCGCGCTGCTGGCCTTCGACGAGACCGGGCGGCGGATTGCGCTGGAGTGAGGCGGACGACATGACCGTGGCTCAGCTGATCGAGGCGCTGTCGCGCATGCCGGCCGAGGCGGTCGTCCTGCTCGACAGCGGGGACGGGTTGTCGGCGGTCGGCGGCCTCGACTTTGTCGCCGCGCAAGGTCCCGGCGCCCCGGCGGAGGTCATCCTGACGCCGAACATGGACGACTAGGAGCGCGCAATGGGCGAGGTGATCTGATGGCGGAGGGCGAAGGCGGAGCGCCGATGTTCGAGCGGCTCGGCGGCACCGTGGCGATCGACCGCCTGGTGGAGGCGTTCTACCGGCGCATGGATACGCTGGAGGAAGCCGCGATCATCCGGGCCATGCATCCCGACGATCTCGCCGGCACCAAGCAGATCCTCAAGCGCTACCTGTCGGAATGGACCGGCGGTCCCAAGCTCTATTCCCCGGAGAAGGGCCATCCGCGGCTGCGGCAGCGGCACATGGGCTTTCGCATCGGGGACGCCGAACGCGACGCCTGGCTGCTGTGCATGCGCGGCGCGCTGCAGGAAACCGTTGCCGACGCCGACGCGCTCAAAGAGATCGACCTGGCGCTGACCAAGCTCGCCGACTGGATGCGCAACAGCGAGATGCGGGGTTAGGGCGCTCGAGCCGAGCTCGGCTCCGTCATTCCGGGGCGCGCCCCGAAAGCCGCGCGAGCCCGGAATCCATACCCCCGATAGGTTGTGACGGGACTTGGCGTCAGCCGGGCTGATGCTGGTAGTCAATTCGGACGCAGGGGCTATGGGCTCCGGGCTCGGGGGGCCCCCGGGGGGGGCGCGGCGCGCCCGGGGGGGGGGGGCCCCGCGGGGTGGGGGGGGGGGGGG
>JARLJA010000011.1 GCA_031291445.1 Xanthobacteraceae bacterium | reverse complement strand
CCGCCGCCGCCCTCGCCCACACCCTCGCCGCTGCCGAGCCCGCCGCCGCCACCGCCGCTGCCGGTGCCGCCGGTACCGCCGCCAGTGCCACCGCCGAGCCAGACCAACCAGCCCAACCCGACGAAGAACGCCGCCCCCGATAGCCGCGAGCTGAACAATACGCTGCAGAAGCTGCGCTCGCTGCAACGCCAGACCCAGCCGCCAACCGCGCGCGCCAACCCGGCCCAGGGCAGCAGCGGTGGCGATCCGAACGGCACGCTGACCGACCGCCTGAGCGTCACCCAGCGCGGCGCCATCGGTGACAAGGTGCGCGAGTGCTGGACCAAGGACGCCGGCGCGCTGGACCTGGAGCAGATGCAGGTGTTCCTGCTCGTCACCGTGGACGCCCAAGGGGTGGCTCGCGAGGTCAACGTGGCTCCCGAGGATTCCGGTAAATTGAGCGACCCGCGCTTTCGGGCCTTCGCCGAGCGAGCCGTCAGGGCGGTGCTCGATCCGCGCTGTGCCAACCTGCCGGTGCCCCCGGCGCTGATTATCGGGGGGCGTGGGGTGCTGAAATTCCGCTTCCGGCCGAACGACTAGTCAACTTGCCCGTGTCGTGAATTGCCCCGATGCCCGGACTGTGAGAGTTGAGCCCATGACCGACATCCTGAGACCCTCCCGCCGCCAATTGATCGCCGGTAGCGCCGCCGCGCTGCTGGTGCCCACCTTTGCCCGCGCCCAGGCGCCGGCCGCGCCGGGCAGCGCGGTGATCGACGTCAACCGCGCCCGCACCGAGCCGATCCCGATCGCCATCCCGGCGCTGACCGGTGAGGGCGACGCGGCGCAACTGGGCCAGAATATCGCCGGCGTCATCACTAACGACCTCGGTCGCTGCGGCCTGTTCCGGCCGATCGACCCGGCGGCGTTCATCAACGCCGGAGCGACCGGCGAGGTGCCGAACTTCCAGAACTGGAAAGTGATCGGCGCCCAGGCGCTGGTGACCGGACGGGTGGAAAGCCAGGGCGGCCAGCAGGTGCGAGTCGAGTTCCGCCTGTGGGACGTGCTGCCGGGGACGCAGATTCAAGGCACTGCCTACACTACCACACTGACCAACTGGCGGCGCATCGGCCACATCATCAGCGACGTCATCTATGAGCGGCTGCTCGGTGAGAGCGGCTATTTCGATACCCGCATCGTCTATATCGCCGGCAGCGGGCCGCGCAGCCGACGGGTCAAGCGGCTGGCCATCATGGACCAGGACGGCGAGAACAACCGCTTCCTGACCGACGGCAGCTTCCTGGCGCTGACCCCCCGCTTCCACCCGACGCGCGACGAAATCGCCTTCATGAGCTACCTGAACAACAAGCCGCGCGTTTACCTGTTCAATCTCGGCAACGGCCAGCAGCGGCTGCTCGGCAATTTTGACGGCATCACCCTTTCGCCGCGCTTCGCGCCGGACGGCAACAGCGTGATCATGGCGCAGACCAACGCCTCCGGCGGGTCGGCCATCATGACCGTAGGCCTCAACGGCGGCGGCTCGCGGCGCTTGACCGACGGCTCGGCCATCGACGTCTCGCCATGCTACAGCCCCGACGGCACGCAGATCACCTTCAACTCGGATCGCGGCGGCGATCAACAACTTTATGTGATGACCGCCGATGGCGGGAACGTGCGGCGCATCAGTTTCGGCCAGGGGCGCTATGCGACCCCGGTGTGGTCGCCGCGCGGCGACCTGATCGCCTACACCCGCTTCGGCGGCGACACGTTCTCGATCGGGGTGATGCGGCCCGACGGATCGGGCGAGCGCATTCTGTCGGAAAGCTATTACTGCGAAGGACCGACTTTCGCGCCGAATGGCCGAGTCATCATGTTCTGGCGCGAAACACGGGCACGCGATGCCCGCGGCGACGGGTTCTCGGCACGGCTCTATTCGATCGATATCACCGGGTTCAACGAGCGCGCGGTGACGACTCCGACCGATGCCTCCGACCCGGCGTGGTCGCCACTGGGCGCCTGAGCGGGGAGCGAGCGGGGTCGAGTGTGGCCAAAATGCCCGCGAACATGGGCGCTATGTGCCATATCGATGACACGGGTTCTTGACCGCTCGAGTTGCACCGGTTTAGTGGCTTGGGTGTATAGCGAACGGCGCTTCCATCGGAGCTGTCGCTCCGCGAATACATCCGCCGTTTCCGGCCCCTTCGCGGGCCAACCGCTTCGGACCTCTTCCAGGGACGCACCAAACCATGAACATCAAGATTCTGGGCGCTTTCGCCGCTGTCGCTCTGTTGGCGGCGTGCGCGACGCCCCCGACGGCAGCCACTTCCGGCTCCGGCGCCACTGTTGCGACCGCCGGGGTCGTCCCAGGCAGCCAGGAAGACCTGGTGAAGAATGTCGGCGACCGCGTCTTCTATGCCTTCAACAAGTCGCAGCTGAGCTCGGCCGCGCACGCCACGCTCGACAAGCAGGCGGCCTGGCTGAAGCAGTACATGCAGAACAACGTGCAGGTCGCCGGCAACTGTGACGACCGTGGCACCGAGGAATACAACATCGCCCTCGGCCAGCGCCGCGCCAATGCCGCCCGCGACTACCTGGTGGCCAAGGGCGTCGCCGGCAGCCGCATCACCACCATCAGCTACGGCAAGGATCGCCCGACCGCCATGGGCGACAACGAGCAGGCTTGGGCCCAGAACCGCAACGCGATCACTTCGGTTCGCTGAGCCCTGTCGGGCCGGTTCGCCGGCCCGTCCTTCACGACGACGCAAGCCGGCGGCCCCCCGGGTCGCCGGCTTGCTTTTGCGCGGTTCCGCCAGCCGCGGGATTGGCCTAGTAATTGCGCCCTGTTGCGAGGCACGGAGTCCCCCCATGAAGCATGTGCTGGCCGCCTTCCTGCTCGGCGCCCTGGCCGTCCTGCCGGGGATTCCGGCCCAGGCCCAGCTAACCAGCCGCGACGCAATCGCGCTGAACGATCAGATCGCCGAGTTGCGCCATGAGATTCAGGGGCTGCGCGACCAGGTGGCGCACGGCGCCGCGGCTTCGTCCAGCTCGCTCGGGGGATACCGGAGCGCGCCTGCGGCGAGCGGATCGGACATCACCGCCCAGTTGCTCGACCGCGTCAGCCGGCTGGAGGACGAGGTCCGCGACCTGCGCGGGCGCATCGACGAAACCTCCAACGCCTCGCAGCGCCAAAGCGAGGATCTGGCCAAGCAGATCGGCGACCTGAACTTCAAGGTGGACGGGCTGACCGGCGGCAACACCGCCACGCCGCCGGCCGGCCAGCCGACGCTTGCGGCCCCGGTACCGGCCCCGGCGCCGGCCCTTGCCGCCCCCGCTCCGGCGGCGCGGCATACGCCGGAGGCGCTCATGCAGGAGGGCAATGCCGCGCTGGCCCGGCGCGACTATGCCGCCGCCGAGGCGGCCGCGCGGGAGGTGCTGGCCCAGCCGCGCTCGCCGCGCAGCGGTGATGCGGACTTCCTGCTGGCGCAGGCGCTGGCGGGCAAGAAGGACTGGGCCAGGGCGGCGGTGGCCTATGACGACAGCTACAACCGGGCGAAGACCGGGGCCCACGCGCCGGACTCGCTGCTCGGGCTGGCGGTTGCGCTGACCAACCTCAACGAACGCAAGGCGGCCTGCGAGACGCTGGACAAGCTGCGCGCCGGCACCCCCAACCCACGCCAGGACCTGCGCGCCCCGATCGCCGCCGCCCGTCAGCGCGCCGTGTGCCGCTGACACTTCTTACCGCCTCAGAATTCGCGGCGCTGATGGCGCCGCTGGGGCCGTTCGAGCCGGCGCCGCATCTCGCCGTGGCCGTCTCCGGCGGTGCCGACAGCCTGGCGCTGGCGCTGCTGGCGCGCGACTGGGCGCGGGCGCGCGGCGGGCGGGTGAGCGCGCTGGTGGTCGATCATGGGCTGCGGCCGGAGTCGGCGGCCGAGGCCGCCATCACGCTGGAGCGGCTGGCCGCCCTCGGCATCGCCGCCCAGGTTCTTGCCCTGCACGGCCTGGATCACGGACCGGCGCTGGCGGCGCGGGCGCGGGCGGCGCGCCACGCCGTGCTGGCCGCGGCGGCGCACCGCCTCGGCGCGCTGCATTTGCTGTTCGGCCACCATGCCGGCGACCAGGCCGAGACGGTGGCGATGCGCCGCCTGTCGGGCAGCGGCGCGGCGGGGCTGGCCGGCATGGCGGCGCTTGCCGAGGCGTCGACGGCAATTTACCGGCTTCCGTCCGGCCGTATGCCAGCCTTAATGGTCAGCGTGATGCGCAGCCGCGAGTTATTGGATAACGCGGGAGTCACCGGGTACTATGAGAGGCTTTT
>JARLJA010000089.1 GCA_031291445.1 Xanthobacteraceae bacterium | reverse complement strand
CGGGCGCGGCGGCCGCCGGAGCGCCGGCCACCGGCGCATTGTCCTGCGCCGCAGGGGGCGGCGGCACGATCGCGGCGGTCGCGGCACTGTCATGATCGATCGTGGCGCCAGAGGCAGCGGCAAGGGCGGCAGCCGCGCCGGGCAAGGTCAACCGCGCCTCGGCTGCCGCCTCGACCGGCCGGTCGGACGGCAGCGCGGCGAGCGGCGCCTGCCAGTGGAAGGCATCGAGCCGGCCGGTGACCGGCGACACCGCGCGCCAGCGCTCGGAGACGTAGCCGTCGGCGGTCCACACCGCGTCATGCGCCGCGCGCAACGCCTTCAGCATCCAGGCCCGGGCGCGGCCGTCGTCGCCGTGTTCGGCGCGCTCGATCTCCGCCATCAGCATGGCGACGCGCTGGGTCGGCTTGTCGATAAACGCGGCCAGCGCCTCGCGGGCGCGGGGATAAAGCTGGGCATCGATGGCCTGGCGCGCCACCGCCAGCGCGCCCTCGATGTGGCCGGGCAGCTTGGCCGCCAGGGTCTCGACCCGGGTCAGCCGGGCGCGGACCGAATCGCCGAGCCGGACATGGGCGTAAGCGTCGGCGAGATCGGGATGGGGTTCGGCGAGCCAGGCGGTCTCGATGATCCGCATGGCGCGGCGGGTCTGGTGGGCCTCGCTCAAATATTTCGCGGCGAGCACCGCGGCCGGCACCAGCGTCGGCGCCAGCTTCACCGCCTCCATCACGCTGTCGCGCGAGGCGTCGCGGTCGCTCGCCTCGAGATCGAGGGCGCGGGCGGTCAACAGCACGCCGCGCTCGCGGCGATAGACCTCCTTGCCGACCCGGCCGCCGGCATGGCGCGCATCCAGAATGGCGAGGGCGCCGTTCCAGTCGCCGGCCGAACAGCGGAAGCCGAGCACGGCGTGGGCGGCCCAGGGCGACGCCGGCGCGATCCGCAGCGCCTCCTCGGCGATCGCCACCGCGGCGGGCAGATCGTCGGCGCGCTGGGCTTCGACGAACAGCCCGCGCAGGCCGAGCAGGCGGGTGTCGTCGCGCTCCGCCATGGCGTGGAAGGCGCGGCGCGCGCCCTCGCGGTCGCCCTCGATCTGGGCGGTCTGGGCGTGCAGCAGCAGCGCCAGCGGATCCTGATGGGCGTCGCGGCGGGCGATCAGCGAATGCCGGCGCGCGGCGTCCGCATCGCCCATGCCGATGGCGATCAGGCCCTGGGTGATGGCGTGGCGGCCGCGGGCGTGACGGCGGGCATGGTGGGCGCCGCGCAGCCGCCCGGGCAGCCGCCACAGCCCGGCGACGATCGCCCAGACCACCACGGCGAGCACGATCACGATCAGCAGGCCGAGCACGAACACCGGCACGCTCACCTCGGCGCGCCAGCCGCCCCAGGTCAGCACCACGTCGCCGCCCTGGTCGACCAGCCACGCCGCGCCGATGCCGACCACGGCGACGGCAACCAGGAACAAGATGATTCGCAGCATGAGCGGGCCTTAGGGTTTGATCAGGGTGAATCCGGCACTTCTCGTCGTCATGGCCGGGCTTGTCGCCACAAGTCGGGCCTGCCCGACTTGTGCACTCGAGCAGAACGCAACGCGGCGAGAGCCGCGTTGCTTTGCCATCCACGCCTTTCTTGCCGCTGAGCCGTGAAGACGTGGATGCCCGGCAGACCTTAGTCCTAGCGATCCGTCGAAGACGGATCGCGCTGGCCGGGCATGACGGCTAGAGATGCTTGGCGACATCGACTGCATCTCGAATCAGCCTCAAGGCGCTGGCGTCTTGGCGAGCGCCGCGACGGCGTCCGCGACGGAGCGATGGGCGGCGGCGAGCGCGGCGGAGCGCGCCGCGAGTTCGTCGAGCCAGGCATGAAAGCGGGCGCGCAGCGGATCGGACAGCGCCGCGATCTCGTGCGCCGCTGCATCCAGATCGCCGCGCCGCGCGGCGGCGACGATGCGCGACAGCGTCGCGGACGCATCCGCGCCCTCAGTGGCGTCGATGCGGTGCAGCTTGACGAGCCGCGCCGCGCCGGCCTCGAGACGCTCGAACCAGCCGCCGCGCACCGCGTTCGACGCCGGCGGCGCCGGCTCCGACGGCACCGCGCCGACCAGATCACGGGCGAGCCCCGCCACATCCGGCACGCCGGTCTCGGCAAAGCGATCGAGCGGCTTGAGCACGGCGTCGTCGCCGCCCAGCCGACGCAGCGCGGCGAGCTCGGCGGCGTAGGGCGCGCCGTCGCGCACCGCGAGATCGAGCGCCAGTGCCGCGACCGCGCGGCTGAGGCTGGTCTCCCGCGCCGCGGTCTCGGCGCTCACGACCGGCGTGGCCGGCGCCTGTGCCTTGGCGTCGCGCAACCGGCCGACCTCGTCGGTCACGGATTTCAGCGCGGTCTCGAGCTGCACGAGCCGCGCGTCGGCGGCCGGCTGATCCTCCGACGCCGCCACGGTCTCGTGCGGCACAGCCTTCACCGCGTCGACCGCCTGGGCCAGCGCGTCGCTCCTGCCGCGCTGCGCGTCGAGCTGCTCGCGCAACCCGACGATGGTCTTGTCGATCTCCTCGAACCGCGCATTCAGCGCCGGGTTCGGCCGCGCCACCGGCGTGGGGGCGTCCTCCAGCCGGGTGAGACGGGCGCCGAGGGTCTCGAGCGTGGCAATGGTCGAGGAATCGAGCGCGGGGGTGCCGCCGTGGCGACCGGTCGCGAATGAGCCGACGGCGACCACCGCCAGCCCGGCGACAGCGCCTGCCGCGAGCGCGACACCGATCGTCCCACGCCGCGACGGCGGCGGCGCGGGGCGATCCTCGGCGGCGGACGACGCTGCTTCCTCGTCCGTCCCGGCGGTCTCGACCCGCGCGGCTTCGAGCTCGATGGTCGGCGGCGTGCGGGCGCGGCGCGCCGAATCGGAGGCGGCCTCGTCGCGGCTTGCGGCGCCGTCCTGCGGTGTGTCATCGGCCATTACTTCGCTCCTTCACGTCAGGCGCTCACGCGCCGTCAGCCCGCGTCACGCAGCGCGCGCCGGCGCGCGGTATCGACCGGCACCGCGCGCGTCACCGCGTCCATCATCGCGGCCTCGTCGGGCGCGCGCGCCACCACCACCCGCGCGGCGCCGGCCTCGCGCATCACCTCGGCCACCGCATCGGAAAGGCAGCATTGCGGCAGCGCCAAGGCCGAGATCTCGACGCCGTCGCCGCGCGCGGCAGCAATGAAGGCCCGGGCGCTGCGCCGCGAATAGTGCAGCACCGCGGCGATGTCGCCCGCGGCGAAGGCCTGGCGCGCCGCCGGCGGCAGCGAAGCCAGCGGCGCCATGCGATAGGTCACGCAGGTGACCAGATCGAAGCCGTGGGCCTCGAACGCCGGTGCGAGATCCCGGGTGACGTCGGCGCCGGCGAGATAAAGAATTTGCGGCCTCTGCTCCGCGGATTTGCGCGCGCGCTTGCGGCCTTTCGCCGGAGCGAGCCGGGCCGCGACCAGGTCCGGCAGCGCCTCGGCGCCGGGCGCCTCGGGCACCACGACGTCGGAAAATCCGGCGGCGCGCGCGGCCTCGGCGGTGTGCTCGCCGACCGCGAACAGCGGCAGCGCGGCAAGCCGCTCGAGCATCGGATGACCGTCGACGGCGCGCAGCGCGTTGGCGCTGGTGACGACGACGGCGGCATAGACAGCATCCGTGTCGTCCGGGAACGCCACCGGCTCGAACCGCAGCATCGGCGCCAGCACCACGGCGAGGCCGCGGGCTTCGAGCGCGCGCGCGGTGGCGGCATTGTCGGGCGCCGGCCGGGTCACCAGGATGGCCACGGCTCAGGCCCCGCCGAACAGGGTGAAGAAGGCCTCGCCGGCGCGCGCGCGCAATTCGCGGGCGGCGTCGGCGCCGAGCGCGGCGGCCTCCACGCGCGGGCCCTCGCGGCTGGTCTCGTAGGCGTTGTCGCCATCGGGCGAGATGATGAGGCCGCGAAAGCGGATGCGGTCGCCCTCGACGATGCAGTGGCCGCCGATCGGCGTGCGGCACGAGCCGTCGAGCAGCGCCAGGAAGCTGCGCTCGGCGCTGAGCGCGGTCTCGGTGTCGGGGTCGGTGATGCGGGCGACGAAGGCGGCGATGCGATCGTCGTCGCGGCGCGATTCGATCGCCACCGCGCCCTGGCCGACCGCCGGCAGGAATTCATCGACACTCAGGATCTGCGTCGCCTTGTCGGCCATGCCGAGACGGCGCAGGCCGGCGAGCGCCAGCAGCGTGGCGTCGGCCTCGCCCTCGGCGAGCTTGCGCAGCCGGGTCTCGACATTGCCGCGAAACACCTTGACCTTGAGGTCGGGCCGCCGCCGCAGCACCATGGCCTGGCGGCGCAGCGAGGCGGTGCCGACCACCGAGCCGGCCGGCAGCTCTTGCAGCGACGACGCCCTGGGACTGATGAAGACGTCGCGGACGTCCTCGCGCGGCAGGAACGCCGACAGCCAGGTGTTCTCGGGCAGGAAGGTCGGCACGTCCTTGGACGAATGGACCGCGAGATCGACGATCCCGGCGAGCAGCGCCTCCTCGATCTCCTTGGTGAACAGCCCCTTGCCGCCGGCTTCCAGCAGCGCGCGATCCTGGATCACGTCGCCGGAGGTGCGGATGACGCGAATCGCGATGGCGTCCTCGACGATCTGGTGGGCGGCCGCGAGCCGGCGACGCACCTCATGGGCCTGCGCCAGCGCCAGCGGGCTGCCGCGCGTTCCGATCGTCGCCACGATGCCCGCACCGACTGGCTGCACCTCACCCTCTCCCTTGCATCACGCGAGAATCACACGATCTTTCGCCCGCGCCCGGCGCATGGTAGAGCGCACGGAGTTGTGATTAACTCGCACATTCGTTCCATCGCGCCCCGGGACCGGGTGAGTAGGGAAACGCCGGTTTGCCGGCAAAGGCAAGGGCTGAAATCGGGGCGGTGAGTGAACCAGGTGGACCGGAAGCCGTGACCTCGACCGCAACCCTGATGCTGGGCATCGAGACCACCTGCGACGAAACCGCGGCGGCCGTGGTCGAACGCCAGGCCGACGGCGCGGGCCGCATCCTGTCCAACGTGATTCGCTCCCAGATCGACGAGCACGCGCCCTATGGCGGCGTGGTGCCGGAGATCGCGGCGCGCGCCCATGTCGATCTCTTGGACGGCATCGTCGCCAGCGCCATGAAGGAGGCCGCGGTCGGCTACGCCCAGCTCGGCGGCGTCGCCGCCGCGGCGGGACCCGGCCTGATCGGCGGCGTCATCGTCGGCCTCACCACCGCCAAGGCGATCGCGCTGGTGCACGGCAAACCGCTGATCGCGGTCAATCATCTCGAGGCCCATGCGCTCACCCCGCGGCTGGTGTGCCCGCTGGCGTTTCCCTATTGCCTGTTCCTCGCCTCGGGCGGCCACACCCAGATCGTCGCGGTGCTCGGCGTCGGCAACTATGTCCGCCTCGGCACCACCGTCGACGACGCCATCGGCGAAGCCTTCGACAAGGTCGCCAAGATGCTCGGGCTGCCCTACCCCGGCGGCCCGCAGGTCGAACGCCTCGCCGCCGCCGGCGATCCCCATCGCTTCGCGTTTCCGCGCCCGATGATGGGACGCAAGGACGCCAACTTCTCGCTGTCGGGCCTCAAGACCGCGGTGCGCAACGAGGCCGAGCGCGCCGCGCCGCTGGAGCGCCAGGACATCGCCGACCTGTGCGCCGGCTTCCAGGCCGCGGTGCTGGAATCGACCGCCGACCGGCTGACCGTCGGGCTGGCGCTGTTCCAGGAACGCTTCGGGCCGCCGCGCGCGCTGGTGGCGGCCGGCGGCGTCGCCGCCAACCAGGCGATCCGCGGCGCGCTGCAATCGGTGGCGGCGCGGGCCGAGACCGCGCTGATCGTGCCGCCGCCGGCGCTCTGCACCGACAACGGCGCCATGATCGCCTGGGCCGGACTGGAGCGGCTGGCGCTCGGGCTGGTCGACGACATGGCGGCGATGCCGCGGGCGCGCTGGCGGCTCGACACCGACACCCCGACGCCGGCGCAGTTCGCCAACACCAGGGCGCAGCATTAGGGGTATGATTGTCATGCGCGGGCTTGACCCGCGCATCCACTCTTTAGGGCCTTGCCGCGCCGCAGAGCGTGGATTGCCGGGTCAAGCCCGGCAATGACGACAACAAGCAACACTCGCGTGATGCCAGGATACAATGCCAAGCAAAGCCGACGTGCCGCAAAAGGGCTCCGCCTGACCATGCCGCAGTTCGACACCATCGCCGTGGTCGGCGCCGGCGCCTGGGGCACCGCGCTCGCCAATGTCGCCGCCCGCGCCGGTCGCAAGGTGATCCTCTTGGCGCGCGACGAGGCGGCCGCCGCCGCCATCGCCGTGAGCCGGCAGTCGCCGCGACTCAAGGGCATTACCCTCGACCCCGCGGTCGCGGTCAGCGGGCGCGCCACCGATCTCGCGCCGGCGCGGATGGTGCTGCTGGCGGTGCCGGCGCAGGCGCTGCGCGCCGCGCTGAGCGCACTCGGCCCGCTCGACGACGACACGGTGCTGGTGGCCTGCGCCAAGGGCATCGAGCGTTCGACCGGCCGCTTCATGACCGAGGTGATCGCCGAGGTCGCGCCGCGGGCCATTCCGGCGATCCTGTCCGGGCCGAGCTTTGCCGACGACGTGGCGCGCGGGCTGCCGACCGCGGTGACCCTGGCGGCGGCGCGCGAGGATGTCGCCGCCGAGCTGTGTCAGGCGCTGGGCTCGCCGGGCTTCCGGCCCTACCACACCACCGACGTGCGCGGCGTCGAGATCGGCGGCGCCGCCAAGAACGTGCTGGCGATCGCCGCCGGCATCGTTGACGGCCGCAGGCTCGGCGCCTCGGCGCTGGCGGCGATGACCACCCGCGGCTTCGCCGAGCTGGTGCGGTTCGGCCGCGCCTGCGGCGCGCGCAGCGAGACGCTGGCCGGCCTGTCGGGGCTCGGCGACCTGATCCTGACCTGCTCGAGCCCGCAGTCGCGCAACTTCTCGTTCGGCCGCGCGCTCGGCCAGGGCGACACCACGACGGAAGCCGGCGCCGGCAAGCTCGCGGAAGGCGTCTTCACCGCCTCGGTGCTGCTCGAGGTCGCCCGCGCCCACGGCGTCGACATGCCGATCTCGGAGGCGGTCGTCGCCGTGCTCGACGGCCGCAGCGACATCGACGCCGCCATCACCGCGCTCCTGGCGCGGCCGCTGAAGGCGGAGGGGTGAGACGTACCAGTGAAGATAATGTTTGGTTTTGCTCGCCGTGGCCGGGCTTGTCCCGGCCATCCACGTCTTTCTTATTACGATACGCTGTAAAGGCGTGGATGCCCGGCACAAGGCCGGGCATGACGGAGTACTAACAACTCAAGCAGAGAACCCATATGGCTTACTGGCTGGTGAAATCCGAACCCTCGACCTGGTCGTGGGCGCAACAGGTGGCGAAAGGCGCCAAGGGCGAGGCCTGGACCGGGGTGCGCAACCACACCGCCAAGCAGAACCTGATGAAGATGAAGACCGGCGACCGCGCCTTCTTCTATCACTCCAACGAGGGCAAGGAGATCGTCGGCATCGTCGAGGTGATCCGCGAGGCCTATCCGGATCCCACCGACGAGAGCGGCAAGTTCGTCTGCGTCGACATCAAGGCCGACCGCGCGCTGTCGAAGCCGGTGACGCTCGCCGCGATCAAGGTCGACGCGGCGCTGGCCGAGATGGAGCTGATCAAGTATTCGCGGCTGTCGGTGCAGGGCGTCACCGCCGCGCAGTGGAAGCACGTCTGCAAGCTCGGCGGCCTGTAGTGGAGCCTGCCGCGCCGGCGGCGCGCATCACCGACCCCTCAGCCTTCATCCGCGCCAACACCCGGCTGCGCGCCGTGCCGCTGGTGCCCGAGATCGTGCTTCACGTCGCCGACGAAGCGGTGCCGCTGTGGAGCAAGACCGAGGAGGAACTGGGCGAAGCCGGCCTGCCGCCGCCGTTCTGGGCCTTCGCCTGGGCCGGCGGCCAGGCGCTGGCGCGCCATGTCCTCGACACCCCGCATCTGGTCGCCGGCCGCGACGTCATCGACCTCGCTTCCGGCTCCGGCCTCGTCGCCATCGCCGCCATGAAAGCCGGCGCCGCGCGGGTCCGCGCCGCCGACATCGACCCGTTCGCGCGGGAGGCGATTTTGCTCAACGCCGCCGCCAACGGCGTCGTGATCACGCCGCTCGCCAACGACCTGCTCGCGGCCACCGGCGCGGACGTCAGCGCCGAGGTGGTGCTGGCCGGCGACATCTTCTACGAGCGCGACACCGCGGCGCGCGCACTTGCGTTTCTGGCGCGCCACCACGGCCGCGGCGCCACCGTGCTGATCGGCGATCCCGGCCGCAGCTACCTGCCGCGCGAGCGGCTCATCGCGCTCGCCGAATTTCACGTCCCCGTGACCCGCGACCTCGAGGACGCCGAGATCAAGCATACCCGGGTCTGGGCGCTGGCGTGATGGGTGGCGGCTCATGGAAGCCCGGCGAATCCACCACACGCTCATTCGTCACCCGCGGGTCCACTCTTTACGGCCTGCGCCGCGAAGGAAGAGTGGATTGCCGGGTCAAGCCCGGCAATGACGAAGAAAAGGACGCGCGCCCCTGTCCACATCTCGCCTTCCCCGAAAGCACCCACCACACTACTCCTCCTCCTCGCCGCATTAGCCGAAAGGTCAATACGCGCGGCGCCTTCGACACCCCGATTGCGACAAAAGCCGACAAAAGTCCTATTCGTTTCGGCTTGTCGCCGCCGTATACGGCAGCGCATAATTGATCAGGCCCAAATGCCGGGCGTAAAACGGCGGGCTGGTGCGGGAGTGCAGGAGGGAACATGTCTGACAAGGTTTATCCGGTCACCGCGGATTGGGCGAAGCGCGCCTATGTCGACGATGCCGGCTACCGCGAAATGTACGCCCGCTCGATCACGGACCCCGACGGCTTCTGGGGCGAGCACGGCAAGCGCGTCGACTGGATCAAGCCCTTCACCAAGGTGCAGAACTCGACGTTCGCACCCGGAAAGGTGTCGATCAAGTGGTTCGAGGACGGCACGCTCAACGTCGCCTGGAACTGCGTCGACCGCCATCTCGCCAAGCGCGGCGACCAGGTCGCGATCATCTTCGAGGGCGACGACCCGGGCCATGAGCGCAAGATCACCTACAAGGAACTGCACGCCGAGGTCTGCCGCTTCGCCAACGTGCTGAAGTCGCACGGCGTCAAGAAGGGCGACCGCGTCACCATCTACCTGCCGATGATCCCCGAGGCGGCCTACGCCATGCTGGCCTGCGCCCGCATCGGCGCGATCCACTCGGTGGTGTTCGGCGGCTTCTCGCCGGAATCGCTGGCCGGCCGCATCGAGGGCGCCAAGTCCGCGGTGGTGATCACCGCCGACGAGGGCCTGCGCGGCGGCAAGAAGGTGCCGCTGAAGGTCAACGCCGACGTCGCCGCCGACAAGGCCGGCGACATCGTCAGGACCATCATCGTGGTGCGCCACACCGGCTCCAGCATCGCGATGCTGCCGGGCCGCGACATCTACTATCACGAGGCCGCGGCCAAGGTGCCCGCCGACTGCCCGTGCGAGGAGATGAGCGCCGAGGACCCGCTGTTCATCCTCTATACCTCGGGCTCGACCGGCGCGCCGAAGGGCGTGGTCCACACCACCGGCGGCTACCTGGTGTTCGCGTCGATGACGCATCAATACGTGTTCGACTATCACGACGGCGACATCTACTGGTGCACCGCCGACGTCGGCTGGGTCACCGGCCACAGCTACATCCTCTACGGGCCGCTCGCCAACGGCGCCACCACGCTGATGTTCGAGGGTGTGCCGAACTATCCGGACGTGTCGCGGTTCTGGAAGATCGTCGACAAGCACAAGGTCAACATCTTCTACACCGCGCCGACCGCGATCCGCTCGCTGATGCAGTCCGGCGACGCCCCGGTGAAGGCGACCTCGCGCGCCTCGCTGCGCCTGCTCGGCTCGGTCGGCGAGCCGATCAACCCGGAGGCCTGGGAGTGGTACCACCGTGTGGTCGGCGATGACCGCTGCCCGATCGTCGACACCTGGTGGCAGACCGAGACCGGCGGCATCCTGATCACGCCGCTGCCCGGCGCCACCGCGCTGAAGCCGGGCTCGGCGACGCGGCCGTTCTTCGGCGTGGTGCCGGAGATCGTCAATTCCGAGGGCCACGTGCTCGACGGCGCCACCGAGGGCAACCTGTGCCTGGCGCAGTCGTGGCCGGGCCAGATGCGCACGGTGTTCGGCGATCACGAGCGCTTCATGCTGACCTACTTCACCACCTATCCCGGCAAGTACTTTACCGGCGACGGCTGCCGGCGCGACGCCGACGGCTACTACTGGATCACCGGCCGGGTCGACGACGTCATCAACGTGTCCGGCCACCGCATGGGCACCGCCGAGGTCGAGAGCGCGCTGGTGGCGCATCCCAAGGTCTCGGAAGCCGCCGTGGTCGGCTATCCCCACGACATCAAGGGCCAGGGCATCTACGCCTATGTCACGCTGATGACGGGCGAGGAGCCGAGCGAGGATTTGCGGAAGGAACTGGTGGCCTGGGTGCGCAAGGACATCGGCCCGATCGCTTCCCCCGACCAGATCCAGTTCGCGCCGGGCCTGCCCAAGACCCGATCCGGCGAGATCATGCGCCGTATCCTCCGCAAGATCGCCGAGGACGAACCGGGCAGCCTGGGCGACACCTCGACGCTGGCGGATCCCGCCGTGGTCGACGATCTCGTCGAGCACCGCCAGAACAAGAAGGACACCTAGAAGACGGCGCAGGCGCGCTGCGTCGTCGGTCCACGCGCACTTCGTCGCCGGAGGCGGCGGAGGCTGGGGCATGGCGCGTGGCGGCCGTCCCCTCCCGATTTCTTGTTGCGACCGTTGCCCGCTTTGAGCTGAGGTTGTTCGGCGGGCCGCAGGGCCCGCTTTTTGAAGGGTCCATGCGTGGCCGACACCGCCGTTTTTCGGCAAGTGTTGTTTTCCGGGCATTTACTTTGTTTCCAACATTTCCTTTTTTGACCCGGCCTGAGGCCCGGCGAGGCGCGCGTGGAAACCGTCTGGTTAACGGGCGCGGTTAAAAATGCGTGGGCAGACCGGCGGCAAACCTGCGGTTTTGCGGGATTTGCATCGAATTTCACACACACCCCGCAGGGGTGACCGAGCGGAGAGATTGATGTCGTTGAGGATTGCGGTGGCTCTGGCAGCCACCATCGGGGCGGGGATGCTGATGTCGACGGCGGCGCAGGCGCGGCCGGATGTGGTCGGTTTCCGCGGCGACTATTCGCCGGGAACGATCGTGG
>JARLJA010000088.1 GCA_031291445.1 Xanthobacteraceae bacterium | reverse complement strand
GTTGGCAAGTGACGTTCGATCCGCTGCCATTGCTCGTCGCTCAGCCAAAACAAATTCCTGCTCACGATCCCAATCCTTCCCTAAAGAGAATCAGTATCGTATTGTCACAGCAGAAAAATTAATGAGTTATCACCCTAGTTCTTTGAGTCAGACTTTCAGGCGGAAATGAACTAACCGGAAGTCATTGCATTCTACCCGAACGGCACCAGTTCGCCGTCATCGAGCGCCAGCGCCAGATCGTCGAACGGCACGTCGAACGCCCTGGCGGTTTGCGCGGGCGCTTCGGCACCGTCGGCGCGCGCGGCCTGCGGGCGGCGATCCGGGCGCAAGGCCTGGAGCGAGAACAGCCCCGCCATCGCCACGTCGACGCTCAAATAGCTGACGCGGGCCATGGCGCCGAGCGCCGGCCCGTCGAGGCGATCGAAGGCCCTGGCATCGGCCACCAGGAAGCGGTTCTGGTCCGGCGGCTCGGTTGCGGGCAGTGGCGCCAGCAGGCCCGCGATCATGAGGTGGTCGAGCACGGGCGCAAAGACGTCGACCGAGCCGGCGAGCAGCGTGGCCAGCCGATGAAGCTCGACGATTGGCCGGGTCGGGCGGCCCGCCTCATCGACGATCGGCAGGCCGTCGGTTTCGGACAGGCACGGCGCGTCCGCGTCGATCGTCAGCCCGGCGAGGGGATCGCCGGTCGCGCCCGATGCGCTCAGCGGAAAGCAGCGCAGCCCGATCGGCTGGTAGCCGCCGCGCCAGGCGCCACTCGCTGAGCGCAGCGGCTGGGCGAGATAGGCCGATCCGACCAGCAGGCCGAGCCGTGGCCCGTCATCACTCTCGCGCACCGCGAGCGGGAACGAGCGCGCGGCGAGGTGCAGTTCGGTCGCGCTGACGGGAATCCAGGCCAGGTCTTCAGGCCACGTGCCGGCCTGCCCAAGGTCGAGGCGGCGTCCAGCCAACTCTCGGAGCGGCACCGAATGCGTCACGGCGCCACCGGCTGCAGGGGCGGCGCGCTCAGCGGCTGCGTTGCATCGGCGGCGGCATCCTTCAGCGTGGTGCGCGCCATCGCCAGGAGTCCGCCGGCGCGAAACAGCGACAGGCGGTGGAGGCTGATCATGGTGGCGGCCGGGCGCCCGAAGCGGTGCAGCGTGGTCGCGAGTGCTCCGGTTTCGAAGGCGTCCTGCCTGATCATGAGGAGATCCGGGATGCCGATCTGGCGCCCCGCGATCTCGAAAACGAGCTGCCACGGCGCCAGCAGGCCGGCGTCGTCGAGCGCGGCGCTGATCGCCGCCGTCGGCTCGAGATCCGCGGCGAAGCGGTCGAGGAAGCGAAAGCGGCTCACGGTCGCCCGCGTCAGCTTGTGGTTGACGCTGGTGATGGTGGCGCCGACGTTGCTCGGCGCGTCGGCGAACACGTCATCCAGCATCTTGGCCGCATCGCGCGTGACCGGGCCGGCCGGGTCGAAGACGAACGGGTAGCCGTGCAGCACCAGCGGCAACAGTCCGCGCGCCGCGGGCGGCTGGGCGCGCTGGGTGTCGAGCAGGGCGCGCACCGCGACGAACTCCGCGCCCGAAGGCTTGCGCCGCCAGACCAGCGGAAACCAGGCGGCCAGCGCCATGGCCTCCGAATGCACCGCCGGAACGACGGCGGCGTTGCGGACCTGAGCATAGGACAGCGGCGCGTAGATCCGCCGGCGCAGGACCTCGCCGGTCAGCGCGACCGGATGGGCGCCCCAGGGCGGCGGCGTTGCCACGGCAGCCGCGGCGGTCATCGCGGCGTGTCCGCCATGTCGAGGCCGGCGCGGCGCAATTGGTCCAGGATGGCGGGCCGGTCGGCGTCCGTCCTCAGCGCCAGCGCCCACAGATCGTAATTGAGGCGCCGCACCGAGGCTTCGGCGAACCCGGCGTCGATCAGCAGGTTGCCGAGGCGCTCGGCGGTGAAACCGGTGTTGTGGGTCATGTGCCGGTTGCCGTGGGCGACCGATCGCGAATGCCCGAACATCATGTCGAGCGGCGTGATCGGCCCGACCGCGGAATGATACGCCACGTGGTCCGGTCCATGGCTGAGGAACAGCCGCATCACCGCTTCGAGGTCAGGACAGGTGATGAGGGCGAAGCCGTCCCGCCTCAGGATGCGGTGAAACTCCGCCAGCGTGGGCGGCACCTCGTGGCCGTGGAGATGCTCGAGGCTGTGCGACGTCCAGATCGCGTCGAAGCTTTCGGCCTCGAACTGGCTGCGCATGTCGGTCATCGAACCGACGACGTCGGGATCGACCGCCGGATCGAGATCGAGGCGGATCTCGGACCAATCGGCTCGATCGAACAGGGCGGTGTGCTTGCGGTTGGATCGCGGACCGCATCCGGCATTGAGCACGCGCCTGGTGCGCTCGGTGGTCGGGGCAGGGATGGAACTGAGCAGGTCGGCAAATGACATCATGCCGGTACCCTACACAGGCGCCGGCTATTTAAACGGTGACAAAGTCGAGAGAATGCAAACTACATAATCGAGAGAATGCAGACTAAACTCGCGCGGTGCGAATTAACGCTTTGTCACCCGCTCCATCAATCGCGGCTGTGCGGGTGCGAAATAGCAGTTGGAGGTTCGGGGGCGGGTGATCGATGATGGGCATGCGGCTTTGCATAACGGCAGCAGTGCATACGGCGGTCCATGTCAAAATTCCTCTCCGATCTGACCCGGCATACCGAAGCGAAACTCAATCGTAACAAGGACACTCAGAGTGGGACGACCGGCGACGGCGTGGTTCCGCCGTATGAAACCGGCGCCGCGGTGACCGTCAACGTCGCCATGGACGCAATCGCCGCGCCGCCGGCCGCCGCGGCGGTCGATGCCGATCTCGCTGCGGTCCGGATCGAACTGCGCGACAGCGGGCTGTTCGACGAGGAGTACTACAAGATCACCTATCCGGACATCGTCGCCGGCGGCTGCGATCCGCTGGAGCATTTCCATGTCCAGGGCCATCTCGAACGCCGGCGTCCCAATCCGATGTTCGACACCGCGTGGTATCTCGCCGCCTATCCGCAGGTGGCTACGTGCGGGCTGCAGCCGCTGCTGCATTATTGCCGGATCGGTGAGCGCGAGGGCCTGCGGCCCGCGCCCTATTTCGATCCGGCCTGGTACCGCAAGACGTACGACATTCCCGAGGACCGCAATGCGCTGGCGCACTACCTGAAGAACCGCTTCGGCCCGTTCAGCCCGATCCCGGAATTCGACGCCAGGTACTATCTCGACACCTACCGTGACATCGCCGAGGCCAAGGTCGATCCGTTCGAGCATTTCCTGTTCCACGGCTACCGCGAGGGCCGCAACCCCTCGGCCGAGTTCGACACCAAGTTCTACGTCCAGCGCTATTTCCGGGGCGATACCAGCCAGAATCCGCTGCTGCACTACATCGAGCACCGCAACGAGGGCGGCGTGTTTCCGAGGCCGCCGGAAAACGAAGCCACGGTGCCGTCGGAGATCCGGCGGTTCACCAAGCCCGGGCCGGCGTTCGAGGAACTGCGGCCGCTGGCGGCCAAGGCCAAGCCGCGGGCCAAGATCCTCGCCAACTATCTGACCCAGTTTCACGCCTTTCCGGAAAACGACCGCTGGTGGGGCACCGGCTTCACCGAGTGGACCAACATCGCGCGCGGCGTGCCGCGCTTCAAGGATCACTATCAGCCGCGGGTGCCGCGGGATCTCGGCTTCTATTCACTGGATGACCTGCAGACCATGCGCCGACAGGTGGCGCTGGCGAAGGCCGCCGGCGTGCACGGCTTTGTGTTCTACTACTATTCGTTCAACGGCAAGCGGCTGATGGAGCGGCCGCTGGAGCAATTGCTCGGCGCCCCCGACATCGACATGCCGTTCTGCCTGATGTGGGCCAACGAGAACTGGACCCGGCGCTGGGACGGCATGGAAGGCGAGGTCCTGATCTCGCAAGATTATCTCGCCGAGGACGACGAGCGCCTGGTCAAGGACTTCGCCCGCCATTTCGCCGACCGCCGCTATATCCGGATCGGCGGCCGGCCGCTGCTGATGATCTACCGTCCCCGGCTGATCCCGGACACCGCGCGCACCATCGCACGCTGGCGCCGCATGTTCCAGGAGCGTTACGACGAAAAGCCGATCATCATCATGAGCCAGAGCTTCGATGATTTCGATCCGCGGGTGTTCGGGCTGGACGGCGCCGTCGAATTTCCGCCCCACAAGGTGACGAAGTTCGTCTCCCAGATCAACGCCGGGATCGACTACATCGACGACACCTTCGGCGGCCAGATCTTCAGCTACGACGACGTGGCGCGTTACTCGCTGGACGAGCCGACGCCGCCGTTCCCGCTGATCAAGACCGCGGTGCCGAGCTGGGACAACGACGCCCGGCGCCAGGGCAAGGGGCTCGTCATCCACGGCTCGACCCCGTCGAAATACGAGGCTTGGCTCGGCGCGCTGGTCGAGAAGGCCCAGCGCGAGACTTTCTTCGGCGAGGCGATCGTCTGCATCAACGCCTGGAACGAGTGGTGCGAGGGCGCCTATCTGGAGCCGGACCTGCATTTCGGCTCGGCCTATCTCAACGCCACCGGCCGCGCGGTCTCGGGGCTGACGCCGACGACGGCGCGGCCGCGGGTGCTGCTGGTGGGCCACGACGCCTTTCCGAGCGGCGCGCAGCATCTGCTGCTCAACATCGGCAAGACGCTGCGTACCTCGTTCGGGGTCGACGTCGAGTTCCTGCTGCTGGGCGATGGCGAGATGGCCGCCGACTACGCCGCCGTGGCGCCGCTCACCGTGGCGCGGGACGCGACGGCGCTCGCCGCCAAGATCCAGAGCCTGCGCGAGGCGGGCCTGACCGGCGCCATCGTCAACACCACGGCGTCGGGCCATGTGGTTCCGCTGCTGGCGGGGCAGGGCATTCGCTCGGTGCTGCTGGTGCACGAGCTGCCGCGGCTGCTGCACGAAAAGGGCCTGGAGGGATCGGCGCGGGCCGGGATCGCCGCGGCCCAGCGCGTGGTGTTTGCCTCCGGCTACGTGCGCGATCGCCTGATCGAGGCGCTGAAATTCGCCGACGATGAGCGGCTGCTGGTGCGGCCCCAGGGCAACTACAAGGACATCACGGCAGCGGCCTCCGATGCCGCGGCGTTGCGACGGGAGTTCGGCATCGACCAGGATGCCGCGGTCGTGCTCGGGGTCGGCTATGCCGACCTGCGCAAGGGTTTCGACCTGTTCCTGCAGCTCTGGCGCCTGATGCGGACCCAGCGCAAGCGGACCCATTTCATCTGGCTGGGCGGGATCGATCCGTCGCTCGGTGAATGGCTGGCGGCGGAGATCGGCGAAGCCAAGGCGACGGGGACCTTCCATCTCGCCGGCTTCCGCAAGGACGTCGCCGCCTTCTACGCGATCGCCGACGCCTTCGCGCTGGTGTCGCGCGAGGACCCGTTCCCGACGGTGGCGCTGGAAGCCATGATCGCCGGTGTCCCGGTCGTCGCCTTCGACAACACCGGCGGGATTCCCGAATTCCTCAAGGAGAGCCGCGTCGGCCGCGTCGTGCCCTATTGCGATACCCTGGCGATGGCGGGCCAGCTCAAGACCCTCGTCACCGACGGCATCGACGAGGAGGAGCGGGAGCGGACCCGCAAGCTGTGCGAAACGCGCTTCGCCTTCGTCCCTTACGTCCGCGATCTCTTGCACCTGGTGCGTCCCGGCCTGCCGTCGATCTCGGTGGCGGTGCCGAACTACAACTATGCCCATTGCCTGCCGGAGCGGCTCGGCAGCATCTTCACGCAGAGCCATCCGGTGGAGGAGATCATCGTGCTCGACGATGCCTCCTCGGACAACAGCATCGCCGTGATCGAGGCGGTCGCCGAGCAGCATGACCGCGACCTGACCCTGGTGATCAACGACGAGAACTCCGGCTCGGTGTTCGCGCAATGGGCCAAGGCCGCCGAATTGTCGAGCGGCGAGTTCGTCTGGATCGCGGAGGCCGATGACCTGGCCGAGCCGTCATTCCTCTCGGGACTGATCGGAATGATGGCGACCGATCCCTCGATCCGGATGGGCTTCACCGATTCCAAGTCGATCGATGCCGAGGGGCTCCCGGTCTATCCGGACTACAAGGCCTATTTCGCCACCATCGAACCGAACGCGCTGACCCGCTCGGAGGTGTTCGATGGCGCGGAGTTCACCGCCCGGTTCCTCAGCGTCAAGAACACGATCCTGAACGTCAGCTCCGTGCTGTGGCGGCGTGACGCGCTGCTGCAGACGCTGCAGGCCTGCCGCGCCGACCTCGCCCGGTACCGCATGGCGGGCGACTGGCGGCTGTATGTCGAATGTCTGGCGGCGCCCGGCGCGAAGATCGCCTATGTGGCCGATCCGCTCAACGTCCACCGCCGTCACGTCCAGAGCGTGACCCATTCGCTGAAGGCACAGCGCCACGTCGACGAGATCGCGGCGATGCATCGCACCGTGCGGCAGAAGCTGGCGCTGCCGCGCGCCGGCCTCGCGGCGCAGGCGCGCTATCTCGACGAGGTGACGACGCAGCTGACAGGCACCGCGCCGCCGGCCGACGGCCCGCGGCGACGTGGCGCGCGCGTGGTCGAGCCGGCCTGACGTGGCGCCGGGGAGCTGTTGCGAGGACTTGTGAGGACTGATCCGATGTATGTTCCGCCATTTGACGCGCTTCTGAGCCGGCTCGGCGCCGGTTCCGTCGCACTCGACGGCGCCGGCCGGGTGACGATCCCGACCCAGCTGCTCAAGCTGCTGCTGCAGCTGGCGCTGGCGGCCAACGATTTCGACGAGGAGGCCTATCTCGCCGCCAACCCCGACGTGCGCCACGCCGTCGAGCGCGGCGAGGTCGAAAGCGCCCGCCTGCACTATATCGGCTACGGCTATTTCGAGGGACGCAAGGGCGGCGGCGCGCCGGTCGATGCCGACTGGTATCTCAAGCGCTATCCGGACGTCGCCGCGGCCATCGCGCAAGGACATGTCGCATCCGCGCTTCAGCATTTCGACGCCGTCGGCGCCGCCGAGGGGCGCAGTCCGAGCGCCGACAAGGAGGAAGCCGCGGTGCAGTGGAAACTGGCGCTGACCGCGGCCTGAAGCGCGACAAATGCGGCCGACCCGATTAGCCGAAATTTAGGTATTGGCGCATCTGATTGAATTCGCGTCCCGGATACCGAGCAGCAATCGCCGCGTTTTGGTGTTTCGTTCATAGGGCGCGGGCGAAAATCGGAGCCGGAGACGATCGAACGGGTGTCCCGTGCGATCGGAGCAATTGACACACGAGTGCCGAGAGGCTGAGCATGAAGATCTTTCTGCTGGGCGCGACCCCGAGCTTCAAAAGCGATCCGAGCGATACCCCGATCGCGAAGCTGGGGAAGACCGGGGGCAACACCGGGAACCAGATCATTGCGCATGCGCTATTGAGCCAGATCGAGCACGACGAGGTGGCGTGGGAATATTCGGTCGATCCGCGCGAGGTCGGCGAACGCTACGACATGATCGTCATCGCCGCGGCCAACTTCCTGTTCCGGTCGTTCGATTTCGGCGGCATGGCCGAATACATCGAGCAAGCCAACCTGCCGGTCGCCATCGTCGGCCTCGGCGCGCAGTCCAGCAGCTACGATCCCGACATCGAGCTGCATCCCGGTACCGAGCGGTTCGTCAAGGTGATCGCCGAACGCGCAGTCAGGATCGGCGTGCGCGGGCCGTACACCCGCGAAGTGCTGGCGCGGCGCGGCGTTCACAACGTCACCGTGACCGGCTGCCCGTCCTACTACATGAGGCGGTCGCCGTCGCTGATGCTGACCAAGCGCGAGTTCAACGCCGTGGAGCGGATCGCGGTCAACGCCTCGCGCGACGTGGTGTCTCACGCCTTCGACGCCGACAAGATGGCCAATCTGGTCCGCGGCATCTACCGCGAGGCCGTCAACCGCGACGCCGATTTCATCGCCCAGAGCGAACACCCGGAGATCATTCTCGCCAGCGGATCGCCGGAGGAACGC
Organism: Xanthobacteraceae bacterium; assembly: GCA_031291445.1. Taxonomy (GTDB): domain Bacteria; phylum Pseudomonadota; class Alphaproteobacteria; order Rhizobiales; family Xanthobacteraceae; genus Bradyrhizobium_A. The sequence continues at coordinate 59,829 of JARLJA010000088.1, read as the reverse complement.
AACCGGGCTTGCGACGAAGTGGTCAGCGCGCTCGATGGCGTTGCCGAACGGGGGCGGCTGGCGGCGTGGGCTCGCGACCACGTCAAGGTGTTCTTCGACGTCGACGACTGGATCGACGCCATTCGCGGCTACGACTTCGTGTTCGGGCACCGCTTTCACGGCAACATGATCGCCCTGCAGCACGGCGTTCCCGCCTGCGTGATCTGCCACGACACCCGGACCGAGGACATGTGCCGGTTCCTGGGCATGCCGTATGTCAACATCTTCGATCTCGAGACGATCGATGTCCGCGAGCTGTACAATCGGGTCGACTGTGCCGCGCTCGAGGAGCGCTACAAGGTCCTGTTCCCGCAATACATGGCGTTCCTGCGGCAGAACGGGCTGACGCCCAGGGCGGCGGTGCCGCAGCTCAGCGCCGCGGAGTGAGCGGAGGAAGCTTCGCCCGCTGTTATCGGCCGACGGCGCAACCGGGAGGGTTTGCTGCATCCGCCGGCTTCAAGGTGCGGTGGAGAGCCTGCAGGCGGGCCTGGTCGCACGGCCGGGTCGGGACCAGCCAGCCGCCTTCGTCGTTCTCGTTCCAGGCATAGACCAGCACCGCGGGGGCGCGGCGTCCCTGCGGCTCCTGGTCGACGAAGGCGAACGCCCGCTCGACCTGGTCCGACAGCTGCGTCGGCGAGGGACCCTCGAAGAAGTATTCGAGCCCCGCGCCAAGTCGCTGGCTCTTTTCCCACGGCACCGGCGCCTCGACGCGCGGGCGGCGGTCCCAGCCCGCCATCACCGTCGGCACCACCGGCAGGCCCGATCCGGCAAGCGACTGCCAGCCGGCCTCGACGATCCGCGCCAGCGTGGCGAAATCGCCGGTGGCGCGGCCGTCCGCGATCGAATAGGCGCTGGCGGCGTCGGCACCGATCTGCCGGTGCAGGGTCACGGCGGTGCGCGGCAGCACCGCGGCCACGATGTAGGGATCCCCGGCGCCGGCCTCCCGCGCCCTGGCGCGGAAGCGGGCGATGCCGTCGCGCAGGCCGTCGAGACCGCCCCAGCGCTCGCGCGCCAGCTGTTCGGTGACGAAGCCGAGGAAATAGAGCGGGCGCCCGCCCTCGACCCGCTGCCAGGCCTCATGTGCCATCAGCTTCAGATGAGCTTCGATCAATGGCGACGGCTGGGCGGCGGTGCCCCAGGCGTCGAGCCCGGTGAACATGCAGAACCTGAGCGGCCCGCGCCGCGTGCTCGACAGGAACAGGTCCAGCGGCCGCGTCATGGGATCGCTCGCCGGATAGGCGACGAATGCCCAGTAGTCGAGGCCGGCGTAGAGCGCCTGGGCGATCTCGAGATCCATCAGGGGTTGGGAGATCGCCGGCAGATGCGGCCGGCCGGCCTCGTCGACGCTGGCGAAAAAGGGCAGGCGCGGCTGGTAGCGCGGCGGGGTGAGCGAGCGCTCGACGGCGGCGGTGACCGAAGAGCCCGGAGCGTACCAGGCATCCCAGCGCAGCGCGCCGAGCAGCGCCCTAGCGCGGGCCGCGGCGGGGCGCGCATGGGCTGCAACCGCGGCGCCGGCCACAAGCCGCAACACGCCGCGGCGGGTCAGTCGAACAGAGGTCATCCCACGAATCCCGCCAGGATGGGCAGTCAGGCCTTCCGATTCCGGCGGCAGCGTGACGTTACCCCGCAGCGGCCACCGGTTGGGCCAGGCCGATGCGGGTCGCCTTGTAGCCGCGGGCCAGGATGGCCTGCCACCACGCCTCGTTGTCGAGATACCAGCGCACGGTCTTGGCGAGGCCGGTCTCGAAGGTCTCCCGGGCCTGCCAGCCGAGCTCGCGTTCGAGCTTGCCGGCGTCGATGGCATAGCGGCGGTCGTGGCCGGGCCGGTCGGTCACGAAGCTGATGAGCTTTCGCCGCGCGCCCTCGGGCCGCGGCCGCAGCCGATCGAGTTCGTCGCAGATGGTCTCGACGACATGGAGGTTTTCGCGTTCGTTGCGGCCGCCGATATTGTAGGTCTCGCCGACCCGGCCGCGCTCCAGCACCAACGCCAGGGCGCGGGCGTGGTCCTCGACATAGAGCCAGTCGCGCACGTTCTTGCCGTCGCCGTAAACCGGCAGGCTTTCACCGGCGAGGCCGCGGATGATGATGTGCGGGATCAGCTTTTCGGGGAAGTGATAAGGACCGTAATTGTTGGAGCAGTTGGTCACCAGCGTCGGCAGCCCGTAGGTCTCGTGCCACGCCCGCACCAGGTGATCGGACGAGGCCTTGCTGGCGGAGTAGGGCGAGTTCGGTGAATAGGGCGTGGTCTCGGTGAACAGGCCCTGCGGACCGAGACTGCCATACACTTCGTCGGTCGAGATGTGCAGGAAGCGGAACTCCTGCTGTTGCTCCAGGGCAAGTCCGCGCCAGTGGCGCAGCGTTTCCTGCAGCAGCGTGAAGGTGCCGACCACGTTGGTCCGGATGAAGTCGCCAGGTCCCTCGATCGAGCGGTCGACGTGGCTCTCGGCAGCGAGGTTCATCACCGCGGCGGGCCGGTAGCGCTCGAACAGTCCGGCCAGCGCCGCGGCGTCGCAGATGTCGGCCCGGGCGAAGGCGTAGCGCGGATGCCGCGTCGCCTGCGGGATCGAGTCGAGGTTCGACGCGTAGGTCAGCTTGTCGATGTTGACGACCAAGGCGCCGGTGTGGTCGAGCAGGTGGCGGACCACCGCCGAGCCGATGAAGCCGGCCCCGCCGGTTACGAATACAGTTGCGCCGTCGTGCCGCATGCCTGGGATCCGATCGCGTAGCTGGTGTCGACGAAGGAGCGGTGGACCGAAAGCAGATACTGGCCGTAACTGCTTTTGGCAACCCGTTGCGCGAGCCTGAGGAACTGCGCGGCGTCGATATAGCGCAGGCGCAGCGCGATTTCCTCGATGCAGGCGATGCGCAGGCCCTGGCGCTGTTCCAGGATCTGGACGAAATGGCTGGCCTCGACCAGGGTCTCGTGGGTGCCGGTGTCGAGCCAGGCGAAGCCGCGGCCCAGCACCTCGACGTGGAGGTCGCCGCGCTCGAGATAGGCCCGGTTGACGTCGGTGATCTCGATCTCGCCGCGCGCCGACGGTTTCAGCTTGGCCGCGATGTCGAGCACGTCGTTGTCGTAGAAGTAGAGCCCGGTGACCGCGAGGTTGGATTTCGGATCCTTCGGCTTCTCCGCGATGCCGATCGGGCGGCCGCGGCCGTCGAGCTCGACCACGCCATACTGTTCGGGGCTGTTGACGGCGTAGGCGAACACCGTGGCCTCGTTGCTGCGCATCGAGGCGCGCGCCAGCATGTCCGGCAATCCGCTGCCGTGGAAGATGTTGTCGCCCAGGATCAGGGCGACCTCGTCGTCGCCGACGAAGTCGCGCCCGACGATGAAGGCATCGGCGAGCCCGCGCGGCTTGTCCTGCGAGGCGTAGCTGAGCTCTAGGCCGAAATCGGAGCCGTCGCCGAGCAGGCGCTCGAACAGCGGACGATCCTGCGGCGTCGAGATGATGAGGATCTCGCGGATGCCCGCGAACATCAGCGTCGACAGCGGATAATAGATCATCGGCTTGTCGAACACCGGGAGCAACTGCTTGGAGACCACCGTGGTGATCGGATAGAGACGCGTTCCGCTGCCGCCTGCGAGAATGATGCCCTTCATGATGACCCCTGTGTGGAAACCGTCCGTCTCACCTACCGGACAGGGAGTACAGGGGAGCTAAAGACGGACGCTAAACTTCGACGGTTGGGAATGGGACAAAGTCAGGGCGGATTTGTTAAGACAAAACTTCCCAAGGTCCGGCGGCGCGGATCGCCAAGACCTTGAAGGCGGCGGGGTTTCGAGGATTTCGCGACGGTGCCTCACGGCATCCCGGCGCGTTGGCGCTTCCAGTCTTCGTCGGTCCACGTGAGCATCGCGGCGCTGCCGCTGCGGGCGCCGCCGAGAAATCGCCGTCCGCCGTCGATCACCACGGTTTCGCCGGTAATATAGCCGGCGAGATCCGAGACCAGGAAGGCGCAGAGATTGGCGAGCTCGGCGTGGTCGCCGTGGCGGCGCAGCGGCACGCTCGCGGCAAGGTCGCCGTCCGCGCCGAGCGGTGTCAGGCGCGCGCCCGCGCCTTCGGTCGGGAACGATCCGGGCGCGACCGCGACCAGGCGGATGCCATGGGGGCCCCATTCCACCGCGAGGCTCTTGGTCATGGCGTCGATGCCGGCCTTGGCCATGGCGGACGGCGCCGTGAACGGCGCGCCCATCAGCGCCGATAGCGTCAGGATGCTCAGCACCGTGCCGCCGCGGCCGCTGTCGATCCAGCGCCGGCCGACGCCGGCGGTGCAATAGGCGGTGCCGTGCAGGCAGATCGCCAGCACCGCGTCGATGGCGCGGTTCGAGAGCCTGTGGGTCTGTGCCAGGAAATTCGCCGCGGCGTTGTTGACCAGGACGTCGAGCGGTCCGCTGGCCCAGATGCCGTCGAGCATGTGCTCGACGGCGGCGCCGTCGCGAATGTCGCACACCATCGTCTGCGTCTCGCGGCCGAAACCGTCGCGGAATTCGGTGGCGGTCGCTTCCAGCACCTCCCGGCGCCGGCCGCAGATCACGAGGGTGGCCCCGAGTTCGAGAAAGCGCCGGCCCATGGCCTTGCCGAGTCCGGTGCCGCCGCCCGTGATCAGGACGCGCTTGCCCGCCAACAGTCTTTCACTGAAATCCTGCATGCGACACTCTCCCGGTGCGATTGCGCGTGGGGATACTATTGGCAGGCCGGCGCGAATTGGCCACACTGTTGGGCGTGCTGCAGGCGGAAATTGTCGACAATCCACTGCCGAGGGACCGGGACGATGACCGCGGGATCGAACAGACAGGGGACCGCAGTCCCCGCCTCGTCCCGGTCGTCCGTCCGGGGCTCGCCGGACCGACGATGATCGCGGCCGTGCCCGCCATTCCCGGAAAATCCCATCTGCTGTGAGAGGAGACCCCCTGATGAAGCGATCCGACCTGACCGAGAAACTGCTCGACATCAAGCGTGACAATGGCTGGAGCTGGAAACACATCTGCGACCAGATCGGCGGATATTCCGAAGTCCTGATCGTCGGGGCGATCCTGGGCCAGATGAAGCTGACGAAGCCGCAGGCGGAGAAGGCGGGCGACCTCTTCGGGCTGTCGCGGTCCGAGATCGCGATGCTGAACGAAACGCCGATGCGCGGCACGCCGATGCCGCCGACCGATCCGTTGATCTACCGCTTCTACGAACTCGTCATGATCAACGGACCGGCGTGGAAGGCCCTGATCGAGGAGGAATACGGCGACGGCATCATGTCGGCCATCGACTTCGACATGGTGATGGAGCGCCTGCCCAATCCCAAGGGCGATCGGGTCAAGATCACCATGTCGGGCAAGTTCTTGCCCTACAAGTATTACGGCGCGAGCGGCAACGTGCCGGAATATGGCTTCAAGGAAGGCTAGCGCGCCCCGCCTGCCAACGCCTTTGCTGTTCGGAAGCTCGTGACACCTGGCCATCGGTCCGCCGCGGGCTTCCGCGGCCGCGGATGCACCGCACCAGGCTGGTGCGGCCGTCGCTCGCGAGGCTGGCCGTCCATCCGAACCTACCGCTGTCATCGCGCCCGGTGCTGCAGCGTCGCTATGCCGCCATCCCTTGACCCAGCTTCGCCACGTTTCGCCGTCCAGGCGTCACCGACCCGCCCGATTGTTTCTTGGACCCGCCCCAATGGGTTCATGGACCGGCCTGAATTGTTTCCAATAACGGAACCGGGGAAACAATTTATTTTGATCGGTCATGTCAAATCAAATCGCGTGCGTCGCGTGTGGGGACGTCAAGCCAAAGCGCAGGGGATTCATCATCCGCGGGTTCTGCCATGCCTGCTACGTGGAGCGGTGGCGGCTTCGCCAAGCCAGCCTCCGCCTCGAGCAGGTCTGCGCAACGTGCGGCAAGAGCTTCGTGCCGCGGCGAACAAACGTGCGGTTCTGCTGTAACGCGTGTCGCCAGCGCGCCTATCGCGCCAGCCACCCGCGACGGCAAGGCGCGCCATCGCCGGCGTGAGCCGAGGGACGACGTCCAGGGATTTGCGCCGCTTCAGCGGTGGATGATCACGCCTTTCGGCGTCATCACCACCCAGCGGCCGTCCTGGTAGCGAACCGCGTCGACGCGACCGATGCCCGGCAACGGATCGCCGGGAAACGCCTCGTACAGGCCGTCGGGGCCACGGACGATGGCGCCGCCGTTGGTCACCTGACTGAGCGTCCAGCCCTCGACCACCTGGGGCCTCTTCGGATCGACCCGCAGATCGCCCTTCGGCGCAACCGCGGAGGAAATCGATCCCGTAACATCGGCCGGCGCAGGTGCCGCCGCCGTGTGCATCCGGTCCTGAGCCTTGTCCTGGAGCTTGTCCTGCGCCTCGCTCAGCTTGGCCAGGCGGACGACGGTGTCGTCCTGCGACTTCTCGACCTTGTCGAGGCGGTCGCCGAACTTGGTGATCTGGGCGGTACGGACGTGGCTCGCGCGATCGAAATCGGCTCGCAGGCCGCCGACGTCAGCGGTGACGCGTGCGAGGGCGTCCCGGACGCGGGCGTTGCTCTCGGCGTCCGCTGTGACCGCGGGCATCACGGCCGCGCCGGTCAGCTTGCCAATGGCGAAGGTCGCGAGCGAGCCGCCGGCGGCTCCGCACAGGGCGGCGAGGGCCGCCATCGCGGCGATCGCCACGCGCCGGCGCCGCCGCGCCGACGGCCGCGCTGGCTGGGGATCGTTGGCGCGTTCACGGGAGGAGGCGCGGGCGGAGAAGTCGGACGGCTCCGGCCACAGGATCATGATGTTGGACGACGGCGAACCAACTGCCGCCGCGCCGGCGTCGGCCGGTGAGCTCGTGCTGATTGCGTGGTCGCCATTCGCGTCAGCCATGCTGTCCGAATTTGTGGCGGGCTGGTCGGACTCAATGTCGCGGTTGGCATCGCGGTCGAATTCGGCGCTTGGCTCGGTCACGATCAAGTCTCCAGATAATGGTGAGGAAACAGTCACCATCAATTGGTTGCCAAAGGGTTACCCGTGGCCTGGCGACCCTCCGAGCTCACGCGTTTGTGCGCTGCAGTGACGCTTCAGCTTGACGCCGTCGCAATTTGGTCGCCGAATCTCTGGAACATGTTGCGAACCGAATGATTGCTGAAAACGACCCAGGAAAGGGACGAGGCGCAAGCACGAGAGGGACCCGACCATGCTCCTGTTAGACGGCATCGTGCTCACCGTTCTCCTCGCCGCGCTTGGGGCCGTAGCTGCCGTGGTGTTTGTCGTGTGGTCATTTGCGCACGCCGCCCCACTGATCGCCGGGCGCATGGGGCGGACCGTCGATGTCTTGCTGGTTCGGTCGCGTCCGTCGCGGAGGCCCACTCCGCGGAGCGCGCCCCGCGCGGCTGTCAGCCTGGTGCTCGGTGGCGGATTGCAGCCGGCCTTGCGGAGCTACCGGCGCTGACAAAGGTTCAAGCGGCGGAGATTCGCTGGGCGCGCCGCGGCACGTCATGCGACCTTACGAACGACGGCACTTCAGGAGTTGAGGTGAATGAAGTCGCGCAGCAGGGGATAGATTTCCGTATTCCAGCGCCGCCCGCTGAACACTCCGTAGTGGCCGACGCCGGCCTGCATGTGGTGCATCTTGCGATATTGCCGCACCGAGGTGCAGAGGTCCTGCGCGACGACGGTCTGGCCGATCGAGCAGATGTCGTCCTTTTCGCCTTCCACCGTCAGCAGCCCCATGCGGCTCACCGCCGCCGGATTTACCGTGCGCCCGCGATGCTGCAGCTTCCCCTGCGGCAACAGATGGTCATGGAAGACATCCCGGATGGTCTCGATGTAGAACGCTCCCGGCAGGTCCATGACCGCAAAATACTCGTCGTAGAACGTCTTGATGGCCTCGGCCTTCTCGCTGTCGCCGTTGGCGAGATGCTCGAGCAGATCGAGGTGCGACTTCACGTGGCGGTCGAGGTTCATCGAAACGAAGGCGGTGACCTGCACGAATCCCGGATACACCTTGCGCAGCGCGCCGGCGCACTGCAGCGGCACGGTGTTGATCATGTTCTGCTCGAACCAGCGCAGCGATTTGCTCTTGGCGAATTCGTTGACCCGCGTGGGCTGGACGCGGGTGTCGATCGGGCCGGCCATCAGGGTCAGGCTGGCCGGTCGGGCAGGGTGGTCGTCCTCCGACATCAGCGCGGCCGCCGCCAGTGCCGACACCGAGGGCTGGCAGATCGCGACCATGTGGGCGCCGCGCCCGAGTTTTTCGAGGAACGTAATCAGGTGATCGGTGTAATCCGCGAGCGCGAACTCGCCGGCGCTCAGCGGGATGTCGCGCGGGTTGTGCCAGTCGGTGATGTAGACGTCGTGATCCTGCAGCAGCGTTTGCACGGTGTTGCGCAGCAGCGTCGCGAAATGGCCCGACATCGGCGCCACCAGCAGCACGCGGGGCTGCTCCGGCGCGTCGACCTTCTTGAAGCGCAGCAGGGTGCCGAAGGCGGTGGCGAAGGCCGGCTCCTCGACGACGTCGTAGCTGCGGTTGCCGACCCGGACCGGCTGGATGCCGTACGGCGGCCGCTTGTAGGTCAGCGAACTGCGGGAGATCAGTTCGAGCGCCGCGGCGATGCGGGGCAGGTGCGCCGACTGCAGACCGGTCGGCAGGAGGCGCAAGGCCTGCATGGCCGCCGCGGCGCCGCCACGGATCGGTGCCGTCAGCGCATTGTAGTTTTCAAAGGCCTGGTAGAGCATTCAGCATGTCCGGCAGGTTGTCCCCTGACCCGTATCATGCAAGTTCAGAGCCAGCTAGGATCAACATTTGGCCCGACGGCTGGCACGGAGCTTGCTCAATAGCGCTTGTGGCCGGGGGCGAACCAGGCCGAGGCCGCACGCCGGCGGAGGGTGCCGGGATCGGCGCCAAAGGGAGGATATCGGGCCATGTCGAGGGCGTCCCTCACCATCAGCAGCAAGAACTACTCGTCCTGGTCCCTGCGCGGCTGGCTGCTGGCCCGCTTCGCCGGTCTCGACTTCGACGAGATCGTGGTGTCGCCCGACGACGCCGCCGCCAAGGCCGAGATCCTGCTGCTGTCGTCGTCCATTCTGGTGCCCTGCCTGCGCCATGAGGGCGCGGTGGTGTGGGACACGCTGGCGATCGCCGAGTACCTCAACGAAATCAGGCCGGATGCCGGGCTTTTGCCGTCCGATCGCCTGCATCGGGCGCGGTGCCGCTCGATTTGCGGCGAAATCCACTCCGGCTTCGCCAACCTGCGGGCGTCGCTGCCGGTCAATCTCAAGGGCCATTTCCCCGGCTTCAAGATCTGGTCGCGGGCCCAGGCCGACATCGACCGGATCATGACCATCTGGAATGAATGTCTGGCCGAGTCCGGCGGCCCGTTCCTGTTTGGCTCGCGCACCATGGCCGACGCCATGTACGCGCCGGTGGTAACCCGCTTCAAGACCTACGACGTCAAGCTCCCGGGCCGGCTCGCGACCTACGGCGATGTCATCATGGGGCTGCCGGAGATGCAGGAATGGCTCGCTGCGGCGAAACTCGAGCCGACCGAGATCGAGGAGCTCGAGGTCGATTTCTAGGCAGAGTGCCTGCGACGGCGGCATTCCCACTGCCTGAGGATGCCTCGCGATCTGCCCAATCCAGAGTCAGTGGCGGACAAGGTGCGCCCAGCGCCGTGTCGGCGCCGGCGGCCGACGGATCATCGCTAAGTTCTATCGGGGGAAGCGATTTAGGCGCAGGCCGGCGCGGCTCGGCCGCGCTTCATTCGCGGTCGCATCAACTGGCGTGGATTTCGCATGGTTGCCCGGCGCCGGCACGCCTCGCGCCAGAACGGCGTCGAACCGCCAGCATGAGAAAAGCCAAGTGGAGGCCCGCGATGAATACGCATGCCGTCGTCAGCAAGTTCTCCCACGTCAAGCCAGGTGACACCGAGTACAAGAGTGGAGGCCTGCGCGATTTCTTTCTCTATCGCGATCTGGGCATCGCCGATGCCACCGGCGGCCAGGTGATCGCCCACCTCGTCAAGGCCAACATGCCGCCGACCGACGGCACGGGGTGGCACCGTCACGACTGCAACTTCCAGATCGTGCTGATGATGAAGGGCTGGGCCAAGTTCATGTATGAGGACAAGGTGACCCTGGTCGAGGCAGGCGACTGCGTGCATCAGCGGCCCGGCATCGTCCACTACCTGTTCGATTACTCTCCGGACATGGAATACCTGGAGATCGTCAGCCCGGCGGACTTCAAGACCGTCGACATGCCGGCGGCGACCGACAAGGTGCCGACCGTCACGCCGTGGAAATGACGAAGGCCCGCTAGGCTCGGGGCGCGGCCCGGAGCTTACGCGGAGATCCGCGGTGCAAGCGCGCCGCCGGGATCGCGCGGGCGCGCGCGATAGCGCGCGGCGGCCGCGAACATGCCCCACATCAGGCCGAGCATCATCCAGAAATGACGCCAGTGGTCGGTGTCGATGATGAAGCTTTCCCCCACCGTTCCGAGAAAGGCCGCGAACACCGCGAGATAGGCCCGTTGCCAGGGCACGCGGACGAACACGTGCCGAAAGCCGAGGGCGACGGTGGGAAGGATCAGCGCCGGATAGCAGATGCCCGAGATCCAGCCGCCCGACATGAAGGCGTTGAGATAGGAGTTGTGGGTATCCTCGGGGAAGTACTTGTTGAACTGCAGCGGGCCGATGCCCAATGGCAGGTCGAGCGCCATCTCGAAGCCGAGAAAGTAGCGACCGAAGCGTCCGAACCGACCGGCGTCGTAGCTCTGCTCGAGGGCGGCGCGCTCCTTGAACAGGTTGCCGATCGATTCGAAGGACAGCAGCACGACGAGGGCGCCGGCCGCCGCCGCGGCACCGATGATGGCGACCGTGACCAGCCGCGCCCGCGCCGTCGGCGACGGGCTGGTGATATACATCAGGATCAGCAGGAAGGTCGACGTGAACACCAGCTGGCCCCACGCGGCGCGGGAGAACGACAGCAGCACCGCGAGGCTGATGATGCCCAGCGTGACGGTGCCGCGCGCCGCCTTGCCGAACGGATCGGCGACGACGCCCTGCAGCGCGAACAGCGCCGGCAGGATCAGGAAGGCTCCCAGCACGTTGGGATCCTTGAAGGTGCCGGCGGCGCGGCCATAGAGCGTGAAGATGTCGGGGTGGCCCGGCACCAGGTGAAAATAGCCCGCGAGCCCGGCGAGGGAGGCGACCAGCCCGGCAGCCAGCAGGCCGCGGCGCAGCGCGTCGAGCCGGGCGAAGGTGTCCTCGGCCGCGACCATGGCGAAGAACACCGCGGAGACCGCCAGATACCATGAGGTGAAGATCCAGCTCACGATCTCGGGCCGGTCCATGAGCGAGGCGGCGCAGATGGTGTAGCCGATGTTGACCAGGAACAGCAGGGTGATCAGGGACAGAAACTGCGGCCGCAGGCGCAGCCCGGTGGTCGAGAAGAAGGCGATCATGATGAGGATCGCCACTTCGTAGGGGCTGGGCTCGATGATCGCGATGGCGCCGCAGAAGCCGACGAGCCACAACAGGCCGTGCTGGACGGCGGTCACGCCCGGCACGACGGTGACGGTCCGGGCCGGATCCGCTTGTGACTCCGCCATGCCTGCTGTCATCGGTTGCTCATTGGATCTCGATCGCTCCGGCCTTGATCGACGACGGGACGCCGTCACGCCGGAAGCTCGAGGACACACCACCACGCCACGTTTCGGCGACCTCGACGGCGCCCCAAACCGGGGCGGGCCGCGCCAGCCGTTCAGTACGCATTCTCCGTCTTCAACAAGGCCATCGGGGTCTTGAACAGAATGTAGAGGTCGAACAGCACCGACCAGTTCTCGATGTAGTAGAGGTCGAACTCAACTCGCTTCTGGATCTTTTCGGCGTTGTCGATTTCGCCGCGCCAGCCGTTGATCTGGGCCCACCCGGTGATGCCGGGCTTGACGCGGTGCCGGGCGAAGTAGCCGTCGACCGCCTCGTCGAACATCTGGTTCTCGACCTTGCCCAGCACCGCGTGCGGGCGCGGTCCGACCAGCGAGAGGTTGCCCTTGAACACGACATTGAAGAGCTGGGGCAGCTCGTCGAGGCTGGTCTTGCGGATGAAGCGACCGACCCGGGTGACGCGCGGGTCGTTCTTGGTGACCACCTTCGAAGCCGTCGGGTCGGCCTGGTGATGATAGAGCGAGCGGAACTTGAAGACGTCGATGCGCTCGTTGTTGAAGCCGAAGCGCTTCTGGCGGAACAGCACCGGTCCCGGGCTGTCGAGCTTGATCGCAAGCGCGACCAGCGCCAGCACCGGCGACAGCGCCAGCAGCATCAGCGCGCCGACCGCATGGTCGAACATCCATTTCATCACCATGTCCCAGTCGGTGATCGGCTGTTCGAAGACGTCGAGGGTCGGGACCTTGCCGAGATAGGAATACGAGCGCGGCCGGAAGCGCAGCTTGTTGGTATGCGCCGACAGCCGGATGTCGACCGGCAGCACCCACAGCTTCTTGAGCATCTCGAGGATGCGCGTTTCGGCCGAGATCGGCAGCGCGAACAGCACCAGGTCGACGCGGGTGCGCCGCGCGAACTCGACGATGTCGTCGACCTTGCCGAGCCTGGGCAGTCCCGCGCATGTCTCCTGGGCGCGGGCATCGGTGCGATCGTCGAACACGCCGAGGACGTCGATGTCGGAGTCGTCCTGGTTCTTGAGCGCGAGGATCAGCTGCTCGCCATTGCTGTCGGCCCCGACCACGATGGTGCGCCGGTCGAGCCGGCCGTCGCGCGCCCATTTGCGGACCATGGCCCTCAGCGTCAGTCGTTCGGCTATGAGGAGCAACATGCCCGTGAAGAAGAAGCACGAGAGCCAGAGCCGCGAGACCTCGCCGCCGATCTTGGCCAGGAACGAGGCGCCCATGAACAGCAGAAACACCAGGCACCACGCCGAGATCATCCGCGTCATCTGCTGGAGCTGGCCGCGAAACACCTGGATGTCGTAGATGTCGGCGGCCTGGAAGCAGATCACCGCGGCCAGCGCCACCGCGAGGACGGCGAAGACATAGGCCCAGGTGAAGCCGCTGACATGCACCGGGTAGCTGAAATAGACCGCGAGACCGCACAGCGCGATCAGCGCGAAGTCGACCAGGCGGACCACGCCGGCGATCACGATCGGGGAATAGGCCGCGCGCACCTTCTGGTTGACCACGTCGAGCGCGGCCGGGGACAGCCGGCGCCGGCGTTCGACCCGCGGCGCGCCGTCGGCGGTGACTGCTGCTCCCGCGGCCGCGGCATTGATCATGGTGCGAGCGTCGATGGGTTCCACGGCAAGACCTCCTGTGCGCCGGACACGGCCGCACGGAACGAGGGCGGTCGCCCCCTGCCCACCGCATAGCGGAAAAGTCGCAAAAATTGGTTATCGGGAAAGGGGTGGTTAACGCCTGGCAAACACTTCGCGGTAGCCAGCCATGATGCCCTCGACCATCGCGGTCTGCGAGAAGTGCTGGAAGATGCGTTCGCGCAGTTGCCGGGCGCGTTCGCGGGTCGCGCCCGGGTCCGCCATGGCGGCGGCGATGGCGTCGGCCATGGCGCCGGGATTGCCGGCGGCGAACAGGGCGGAGGCATGGGGACCGAAGATCTCGGGAATGCCGCCGACATTGGCGGCGATCATCGGGATTCCCGCGGCGGCGGCTTCGATCACCACATAGGGCATCGAGTCGCCCCGCGACGGCACCACGAGCAGGCGGCCCTTGGCGAAGCCGACGCGGGCCTTGACGTGTCCGGCAAACCGCACGGCATTGCCGAGCTTGAGGCGTTCGACCTGGGCCTTGATCGCCGCGGTTTCCTCGCCATCGCCGGCCAGCGTCAGGGTGACGGGTTTGCCGTCGGCGCGCAGCCGGCCGACCGCGTCGACCAGGAGGTCGGCGCCCTTGATGTGGCGGAACTCGCCGACATAGACCACGTCGGTCGGATCCTGCACCAGCTCGACCGGATCGAATTCGGCCGCGGTAACGCCATTGAACACGCAGTGCACGAGGCCCTGGGGCGAGCCGATGCGCCGCTCATAGGTGTCGCGGGCGAAGGCGCTCTCGAACAGGAACAGCTCGGTCCGGTTCATCAGCAGGCGTTCGAGCCTGAGATAGAACATGCCCTCGAGGGTGTCGGGCGCGTAGTGCAGAGAGCCGCCATGGGGGGTGTAGACGCGAATGGTCGCGCGAGACGCCGCGCGCAGCCTGACGAAGACGCCGGCCTTGGCGCCGTGGCCATGGAACACGTCCGGTTTCAGACGCGCGGCGAGCCGGTTGAACCGGGCCCAGACCAGGGCATCCGAGGGATGAGGCTGCCGGTGGATGGGAAGCCTATGAATGCCGAGCTTCATCCGCGGCGCGATCTCGCTGAAGGCCGCGTCGGCCCGCTCGCCGCCGGTGAGGCTGTCGGCGATGATTCCCACCTCGTGCCCGAGCCTGGCCTGGCCGTTGGCGAGGTCGAGGATGTGGCGGATGATTCCCCCGACCGGGGCACGGACGGCGTGCAGGATCCGGAGCGGCTTGGCTGGGTCGTTCATTGTCAGAACCAGCGCTCGGTGACGACGACGGTGTCGCCGGGACGCAGCGGCGTGCCGAGCGGCACGCTGGCGCGGAGCGGGCCGGAGGCCTCGGTGCGGGTGAGGTCGACGGCGGCCTTCTGTGCCCGCGGGGTGAAGCCGCCGGCGATCGCCACCGCGCTCTCCACCGTCATGTTGGGCACATAGGGGTATTGGCCGGGCGCGGCGACCTCGCCGAGAATGAAGAACGGCCGGTAGGCCTCGACCTCGACGGCGACATAGGGCTCGCGGATATAGCCGCCGCGCAGCCTGGCGGTGATGGCCTGGGCCAGCGCGGCCGGGGTCAACCCGCGGGCCTTGACCGCGCCGATCAGCGGCATGGTGATGGATCCGCCGGCATCGACCGCATAGGAATTGGTGAGGCCGTCCTGGCCGAACACCACGACGCGCAGGCGGTCGCCGGCATCGAGCCGGTAGGGCGCCTCGCTGGCATAGGCCACCGGCGTCACCGACGCCTGCGCCGACGCGACGGCGCCATAGGCGGCCTGGTCGAGATCGGCGCGCAGCGGTGGGCCGGACGTCGCCACCGGCGCCGGCAGGGTCATGCAGCCCGACAATGCAACCGCGAGCAGCAGGCCACAGAGACGAAACGAAATGGCGCGGGCGCCCCGCATAACGGAATCCATCCTGAAAACGACCGCCCGATTAACGGCTTTCATGGTTAATAAAAAATGACCGCGCGGCATCGGCCGGTAAATCCGGCGCCGGCGCGCCGCTCGATTAACGCCGCGGCAACCTTAATGGACTGTAATCGCGGCATCGGAGTGCGAGTCCCCACGGGTGAGGGGCGAGTAGGGAGTTGGCCATGCGTGTGGCGTTCTGGCGTCGTCCGGTAAGCGGTGCGGTTGCGGCGGTTCAGGTTTCGGAGCCGGTTGGGTCGGACCCGACGAGTGCCGCGTTGGCGCCGGCGGAGACCGACGTCCCTCCCTCTCAGGGCATGGGCGAAGGGGACGAGGGCGATGACGCCGGTGCCCTGGATCTGCGGGCGGTCGGGCGGGCGCTGGTCGAACACCGGATGTGGGTGGTGGCGCCGACGCTGGTGGCGGCGGCGCTCGCGATCATCGCAGTCAATCTGGTGACGCCGCGCTACAAGTCCGAAGCGCGGATCCTGATCGACGGGCGGGAAAACATCTTCCTGCGTCCCAACGCCGACCGCGCCGAGGACCGCGGCACGGTCGACACCGAAGCCGTCGCGAGCCAGGTCCAGCTGGTGCTGTCGCGCGATCTCGCCCGCGACGTGATCGCCAGGAACAAGCTCGCCGAACGTCCCGAGTTTGATCCGGTGCTGCGCGGCGTGTCGCCGCTGCGGTCGTTGCTCGCGCTGGTCGGCATCGTGCGCGATCCGTTCCGGCTGACGCCCGAGGAGCGCGTGCTCGACGCCTACTATGAGAGGCTCGCGGCCTATGCCGTCGACAAGTCGCGGGTCATCGTCATCGAATTCCAGTCCCAGGATTCCGAACTCGCGGCGCGGGTCGCCAACGCGATCGCCGAAGGCTATCTCGTGCTCCAGCAGTCGGCCAAGCAGGACCAGGCCCGTTCGGCGGGGCAGTGGCTGTCGGGCGAAATCGACGGCCTTCGCAAGAAGGTCGCCGACGCGGAATCGCGGGTCGAGGAATTCCGCTCGAAGTCCAACCTGTTCGTCGGCACCAACAACACCACGCTGTCGGCCCAGCAGCTCGGCGAGATCAACACCCAGCTCACCAACGCGCGGGCGCAGAAGTCCGACGCCGTATCCAAGGCCCGGCTGATCCGCGAAATGCTCCAGAGCGGCAAGCCGATCGAGGCCTCCGACGTTCTCAATTCGGAACTGGTGCGGCGTCTCACCGAGCAGCGCATCACCCTGCAGGCGCAACTCGCGGAGCAGTCGTCGACGCTTTTGGGCGGTCATCCCCGAATCAAGGAGCTCAAGGCCCAGATCGCCGACCTCGATCGCCAGCTGCGCGACGAGGCCAGCAAGATCTCCCGGTCGCTGGAGAACGACGCGCGGATTTCCGGCGCCCGCGAGGAAAGCCTCAGCGCCAGCCTCGAGCAGCTGAAGCGCCAGGCCACCTCGAACAACGGCCAGGACGTGCAGCTGCGGGCGCTGGAGCGCGAGGCCAAGGCGCAGCGCGACCTGCTGGAATCCTATCTCGCCAAGTATCGCGAGGCCAGCGCGCGGGAATCGATCGACACCGTGCCGTCGGACGCCCGCATCATCTCCCGCGCCATCGTCACCAACGTGCCGGCGTTTCCCAAGAAGCTGCCGATCGTGCTGATCGTCACCCTGGCGACGCTGATGGTCTCAGCGGGCTTCATCGCCAGCCGCGAACTGCTGCGCGTCACCGCGCCGCGCGCTCTGGCGCGGGTGGTGCGGCCGCGGCGCGAGCCGGTGCTGGGGACAGCCCAGATGGTCGCCCCCGCGGAGGCGCCGGCCGTCGCTGCGCCTGTCGCGCCCGCACCGGTCGCCGCTCCGACGGTGGTACCCGCGCCGGCCGTCGCCGTGGCGCCGCCTGAGCCGGCGGCACCGGTGCCGACGCCGCCGGTCAACCATCCCGCGCTCGCCGCGTCGGTTTCTGAGATCGAGGCGGTGGCCGCCGAACTGCGCGCCGCCGGCGACCGCGCCCGCAAGATCACCCTGATCGGCGTCGGCCAGGAGGAATCGGTGACGCTGACGGCGCTGACCCTGGCGCGGCTGCTGTCGCGCGGCGCCCGGGTGGTGCTGGTGGAGTTGTCGATCTCCTCGCCCACCGTGGGCGCGATCTCCAACGATCCAATGGCGCCGGGCCTGTCCGACCTGATGCTCGGCACCGCGAGCTTCGGCCAGATCATTTCCAGGGACCGGCTGTCGCAGGTTCACCTGGTGGGGGCGGGGCGGGCGTCGAAGGACCGCTCGGTGCTGCAGTCGCCGCGGCTCGCGCTCGCCATCGATGCGCTGCTGCAGGCCTATGACCACGTCGTGCTGGATGCCGGCACCGCCGCCGACCTGCCGGCGTCGCTGCTGTCGAGCAAGGCCCACGCGGTGGTGATTCCGGATCCCACCATGACCGCCGACGCCCGCGAGCTGATGGCCGTGCAGCTGCGCGCCACCGGCTTCCTCGGCGTCACCATGCTGAGCGGGCCGGCCGATCCGGTCGCGGCGGAGGCGGGCCCGCAAGTCGCGGCGGCGTGAGAGTCTGAAACGCCAGCAACCGGTTCAGGTCGCTCATGAAGAACGCGTCATGCACGGCGATCGCAGTCTGCCTGGCGCGGTGACCGAAGCCGCGCATCACAACGACGCATTTCGATTGTCGTTGCCCTCGGCGGACGATGCGCGAGCGATGGGTAAGGTGTCCCCGGAATCCCCTGTAAAATTCTGTGCGAAACTATTGTCTAGCGGGTTGGCGTCCAATTCCGCCGCGGTGAATGTCCCTAGCGACCAGTCGCGCCCCAAGGCCGCGTCCGCGGCACCGCCGAAGGCTGTCGTGGGGATATCGAAATCCGGGTAGATCAGAAAATGATAATTATTGATCTGGTTCTCGGTGGGAATCCCGCCATCATTGCTGATGATCGTATTAAGATCAGCAGTAGCCAAGCTTACCATCAACTGCGGGCGAATTTGCTGGTATCGGGTCGCACCGATGGCGTTGCTGACATCGTTATTGGCGGTAACGCCGAACAGGCCCTGATTGTTGATGACCTGCAGCGCGTCGCTGGCGTAACCACGCGTCGCAGTCTGACTACTGTAATACTGATTGAGAGAATTGAGCGCGCCTTCCGTGTCATTTTGCGCAAGCGCGTCTTGTGCGGCCTTGATGTAGCCTTGCAGTATGTTGATTTGGGCCTGCGAATATCCTGCCAAGATCATGTCTCCTTCGGGGCTAATTGCTTGATTTACGGTTTTGCGTCGATGCGGAATGACTTGATCAAGGCGACCACCTTGCGATGGATGTCCTGCGCTCGTTCGAAGTAGTCGTAGCCGTAGAAATACGTAAGTTGCGTGTTGTCAGCTACATTGATCATCACCTCGCAGGACGGTGACGGAACGCGAAAGTGTGCATTTCCTGTCCTACATTCCACGACGAGCATGTTGTCATCGTCGCCGCTCCCGCAAACCTGAAAGATATTGCCGGCCAACGCTTCGCCTTCATACCTTCTGCATCCGTTTGCCAAGGTCGTATAGACGTTCGGATCGAGATATTTCAGATCGGCGAGCAATTCCTGATGCTTTTTCGTGCCGGCGTCCCTCAGCGCTTTCAAGCTTTGCGAGTACTTAAAGGCCTCCTCTGCCATCCGCTCTTGCGTGATGAAGTTGCGGCCGTATTCGATGAGGCCGTGTATCTGACGAAACCATCCCTTCCCCTTGCCCCACTTTGCAACTTCTTCGGGATCGTCCGAGGCTGGAGTGACGTCGGGCAGAATAGCGTCAAAGGTGAAGGCCGCGTGGTTGCGCTCTTTGTCGTAAGGCGTAATCCCAATCATGTACTTGCTGACTGGAAGGCGGTAGGTCGTGTCTCCGAACTGCACGTCGCGGTAGCGAACGCCGTCCCGATAGATGTCGCTCGGGCGCGACTGAGCCCACTGCTGAGCCCTGACCGTGTCGCTCCGCGTTGCCGCCAGGATGGCCAACGCAGCGATCGCAAGACGTATCGGGACCGTCCAGCGTCTTGGCGCGCTTGTGTCGTCCCTCATCTCTCCCTCAAACTCTCCTGCCTGTACCGCAGCAGCGGCGACAATAGATACTCGATGATCCGCCGGCGCCCGGTCTTGATCTCCACCGTCACCGCCATGCCGGGCGAGAGGTCGACCATGCGATCTTCCACCTGCATGGAGGTCTGGTCCAGCGCGACGCGGGCGGCGTGGAGCAGCTGCTGCCCCGGCGGTTCACTGGTTTGCGCGGCCTGGCTCGACGTCTTCTGGTTGGAAGCGTCGCTCGCCCCCTTGTCGCGGACGATGGCGTCGTGGGACACGGCGATGACGTGGCCGTGCAGCAGGCCGTAGCGGGTGAAGTTGAAGGTGTCGATCTCGATCTCGGCCGGATCGCCGTCGTGGACGAAGCCGATGTCGTTGGTGACCACCATGGCCTCGATCTCGACGCCGGAGGAGGCGGGGACCGATGATGACGTGGTGCCGCACGAATTCACGGTGCGGCCTGGTTCGGGGTTTGCCTGGGGTGCCTTGCCATCGTCCTTGACGGTTCGGCGGGGCTGTGCCGCCGGATCGTGCCTCGGCGGGGCCGGTTGCGGTGTGCCATCGGGCCAAGCGGTAGCGACGAAACGCGACAGCGACAGCAGGGGCGGGGGAGCGGAATACGGAGGGGCCGCAGACTCCGCTGACGAAACGTTCATCGATACTTCCAGGACGAAACTCGGCAGGTTAACAACCTATTTACCATCGGCAAGAATTGTGACAGCGACGATACGTTCGCGTGACAATTCGCGGCGGTACGACCAATAATTGAGTAGGTCCTCGGTTGCCTCGAGTGGAAGTGGGAAGGCAGGCTTGCCAACGGCGCGCTGGTGCGGCTCAGGCGGCCATCGAAGCGGGCGGCGATGTGCGTGCACCTCAGGATGCCGGGTCAGCTATCCGGGGCCTCGATTCCCGTTCCTCATCCTCTTATGTCCCAAGTCAAGACGAAGAGCATGGCGAAGGGTCTCCCGGAGTTTCCGGGAGGAATGTGGGTGGTGGAGATCGTGCAATGGTGGAAGCGGAACCCTGAGACGTCGGTCAACAAGCTCTTATTCGCGGGTTCACGCATGTCCGTAGGTTCGTCTGGGGCTGTCCCGGTCTGAGGTCGGGCGTCGATCTTTCGATCGGCCACACAGGATGATCGAGAATTCCCCTTGCCGCGGCTCCGCTCCCGCCGTTGCACGAGATTCTATTGCTTTCTTTGCCGGATTGCCCCCGGCGCAGAGCCTCCCTGGTTAGCGCACTGCCTTGCCGCTTGGCTGGCCCCTGCAAGTTCTCAAGCGGGACTGGTTGCGGCACGGGCCGTTGTGGCGCGACCGACAGCCCAGATGAAGCCGGCGAGTTCGCGCGCGATCGCGACGATGGCGACAGTCTTGAGCTTGCCTTTCCTGATCAGTGCTCGATAGCGCCGGTACAGTCGGCACTGTGCCTTCCAGGCGATCTCGCGAACCGCGGGCGGCGCCGCATCGACCTTCGGTTGCTTGGCATGGCCCACCCGCGGCGGATGCTGATAGCTCCAGGAGCACTCCACCAACATGCGCCGGGCGCGTCGGTTACCGGCTTTGGTGATCGGTCCGCGCCGGACCTCGTCACCGGTCGACTGCTCGGAAGGCACCAGCCCGAGATAGGCCATCAACTCGAGCGGCGTTTGGAAGCGGGAGAGATCGCCGATCTCGGCCAGCAACGTCGCCGCCGAAATCAGATCCAGGCCGCGCATGGCCATCAAGGCGGTGACCAGGCCTGCCAGCGACCAGTCCGGAACGGTTGCGGCGATGGCCTGCTCCAGCCGTTCGAGGCGCTCCTGTGCCTGACGGAGCGCCAGCATCGTCTCTTCCAGCACAAGGCGCTGCTGCGGGTGCTCGAGCTTCTGGTTCGCGATCCAGCTGATATGGGCCTTGGTCCAGGTCTTCTTGCCCTCGGGATAAGGCCTCCCCAGCCGCAGCAGAAAGGCCGAAACTTGCTGGCGCTTCGTGCGCAAGTCCAGCATCGTGGTCTCGCGAGCCCGCGTCAGATCCCGGATCGCCTCGTGATGTCCGTCCGGAACCCAGACCGGGGTGAGCTCGTCGGCACGCAGCAGCTTTGCGAGGCTGATCGCATCGCGTCGGTTGGTCTTCACCTTGTCGCCTCGTCGCTTGGGGATGAGCGAAGGCGCGACCACCATGCATTCGAAGCCGAGCCCCTTGATCTGCCGATGCAGCCCGTAGCCGGTCGGCCCCGCCTCGTAGCAGAACGTTAGCCGCTGGTATTTGCCGGCCAACTTGCGCACGAGCTTCGTCGTGGCCGCAGGCTTGTTCTCGATCTCCCCAAGGAATCGAACCTCGCCACCCCGCCCGGCATCCGCGATTGCAACCGCATTCCGCAACTTCGACGTATCGAAACCCACGAAAGCTTCGCTATGATTGCCCATGACTCGCCCTCCTTGCGTGAGGCTCTGCCCGGCCCATCCGGGCAACCCTCGCAAGCGCATCGAGGGTGAGTCGCCTCCACATCGGAAGGGGGACATACAGTCTGAGGAGCCCGCCTCTGGCGGGCGTCTCGAAGGATGAGGCCACCCGCGGGATTTGCCTTGGCCTCATGGTTCGAGACGGCGCAAGAGCGCCTCCTCACCTTGAGGATGAACGACGGAAGAAGCAGCGCAATCGGCGCGTCTCGGAGCGTCATCCTTCGAGGCGCGTTCGTGACACAAGCTCTCAGGATGGCGGAGTTGGTTCAGTGGCGACGGATCTGGTTTAGTCCAGTTCGTCTCGCCGCTACCCGTGCAGCGCGCCGCGCAGGGCCTGGGCCATCTGGGCGAGCGCAGGGCTGCGCTTGACGAAGCGCTTGGCGTGGGCGAGGCCGGAGAGGCCCAGCGCCGCGAGGCTGCCTTTGGCCGTGAGCGGCAGGAAGCTGTCGAAGATCGCCTCGTCGTCCTTGCAGAACAGCCGCTTGTACTCGTCGGACCCGATCCCGAGGTCGATGGCGGTGTAGCCGCGCTCGGCGTAGCTGTCGATGATGTGGCGCAGCAGGATCAGGCCGGGGCTGTATCTGGCGTTTTCCGATAGGGTGTAGGTGTTGAACATCATCGAGAAGCGATGGCCGTCGGCGACGCCGGCGAAGATCGCGATCACCTCGTCGTCGCATTGCAGGGCGTGGATCTCGATCACGCGGCCGCCGTCGGGCCGGCGGGCGAGGCAGGCCTCGACCACGAATTCGCGGGTGCCGGGATCGGCGAACACGTTGGGCAGCCCGGCCGCCGCCATGCGCTGCGGCTTGAGACTGAAGAAGGCGTCGAGGACGTGGGCGATCTCGGCGTCGCTCTGCGCCAGCACGTAACGGTAGCCCGGCAGGCTGGCGTATTTGCGTTCCTTGCCCCTCAGGCGTTGCCGAAACGATTTGCTGATGCGCTCGGTCGGCGGCGCGCCCGGCGTCAGCGTCAGCAGCGGGCAGCCGTTGACGGAGGGCTGCATCGGCAACAGCGCCAGCGGATTGGCGACGTCGCGCCAGCGCAGCGGCTGGCGGTCGAGCGCCATGAGGTCGGGCCGGTCGGGATGCCGGCGCAGCAGGTCCATCAGGGTCTCGACATCAGGCTTCCCGGCGTCCGCCGCGAAATCCCGCGCCATCAGCGCCATGTTGAAGGTGGCGTGCTTGCCGCCGAAGAAGCGGGCGACCCGCACGCCGCCTTCGTTTGCAGTGCAGAGGGGCAGGAGCATCAGCGGCCGGCGCCGTGCGTCGCAGGCAACGACGATGAACGGCCGTACGCCCTCGCGCAGGCCGATATGGCTGTGCCAGGCGGAGATGAAATCGAAGCCCTGAAACGGGGTGAGGCGATGGTCCGGCGTTTCCATGCCGCGCCAGACCGCCGCGGCGGCGCCGAGGCTGTCGAAGACCTCGACGTCGGCGATCGTGTCCGACATCAGGTCGGTCGGCGCGCGGCCGGTTCCCATCACGGCTGTCATTGTCATGCGGGATCCTGTCGGCGTTAAAGCCATTCCGCGCTGGAAGCTCAGATTTCCGGTGTCCCTTCGAATCCGGACTTCGGATTCGGGACACTAGCGCGGACCTTTGCAAACAAAGGTCAATAAAGGGTAATGAAATACAGACGCGGCGGTACGTCGCGCCTGGAGGGCGGAGGGACGGTGGACGGCGCGCTCAGAGAGCTGGCACTGCAGCTGGCCTATTTCAGCGGGACCGCGCGGATCGTCGCCGCGTACCGCGGCGGCGCCGGTGTCATCCTGCGGTTCGAGCGGGTGCGGCCGGCGCGCGGCGACGCCTTCCAGCCCCTGCAGCGGAGTGAAATCACGCCGGAGCGGTTCGACCGCCTGTGCGGCGCGCTGCCGCGCTGGGGTCTGGAGGTCGTGACGCTCGACGAGGCGCTCCGGCGCACCCTGGAGCCGGCGAAGCGCCAGCGCCGCTACGCCGTGCTGACCTTCGACGGCGCCTATCGGGACGTCGCCACCCATGCGGCCGCGGTGCTGGCGCGGCACCGGCATCCCTACACGATCTTCGTTCCGACCGGTTTCGTCGACGGCATCGCGCCGATGTGGTGGCTGGCGCTGGAGCAGGTCATTCTGCGCCACGACCGCCTCAGCCTCGTGGTCGCGGGCACCGAGCGCCATTTCGATGTCGGCGGCACGCGGCAGAAATACGAGGTGTTCGCGTTTCTCGACGGGTGGATGCGGACGCTGGCGCCGCAGGATCAGCTCAACGCCGCGCACGACCTCTGCCGGCGCTATTCGGTCGACATGACCGCGCTGTCGCGCGCCGCCGCCATGGAATGGTCCGACCTGCGCGCGCTGGCGCGCGATCCGCTGGTGGAGATCGGCAGCGCCACCGTGCACCATCCGGTGCTGACCACGCTGCCGGCGGCGGCGGCGCTGCGCGAGATGCGGATGGGGCGCCAGGTCGCCGAAGCCGCGCTCGATCGCGCGGTGCGGCATTTCGCCTATCCGTTCGGCGGTCGCGAGACGATCGGTCGCCGCGACGTCGGGCACGCGCAGGACGCCGGATTCGCCAGTGCGGTAACGACCGAGCCGCGGGTGGTCAGGCCGCGGGATGCCGCCGCCCCTTACGCATTGCCGCGCCTCTCATGGGACGGTCGCCGACGCTCGCTGCGCGGGTTTCGCGTGCTGACGGCCGGGATTGGCGGGGCGGGCGCGGAGGGTTAGGACGGCTGGGCTTGCTCGCGGTCGGGGCGCGACATCCAGCTGATCAGCGGCATCGCCGGCAGCACCCAGCCCAGCCCCGCGATCACGTAGTAGGCGAACTGGATGAGCTTCGAGGCGGCGATCCACGGCGCCTGGGCGAGCGCCATCGCCAGCAGCGACCACACCACGACGAGGACCAGCAGCACCACGGTTCCGAGCAGTTTGCGTTGGCGGATCTTCATGATTGGTGTGCCGGAATTGGTGCCTTGCCGGAAGTGGCGACGTTGGACGCTTTGCGCGGCCGGTGAGAGCGAATATAACCCCACCACCTTCGCAATCAAGCCGTGGCGAGCCATGACCGATGCCGTCCTCTCCGTTGCGCGCCTGCGCGCCGTGCGCCTCTGGCTCGTGGCGGTGGCGGCGCTGATCGCGGCAATGGTTCTGGTCGGGGGCGCGACGCGGCTGACCGAGTCCGGCCTGTCCATCGTCGAATGGAAGCCGGTCACGGGCACGCTGCCGCCGCTGTCGCAGGACGCCTGGACCAGCGCTTTCGAAGGCTACAAGGCGATCCCGCAGTACCGCGAGCTCAACCGCGGCATGAGCCTCGCGGAGTTCAAGACGATCTACTGGTGGGAGTGGAGCCACCGGCTGCTCGGCCGGGTCATCGGCATGGTCTACCTGCTGCCGTTCCTGTGGTTTCTGGCGCGCGGGTTCTTGCCGCGTGATCTCAGGCGGGGGCTGTGGGGCATCTTCGCGCTGGGCGCGCTGCAGGGCGTGGTCGGCTGGTGGATGGTGGCGTCGGGACTGTCGGAGCGGGTCGAGGTCTCGCACTACCGCCTCGCCACCCACCTGATCCTGGCGCTGGCGATCTTCGCCGCGATCGTCTGGACGTCGCGGCGGCTGACGCCGCGCGAGGTCGCAAGCACGCCGGCCCGCCTGCCGCTCACCAGCGCGCTCCTGCTCGCGCTCGTCTTCGTGCAGCTCTATTTCGGCGCCCTGGTCGCCGGACTGCGGGCCGGCCGCATCTACAACACCTGGCCGTCGATCGACGGCGCGCTGATCCCCGCCGCGGACCGCTTGTTCTTCGAGCAGCCGTGGTGGCGCAACTTCTTCGACAACACGCTCACCGTGCAGTTCAGCCACCGCATGCTGGCCTACGCGATCTGCGTGCTCGCCGTCCTGCATGCGGCCGACGCGTTGCGGGCGCGGGTCGATCCGGCGGTGCGATGGGGCGCGCTGTGGCTCGCCGCCGCGGTCGGCCTGCAGGCGACGCTCGGCATCCTCACGCTGCTGCAGATGGTGCCGATCGGCCTTGCGCTGGCGCACCAGGGGGTGGCGATCGTGGTCCTGACGCTCGCCCTGCTGCAGACCGAGCGGCTGACCAGGTCGGAGCCGCGGATCAGTCCCGTGGAAGCCGGCCTCGTCGGCCAGCGCGGCTGAGGTCGTCGTTCCGGGGCGGCGCCAACGGCGCCGAGCCCGGAACCCATACCCCCTGTGTCAGAGTTGGTCGAAGAGCAGAACCTCCGGGTGGGCTCAAGCCCAGGAGTCCAAATCGGCTGTCGTGGTTATGGACTCCGGGTTCGCACGTTGCACGCGCGCCCCGGAGTGACGAGAGGCTTTGACTGGCCTCAGGCCTTGAGCGCCTGGTCGAGATCGGCGATCAGGTCTTCCTTGTCCTCGATGCCGACCGACAGGCGCACCACGTCGGGACCGGCGCCGGCCAGAACCTTCTGCGCGTCGTCGAGCTGGCTGTGGGTGGTCGACGCCGGGTGGATGATCAGCGACCGCGTGTCGCCGACATTGGCGAGATGCGAGAACAGCTTGACGTTCGAGACCAGTTTGGTGCCGGCTTCATAGCCGCCCTTGACCCCGAAGGTGAAGACCGCGCCGGCGCCCTTGGGTGCATATTTGCGGGCGAGATTGTGGTACTTGTCGCCGGGCAGGCCGGCGTAGTTTACCCACGATACCGCGGGATTGGCGGCGAGCCATTCGGCCACGGCCTTGGCGTTGTCGGAGTGCTTCTGCACCCGCAGCCCCAGGGTCTCGATGCCGGTCAGGATCAGGAAGGCGTTGAACGGCGACAGCGCGGGGCCGAGGTCGCGCAGGCCGAGCACCCGCGCGGCGATGGCGAAGGCGAAGTTGCCGAACGTCTCCTGGAGCTTGATCCCGTGATATTCGGGCCGCGGCTCGCTCAGCACCGGATAGCGGCCGCTACGCGACCAGTCGAAAGTCCCGGCGTCGACGATGATTCCGCCGATCGAGTTGCCGTGGCCGCCGAGAAACTTGGTCAGGGAGTGGACGACAATGTCGGCGCCGTGGTCGATCGGCTTGATCAGGTAGGGGGTGGCGAGCGTGTTGTCGACGATCAGCGGCACGCCGGCATTGCGCGCGACGGTGGCGATGGCCTCGATGTCGGTCACGGTGCCGCCGGGATTGGCGATCGACTCGATGAAGATCGCCTTGGTCTTGGGCGTCACCGCCTTTTCGAAGCTTCCGATGTCGTCGGAATCCGCCCACACCACGTTCCAGCCGAAGTGCTTGAACGCGTGGTTGAACTGGTTGATCGACCCGCCATAGAGCTTGCGCGCGGCGATGAACTCGTCGCCGGGCTGCAGTAATGTGTGGAACACGACGAGCTGCGCGGCATGGCCGGAGGCGACCGCGAGCGCCGCCGTTCCGCCCTCGAGCGCGGCGACACGTTCCTCCAGCACGGCGTTGGTCGGATTGCCGATCCGGGTGTAGATGTTGCCGAAGGCCTGCAGGCCGAACAGCGAGGCCGCGTGATCGGCGTCGTTGAAGACGAACGACGTGGTCTGATAGATCGGCGTCGCGCGGGCGCCCGTGGTCGGATCCGGCTGGGCTCCGGCGTGAATGGAGAGCGTGGCAAATCCGGGCGGGCGTTCGGTCATGATCGGTCCTTGTGTATGCGGGTCTCGCGACGACAAGCGGGTGGTCGCCTTTGAATGCGGCGCATGCTGATGATCGAGGCGCCGGGCGTCAAGCGGCGCTGCTCAAAATTGGCGCATTCGTAAGCATTTGTTCCCTGGCCGTCCGGTTGGGAAAATAACCTGCCGTCAAACGTCCGATCCCGGGCATGGGGTTCTCGTAGCGCGGTCGGCGCGACGTCAGGTTTCGTCGGTCGACGTGCGTGCGGCCCGGTCGGCGGCAGGTGTCGCCGCACCGCTGACGCTGGCGCGGTCGAGCGAGAGCCGCATGCCGACCGTCGGGACCGGCGCGCGCCGTGCGCTCAGGGTACGGGAATTGACGCCCATCCAGTTGATCTCGGAACTCAGCCGGCCATATTCGATCTTCGGGCAGCGGTTCATGACCACCTTGACGCCGCGCGCTTCGGCCTCGGCGGCGGCCGCGTCGTCACGCACGCCGAGCTGCATCCAGATCACCTTGGGAAGCGGGGACAGCCTCAGGGCTTCGGCGACGATCGCGCCGGCGCGGTCGGAGGCGCGAAACACGTCGACCATGTCGACCGGGCGCGGGATGTCGGCGAGCGCGGCGACGAACGGCTTGCCGACCAGGCTCTTGCCGACCTGTCCGGGGTTGACCGGAATCATGTCGTAGCCGCGCTCGCTCAGGTACTTGAACGCGAAGTAGCTCGGCCGGACGTTGTTCGGCGACGCGCCCACCATGGCGATGGTCTTCACCGAGTTGAGGATGGCTCGGATATAGGCGTCGTCGTAGCTGTCGTGAATCATTGCCATCATCCGCGCTAGCGGTCCTCCCAGGTCGGGTCGCGCTTCTCGATGAAGGCGTTGATCCCTTCCTCGGCGTCGCGCGCCAGCATGTTTTCCGTCATCACCTCCGCGGCGAAGCGATAGGCGTCCTGCAGCGGCATCTCGGCCTGGCGATAGAATGCCTCCTTGCCGATCTTCAGCGTGTGCGCCGACTTCCGCGCGATGGCCTCGGCCAGCGCGATGGCGGCATCGCGCTCGGTGCCGGCGGCGACGACGCGGTTGACGAGGCCGAGCTCCATCGCACGCGCCGCCGATACCGGCTCGCCGGTCATCAGCATGTGCATAGCGTGCTTGCGCGGCACGTTGCGCGACAGCGCCACCATCGGCGTCGAGCAGAACAGTCCGATATCGACGCCCGGGGTCGCGAACGTCGCGCCTTCGGCGGCGACGGCGAGGTCGCAGCTCGCCACCAGCTGGCAGCCCGCTGCGGTCGCGACGCCGTGGACCGCGGCGATCACCGGCTTGGGGCAGCGCACGATGGCCTGCATCATCTCGCTGCACGCGGTCATGATCTGGGCGAAATAGCCGCGTCCGCGGTCGGGATCGCGCCGCCGCGCGGTCAATTCCTTGAGGTCGTGGCCCGCGGAAAAGACCGGCCCGTTGGCGGCGATCACGATGGCGCGGACGGACCCGTCGGCGCCGAGCGCGGTGAGGCCTTGCTGCAGTTCGGCGATCAGCGCTTCCGAAAGGCTGTTGCGGGCGGCCGGGCGGTTGAGCGTGAGCAGCGCGACGGCGCCGCGCGTCTCGCTGAGGAGGATCGGCGGCGGAGCGGCGGGCGCGGCGGCAGAGGAGGGCGACATGGCGGATGGTCCAAGGCTGTTCTTTGTGGTTACCCTATTGTAGACGGAATGGCGAGGCGGAGCGAACGTCGCGCGGAACCGGCAGAAACGAACGGCAGCGGAGCAGTTGATGGTGGCACCTCGGATGAGCGTCTCTGAGCTTGAGCAGTTCTTGCAAGCCGAGTTTCCGCAAGCCTTCAGCAACAAGGATATCGTGATCGAGAGCGCCGACGGCCGGTCCTCGCTGCTGCGGCAATACTACAGCGAGCGCATGCTACGGCCGGGCGGCACGGTCTCCGGACCGACGCTGATGGCGCTGGCCGATTTCGCCATGTACGTGGTGCTGCTCTCGGCGATCGGGCCGATCGGGCTCGCGGTGACCACCAACCTCAACATCAACTTCCTTCGCAAGGGGCAGCCGGGGCTCGATGTCATGGCGGCGGCCCGGCTCCTGAAGCTCGGCAAGCGCCTGGCGGTCGGCGAGGTGACGCTGCTGTCGGGGACGTCTCCCGATCCGATCGCCCACGTCACGTCCACCTACTCCATTCCATCTCAAGAGGTTTAGTTGGGGTATCAACATACCATATTTATAACTATATGATATTATAGCCGTATTTCTGGCGTTTGGGCATTGACCGGAACGGTCGAGTTGACTAGAAACCGCGGCGTGCGGCGACAAGGCCGCGACCCTTTTTCAATGGATCATCTCATATGACTACGTATTCGGCGAAGCCGGCCGAGGTCGAGAAGAAGTGGGTTCTGATCGACGCCAAGGGCCTGGTGGTCGGTCGGCTCGCGACCCTGGTGTCGATGCGCCTGCGCGGCAAGCACCGCCCGACCTATACCCCCCATGTCGATGACGGCGACAACGTCATCATCATCAACGCCGCCAAGGTCGTGCTGACCGGGCGCAAGCGCGAAAACAAGGTCTATCACCACCACACCGGCTTCATCGGCGGCATCAAGGAACGCTCGGCGAAGTCGATCCTCGAGGGGCGCTTCCCCGAGCGCGTCGTGGAAAAGGCGATCGAGCGTATGCTGCCGCGCGGCCCGCTGGGGCGCAAGCAGTTCGGCAACCTGCGGGTTTATGCCGGGGCCGAGCATCCGCATGAGGCGCAGCAGCCCGAAGTCATCGATATCGCATCACTGAATCGCAAGAACACGAGGGTCGCGTAATCATGGCCGAGTCCATTCAGTCGCTCGACCAGTTGTCGTCGCTCAAGCCGGCCACTGCGGAAGCCCCGAAATACATCAAGAAGGTCGACAAGTTCGGCCGCGCCTACGCCACCGGCAAGCGCAAGGACGCGGTGGCCCGCGTCTGGATCAAGCCCGGCACCGGCAAGATCGTCGTCAACACCCGCGAGGTCGAGGTCTATTTCGCCCGTCCGGTGCTGCGCATGATGATCCAGCAGCCGCTGACGATTTCGGCCCGTCAGGGCCAGTACGACGTGATCTGCACCGTTTCGGGCGGCGGCCTGTCGGGTCAGGCCGGCGCGGTCCGGCACGGGCTGTCGAAGGCGCTGACCAACATGGAGCCCGACCTGCGCGGCGTGCTCAAGAAGGGCGGCTTCCTGACCCGCGACTCGCGCGTGGTCGAGCGCAAGAAGTACGGCCGCGCCAAGGCCCGCCGCAGCTTCCAGTTCTCGAAGCGCTAAATCGCCGGCCCCGGCGGGGGCCGCATCAATCGTCAGACGCCGCACTTGGTGCGGCGTCTTTTTTTGCCTGGACGGCGCTGCGCTCGGCTCAGGGCCGGCCGCGGCCGATCAGCGCCGACCAGTGCCGCCGATACCAGGCAGGTTCACCCAGATTGTCGAGCAGTCGCCGTCGCAACGCCCGCCGCGACAGCGCCCGCCGTACCTGCAGTCCGGGTCGCAGCAGCCGCGTCCTGATGTCGAGGACATGTGGATGGCTCGCCTGCCACACCGCAGCTGCGAGGAATGCACGCGCCATCGCATTCGTCTGCATCTGCGACGGGACTGGCAGTCCCAGCAGGGCATTTGCCGCGCCCACATGATATCCGAGCGCGACGGTGGCGCGGGCTGCCGCGAAGCGATCGCGGATTTCGTCCCAGTCCAGTTCGTCCCGATGGGTCCGGGACAAGCGCGCGACGTCCAGCAGCTCGCGCAGCGCAATCTCGCCGTAGAGATAGCCATGGTTCGACAGTTGGGCGTGAGCGACGGCTTGAATCACCCGGGCTTGAGGCGAAGGCACGGCGACCCGGGCCCCGCGAACTTGCATGGCCGAGGCCGACCGGAACATCTCGTCCGCCGGCAGCAAGCGGCTGAATGGATCATCGAGCGCCGCGGCGTGAAGCTCGACGGATACCGGGCCGCCGTTGCGGCCCAGTGGTGGATAGTGGTGGTGAGCCGGGTAGCCATTGTCCCACAGCGCCTCGTAGCCCAGCGAACGCAGGGCCGCAGCGCAATCGTCGATGCGATCCGCGGACACCAGCAGGTCGAGGTCCAGCATGACACGATGACCGGGATCGGCATAAAGGCTGGACACGAGATGGGCGCCGCCCTTCATCACCACCGGCACGACGCTCACGGCGTTGAGGACGGAGCCGAGACCGCCGATCTCCGCCAGGATGGCTTCGTTGCGCTGCCGGTTCAAGGTTGCCATGCCGTCGAAATAGTCCGTGACGTCGCCGGGCAATACGTCGCCAAGGCCGTTGTCGCCGGCCATGGCCAGCAGGCCGGGCGCCACAAGCTGGCGGCTCGCAAGCTCCACGAACGTTGTCCAGTCGAATGCCTGGGACTGGGCGATCTCCCGCAGTTCGGCGCGCCGTGGGTCCGTCAGGCCTTGCGAGAGGCACCCGCACAGAAATCGAAAGGCGATGGCGCGGCTCATGCCCCCAGCAGCGCTTCGACGGCAACGGCGGCATCCTCGAGCCGGCCATACCGCATGGCATGGAATGGGACGCCATGTGCCCATCGCATCAGGCGGTCCACGGTTTCCGTCGTGATGGGCGAACTGATTGTCGCGGGTGCGGAAAGAAGCCGGTTCAGCCCTTCCAGAACCGACAGCGCCGTCAGCGTGGTTTCGGCGTGGTCGCCGTGTTCGGGAAACACGATCGCCTTGATCGGCCGTGGCGCGTCGGCGACTTGTGACCGGTCCGGTGCCCAGAATCTGACATCCTCACCGTTGCGGCGATGCACGGTCCGGCGGGCGAGTGCCGGCAAGACCGGCTGCAGCAGGCGCCAGCTGCCGCTTTTGAGGACCAGCGGACCCGGCATGGCAATGGCCGCGAGACTCCCGCGCTCGAGCACGACGATATCGTCGGTCATGTAGCGGACACGGGATCTGCCGAGCAGAAACGCGGCGAGGGTGGATTTGCCCGCGCCCGACGCGCCCGGCAGCAGCACGCAGGCGTCGTCGCCGGCGACAGCGGCGGCGTGGATCGACATCACCCAGTCCACAGTCTGGTAGCAGTGCATCAGCACATCGGCCGACAGCCGTTCGACGACCATGTCGAGTGTTCCGGACGCGATCAGGTCGATGCCGTCGGCCCGCAGCGCGAACTGACCGTTGACGCGTGCGACGGTGAATTCCTTTTGGTAGTTGGCGCCGGGCGATGCCGGGGGCGCAACTTCGAGGTGTCCGAAGTTGGGAGCAATCGTGGCTTCGGTCGCCTCGTCCGGGTAGTCTATGCTGAACCTCGTCCTCGCCATCGCATAGTGACGTCGCCGTCCCAACGGCCCCGCGAGCCCTTCCCGCTGCCAGCCCAGCACCGTCTTGCGAAAGTCCGACTCCGCCTGTTTAATGTCGATCCCGTAGTGATCGGCCATGAGGGACGGAATCTTCGTGTCGTCGATGCCGCTCGCGAGCTTCTCCCAGATGAATCTGGCCGAGGAATTCATCACGAACAGGCGATGCCCTCCGGGCCGCGCCACCACGAGCCCATCGTCCAATGGCCGCGCGATGACATGGTCGAGAGGTTTCACGCGACCTGCCGATCCTGGTGACGCACCGAGCCGCTTGCTCTGCGAAGATCCATCGCAATTCGATTGCCGAGGCTGAATGACAAAAATCCGTATACTATTGCAGGGTGGGCACGTCTACGAGACATTTTGCGGCGCCGATGCGCCGCTGCTCGAGCAATTGCGCCAGTTCCTGACCGCCGGCGGGGCCGGCCTCGCGCAATTGCAGATCGAACAGGAAGGCAGGGCACGGGGACTGGCAATTCCATTCTCACAGATCGTCGCAGTCGAGACCGAGCCGCCGGTTGTCTGGCAACACCGCGACCAGCCCGGAGCGATAAGGCCGGCGCCGTATATCAGGATCCCGGGATTTCTATCGACCGAGGAAAACGCGGCGGTGCTGGACTTCGCCGTCCGCAAGCAGCCCGAATTCCGCGCTTCGACCGTCGAAGGAGGCAGGCAGGGGTATCGACATTCCCAGGTCCTGATGAAATTCGACGATATGGGTCTCGATTTCGCCGGCAGGGTGCGCGAACTCGTTCCGGAAGCCGCGCAGTATTTCGGACTGGACATTCCGGCGGGGTACGACTTCGAGATGCAGATGACCACTCATGGAGATGGCGACTACTTCAGGATTCACAGCGACAACGGGTCGCCCAGCACCGCATCGCGTATCCTGACCTACGTCTATTATTTCAGCCGTGATCCACTGCCGTTTTCGGGCGGGCATCTGCGACTTTACGACGATTCCAGGGTCGATCCTTCCAGCTGGATTCCGGTCGCCACCTTTGCCGACATCACGCCGCAGAACAACATGCTGTTGTTGTTTCCGAGCCGGGCTTTTCACGAGGTGTTGCCGACGCTCTGCCGGACCACCGACTTCGCATCGGGACGCTTCACCATCAATGGCTGGATCCGATCCCCGGCCATTGCCGTGTCATGACGCGCCAGGCAGCACATAAAGGTCTGACGTCGGCGGCGCCGCCCGATCAGGCTCGCATCAGGCTGGCGGTGGGGGAGGAGGAGGAGAAGGTGCGGGCGGAGGCGATGGGGCAGGAGAGGGCGCTGGAGCCGGGGTCGGCGACGGAGCAGGGGTCGGTGAGGGCGCGGGCGCCGCACCGGAAATCGGAGCGGCATGAGCCGCGCTAACCGAGGCGACAACCACGGGCGTCGCGTAGGCGGCGTATTTGCCGAGTTTTATGAGTGCCTCGCGGCGCTCGGGATCCGTGCCCTGGCTGCCGTCTGAAGCCGTTATTTTGGGATCTGATGCTTCGGTCATTGCAATGGTCCACCAATAAAATTGAATGATACCGGGCCGGCGGCCTACAATCAAGAACTAGTCGCATCTGCGGAGTTCGCGCAATGGGATGTGGCGCAGCGGCCCCTGCGTGGTCGCGGGCGTCCTGGGCCGGCACGGGATGGTGCACCAGCGCTGCAGGGGATGGGCGTCTTGGACGAAGACAGGATGATCGGAACGTCAGGTGCGCACGGCCTGCCGGCGGCGGCAGGTGACATCGAGCAGGCGCGTTCATCCACGCCGACCGAATTCGCAGCCCTGGTGTTCCTGACATTGCCGCTGGTGGTCTTTTTCGTGGGATTCGCCACATGGTTCGTTGCCGGACCTGCCCTGCTTTCGATCGTGGCCGTCCTCTATCGCTGCCGCCCCGACCGGCCGCACTGGTCCCGTCCGGGATGGCGTACTGTCTATTGCGTGGTTCTGTCGGGGCTGTTTCTGTGGGCCTGCGGCTATCTTCCGCCGTTCGGCCGCAGCTGGGACTGGCTGAAGCACTTCGCCGTCATCAACGAACTCGCCCGATATCCGTGGCCGCCGGTCAATGACGAGACCCACACATTTCTCCGCTATGCGCTCGGCTTCTATCTCGTGCCCGGTCTGGTTGCACGCCTGTTCGGAGAGCGGGTCATCGAACCAATGGTGTTCCTCCAGACGTGGTTGGGGCTGTTCCTGGTCCTGAGTCTGCTGCTGGAGAAGATCAAGCCGTCGCGCCCGGGGCCGTTTCTGATCGTCTTCCTGCTGTTCGGCGGTCTCGATCTGGTCGGCTGGTGGTTGTTTGGCAGCGACCGGACCTTGTTGTCGACCAAGGAATGGTGGACCAGCCGAAGTTATCTGTTCGCCTATGAAGGCCACGCCACACTGTTTCTCTGGGTTCCGCAGCATGCGCTCGCCGGCATGCTCGGCACGATCCTGCTGGTTTCGAACGAAGGCCGGCCGGTAGCGCCCCGGAGCATGGGATTGCTCGGCGCCGCGGTTCTGTTCTGGTCGCCATTCGCGGCGATCGGGCTTCTGCCGTTTGCGCTGGCGGCCGCGGCACGGGCGTGGCGCGACGTGTTCACCGATGCCGGCAACGTTCTGTGCGCGCTGACGCTGGTCGCCCCGCTGCTCGGCTATCTGCTGGCGGGATCCAGCGACATTCCCCGCGGATTCACCTTTACGAGGCCTGGATTCAGCGTTTCGCTGTACGCCGCGTTCGTGTTGCTGGAAGCCGGCTTCTACCTCGTCGCGCTGCGGCTACGCGGCTGGCGCCACCTGCGTCATCCGCTCATCGTCGTGGCGCTGCTTGTCGTGATCCCGCTCTACCGGATCGGCGTCTATAATGATTTCGCGATGCGCGCATCGATTCCCGCGTTGATGCTGCTGGCGATCGCGGTGGCGGCGACAGTCACCGAGGCCGAGGGTTATGCGTGGATTCCGCTCGCGGTCCTGATTGTCGTCGGGATGGCGGGATCGATCATCGAAATCATCGGGCGAGGCAAGGACGGGTATGTCTCCGTCCGGGACCAGACAATGAGGTCGGGTTTCCTGTTTCAGGAGCGCGGCTTTTTCGTACAGTATAATGCGCCGTTGCCGAACTGGGTCTTGCGGCGGTGATGGAAGCGGATCGGCGCCGCCGGTCCTGACAGGGGAGCGGGGGAGCGATCATCATGGCGGAAGGAGTTTCGGAGAGTGCGCGGCGCGCGCATCCTCTCATCTCGATCGTCGTCCCCTGTTTCAACGAGGAGCAGTCCATCGCCGCATTGCACGGCGAACTGACCCGCGTCCTGGCGACGAGGCCCGAGGTCGATTGCGAGTTCGTGTTCGTCGACGACGGCAGCACGGACGGTACGGCAAGGGCACTGGATGATCTGGTGGGCGCCGATCCGCGGGTGACCGTGGTGACGCTCAGCCGCAACTTCGGCCATCAGCCGGCTGTCGGCGCAGGTCTGGCGCGGGCCTCGGGAGACGCGGTCATCGTCTGTGACGCCGACCTTCAGGACCCGCCGGAGATCATGCCGGAGATGATCGACCGCTGGCGCGACGGTGCCGACGTCGTCTATGCGGTGCGCAGCAGCCGCCAGGGCAGCGCTTTGCGGCGCGCGGCCTATCACGTGTTCTACCGGATCCTGAATTCGGTCTCCGAACTCGACATTCCCGCCGATTGCGGCGATTTCGGCCTCATGGACCGCAGGGTGGTCGATGCGATCAACGGCCTGCCGGAACGAAACCGTTTCGTGCGCGGCTTGCGAGCCTGGGTCGGCTACGAGCAGACCGCGCTGGCCTACCATCGTCCCGAGCGCCTGCTCGGGACGTCCAAGTATTCGTTCGGCCGTCTGCTGCGTTTGGCGCTCGACGGCATCTTCGATTTCTCGACCAAGCCGCTCACGCTGATCTTCGTCCTGGGGCTCGTGTCCTCGGTGCTTTCGCTCGCCGGGTTCGCGTTTTTTCTGGCGCACAGGGTGATCGGCTTCAAGGTGCTCG
Source organism: Xanthobacteraceae bacterium (assembly GCA_031291445.1). Lineage (GTDB taxonomy): Bacteria > Pseudomonadota > Alphaproteobacteria > Rhizobiales > Xanthobacteraceae > Bradyrhizobium_A. The sequence continues at coordinate 23,272 of JARLJA010000088.1, read as the reverse complement.
GACACACTCCCGAGGAGGTGCCGGGCATCACCAGTGTCGTGCTGGCGGTGTTCTTTTTCGGCGGAGTGCAGTTGCTGGCGACCGGCGTGCTGGGAGAGTACGTCGGTCGGATCTACCGCGAGGTGAAGCGACGACCGTCCTTCATCGTCAAGGCCGTCAATGGCCGGCAGGTCGGCCGCGACGTCGGCCTGCCGCGGCAGTCGGCGCTGGCGGGGGAGTAGAACCGGCGACGCCCCGCCGGCTAAACGGCCGCCAGATCGCTCACCACGAGGCCGGCGACCTTGTACCCGTCACGGATGGCATAGTTCGTGCCCCGGTCCTCGGGGTAGACCTGTGCCATGGTTGCCAGAAAGACGCCGGCGAGAGGGGTCTCGTGGCTCGGCACGAGCTTGGCATATCCCGTCTCGACGATCGGCTGGGCCGACCGGGTCTGCCAGCTGTGGACGGCGAGAATCATGCCGGGATCGAACGACGGGAACATCCGCCTCAGATGTCCCGTCGTGTACGCTGCGGCGTCCTGGGGACTCAACGACAGAAACGGATCGTCCTGGGTGCAATAGCGCGAGAGGTAGACGATGTGGCGGCCGCCGTAATCTGCTGCGCGCGCGAAGTTGGTGTGCTCGATCACACCGACGAACGGAAACTCGGGATCGTTGACGTTGATCCAGTAGAGGTTCGACAGCGAGCGGTCGAGCTCCAGAATGATGCAGCGGTTGGCCAGGTAGCGAATGCGACGGAGGCGCTTGATGTAGTCGTCTGGCGCCAGCCCCGAGAGCAGGCCAGCCGCTTCGGGCAGCGGCGTGGTGATGATGACCGCATCGGCCGGGTAGTGAGCGCCGCCAGCGGTGACGCCGGTCACCCGGCCATCGCGTGCGGCAAGGGCGGTCACCGGCGCGCCGGTGACGACGCGGCCGCCTTTCGCCTCGATGTCACGCACGATTGCGTCCGCAAGGGCTGCGAAGCCGCCCCTGAAATAGACGAGCTGCTCGTGGCCGGCGCGGCCGCGGCTGGCGCCCCGCAACCTCAGCTTGGACCAGAACCAGGCGGCCGATACGGTGTCCGCATGGACGCCGAACTTGCCACGCAGCAGCGGCTCCCACACGACGCGGTAGACTTCTTCGCCGCAAGCGCGGCGCAGCCACGCCGAGGCTGCGATGTCGTCGAGGTCCTGCCAGCGGCGGGTCGCGAGCGCGATCAGCGGCAGCATCCCCAGCCTGACACGGCCCGGCAGCGACAGGGCGCTGAATGTGAGGACGTCGAGGGGCGACGAGAGCCGAAACAGCGCGTTGGCATAGTAGAGGCCAGTGCCCACTGGCCGGGTGATCAGTTGATGCGACAGACCGAGCTCCGCGACCAGGTCCATCAAGTGGCGATCGCTGGTGAACCAATGATGATAGAAACGCTCGAGACGGCCGTCGCCGACGCGGAATGAGCCCGCCAGCCCTCCGGGGTCGGGCTCGGCCTCGAGCACGGTCGGCCGCAGCCCGCGCCGCGCCAGATCGCGGGCGGCTGCCAGGCCCGTGAAGCCAGCCCCGACGACGACGACGTTCTGTGGCCCTCGCGAGGGCCGGGCCCGTGGGTCTTCAATCATGCGGCTGATCGATTGCTGGCGGGTCCACCCTGAACAGCCGTTCGGGAAGGCTGACGTCGCGGGTGATCGTTGCCGGCGCAAAGACGCGGTTCGCTGCGGAGAGAGTCAGTCCGGTGAGCAGAAACCGCGTCTGAGGTCCGATCAATGGCCTGGGCCCGTTCCAGTAGGGCATGCGAAACCTGTCCGGGTAAAGCGGGCTCGATGTGAAAGCCCCGTACTCATAGAAATATCGAATGGTTGGGTAGCTGTGAACGTCCATGGCGACGCTGTCCGGCGGAGGCGCCAGCCGTTCGAGATATGCGAGCGCGGGAACGAATGTCGGCCAGTCCGGTCTCTGGTAAAACGCCAGCCTGAGATCGAGCGCCAGAACCCCGATCAACGTGAGTGCCGCTATCGCGCGATCTCGAACGGCCGCGCCGGAGCGGACGGCCTCGATGTTTGCGAGCAATCCTGCCGCGAGCCGGACCAGGGCGACCGCCGACAGCGCCTGCAGCCAGAGGCTCCATTTCGTCGTAATCGCCCACGGGTGCCAGCGCCAAAGTAGCGCCGTAACCGCCAGAGCGATCAGGCAGAGCAAGCCGAACGGAGCGAGCCCCGCGTGGTCGATTGCCCTCGCGAGCGGATCGAGGCCGAGCCGGGTCTGGAGGCGCTGTGGCAGGAGCGTCACGGCACCAAGTGTCGCCGCGGCCGTGACGGGAAGTCCCGCCGGGTGGAGAAGGTTGACGGCCAGCATGCCGGCGATCTCGCCGATCGATTTCGAGGCCGTCGTCACGCCGGCGAGATATCCGATCAGTACGCCGCCCTCATAGGACATGCGTGCTTGGTATTGCGGCCAGAGCGCGAAGATCGCGACCGCGGCTCCGGCAAGCCCGACGGGAACGAAAAAGGCAAACAGATGCCGTCGGCCGACCTGGCTTCCCGCGCCACGGTCGCGGACGGCGCTGACCACCACGCTCAGGCATGCCGCGATCGCAAAAATCGCGAAACCATAGCGCGACGTCAGGAAGAAGCCGATCGTCGTACCAGCGAGCACGGCGGTTCGGGCGGCCGGGCGCGCCTCGAACCGCTCGAGCAGGGCGCAACCGAGCACGACTCCGGCGAACTCCATGCTGTAGGCGCGCACTTCGGTGGCGTAGTCCAGGACGAGCGGAAACAGCGCCGGCACGGCGCAGCAGGCGGCAGCAAAAAGCCGGCGCCGTCGCTGGGCCCAGCCGATCCATCCCACCCCCGCGAGCCCGGTCGCGAAGAACAGAAAGGGCAGGATACGCTGCCACATCTCGCCCGTCCCCAGGCGCAGCCAGTAGCGCAAGATCAGGGTGAAGCCGCCAGGGTCGAGATTTGCCACCGCGTTATGATGAATTGCCGCCCAAAATCCACCGGGGGGGCTGCGCGGAGGTCCGACCCCGTCGAGGCCGAGTGACATCCAGAACTGCATGGACTCGTCGTACCAGAACCCGGTGCTTGGCAGGTGCCGAGCTGCAAACATCGCGAGGGAGGCGAATCCGGGCAGCGCAAGCGCGACAATCCACCAGGGCCTCGAATCGGATCTGGCTGGCGCCGTCGGACCATTTTCCAGAAGCATGCCGTGGGTCTCTCGGGCGCAAGCGCCATCCGAACGCGATCAGATCAGGGACGTGTGGGCAATCCGAACAGGATCGCTGGTCTTTTAACAGCATTGATTCGAGTGCAGCAACACAGCAACACGCCGCACTTCACGGGGAACTGGGGGGCCCGTATCGCTCCGGGCTTTGCTTTCAATTTGAAGCAGATCATCCGCTCTTTTGGCGCAAACTGCCCCGCGATGGAGAACCATTTCCGAATTTCACGCGCGTAGTCTTTGTACTTGTGCAGGCTCAACGGCTTTCCGCGGCGTTCAGGACGCTGGGTCCGTTCGGAGGGGGACAGCATGTCGCTCGATCTTTCGACGCTTTATCTCGTCGCCACGCTCGTGGCGGGGATGCTCGGCGCGTTGCTGCTGTTCTTCTGGCGGCAGGAAAAGATTGCGGCGCTGGGATGGTGGGGCGCGGCCTACCTGCTCGGTGCGGTGTCGATCGGCGTGTGGGTTGCCGCGGGCGCCATGTTGACCGAAATGCAGCAGGCGGCGGTCAATGCGCTCGGATTCGTCGCCTGCGGAATGGTGTGGAGCGCGGCGCGCGTGTTCCACGGCCGCAACCCCAACTGGCCCGGCGCCATGGTCGGAGCGGCGGCATGGATCGCCGCGGTGCTGTGGCTGCGTGAAGGCGCCGAGTTCTTCAGGGCGCTCGTGGGAGCGGGCATCGTTGCCGCCTATGCGGCGCTGACGGCCGGCCAGCTGTGGTCGGAGCGGCGCGCGGCGATGCAGCGGCGCTGGCCGGCCATGGTGATTCCGATGCTGCACGGTACGGTGCTGATGCTGCCGATCCTGCTCGGCGGGCTGGTGTCGCACGGGCAGGGGACGTTCAAGACGAACGGCACCTGGATGGTGATCTTCACGATCGAGCTCGTGCTCTACGCGGTCGGCACCGTGTTCATCGTCTTTCTGATGGTCAGCGAGCGCACCGTGCGGGCCCACAAGGCCGCCGCGTCGATGGATCCGCTGACCGGCCTGCTCAATCGCCGCGGTTTCAGCGAGGCGACGGGGCGAATGATCGAGCGCGAGGCCAAGGCGGGCCGTCCGGTCACCGTCATGATCTTCGACATCGACCACTTCAAGTCGATCAACGACCGCTTCGGGCACCCCGCGGGCGACGAGATTCTCAAGCTGTTCTCGGCCGTGATGACGGCGAACTTGCGGATCTCCGACCTGGTCGGACGCATCGGCGGCGAGGAATTCGCCGCGATGCTGCCGTGCTCGGTCGAGGAGGCGGTGCTCGCGGCCGAGCGGGTTCGCGAGGCGTTCCAGACCTGCGGGATCGAGGTCGACAGCGCTCCGGTCGAGACCACCGTCAGCATCGGGGTTGCCGGCGGCCCCGCCGACACCGAGCTCGACGTGCTGCTGGCGAGCGCCGACACCGCGCTCTACCGCGCCAAGCGCGCCGGCCGCAACCGAGTCGAAACCGCGACGGAGGAGCCGTTGTCGCTGGAGGACGCGCGGCGCAAGCTCGCGGGCCAGGCGGCGCCGCGTCCAGCAACGGTGGTGCGTCGCGGCAGCGGGATCAGCGAAGCGAGCGCCTGACGCTGTGAGCGCGCGACGACCGGCAGGCCGCTTAACCGCGTCTTTACCATGGCGGCGATAACCTGCCTGCCATGTTCACGCGCCATGACACCCAACAGTCTGCCGCTGCCGCTCTCGAAGCAGCCGTCGCTTCCGCGCGCGCGGGGTTCGTCTGCATGTTCTCGAGCTCGGACGAATACGAGGACGCCTTGATCTCCGAACGCCGCGCCCAGGGGCGCTACGGCCGGCCGAGCTTTTTGCCGCTCGGGCTGTTCCTCGGCCTGACGCTGGTGGTTGCCGGCGCGGCGGTGTTGCTGGCCTGACGTCGGCCGCGGATCTTTGCGGCCGTCGCCAAAACAGGCTATGGATCGTCCTTTCGAATCCCGAAGTTCGCTCACGAGGACGCCGCAAGATCGAGCGAACGCCGGATTCGGGACACCAGGGCGACAGCATCCAGGGCCATCTCCATGATCACTGAAATCGCGCAAATCGACGTCAAGCCCGGGACCGAAAAGGAATTCGAGGCCGCCGTGGCGAAAGCACGCGCCGCGTTCGGACGGGCCGAGGGATTTCACGGCTTCGAGCTGCACCGCTCCATCGAAAAGCCCCAGCGCTACCGCTTGCTGGCCAGGTGGGAGACGGTTGACGCCCACATGGTCGACTTCCGAAACTCCCCCAATTTCGCCGAATGGCGGGCGCTGGTCGGGTCGTTTTTTGCGTCGCCTCCCGAGGTCGAGCACACCGAGACCGTCGTCTCGACGGACTGAGCCGGGGGCGGCGCGAGCAAGCCGGGCTTGGAGCGCTAGCTGGGCTTATAGAGGTGGCGCAGGGCGACCTTGGTGGTCGCCATCAGCGGCAACGCCAGCGCCAGTCCCCAGAGCCCGAACAGCACGCCGAGGAAGATCTGGGACGCGAACAGCGTGGCCGGCGGAATGTTGATGGCATGGCGCTGGATGAGCGGCGTCAGGATATTGCCCTCGAGAAACTGCACCACCACGTAGAGGCCGAAGGCGCTGGCGACCGCGGTCCATCCGGAGCCGAGGCTTGCCAGCACGATGATGGTGCCGGCGGCGAACGGGCCGACCGTGGGGACGAAGGTGAACAGTCCGGCCTGAAAGCCGAGCACCAGCGCTCCGGGCACGCCGATGATGGTCAGTCCGATCCAGGCCACCAGAAAGATCACCGTCATGGTGGTGATCTGCCCGAGCAGCCACCGTCGCAGGGTTTCGCCGATGTCGTCGATCAGCTGCGCCGCCTTTTCGGCGTGGCGCGGTGGCACGAAGCTCAACAGCCCGTTGCGATAGACCTTGGGCTGGAGCGCCAGCATCACGCCGAGGAAGATGATGACGAAGATGTTGCCGACGGCGCCGAATACGCCGAGCAGGAGACGGGCGGTCTGCCCGAGCAACGCCGTGGTGCCCGAGGCGATGGTGCCGGCGCTGGAGAAGTCCGGCGGTTTGACCCGCGGAATTTCCGGGGTGGCCGACGTCACCGGATCCAGAAAACTGGTGTCGATGCCGTGCTGGCCGAGGAACGATTTCACCGTGTCGGCCTGGGACGCGATGGTCTTGCCGAGCAGGGTGGCCTGCTCCGCGATGGTGGCGCCACCCAGGACGACGATTCCGGAGATCATCGCGGTCAGCAGGACGCAGACCAACGCAAGCCGCAACAGATAGGCGCCGCCGATGGCGCGGCCCAGCACGTCGCTGAGCGCATGGAGAAACACGCTGAACAGGATGCCGGCGAACAGGAGGAAGATGGTGGTGGCCGACACCCACGCCAGGGTCAGCAGGGTGGCGAAGGCGACGATGGCGCAGCCGCCGGCGGCGATCGACCAGGCGAGGCCTCGCGGGGCCGGGGGCATGTCAGCGCTCATGGTTTCCTCGACATCGACGGACCGGTCGTCTCACACCGCCGTCGACAGTTTTGGACGATCGCCGCGGCGCGATCAAGCCGGCGCCATCGCCGGAAGGACCCGGCCGGACAAGACGAAAGGGGCGCCCGACGGGCGCCCCTCGATCGCGGTGGCGGAGCTTGCCGTGAAGCGCCGATCAAGCCGAGTAGTACATCTCGAACTCGACCGGGTGCGGCGTCATTTCGAAGCGCGCGACTTCGGTCATCTTCAGTTCGATATAGGCGTCGATGAAGTCGTCGTCGAACACGCCCCCGGCCTTGAGGAAGCCGCGGTCCTTGTCGAGGTTCTCGAGCGCCTCGCGGAGCGAACCGCAGACGGTCGGGATCAGCTTGAGCTCTTCCTTCGGCAGATCGTAGAGATCCTTGTCCATCGCCGGGCCCGGATCGATCTTGTTCTTGATGCCATCGAGGCCGGCCATCAGCATCGCGGCGAAGCCGAGATAGGGGTTGGCGACCGGATCCGGGAAGCGGACCTCGACGCGCTTGGCCTTGGGCGAGGTGGTGTAGGGGATGCGGCAGGAAGCCGAACGGTTACGCGCCGAATAGGCCAGCAACACCGGCGCCTCGTAGCCCGGGACCAGACGCTTGTAGGAGTTGGTCGACGGATTGGTGAAGGCGTTGATCGCCTTGGCGTGCTTGATGATGCCGCCGATGTAGTGCAGGCAGGTCTCCGACAGGTCGGCGTACTTGTTGCCGGCGAACACCGGCTTGCCGTCCTTCCAGATCGACTGGTGCACGTGCATGCCCGAACCGTTGTCGCCGAAAATCGGCTTCGGCATGAACGTCGCGGTCTTGCCGTAGATGTGCGCGACCTGGTGGATGCAGTACTTGTAGATCTGCATGTGGTCAGCCATCAGCGTCAGCGTGTCGAACTTCATGCCGAGTTCGTGCTGGGCCGACGCCACTTCGTGGTGGTGCTTCTCGACCTTGACGCCCATCTTGGCCATGGCGCCGAGCATTTCCGAGCGCATGTCCTGGACGCTGTCCTGCGGCGGCACCGGGAAGTAGCCACCCTTGGTGCGGATGCGGTGGCCGAGATTGCCGCCCTCGTACTCGGTGTCGGAGTTGATCGGCAGTTCGACCTGGTCGAGCTTGAAGCCGGTGTTGTAGGGCGAGGCCGAGTAGCGCACGTCGTCGAAGACGAAGAACTCGGCTTCCGGACCGACGAAAACGGTGTCGCCCACGCCGAGCGACTTGACCATCGCTTCGGCCTTCTTGGCGATGCCGCGCGGATCGCGGTTGTAGGGCTCGCCGGTGGTCGGCTCGAGCACGTCGCAGGTGATGACCAGGGTGGTCTCGGCGAAGAAGGGGTCGATCGTCGCGGTGACCGGGTCCGGCATCAGGCACATGTCGGACTCGTTGATCGCCTTCCAGCCGGCGATCGAGGAGCCGTCGAACATCGTGCCCTCGGCGAAGATCTCCTCGTCGATCATGCCGACGTCGAAGGTGACGTGCTGCCACTTGCCGCGCGGATCTGTGAAACGCAGGTCGACGTACTTGACGTCGTTGTCCTTGATCAGCTTCAGGACGTCTTTGGCGGTCTTCATGAGTACCCCTTGTCGTTACAGGTCGTTATTGGTGTTCGGGTGATGCGGACGCGAACGCGGCCATCGGGAGGGAAGTCCGGGACCCAGGTGTCATCAAATGGCGTCGAGGCCGGATTCTCCAGTTCTGATGCGGATCGCTTCTTCGATGTTCGACACGAAAATCTTGCCGTCGCCAATCCGTCCGGTTTGCGCGGCGCGGCGGATCGCGTCAATTGCCTTCTCGACCAACTCGTCGGAAATCACAATTTCAATTTTAACCTTGGGCAGGAAATCGACGATGTATTCGGCACCCCGGTAAAGCTCGGCGTGCCCCTTCTGCCGGCCGAAGCCCTTGGCCTCGGTCACGGTAATGCCTTGCAGACCCACTTCCTGGAGGGCTTCCTTCACCTCATCGAGCTTGAACGGCTTGATGATCGCCTCGATTTTCTTCACTGGACGTCTCCCGGCCCTTCCTTACGGCGCATTGGTCTTGCGGTCACGCGCCCATGACCTCGAATGCCGACTTCAGGGCGGGTATCGGGTGCAGCCAAGGCGAGGCCGCCAACGATGCACGCGCCGCCGTCTCGCGAAGGCGGGTGCGTGACACCGAATGCGCCCTCGTGAAAGCAGGCTCCGTGCCAACTTGGATCTGAATCGGATTTTGATTTACTATCAATCCGTTAATACCCTGAAGGCGGCATCAGAGGTGCGTGGACCTGACCCCATCTGCATAAAACATGGTCACTTTGACTATGTAAATAGCAGGCACGGTCCCGCCGAGTACCGTCAACGGGCCAGAATTGGGCGAAATGCCTGCGGAACGGGCGCGAGAGGGCTGCCATGGAACTGCTGACCACCGCGGAAATGGCGCAAGCCGATGCACTGGCAGTGGCCGCCGGGGTGCCGGGTTTCTCCTTGATGACCAGCGCCGGGCGAGCCGTGGCGCAGGCGGCCGAGAACCTGGTGCCCGATGGCGCCATCGTCGTGGTGGCCGGGCCAGGCAACAATGGCGGCGATGGCTTCGTCGCAGCCGCCGAGTTGGCGCGGCTGGGCCGGTCCGTGAAGGTGATCCTGGTCGGCCGCCGTGAGGCTTTGAAAGGGGATGCGGCGGTGGCCGCCGCGGCCTGGAGTGGTGACCTGGCAGTCGGCGATCTCGGCGCGATCGGCCGCCCGGCGTTGATCGTCGACGCCCTGTTCGGCGCCGGGCTCGACCGTCCGGTCGAGGGGTTGCCGAAGGCGGCGATCGAGGCGATGAACGGGTGCGGTGCGCCGATCGTCGCCGTGGATCTGCCGAGCGGTGTGAATGGCACCACCGGCGCGGTGATGGGGGTGGCGGTCGCGGCCACGGAAACTGTGACCTTCTTCCGGCGCAAACCGGCCCACCTGTTGCTGCCCGGTCGGCGGCTGTGCGGCCGGGTGAGGGTGGTCGATATCGGCATTCCCGCCGACGTCCTTGACCGCATCAAGCCCGCCGCCTTCGAGAACGAGCCGCAACTGTGGCGCGGGGCGTTTCCGGTGCCGCGGGTCGACGGCCACAAATACGCGCGGGGGCACGTCGTGGTGGTCTCCGGCGGGCCCGCCGCGACGGGGGCGGCGCGGCTGGCGGCGCGAGCGTCGCTGCGGGCCGGGGCCGGGCTTGTGACCCTGGCGACGCCGCGGGACGCGCTCGCCATCAACGCCAGCGCGGTAACGGCGGTCATGGTGAGGTCCGTGGACACGCCCGCCGAATTGTCGGCCATGCTCGCGGACGCGCGCCTCAACGCCTGCGTCATTGGCCCCGGGGTCGGGGTTGGACCGAGGACGCGGGAGCTGGTCCTGGCCGTTCTGCGCGGCGATCGTGCCGTCGTCCTCGACGCCGATGCCCTGACCAGCTTCGAGGAGGCTCCGGAAGCGCTGTTCGAGGCCATCAAAGCCAATCCCGCTCGCCGCGTCGTCATGACGCCACATGAAGGGGAGTTCAGGCGTATTTTCAAATCGATAGGAGTTGAATCTACTGTTTATTCAAAACTTGAAAAAACGCGGATATCTGCCGATATGTCCGGCGCTGCTGCGGTGCTCCTCAAGGGGCCTGACACCACCGTGGCGTCGCCGGACGGCCAGGCTGCCATCGCGGCAAATGCCCCGCCGTGGCTCGCGACGGCCGGCGCAGGCGACGTGCTGAGCGGCATCATCGCCGGGCTGATGGCGCAAGGCGTGTCGCCGTTTGCGGCCGCCGCCATGGGGGTCTGGATGCATGGCGACGCGGCCGTGCGGGTCGGTCCCGGGCTGATCGCGGAGGATCTGACCGAGGCCTTGCCGGCGGTCACCCGCGGGCTCTACCAGCGATTTGGTATCGAGATGCCCGGGGCTCCAGCCTAACCGCCGGCCGTGATCACGACACCGCGTACCAGTTCACCAGGCGCGGCGCCGTCCACTCGGTCCCCATCATCTCCATCAACCACGGACCGACGTGTTCGGCGAGGAAGGCGACGCGGACGGTCTGGCCGCCGGGCACCAGCAGGGTATCGAGCCAGAACGGCTTCCAGCCGTCGTCGAGGCGGTCGAGCCAGCGCATGCGATGGCCGTGAAGGTGAAAGGTAACCGGCGCCGCGGCCCGGTTGAGCAGCGCCAGGACCACGGTGGCTCCGCGCTTGACCTGGAATGCGGGAGGGGTGGCGGTCGTGAAGGCCGAAGGCGAACTCCAGGTCGCCGTCGCGCCCTCGGTGCGGACATCCACCGCCAGCTCGATGCGGCGGGCCGACGAAAGTGCGAGCCGCTCGGGAACGGCGCTTACCATCAGCGCGTCGGGCGGGCCGAGCGGCGCCGGCCGCAACGGCTCGGCGACGTCGTACACCAGCTGACCCAGTCGCCGGGCCGAAACCCGGTCATGGAGCCAGATCGCCGACCTGGTTCCGGGGCGCCCGGTGGCGTCGACGAAAGCGTCAATCCGCGTTCCGGGAGCCAGCACGAGCTGACCGTCGCGGGCGCTAAAGGGCGACGCGGGCAGGCCGTCGATGGCCATGAAACGAAGGTCATGATCGTCGATTTTCAGTGCGATTGGAGACCGATGGCACGCATTGATGAAGCGAAATCTCAGTCGCGAATGGGCACGGATGGCGATATCCAGGGCAGTCGCGCCATTGGCGGTGAAGACTGCCAGAGCGTCGCCGGGGTCGACCCCTGGCGCCACCACGCTGCCGTCGGACCGCACCCGCCAGTCGGTGATCGTTACCAGACGGTCGGCGTCGACCATGGGCGGTTTGCGCTCGAGCACGGCGAGACCGCTGGCAGGCAGGGGCCGGAGCAGCCCGTCGCCCAGCAGGCGGGCGTCGTACAGCACGGTTCCGGCCTGGGTTAGCGTCAGACGCAGGGTGGATGTCTGCCCCGGCTGCAAGGGTCGTTGGACCAGCAGGGGTTCGATCGCCGGCGTGCCGTCGCAGCTGCGCCAGTCCAGGAGCACCGGAACCGGCAGATCGTTGGTCAGCGTGAGGTCGAGGCTGTCGTCCTGGCGCAACAGCGGCCACGGGCCGCCGCTGAAGTCCCACACCGGAGAGGCGGGCAAAGTGCCGCGGAGCAATGCCTCGGCCGCGGCAAGACGCAGCCCGAGCGCGGCGGTGGTCCGGGCATCCGCCCGGGAGCAAGACGGGCGTGCGGCGAGCGCGCCGGCGAGGCCGCCGAAGCCGGCCAGGACATCGCGACGGGAGGGCTGGGCGGGCGGCGTTCGCATCGGCGATGCGGAGCACTTTTTGCCGGAGCAGTCCAGCCGATCCGCGGCCCGATCGTGGTGGCCGCCCGACGCCCGTCCCCGGTCATTTTTTTGCTGCGGACCGGGAGGCGCGTGCTATAAGCCCGCCGCCTAGTGCGGTGGATTTGACGTTCGCTTCACGGGTGCTGCGAGTCTTCCAGGCGCATGTCGAATCCAAAACCGCACCAGAATCTTGAAGTTGGCTGGTGTCGTTACCGTTTGGTTTTAACATTCGCGGAGGTGCTCGGCCTAAACGAGATGCGAGTGTCGGAATCGGGACACTAGCGGGCCTCGCCACCGGACAGGTGCCTCGCGGGCGTGGCGGAATTGGTAGACGCGCTGGATTTAGGTTCCAGTGACGAAAGTTGTGGGGGTTCGAGTCCCTCCGCCCGCACCATCCGCGCCGCGTTTTGTTGACCCGGCGGCGCGTGATCGGACTCGATCACCGGTGCGGGTATGAGGACGAAGTGGGCGGAGGCGTAGCCGCTTCCATGCGCACTGATCCGGGATGTGAGATCTCGGGAACCATGAACGCGGGCCGCGGCCTGTCGTCGAACGTGATTGCAACGAGCCGGTCCTCGACCGGCGGAGGAAGAAGTTAGCGCCATGCAGGTGAAAGAGACCGTCGCCGACGGATTGAAGCACGAATTTCTGGTCAGCATCGCCGCCGCGGAGATCGACGCCAAGGTGGATGCCCGCCTCGTCGACCTGAAGGACAAGGTCCGCATCAACGGCTTCCGGCCGGGCAAGGTGCCGTTGGCGCATCTCAAGAAGGTGTACGGCCGCTCGGTCGCCGCCGAGACCGTCGATCAGCTCATCCGCGACAGCAACACGCAGCTCTTCACCGAGCGCGGCCTGCGACTGGCGACCGAGCCCAAGGTCACCATGCCCACCGAGACCAAGGAGATCGAGGATATCCTCGCGGGCAAGTCGGACCTCGCCTACACGGTGGCGATCGAAGTGGTGCCGGCGATTCAGCTCGCCGACTTCAAGAGCTTCCACGTCGAGAAGCCGGTCGCCGAAGTGACCGAGGCTGATATCGACGAGGCCATCAAGCGCATCGGCGAGCAGAACCGGCCCTACGAAGCCAAGGGCGAGGGCGCCAAGGCCGCCGCGGGCGACCGCGTCACCGTCGCCTTCAAGGGCACCATCGACGGCGTCGCCTTCGATGGCGGCACCGGCGAGGACATTCCCCTGGTGATCGGCTCGGGTGCGTTCATTCCCGGTTTCGAGGACCAGCTGATCGGCATCGGCGAGGGCGAGACCCGCACGGTGAAGGTGACGTTCCCGGCCGAGTACGGCAACGCCACCCTGGCGGGCAAGGACGCGGAATTCGAGACCACCGCGAGCAAGATCGAGGTCGCCAAGGACGCGGTGATCGACGACGAATTCGCCAAGACGCTGGGCCTCGAATCGCTCGACAAGCTCAAGGACGCGATGCGTGAGCGGCTGACGCAGGAATTCGCCGGTGCGACCCGCCAGCGCGTCAAGCGCATGCTGCTGGATCGCCTCGACGAGGCCCATCGTTTCGACCCGCCGCCCTCGCTGGTGGAGCAGGAATTCGAACTGATGTGGAACTCGATCACGTCGGAGATGCAGTCCACCGGCAAGAGCTTCGCCGACGAGAACACGACGGAGGAGGCCGCGCGGGAGGAATATCGCAAGATCGCCGACCGGCGCGTGCGCCTCGGACTGGTGCTGTCGGAAATCGGCGACAAGAACAAGATCACCGTGACCGACGACGAAGTCAGCCGCGCGGTCATCGACCGGGCGCGGCAGATGCCGGGCCGCGAGAAGGAAGTGTGGGACTTCTACCGCAACAATCCCAACGCGCTGGCGCAGCTGCGGGCTCCGATCTACGAAGACAAGGTCGTCGACTTCATCCTCGAGCTCGCCAATGTCACCGACAAGAAGGTGACGCGCGAGGAGCTCTACAAGGACGACGACGAGAAGAGCGCGGCCTGAGGACGAGCGCGGCCCGTCATGAGGCGGCGGGCCGTCGCGGCTCACATCAGGCGTTAACGATAACCGCCGGGCGAACTGGCCGGCGCCAGCCGAATCAGCTTGAACTGACGGCTTCCAGACGTATCCGGCCGCACCGGCGCTGCCTGCCGCGGGCATTTTTGCCCGGCCGGACGGCTCACCGGCCTTGTCGCCGGTCAATCGGCCTATATCTTCCCCCTGCACTCCGGGGCGTCCGCCCGAGCCGGCGGCTTCATGCCAGGCTCATCGATCGGACGCTCGCGTCAACCCCAGGTGAGACATGCGCGATCCGATCGAAACCTACATGAACCTCGTGCCGATGGTGGTCGAGCAGACCAACCGCGGGGAACGGGCCTACGACATCTTTTCGCGCCTCCTGAAGGAGCGCATCATTTTCCTGACCGGCCCGGTCGAGGACGGCATGGCGACCCTGGTCGTCGCGCAACTGCTGTTTCTCGAGGCGGAGAATCCGAAGAAGGAAATCTCGATGTACATCAACTCGCCGGGCGGCGTCGTGACGTCGGGCCTGGCGATCTACGACACCATGCAGTTCATCCGCCCGCCGGTGTCGACCTTGTGCACGGGACAGGCCGCCTCGATGGGCTCGCTGCTGCTGACCGCCGGCGAGAAGGACATGCGCTTCGCCCTGCCGAACGCGAGGATCATGGTGCACCAGCCGTCGGGCGGCTTCCAGGGCCAGGCGACCGACATCATGCTCCATGCCCAGGAGATCCTGAACCTGAAGAAGCGTCTCAACGAGATCTACGTCAAGCACACCGGGCAGGCCTACCAGACCATCGAGGAAGCGCTGGAGCGCGACAAGTTCCTCACCTCCGAAATGGCCAAGGATTTCGGACTGATCGACAAGGTCATCGACAAGCGCACCGAGGAGTCCGCGGCGCCGAAAGCCGCGACCTGAGCCTGGAGGCCGGGTTTCGCTGAACTTCGAGACTGCAGTGTTGGGGACGCCGCGATGCGGCGTCCCTTTTGCGTTTTGGGTTTGTGTTCGGCACGGACTCGTCGGCCCTCCCGTTGGCACTGGCTTTCGCTTGCAGCAGCGCGCGACGCGCGCTTGACCGTGGCTTTGGCGCGGGCGCACACTGTAGCGGAAGGCGCGCCATGCCTCCACGCGAGGGACGTCCACGATGTCCGCACTTCCGATGTCCGCACGTCCGCTGTTCGCGCCGCCCGTCACAAGACGCCTGGTCGCCGTGTGGACGATGCTGCTGCTGGTCGCCCTGGTGGTCGCCGCGCCCCGGGCGTTCGCGATCGATACCGATGCGATGATCGAGAGGTGCCGCGAGAGCGTCGGCAAGCCCATCGTGCAGGCCTGCGTTCGCGCCAAAGTCATGCGCAGCGGCGGGTCCTGGCAACAATATGTCGAGGGTTGCCGGCCGAACGCCAAGGACGCGGTCCAGGCCTGCGTCGGCAAGCTGATGTCGGCGGCGATCGCCAGGAAGGGCGACCTGCCGCTGGAGCGGCGTGACGTGATAGCCGATCCCGGCAAGCGCGACATCGAGGCGGCCCGCACCGCGGTTGCGGCCTTCGTCGCGCCGCCGCGCAGTGTCGCCGACATCACCGCGATCCTGGACCAGCAAAAGCCCAATCCGACCGAAGTCGCCAAGCTCACGGTTCAGGCCGAGGCCGTGCCGCCGCATGATGCCAAGCCGAACGACCTGGCGGATTTCTACTACAACCGGGCCCAGGCCCGCGCCACCCTGGGCCGTGGTCGCGACGCGCTCGCCGACGCCGAACTCGCCGTCAAATTCGGCCAGGGCGACGACTACACCAACGTCGTCAGCCGCTACGAACAGTTCCTGATGCGGCGGCTGTGGGACCTCGGAGAATACCGGCGCACCGCCGAGATCAACACCAGGCAGCAGGCGGCCTTCAGCAAGCAGTCGCGCGGCCGGCTGTTCGGCCTCAACTTCATGATGATGAACTCGTACCTCAACGCCGGCGACGTCGACCGCGCCGAGCAATATGCCGGCCGGAACCGGGCGCTGCTGGCGGAAGCGAAGTCGTGGGGGACATATCCGCTCTACGGCACCAGCTTCACGGCCATCGTCGAGTCGGGAAACGCGCGCATTGCCGAGGCGCGCGGGCGGTACGGCGACGCGGAGGAGGGATATCGCAAGGCGTCTCAGCTTTTTGCCGAGACGCTGCGTCTCCTGCCGCAATGGCCCAGCGCGCCTCCGGCCAGCGAAATGGAGCGGGCATCGGATCGCGACCTCGCCTTCGAGGGCCGGGCGAAGGTGAGGCAGGGGCGGGTGGGCGAAGGCGAGGCCGACATCCGCCGCGCCTTGCTGAACCAGCTCGCCAAGAACGGCAAGTACCACGCCGATACCGCGCTGGTGCTGGGCGTCCTGGTGTTCGCGGTTCAGGAGCAGGGCCGCTACGAGGACGCCGAAAAGCTGCTGCGCCGGATGGTCGATATCTACAAGGGGCTGGGGTATTCCGACGACAGCGTCCCGCTCGTCAACACCCAGCTGTTTCTCGCCCAGGTTCTCGGGCTGGAACACAACTATGCCGATGCCGCCGCGCTCTACGACCGGATCGACGGCTGGATCGCGCGTTGGGACCCCGCGCTCAAGGAGAATGCCGGCGGCGGGCTGTCGCGCGTCAGCGTGATGCTGAGCCAGGGCAAGGTGAGCAACGCCGTCGAGATCGCGCAGAAGGCCTTCGAACGCGAGAAGGCGCGGACCGGCGACAACAGCGCGACCACGGCGGTGGCCCGCGGATTCTATGCCGCCGCGCTTGCGGGCAGCGGCCGCCAGGACGAGGCGCTGACGCTGTTTCGCGCCACCATTCCGGTTCTGGTTGCGCCGTGGGCAGACAGTGACGACGACAGCGGCGCGACGGCGGCCGCCCGCCAAACGCGAATCCGGTTCGTGGTCGAATCCTACTTCTCGCTTGTCACCAAGAATCCCGCGATCGCACCACCGCGGATCGCGGAGGAGACCTTCGCCGACGCGGACGCACTGCGTGGTCAGTCGGTGCAGCGGGCACTGCAGCAGTCGTCGGTGCGGTCTGCGGCGAGCAATCCGGATCTCGCGGCCCTGGTGCGCCAGGTCCAGGACACCGACAAGCAGATCGGCGCCGCGGTCGGCACGCTGAACAATCTCCTGGCGCTGTCGAGCGCCGAGCGTGATGCGGCCGCGCTCAAGGAGACCCAGGCCCAACTCGCCAAGCTGCAGGAACTGCACGCGCAATTGACCAAGGACATCGCCCGGAAATTTCCCGACTATGCGAGCCTGACCAAGCCGCAACCGCCGACGCCCGAACTCGTCCAGGCCAGGCTCGCCGATGACGAGGCGATGCTGTCGTTCTATTTCGGTCGCTTCGACAGTTTCGTCTGGGTCGTTCGCAAGGGCGTGCCGACCCGTTTCGTCCGCCTCGGGCTCAGTCTCGGCGACCTCAACGCCGAGGTCACCAGGCTCCGTGAAGCCCTCGAGCCGAACGCCGCCATGATCTCCGACATTCCGCCGTTCGACCTGCCGCGTGCCTTCGGTCTCTACCAGAAGCTGCTCAAGCCGGTCGAAGAGGCGTGGCAGCCGGCCCACCGGCTGATCGTGGTCACCAATGGCGCACTCGGGCTGTTGCCGTTGTCGCTGCTGCCGACGGCGCCAAGCACCATCGATCCGAATGACGATCCGCTGTTTTCAAGCTACCGGAAGGTGCCGTGGCTGGCGCGCGATCACGCCGTGACTCTGGTGCCGTCCGCCTCGGCGTTCGTGACCCTGCGGTCGTTGCCGTCGGGCAAGGCGACGCGAAAGGCCCTGATCGCGTTCGGGGATCCGTTGTTCAATGCCGAGCAGGCCGCGGAGGCGGCACGGGAGACCGCGACGGCATCCGCCGGCGACGCCGTCCTGCCCGGCGAGGTGCCTACCATCACGCGCGGGGCGCCGTTGCAGCGGCGATCGAGCCCGCGGCTGGACACCGCGACGACCGCGCAGCTCGCGCAACTGCCGAGGCTGCCGGATACCGCCGACGAGTTGCGGGCGATCGCCCTGGCGCTGCACGCCGATCCCGCCGAAGTGCTCAATCTCGGCAAGGACGCCAATGAAGCGAGGGTCAAGTCGATCGACCTGTCGGGCTTCAAGATCGTTGCATTCGCTACCCATGGCCTCGTCCCCGGTGAACTCGACGGTCTGAGCCAGCCGGCATTGGCGCTGTCGGCGCCAAGCGTCGCCGGAGTGGAGGGCGACGGGCTGCTGACGATGGAAGACATCCTGACGCTGCGGCTTGATGCCGATTGGGTTCTGCTCTCCGCATGCAATACCGGAGCGGGGTCCGGTGCCGGCGCCGAGGCCGCCTCGGGACTCGGCCGGGCGTTTTTCTATGCCGGCACGCGGGCAATCCTGGTGACCAACTGGGCGGTCCATTCGCTGTCGGCGCGCCAGCTCATCGCCGACCTGTTCCGGCGGCAGGCTGACGATCCGGCGGTGCCGCGCGGCGAGGCCCTGCGACAGGCGATGATGGCGCTGGTCGACGGGCCGGGCTACGTCGGCCTGAGTGGCAGGACACAGTTTGCCTATGCCCACCCGCTGTTCTGGGCTCCGTATTCCATCATCGGCGACGGCGGCCGGCAATGATCCCGGGGCTGTCGCGCGGCCAGCGTCGCGTGCTAGCATTTGTCTGGTCAATGGGCGAGGGGCGCAGAATGCGGATCGTCGTGGCGAGCGGCCTGGCGCTGGCCGTGGCAGCAATCCTGTCGGGTCAGGTGGCGACGCAGGCTTGGGCGGGGACGGTGCTGGTGACCGCCGAGGAAGCCAAATTGCCGCCGCCGAAGGGGGCGTTCGCGATGGCTGCGCGCGGGATCACGCGGGGCCCGCGCATCGAGCTGGCCGAGATCGACAAGGGCGACCTGCGTTCGCCCGTTCACCTTCAGATCAGGTTTCAGGCCTTCGGCGGCGCCACCATCGACCTCAACGGTCTGCAGGTGACCTACCTGAAGACTCCGAACGTCGACCTCACGCCGCGGGTCAAGCCTTTCGCGCAACCGGCCGGCATCGACATTCCGGATGCCGAACTGCCGCCGGGCGATCACGAGATGCGGGTCGACGTGCGCGATTCCGACGGGCGGGTCTCGACCGCGAGCTTCGTCCTCAAGGTGATGCCGTAGGCGAGCATGGTGGCGCGGTGCCCATACTGTACCGGTGAGGTCGACGATCGGGCCCTCGTCTGCGCCACCTGCGGCCGCGACATCGCGGTCCCCGAGGCGCTTGTCCGCGAGCACGACGAACTGATCCGCAAGCGCGACCGGCTGCGGACCGAACTCGCGGAGGCGAGGGCAAGGTTGACAGCGCGTGGTCGCCGGCTCGCCCCGCGCACGGGAGCAGCGGAGTGAGCGCGCTCGGGATCCGCGCGACGCCGCGGCGATCCGGCACGGAACGAAGCTCACAGGCGGGCGCCGGCTGATGGATTGTCCGTTCTGCGCCGAGACGATCAAGGACGAGGCCATCGTCTGCAAGAATTGCGGTCGGGACCAGCGCGTGGTGCGCCCGCTGGTGCTGGAGAACCTGCTGCTGGTCGCCGAACTCGACCGGCTGCAGAACGACCTCGACCGCGCCCGAACCAGGCTGGCGCTGAGCGAGCACCCCGTACGCTTCCTCGCGGGCCAGCTGGCGCTCTATGTGCTCGCGCCGGGCCTGCTCCTGCTCGGCGCGCATTTTCTCGTCACCGTGGCGCTGAACGTATCGCCGCTCTACCTGCGAATTGCGTCGGTGATCATCCCGTTGCCGTTCGGGATCGAGCTGTTCGTCCTGCACCGGACCGGCTTTCGTGGGGCGATCGCGCTGGGCATCGTCACGGCGGTCCTCAGCGTGACCGGGATGCTGGCCGTGATCGGCTATATCGACAGCGTCAGCGTTGTGCCGCAGTCGTGGCGGGAGTGGCGCGAGGCGCTGGAATACGCAAGCAGCATCGCGCTGGCTTATGGCGCCGGCAATCTGCTGGCGCTGCTGACGTTCCGGCTGCTGCCGCAGACCATGGCGGCGGCGGGGCAACCCAACGCCGCCGCCCTCCAGGTGGCGCGTCTGCTCGGCCAGCATGTCGGGGAGGAGACACTGCGTCGTCGCGCGCGCCGGATTCAGGACCTCATGAAGACCGCCGGGCCGATGATTGGGCTGTTGACGACAGCCACCGGTTCGATCTACGCCGGACTGAAGGGGATCCTAGGGAGCTGATTCATTGCTTGGCTGGTTCCGGCTCGGGGCCGGTTCCGGCCTGCTGGCGCGTGGCATCGACGCCACGGCACTTGAAATTAACCCGGTGTGATCGCAGATTTGACCGAATCTGGGTGCGATTTGCGCGGTTGGGGCTTCCCTCCGATTAGCGAATTCTTGATAGTCGACTGTCACGATAGCCCGATGGCGCATATCGGGTAGTATCCCGGGAGGGACGAGTTAACCCCGATTCGTGCGGGCATCTGGATTGGAGGGGCTTTTCTGGTACGGATTTTGCTCCTATCTAAACACCAGTTTGGTGTGGGCAGAATGACAGGCCGGCAAAGTCCGAGCGGTAGACGGAGACTGGAATGAGCAAGGTCGGTACGAGCGATTCGAAGAACACCCTCTATTGCTCGTTCTGCGGAAAGAGCCAGCACGAAGTCCGCAAGCTGATCGCCGGTCCGACCGTCTTCATCTGTGACGAGTGCGTCGAACTGTGCATGGACATCATTCGCGAGGAGAACAAGTCTTCGCTGGTGAAGTCGCGGGACGGCATTCCGACGCCGAAGGAGATCTGCAAGGTCCTGGACGACTACGTCATCGGCCAGCAGCATGCCAAGAAGGTGCTCTCGGTCGCGGTTCACAACCATTACAAGCGGCTGAACCACCAGACCAAGCACAACGACGTCGAGTTGGCGAAGTCCAATATCCTGCTGATCGGCCCGACCGGCTCCGGCAAGACGCTGCTGGCGCAGACGCTGGCGCGCATCCTCGACGTGCCGTTCACCATGGCGGACGCCACCACGCTGACCGAGGCTGGTTACGTCGGTGAGGACGTCGAGAACATCATCCTGAAGCTTTTGCAGGCGGCGGACTACAACGTCGAGCGCGCCCAGCGCGGCATCGTCTACATCGACGAGATCGACAAGATCTCGCGCAAGTCGGACAACCCGTCGATCACCCGCGACGTCTCGGGCGAGGGCGTCCAGCAGGCGCTGCTCAAGATCATGGAAGGAACCGTGGCGTCGGTGCCGCCGCAGGGCGGCCGCAAGCACCCGCAGCAGGAATTCCTCCAGGTCGACACCACCAACATCCTGTTCATCTGCGGCGGCGCGTTTTCGGGTCTCGAGAAGATCATCTCGGCGCGCGGTCGCTCGACCTCGATCGGCTTTGCCGCGCAGGTCATGGCGCCGGAGGACCGGCGCACCGGCGAGATCTTCCGCGAGGTCGAGCCCGAGGATCTGCTGAAGTACGGCCTGATCCCGGAATTCGTCGGGCGCCTGCCCGTGGTGGCGACGCTCGAGGATCTCGACGAGGCGTCGCTGAAGAAGATCCTGCAGGAGCCGAAGAACGCACTGGTCAAGCAGTACCAGCGGCTGTTCGAGATGGAGAACATCGAGCTGACCTTCGCCGACGAGGCGCTGGGCGCGATCGCGCGCAAGGCGATCGAGCGCAAGACCGGCGCGCGCGGCCTTCGTTCGATCATGGAGGGCATCCTGCTCGAGACCATGTTCGATCTGCCGGGCCTGGAGGGCGTCGAGGAGGTGGTGATCTCGCGCGACGTCGTCGAGGCCACCGCGCGTCCGCTCTATATCTACGCCGACCGTTCGGATCGGGCGGTCGAGAGCAGCGCCAGCGCCTGACCACCGCGCATCCCATGAATTGGCGGGCCGCCAGATTGAATCTGGCGGCCCTTGCCATGTCTGGCTCTCGATTCTTTGTCTGGATGTCCGGGTTTCGACGTCGGAATCTTGCCGTGTCCGGACGTGAAGCACGTTGAGCGCGGCACGACTCTTGCTAAGCTGACGGTGCGGCGGCGTTCACTTGACACCCCGGTCACCGATAGCCACCTAATAGCGGCTTGCGGAGCGAACCTGGATCAAGATTCGCAGTACGCAGGACCCGGTCAGGTGGGGGATCGCGGTGCGATCGCTGGCTCATGAGAGCCCTCGTCCTGGCCGGCAACAAGGCACCCTGTATTGGCTGCGCCACGACGGCGGGCCGCACGCAGGGGGGCGCAACGAAAAGGAATGACGGCATGACTGCCCCCAAGTCCCGGCCCACCATCGTTCACGGCGAAAGCCACACCTACCCAGTCCTGCCGCTTCGCGACATCGTCGTCTTCCCGCACATGATCGTGCCGCTGTTCGTCGGCCGCGAGAAATCGATTCGCGCGCTCGAAGAGGTGATGAAGACCGACGCGCTGATCATGCTGGCGACGCAGAAGAACGCGTCCGACGACGATCCGAAGCCCGACGCGATCTACGAGATCGGGACGCTGGCGAGCGTGCTGCAGTTGCTGAAGCTGCCGGACGGCACCGTGAAGGTGCTGGTCGAGGGGCTCGAGCGCGCGCGCGTCACCAAATACGCCGCCCGCTCGGACTACTATGAGGCGACCGCCGTCGCACTGGCCGACACCGACGCCACCAGCGTCGAAGTCGAGGCGCTGGCGCGCTCCGTGGTCTCCGATTTCGAGAGCTACGTGAAGCTGAACAAGAAGATCTCGGCCGAAGTGGTGGGAGTGGTTCAGCAGATCACTGATTTCGCCAAGCTCGCCGACACCGTGGCTTCGCACCTCGCCGTCAAGATCTCCGATCGCCAGGGCATCCTGGAGACGCTGTCGGTCTCCGAGCGGCTCGAGAAGGTGCTCGGGCTGATGGAGAGCGAGATCTCGGTGCTGCAGGTCGAGAAGAAGATCCGCTCGCGCGTCAAGCGCCAGATGGAGAAGACCCAGCGCGAGTACTATCTCAACGAGCAGATGAAGGCGATCCAGAAGGAACTCGGCGACGACGAGGGCCGCGACGAACTCGCCGATCTGGAAGACAAGATCAAGAAGACCAAGCTCTCCAAGGAAGCGCGGGAGAAGGCCCAGCACGAGCTCAAGAAGCTCCGTCAGATGTCGCCGATGTCCGCCGAGGCGACCGTCGTGCGCAACTACCTCGACTGGCTGCTGTCGATTCCGTGGGGCAAGAAGTCCAAGGTCAAGAAGGACCTCAACGCCGCCCAGCAGGTTCTCGACGCCGATCACTACGGGCTCGAGAAGGTCAAGGACCGCATCGTCGAGTACCTCGCGGTGCAGTCGCGCGCCAATAAGTTGACCGGCCCGATCCTGTGCCTGGTCGGCCCTCCGGGGGTCGGCAAGACCTCGCTCGGCAAGTCGATCGCCAAGGCGACCGGCCGCGAATTCGTGCGCGTGTCGCTCGGCGGCGTGCGCGACGAGGCCGAGATCCG
>JARLJA010000087.1 GCA_031291445.1 Xanthobacteraceae bacterium | reverse complement strand
GCTCGACGACATCGCCGCCGGCGGCCCGGCCGCCGCCGCGGGGCTCGAGGCCGGCGACGTCCTGCTGTCGCTCGACGGGCTGCCGGTCGGCGGCGGCGACGACCTGGTGCGGCTGTTGACCCACGAGCGCATCGGCCGGCGGCTGCCGGTCAGCGTGCTGCGCAACGGCAAGATCGTGCGTGCCGCGATCGTGCCGGGGGAAGCGGAGGGCTGACGTCCGCCAGTCGCGCCAACGACTCAGCCTCCGCGCCAACGATGGGTCAGCGTCCGCCACAGCACGCCGGCGCCGGCGAGCGCCAGGACCGCGGTCGACACCGGCATGATGTTGCGGGCCATCCAGTCCGGCAGATAGATGTCCGTCACCGCGTGGTCGGCATCGGACAGCCGATAGATCACCGTCGACAGCAGGCATTCGTGACCGTTGACCCACCACGCGGCGCCGATGGCGACGGGAACGACCATGGCGGCGCGAAGCCACCACTTCCGGGCGCGGCCGACGACCGCGCAATAGACCACGTAAAGAATGCAGCCCGACGCGAACAGGAAGACGGCGGTGTGCAGGGCCTTGATCAGGACGACGGCGGCGGCGTTGGTCATGGATGCAAGGCCTGAGCGAACGGCGGCGCCCGTTCCCGGGCTATTCTGGCATTCTTGACCCGGCCGCGCATGACGCGTTTTTGACCGCGCCCCGGATGCGACGGGGCCGCTCGCGTCCTATCTATCGGCGGCAGGCTCGCGGGCCCCGCCGCGCGACGATCGGCCATGCCAGGTCCACGCCGGCCGCGCGATCAGAATGGAGACTCTCATGGACGTCGGATTCATCGGACTCGGCAAGATGGGCCTCGCGATGGCGCACAACATCGCCAAAGCCGGACATCGGGTCCGCGCCTGGAACCGGTCCGCCGTGGCGGCGGTCGACCGCGATGGCCTCGAGATGGTGGCCTCGCCGCGCGACGCCTTCCAGGCCGACGTGGTGCTCACCATGCTGTCCGACGACGACGCGATCCGCGAGGTGCTGCTCGGCCCCGGCGTGTTGGCCCACGCCCGCACTGGGGCGGTGCATGTGGTGACCGCAACCATTTCGGTCGCGTTCGCCGACGAATTGCGCGCGCGCCATGCCGAGGCCGGGCTTGGCTACGTCTCCGCGCCGGTGTTCGGCCGGCCCGACGTCGCCGCGACGGCGCAGCTCACCATCGTCGCCGCCGGCGACAAGGCGGCGGTCGCCAGGGCGCAGCCGCTGTTCGACGTCATCGGCCGCAAGACCTGGCTGATGGGCGAGGATCCCAAGCAGGCCAACGCCACCAAGATCGCCGGCAACATGATGATCGCCATGGCGGTGGAAGCGATGACCGAAGCCACCGAGCTCACCGGCAGCTACGGCATCGCGCCCAGGGAATTTTTCGACGTGGTGATCGGCCCACTGTTCGCCGGGCGGTCCTATGAGACCTACAGCGCCAAGATCGCCAGCGGCGATTTCGAGCCCGGCTTCAAGATGCGGCTCGGGCTGAAGGACCTGCGGCTCGCCACCGCGGCGGCCGCGAGCGCCGGCAAGCGGCTGCCGCAGCTCGACGCGGTGCGGACGCGGATGACGCAGGCCGTCGATGCCGGATTCGGCGACAAGGACTGGTCGGCGATCGCGGAGTACGCAAGGCGGTAGGGCGCGGTGAGATAATGTTTGCCGTCATTGCCGGGCTTGACCCGGCAATCCACTCTTTGCAACGCGGCGAGGTTTTGAAGAGTGGACCCACGGGTCAAGCCCGCGGGTGACGCAGGAGAGCAAGGCGGCGCCTTCGATCGCGCTCACTCCCCCGGCGGCGTGTCACGCCGGCAGTTCGCCGAGATAGTCGGCCTTGCCGATCCTGACGCCGTTGTGACGCAGGATGTCGTGCAGCGTGGTGACGTGGAAGAAGAAATTCGGCAGCAGGAACCCCAGGACGAATTGCTGGCCCGTCAGAGTCACCGTGGTGCCGCGCAGCTTGAGCTCGATGCGTTTCGCCTCGCTGCCCTCGAACTGCCGCGGCGTTGCCGCCTCGAGCAGCGCGACCGTCTTCGCCACCCGCGTCTTCAACTCGGCGAACGTGGTCTCGGTGTCGGGAAACGCCGGCACCTCGATGCCGGCGAGCCGGACCAGCGCGCCCTTGGCCGAATCGCTGGTGCGCTGGACCTGGGCCGACAGCGGCGCCATGTCCGGGAACAGCCGCGCACCGATCAGCACCGCGGGATCGAAGCCTTGCTCGGCCGCATGGGCCTCGGCCTTGTCGAGGTAGCGCGCGACGACCGTGAGGCCGCGCAGCAGCACGGGAACCGTGGCGTCGTACATGGAAATGGACATGGAGCATCCTTGGCAGGGTCGCGCCGGCACGGCGCCTGCAGCATATAAAGGCTGATGGCGCGATTGCGAGACCGACTCGACCGCCATGCCCGCGAGGAAAATGAGTTCTTGTCGGATAAATGAGAGCGCTGACCTCACCTCCCGTCATGGCCGGGCTTGACCAGGCTTGACCCGCGTGAACGATCCCCAGGGAAGCAACGCGCTCGTGGATGATGCGGCTGCGGCGCTCGACGGGGTGCGATCGGGTTGATAAGCCCCCTTCTCCGCGAGGAAGGTTTGAGTCGAGCCATGACCGTTGCGATCGAGATGGGACACACGACGGCGGGCGCCGCGGCGGCTCTGGACCTCGAGGAACTGCTGGCGACCCGCCTGCTGGTGCAGGGCAATTCGGGCTCCGGCAAATCCCATCTGCTGCGCCGGCTGCTGGAGCAGAGCGCGCCCTGGGTGCAGCAGACCATCATCGACCCCGAAGGCGACTTCGTGACGCTGGCCGGGCATTTCGGTCACCTCGTGATCGATGCCGAGGACCATACCGAGCGCAGCCTGCAGGTCGCCGGCGAGCGGGTGCGCATCCATCGTGTCTCCACGGTGCTCAATCTCGAAGGGCTCGACGCCGAGAACCAGATGCGGCGCGCCGCGGCTTTCCTCGGCGGGCTGTTCGAGGTCGGCCGCGACCACTGGTACCCGATGCTGGTGGTGGTGGACGAGGCGCAGCTGTTCGCGCCGGCGGTCGCGGGCGACGTGTCCGACGAGGCCCGCAAGCTGTCGCTCGGGGCCATGACCAACCTGATGTGCCGTGGCCGCAAGCGCGGGCTCGCGGGAGTGATCGCCACCCAGCGATTGGCCAAGCTTGCCAAGAACGTCGCCGCCGAGGCCTCCAATTTCCTGATGGGCCGCACCTTCCTCGATATCGACATGGCGCGCGCCGCCGATCTGCTGGGCATGGAGCGTCGACAGGCCGATGCCTTCCGGGACCTGGAACGCGGGCAGTTCATGGCGCTGGGCCCTGCGCTGTCCCGCCGTCCGCTGGGCTTGCGCATCGGTCCGACCGAGACCCGGCCACGCAATGCGACCCCGCGGCTGATGCCGATGCCCGACGCGCTGGAGGACGCCCGCGCCGTCATCCTGGCGGCGCCGCCGCCGGAGACGATCCGGCCCCAGCGCCGGCCGTCGTCGCCGGACCTGCTCGGCCAGCTGATGGCGGCGAAGTCCGCGGCACTGGAGATCCGTCCCGACGCGGTGGAGGCGCCGCTCGACGCCGAGGCCATGGCGGAGCGGCGCGCGCGGCTGGATCGCATCCTGCGCGCCATCATGGCGGAACCCGATGCCGGATTCCGCGCCATCGGCGCGCTGTATCAGGAGTTCGTGGTCCGCTGCCGCATCGAGGGCCTCGGCGCGGCGGTGCCGGACCTCGGTGACTTCCGCCGCATGCTGACCCATGCCCGCGCCGGATTGGGCACCGACATGGCGGGGGATGACGCGTGGCAGGATGTCTCGGTCCGCGCGTCCATCCTGCCCGAGGACATGCAGGGGGTCTTCATGATGATCGCCCGCGCCGCCAAGGAGGGCTGGCCCTGTCCCGGCGACGCCGCGATCGCCCGCGCCTATGGCACGCACTCGCTGCGCCGCGCGCGGCGACTGCTGGCCTACATCGAGGAACAGGGCCTCATCGTGTGCCAGCTCGACGGTGCCGGCCGGCGGTTCGTGACGCTGGTCGAACTGGCCTGGGCGACGGCGCCCGGCGACCCCAATGCCGAGGACCTGGCGGCGGACGAAGGTTTTGGCAGCGAGACCTCCGCCGCGAACCTCACCGTTTGAAAAACCGCCTTGCTTCCGCGCGCCCTAAGCCGGCGCCGCGACGAATCCCGCCCGCGGGAAATGCACCACGACCTCGCCCGCGACCTCGTCGTGGCGGCGGATGGCGATGTGCCGGGCCGACAGCGAGACGATCTCGCCACTGACCGCGACCCGGCCGTAATCGTCGGGCGTCACGCTCACCCGGTCGCCGGGCTTGCGGCCATTGGGATCGTGGGGATCGTCGGCCGGCGCGGTGCGCGGGCGCGCGTCGCGTGCAATGGCGAGCGCCTCGCCCGAGCTCATCTCGCTGCGCGCGCCGTGGCCGAGCGCGCGGAGGCGGTCGGCCCACGCGGTGACGCGCGGGAATTCGGCGAGCAGTTGGTCGACGCCGATCGGGTTGCTGCGCGCGTACCAGACATTCATGTAGGCATGGACGTCGGCGAGCCCCGGCGCGCCGGCAAGCCAGTCGCGGCCGTCGGAAAGCTCGGTCTCGATCCAGTCGAGATGGGCGCGAAACTGGTCCCGCATCTGCGGGATCGCCGCCGTCATGGCGGCGACGTCGAACTTGGCGCCGCGCAGCCGCTCGCGGTCCTCGATGAACTCCTTCGGCACGCGGTCGGCGAGCGTGCCGAACACCAGGTTGACGGTGTTCTGGAAGAACGAGCGGTCGGTCCACATGGCGAGCGCCCACGACAGCCCGGCGTTGCCGCGCGGAAACAGCGTCGGCGTCGGAAACCGCGCTTCCAGCTCGCGCATGATGACCTGGGTGTCGCAGTAGATGTCGGCGCCGATCTGCATCACCGGCGTGCGCCGGTAGCCGCCGGTCAGCGGCATCAGGTCGGGCCGCGGCATGATCCGCGAGATCACCGCCGAGCGCCACGGGATCGCCTTGATGCCGAAGATCACCCGGATCTTTTCCGAGAACGGCGATTCCTCGAAGTGGTGCAGGATGATCTGGTCCGGCATCGGCGCGGGCCTCCCCCGGTTGTTCAGGCTTGCATCGTTGCGTGTGGCGACGGGCGAACGCCGGCTACACCCACTCGCCCTTGCGCATCACCGGCTCGGCGGTGCCGGCGGCGTCGAGGCCGTCGACGTCGATCTCGGCGGAGCCGATCATCCAGTCGATGTGGATCAGGCTGGTGTTGGCGCCGCGGCGCGTCAGCTCTTCCGGGGTCAGCTGCGCGCCGCCGCGGATGCACTTGGCATAGGCCTGGCCCAGCGCGATGTGGCTCGCGGCGTTCTCGTCGAACAGCGTGTTGTAGAACAGGATGCCGCTCTGCGAGATCGGCGAGGACTGCGGCACCAGGGCGACCTCGCCGAGCCGGCGCGCGCCGTCGTCGGTGGAGAGCACCTTGGCCAGCACGTCGGCGCCGGCGCTGGCGTGGGACTCCACGATCTGGCCTTCCTCGAAGCGCACCGCGATGTCCTCGATCAGGGTGCCCTGATAGGACAGCGGCCGGGTGGCGCGCACGGTGCCGTTGACGCGCAGCCGGTGCGGCGTGGTGAAGACCTCCTCGGTCGGGATGTTGGCGTTGCAGACGATGCCGTTCTTGGCCATGGTCGCGCCGCCTTCCCACTGGTGGTCGTCGGCGAGCCCGACGGTGAGGTCGGTGCCGGGGCCGCGGAAGCGCAGCGCGGCGTAGCGCTTCTTGTTGAGCAGCGCGGTGCGCATGCCGAGCTCGTGATCGTGATGCGCCCAGGCCGCGATCGGATCGGGGCCGTCGACCCGCGAGGCCAGGAAGATCGCTTCCCACAACAGCGCCAGCGCTTCCGACGGCGGCACGTTGGGGAACACCGCCTTGGCCCAGGCCGGCGTGGCGCAGGACACGATGCTCCAGTTGACGTCGAAATTGACGATGTGATCGAGCGCCGGCTTGTAGGCGATGGAGCGGGCGCGGTTGGCGCGTGCCACCCTGGCGGGATCCTGGCTCGACAGCAGCGCGGGATCGTCGCCGACCACCGCGAGCCGCGCGGCGCCAGCCTTGAACGCGGACGCCATGCCGTCATAGAGCCAGCCGGCGGCGTGGTCGAAGCTCTCCTCGGATCCATGGCGGAACCGCTGCAGGGTGGATTCGTCGTCGTTGTACAGCGTGGTCACCAGCGCGGCGCCGGCCTTGTAGGCATGGGCGGTGATCCGGCGCACCAGCGGCAGCGCCTCGACCGGGGCGGTCACCACCACCTCCTGGCCATGGCGCAGCCGCAGACCGACCCTGACGGCGATTTCGGCGAGACGGTCGAGGCGCTCGTCGTGGGTGAGGCGGTTTTCGGCGTCGATGGTCATGGCGGGGACTGTCTCCGGGCTGCGGAACACGTGGGAAGTGTAGCGCGCGGGGCACCGCAGCGCCACTTGTGAGTTTGTCATGGAGATGAACGGATGGCGCGGGGACACCTCCATCGTCATGGCCGGGCAGCGCGATCCGTCTTCGACGGATCGCTAGGGCTAAGGTCTCCCGGCCATCCACGTCTTACTTTGCAGGACTGCCGCTAAGACGTGGATGCCCGCGACAAGCGCGGGCATGACGAGCAAAAGTCGCAAAAGCTTTGAATTATTTGAAGCCCGCGACCCTCACTCCACCTTGCCGCGCTCGGTGTCGGCGATGTCGGCGGTGGCGGGCTCGAGGTGGTGGCGCTTGATCAGCGGCATCTGCAGCAGCGCAAACACCACGGTGATCGGGATGACGCCGAACGCCTTGAACGCGACCCAGACGTCTGTGGTCTGGGACCGCCAGATCGCCTCGTTGACGAGCGCCATGGCGAAGAAGAAGAACGCCCAGC
This sequence comes from Xanthobacteraceae bacterium, assembly GCA_031291445.1. Classification (GTDB taxonomy): domain Bacteria; phylum Pseudomonadota; class Alphaproteobacteria; order Rhizobiales; family Xanthobacteraceae; genus Bradyrhizobium_A. The sequence goes on along the minus strand of JARLJA010000087.1, from coordinate 20,397 downwards.
GCCGGGTCAGGAGCCGCCAACCCGCCGGGTCGAGGTTGAACATCTGGTCGAACATCACCGCGATCAGCGAACGGCCGAACAACAGCCCGCCGCCGAGGATGGCGCCGAACAGGCCGTAGATGATGGTGGGCTTGACCTTGATGAAAGTCTCGTCGTGCAGGATCAGGGTCAGCCCGCCGAACACGATGACGATGACGGCGGAGATGATCGCCATCAGCGGCACGTGGCGCGTCACCACGTAGGACACCGCCATGGCGACGATCACCGCGACCATGAAGGCGGCGGTGGCGACGAACAGCCCGGCCTTGCCGTTGGCGATGAAGAACACGACCAGGGGCCCGAGCTCGGTGGCGAGCTTGAACAGCGGATGCGGCACGGGTTTGGCGATGGGCGTGGTCATGGCGTCAGGTCTCGTCAATGCCGGCGACCGCGCGGGCGAAATCGCGCGCCGTGAAGGGGGCGAGGTCGTCGACGCCCTCGCCGACCCCGATGAAATGCACCGGCAGCTTGAACCGTTCGGCCAGCGCCACCAGGATGCCGCCGCGCGCGGTGCCGTCGAGCTTGGTCATCACCAGACCGGTGACGCCGGCGGTCTTGCCGAACGCCTCGACCTGCGACAGCGCGTTCTGGCCGACGGTGGCGTCGAGCACCAGCAGCACCGCGTGCGGCGCCGAGGCGTCGACCTTGCGCAGCACCCGCACCACCTTCTCGAGTTCGTTCATCAGCTCGGCCTTGTTCTGCAGCCGGCCGGCGGTATCGATCAACAGCACGTCGCGCGCGTCGGCCTTCGCCGCGGTGAGCGCGTCGAACGCGAGCCCCGCGGAATCGCCGCCCTGCTCGCGCGCGATCACCGGCGCGCCGGTGCGGCTGCCCCAGATCTTGAGCTGCTCGATGGCGGCGGCGCGGAAGGTGTCGCCGGCGGCGAGCATCACCTTGCGGCCCTCCGCGGTGAGCTTCGCGGTGAGCTTGCCGATGGTGGTGGTCTTGCCCGAACCGTTGACGCCGACCACCAGGATGACGAAGGGCTTCATGGCCGCGTCGATGACCAGCGGCCGCGCCACCGGCGTCAGCACCTTCTCGACCTCGGCGGCCACCACCGCCTTGACCTCGTCGGCGGAGATCGCCTTGTCGTAGCGGCCCTGGCCGACCGCGGCGGCGATCCGCGCGGCGACGTCGGTGCCGAGATCGGCGCGCAGCAGCACGTCCTCGATGTCCTCGACCATGGCGCGGTCGAGCTTGCGCTTCGACACCAGGTCGGCGACGGCGCCGCCGAGCGAGGAAGAGGTGCGTTTCAGCCCGGACGAGAGGCGCCGCCACCAGCTTTGCTTGACCTGTTCCGGCGCGTCGTTCATGCGGTTCCGTCTCGAAGGGCCCCAATGCGCCCCGAAGGCGCGAGAGTGTGTTAACGGTTTCGCCGCCGAAACGAAAGTGACCAAAACGTCATGGATACGCCGCAACCGACCCCGGACGAGATCCAGGCCCGCGTGCTTCACCGCGACGGGCTGATGCTGGTGATCGACAAGCCGGCCGGCATCCCGGTGCATCGCGGCCCCAAGGGCGGCGCGAATCTCGAGGCGAGCTTCGAGGCGCTGCGCTTCGGGCTGCCGCGGCCGCCCGTGCTGGCGCACCGGCTCGACCGCGACACCTCCGGCTGTCTCGTTCTGGGGCGCCACCGCAAGGCCACCGCCTCGCTCGGGCTCTTGTTCAAGCACAACAGGATCCACAAGACCTACTGGGCGGTGGTCGAGAGCGGCCCGGTGGAGGATGCGGGCGAGATCGACATTCCGCTCGGCCGGCTCAACGCCGAGCGCGGCTGGTGGCAGAAGCCCGATCCCGAAGGGCTGCCGGCGCTGACGCGCTGGCGCGTGCTCGGCCGCGGCGCCGGAATGACGTTTCTCGCGCTGGAGCCGGTGACCGGACGCACCCACCAGCTGCGGGTGCACTGCGCCGCGATGGGCTTTGCCATCGTCGGCGACAACATCTACGGCAGCGGCCCGCGCTTCGGCGAGCCGTCGCTGCACCTGCACGCCCGCGAGATCGTGGTGCCGCTGTCCAAGAACAAGCCGCCGGTGCGCGTCACCGCGCCGGTGCCGGCGCATCTGGTGGAGCGGCTGACGGCGTGCGGGTGGGATGAACGCGAGGACGCGGGCTTGCGTCACCCCGAGACCGCGTCATCGTGATGACCCGCGAATGAACCTCGGTCGTCATGGCCAGGCTTGACCCGGCCATCCACGCTTTGCCGTGATGTCAGCGCTCAAGTGTGGACCCGCGGGTCAAGCCCGCGGGTGACGCAGAAAATTTGGCGGCACAGCGCCTATCACCAGGCTTCATCACGCGACAAGCCCGGCCATGACGGAGAAATACACCCCCCTCACCCCTTCACCGCCTCCGCGATCCGCGCCACCAGCGTCGCGGCGACCTCGTCCTTGCCCATCACCGGCCACGATTCCACCGCGTCGCTGTCGCGCTTCAACAGATGCACGGTGTTGCGGTCGCCGCCCATCACACCGGTCGCAGGCGAGACGTCGTTGGCGACCAGCCAGTCGCAGCCCTTGCGCTTGAGCTTGGCGCGGGCGTTGTCGATCAGGTGCTCGGTCTCGGCGGCGAAGCCGATGACGAGAGGCGGCCGTCCGCTGGTCCGCTGCGAGATGGTCGCGAGAATGTCGGGGTTTTCGGCGAAGGCGAGCGTCGGCGGCCCGGCGGCGGTCTTCTTGAGCTTCTGGGTGCCGGCCTGCGCCACCCGCCAGTCGGCCACCGCGGCGGCGAAGATCGCGACATCGGCGGGCAGTTGCGCTTCCACCGCGGCCAGCATGTCGCGCGCCGATTCGACGCGGATCACGCTGACGCCGGCGGGATCGGCGAGCGCCACCGGGCCCGACACCAGCGTCACCGCGGCGCCGGCCGCCGCCGCCGCCGCGGCGATGGCGTAGCCCTGCTTGCCCGAGGAGCGGTTGGCGATATAGCGCACCGGATCGATCGGCTCGTGGGTCGGCCCCGCGGTGATCAGGATGCGCGTGCCGGCGAGCGGGCGCGGTGCCGGCGGCGCCAACAGGCTCAGCGCCGCCGCGACGATCTCCAGCGGCTCGGCCATCCGCCCGGTGCCGGCCTCGCCCGCTTCCGCCATCTCGCCGCGGTTGGGCCCGACGAAATGGCGGCCGTCGGCGGTCAGCCGCGCGACGTTGCGTTTCGTCGCCGGGTTCGACCACATCAGCGGATTCATCGCCGGCGCCAGCAGGATCGGCCGGCCGGCGGCGAGCAGCGTGGCGCTGGCGAGGTCATCGGCGAGGCCATTGGCCATCTTCGCCATCAGGTCGGCGGTGGCCGGCGCGACCACCAGCAGGTCGCAGTCGCGCGCCAGGCGAATGTGGCCGACGTCGAACTCGCTGCGCGGGTCGAACAGGTCGGTGAAGCACGGCGCATGGGCCAGCGCGCTGACGCTGAGCGGCGTGATGAACTCCGCGCCGGCGCGGGTGAGAATGCAGCGCACCGCGACGCCGCGCTCCTTCAGGCGGCGGATCAGGTCGAGCGACTTGTAGGCGGCGATGCCGCCGCCGATGATGAGGGTGACGCGGGCGGACCCACCGGATGAGGCCGCGGGATGCGGCGCGGCAGTCGGTGACGGCGTGGCGTCGACAGGCGGTGGCGCGGCGCCGGGCGCCGACACGTCATGGGAGTCGCCGGCCGCCACCGCGTCGCGCAGGATGCTGCGGACTTCGTCCTCGACCGAGCGGCCGTGACGCGCGGCGCGCAGCCGCAGTTCGGCTTTCAGCGCCTCTTCGAGCTTGCGGACGGTGAGACTGGCCATGGGGCTCTCCGCTGGCGAGAGCGTCATGTTTTTCTCTGCGTCATGCCGCGGGCTTGACCCGCGCATCCACGCTTTGGAAGCTGCCCCGGGTTCCGGAAGAGTGGATGGCCGGGTCAAGCCCGGCCATGACGCGATGGGTGCCGGGCCGTCGAAACCTACCTTCTGCCATCATTGCAATCAACTCATGACTGCAATGCAATCAATCCGCCGGATCAACTCAGCTTCCACAAAATCCCGAGGAAAGTCAGCGCGATAACCCACAGCGCCCGGGTCTGCCAGCGGTTGCCGTGGCCCTCGGCGCGGCCGATCGCGGCCACGGTCTCGGGAGCCAGCACCAGGCCGTCGCGGGTGGCGGCGTCGAGCTGCTCCAGCAGGCTCGAGGCGCGGGCGGCGATCGCCGGCGCGGTCGCCAGCAGCTTGGCGAGCTGGCCGACGCCGGACACCGCGCCCTCGACGCGGCCGACCGGGCCGAGATTGCGCTCGATCCAGGCCCGCACCACCGGATCGGCGGTCTTCCAGATGTCGAGCCTGGGATCGAAGCTGCGCGCCACGCCCTCGACCACCACCATGGTCTTCTGCAGCAGGATCAGTTCCGGCCGGGTGCGCATGTCGAACAGGCCGGTGACCTCGAGCAGCAGCGTGAGCAGCCGCGCCATCGAGATCTCGTCGGCGCGGCGGTTGTGGATCGGCTCGCCGATGGCGCGGATCGCCTGGGCGAAATTCTCGATCGAGTGATGGGCCGGCACGTAGCCGGCCTCGAAATGAACCTCGGCGACGCGGCGATAGTCACGGGTGATGAAGCCGAGCAGGATCTCGGCGAGGAAACGGCGCTCCTTCATGCCGAGCCGGCCCATGATGCCGAAGTCGACCGCCACCAGCCGGCCCTGCGGATCGACGAACAGGTTGCCCGGATGCATGTCGGCGTGAAACAGGCCGTCACGCAGCGCGTGGCGCAGGAAGCTCTGGATCACCTTGCGGCCGAGACCGGGCAGGTCGACGCCGGCAGCCTCCAGCCCGGCGCGGTCGCTGAGCGCGATGCCCTCGACCCATTCCAGCGTCAGCACGTGATGGCTGGTGCGGTCCCAATCGACCGCGGGTACCGCGAAATCGGGATCGTCGCGGGTGTTCTCGGCCATCTCCGACAGCGCCGCGGCCTCGAGCCGCAGGTCCATCTCCATGGCCACCGAACGCGACAGGGTCTCGACGATCTCGATCGAGCGCAGCCGCCGCGCCTCCGACGACCACGCCTCCGCGGTGCGCGCGGCGAACATCAGCGAGCCGAGATCGCGGCGGAAGCGCGCCGCGACGTTGGGGCGCAGCACCTTGACCGCGACCGGACGGCGGACGCCGTCGCGCTCGACCTCGGCGCGGTGGACCTGGGCGATGGAGGCCGCCGCGACCGCCGGCCCGAAGCTCGCGAAGGCCTGCGCCAGCGGCCGCTCCAGCGACGCCGCGACGGTGGCCTCGGCCTCGGCTTGCGAGAACGCCGGCAGCCGGTCCTGCAGCTGCTCGAGATCGCGCGCCATGGCGACGCCGACCACGTCGGGCCGGGTGGCGAGCACCTGGCCGAGCTTGACGTAAGTGGGCCCGAGCCGCGTCAGCGCCCGGGCCAGCCGCGGCCCGGCGGTCTGGTCGCGGCGCTCGATCAGGCGCGCCAGCCGCAGCAGCGCCTTGAGCGGCGGCGGCAGCGGTTCCTCCGGATCGACGATGGCGAAGGTGCCTTCGCGCGCAACGATGAAGGCCGCGCGACCGAGGCGCAGCACGTGGGAGATCGCGGAGATCACAAACGCCAGCCCGAATGCAGCGCGACGATGCCGCCCGACAGGGTGCGGTGGGTGACGCGGGAGAAGCCGGCGGCGGCGATCATCTCGGCGAAGGCCGGCGGCCGCGGAAACTTGCGGATCGACTCCACCAGGTAGCGGTAGGATTCGGCGTCGCCGGTCACGGCGCGGCCGAGCGCGGGAATGACGTTGAAGGAATAGAGATCATAGATGCGGTCGAGACCGGGCAGGTCGACGCTGGAGAATTCGAGGCAGAGAAACCGCGAGCCGGGCTTGAGCACGCGATAGGCTTCCTTCAGCGCCAGGTCGATGCGCGGCACATTGCGGATGCCGAAGGCGATGGTGTAGGCATCGAAGGAGCGGTCGGCGAAGGCGAGCCGCTCGGCATTGCCCTCGACGAAGTCGACGCGGTCATCGAGCCCGAGGGTGATGGCGCGCCCGCGCCCGACCTCGAGCATGTCGGAATTGATGTCGCACACGGTGGCGTGAAAGCCGGGACCGGCGACGCGGGCGGCGCGGAACGAGATGTCGCCGGTGCCGCCGGCGACGTCGAGCAGCGCGAACGGCGTGTCGCCGCGCGGCGGGTTGAGCGCCGTGACCAGGACATCCTTCCAGAACCGGTGCAGGCCGCCCGACATCAGGTCGTTCATCAGGTCGTAGCGCGACGCCACGCTGTGGAACACGTCGTTGACCAGCGTCTGCTTGTCGCCGATCGGGACGTCCCGGTTGCCGAAATGGGTGGTCTGTTGCTGTCGATCCATAAGCGAGCTCTCCGCGGCCGGGACCATAGCGTGCAGGCGCAGCCCGCGCTACAACGGGATCCTCAAAAAAGCGGATTCGTTAATTTTTACGGTAACTTCCCCAATCCGCAGCCACCCGCCACAGCCGCCCGCGAGACTGAGACGCAATGCCCGAACTGCCCGAAGTCGAGACCGTGCGCCGCGGCCTCGAGCCCGCCATGGAGGGCGCGCGCTTCACGCGCGTCGAGACCAGGCGCGGCGACCTGCGCTTCGCCTTCCAGCCGGACTTCGTGGCGCGGCTGGAGGGCAAGACCGTGACCGGGCTCGGCCGCCGCGCCAAGTATCTGCTCGCCGACCTGTCGTCGGGCGACGTGCTCCTGATGCATCTCGGCATGTCGGGCTCATTCCGGGTCGAGATGGCGGACGGGCACGGCGCGACGCCCGGCGCCTTCCACCATCCGCGCGGCGCCGCGCGCACCCACGACCACGTGGTGTTTCACATGAGCTCGGGCGCCACCGTCCATTTCAACGACCCGCGCCGCTTCGGTTCCATGAAGGTGGTCGCGCGCGACGAGATCGAGACCGAACCGATGCTCCGCGCGCTGGGGCCCGAACCGCTCGGCAATGCCTTCGACGCCGCCACGCTGGCGTCGGCCTGCGCCGGCAAGAAGACCAGTCTCAAGGCCGCGCTGCTCGACCAGCGCGTGGTGGCGGGGCTCGGCAACATCTATGTCTGCGAAGCGCTCTATCGCGCGCATCTCTCGCCCAAGCGCAGCGCCGCGACCTTGGCGACCCGCGCCGGCGGTCCGACCGACCGCGCCGAACATCTGGTCGACGCGATCCGCGCCGTGCTCGGCGAAGCCATCGCCGCCGGCGGCTCGTCGCTGCGCGACCACCGCCAGACCAGCGGCGAGCTCGGCTACTTCCAGCACAACTTCCGGGTCTATGACCGCAAGGGCGAGCCGTGCCGGACCAAGGGCTGCAAGGGCACGGTGAAACGCTTCACCCAGAACGGCCGCTCGACCTTCTGGTGCCCGAGCTGCCAGAAGTGAGGTGAGTGCGGAGATACGATCGACTTCGTCATGCCCGGCCAGCGCGATCCGTCTTCAACGGATCGCCAGGACTAAGGTCTGCCGGGCATCCACGTCTTAACGGCAGCTCAGCAACGAAAGACGTGGATGGCCGGGACAAGCCCGGCCAAGATGGTGCGGCGTCACTGCGTGACGCCCCACCATCACTTCCGCACGCAGATCACCCGCACCACCGAGGCTTTCGTCAGCGCCGCGTCCTTCACCGCCGCGACCCTGGCGGCGGCGAGGAAGCCGCGCACCAGTTCGGCCGGCACCAGCGTGGCCTGCGCCGGCGCGGGCGCGGGTCCCGCGACCAGCGGCGTGCGCACCAGCACGAGCCCGGCGAGACGGCCGTCGGCGTCGGTCACCGCCGCGCCGGAGAAGCCCAGCCCCGGCGCGGGATCGAGCCGAACGTCGCCGCCCGCCGAGGCGAGATGCGCCGGCATGGCGGTGATCGCGGCCCCGCCGCCCTGGCTCTGCGGATCGGCGATGCCGGTGACGGTGACGTCGGGGCGTGACGGCGTCGCCGCGAAATTCACCGGCGTCAGGTCGCCGGCGCCGTAGACCCGCAGCAGCGCCAGACTGTGGGCGGCATCGTCGCGGATCTTTTCCGCCGGTCCCAGCCCCGGGATCACCACCACGTCGCAGGCCTCGATGGCGGCGCGGTCGGTGAGAACGACGCCGTCGGCGCCGACCACGAGACCGGTGGCATATTCGACCTTCTTGCGCGGCGGCGGCGACGGGGCCGCCGCGGTGTCGCCGCCGAACGGCGCGAACGCGCTCGACATCGCGATCACCACCGGCTCCATGGTGCCTTCGGTCGACTGGTCGTAGAGGATGGTGAGGCCGCGCACCTCGCTGCCCTTGTTCTGGCCGCGGACGTAGAATTTCTTCAGGCCCTGCAGGCCGGACAGCACGAAGAAGTCGGGCTTGACCACGCTGTACTCGACCTTGCGCCCGGCGGGCTCCTTCTTCTCGCGCTCGGCCACCGCGGCGATGGTGAGGTTGGTGTCCTTGACCCGCCAGGTCTCGATCTGGATCTGGCCCTGCGCCGAGGTCCAGCGCGTGCCGGTGGCGCCCGCGCTCTGTACCGGCGCGAGTTTGGTCGGCAGCCCGAGCTTGATGCCGTTGACCGGATCGAGTCCGATCTTCCAGCCGGCGTGGTCCTGCAAGGTCTTCGCATCGGCCGCGAGGCTGGCGCGCTCCTGCGGATTGAGCACGCCGGTCGGCTTGCCGCCGTGATCCTTCTGCCAGGCCTTGATCGCCGCGATCATGCGGTCGCTGACCTCGCCGTTGATGGCGCCATTGTAGGCGCCGGCCCAGGCGAGATCCGACTGCAGCGCGGTGCGCTCGGCGATCGCGAGCGCGCCGGCGGTATCGGTCGGCGCCTGCACCGCCGGACGCGCCGGGGTGCCGTCGGGCTTCACCGTGGTGGTACGCACCGGCTTGGCCGCGGTGGGCGCTTGCGGCGCCTGCGCCAGCGCGGCGCCGGACATCATCGCCAGCAGCGCCGCGGCCGTGACGCCGCGCGCGCAGCGGCAATTTGACCCAGGCCAATGACGGCCCGACTGAAAGCGTGTCCGCGTCATGCGAAAGAGTCTCCCCGACATCCGGGCTGCGGATTTGCCTTGGCGTCCGCGCTCCGCTAACACCGCGTCGCAATCAGTTCGCAGCCTGAAGCTGATCTCGACACTCAACATACCGGTTTTGACAAGCACTATGAAGCTCGCGTTTGGAACGGCGGTCGTCACCGCACTGATCAGTACTTCGGCCCTGGCCGCCGATATGGCGATGAAGGCACCGGCCGCCGCGACGGCACCGGCAGCGTCCTGGACCGGGTTCTACCTCGGCCTCAACGGCGGCGGCGCCTGGGGCGACTTCCACAGCACGCTCGGGCTGCTGCAGAACAACGGCTCGTCGGCCTCGGGAAATGCCGCGCTGACCGCGGCGGGCACCACGGGCGCTTCGCCGAGCGCGTTCACCGGGGGCGGCCAGTTCGGCTACAACGCCCGGCTCGCGCCGCAGTTCGTCGGCGGCGTCGAGATCGACATGGACTATCTCGGCCTCAGCACGCTGCGGCAGACTGGACCGATCGCGCGGCTGCCCGATCCGGCCGCCGATTTCAACGAGCACGCCCAGGTCCGCTCCATGGCCACGTTGCGCGCCCGGGCGGGATGGCTGCCGACGCCGCAGCTGCTGGTGTTCGTCACCGCCGGCCTCGCGGTCGCCGACGTCGACTACGCCGAGCGCATCCACTTCGCCCAGATTCCCGACACCTCCTTCAACCAGGGCAGCGCATCCGGCTGGAAGACCGGCCCGGTGGTCGGCGGCGGGCTCGAATACGCGTTCGCGCCGCGCTGGACCGCCAAGGTCGAATATCTCTACACCAAGCTCGGGTCGTCGAACTTCGCCAGCGCCAACACCTTCGACCCGACCTACACCCTGCAGCACGGCTTCGACGCCGACATCTCGTCGGCGCGGCTCGGCATCAACTACCGGCTCTGAAGGTTCGCCCACGGGGAACTCCTGATCGCTCCGGTTTGCGCCGCGCTGCCGGTCGATGCCCGCCGGCATGACCGCTGCGCGTCGCCATGAGACTGGCGCGGCTTCCCCGGTTGCCCTATCTCCTTGGTCGGCAGATGCTTGGCGGAGGTTCATGAGCCGGTGCTGGACGCGGACGAAATCGAACGCTATGCGCGCCATATCGTGATGCGCGAGGTCGGCGGCCCCGGCCAGGCGGCGCTGAAGGCCGCCCGGGTGCTGGTGATCGGCGCCGGCGGGCTCGGCGCGCCGGTGCTGATGTATCTCGCCGCCGCCGGGGTCGGTACGCTGGGGGTGATCGACGACGACAGCGTGTCGCTGTCCAACCTGCAGCGTCAGGTGATCCACTCCACCGCCGATCTCGGGCGCCCCAAGGTCGACAGCGCCGCCGAGCGCATCGCGGCGCTCAATCCCCATGTGGTGGTGCGGCGACACGCCGCGCGGCTCACCGCGGCCAACGCGCTCGAGTTGATGGCGGACTACGACATCGTCGCCGACGGCTCGGACAACTTCGCCACCCGCTACCTGGTCTCGGACGCCTGCTTCCTCGCCGCCAAGCCGCTGGTGAGCGCCGCGCTCGGGGTGTTCGACGCCTCGCTGACCACCATCCGCGCCCACGAGCGCAACGCCGACGGCGCCTTCAACCCGACCTATCGCTGCCTGTTCCCGGAGCCGCCGCCGGCCGGCACGGTGCCGAGCTGCGAGGAGGCCGGCATTCTCGGCGCGCTGGCCGGGGTGGTCGGCTCGATGGTGGCGCTGGAGGTGATCCGCGAGATCGTCGGCTTCGGCGACACCCTGGTCGGGCGGCTGGTGATGCTCGACGCCCGCGCCATGCGGTTCGAGACCCTGCGCTACGCGCGCGACCCGGGAAATCCGCTCAACGGCGATGCACCGACGATTGTGGATTTGAGTGGGCATCGGTGAGCTCGATCCACACCGGGCGTCATCGCCCGCGAAAGCGGGCGAACCTGCCGCTCGGAGACCATGATGAGTGAGGCCGCGCCTCACACTTCTTCGTCATTGCCGGGCAGCGCGATCCGCCTTCGGCGGATCGCTAGGACTAAGGTCACCCGGCAATCCACGCTTTGCCGAGACAACGGGCGCTCAAGAGTGGACCCGCGGGTCAAGTTTACAGCCGGACCGGCCGAAGGCCGGATCCGGTTGCCCGCGGGTGACGCGGAGAGGGGCGCAGGCTCTGTCCGCGTTTCTATCGCCGCCACGCCCTAGAAAATAAACCCCGTATGGATGAACTTCGACTCGTGCTGCTGCACGATGTCGTCCAAGAGCTTCTTGCTGGCGTTGGTCTGCTTCGCCGCGATCATGGAGCGGATCGAGAACGAGCGCAGCGCGTCGGTCACCGACAGCGTGCCTTCCGCGGAATCCTTCCGCCCCGTGAACGGAAAGATGTCGGGGCCGCGCTGGCACTGACAGTTGATGTTGACCCGGCAAACCTGGTTGACCAGCGGATCGACCAGGGTACCGATCTGCTCGGGGCTGGACGAGAAGATGCTGACCTGCTGGCCGTGCTCGGAGGTGATGACGTAGTCGAGCGCGGTCGCGACGTCGTCGAACGCCATCACCGGCACCACCGGGCCGAACTGCTCCTCGCGATAGAGCTTCATGCCCTCGCGCACCGGATAGACCACCGCCGGATAGAACAGGGTGTCGCAGGACGTGCCGCCGCCGTCGTTGACCACGCGCGCGCCCCTGGCGAGCGCGTCGTCGACGCATTGCCGCATGTAGGCGACCTTGTCGGGCTCGGGCAGCGGGGTGATGTTGACGCCGGCCTGCCATGGCATGCCGACCTTGAGCTTCGCCAGTTCGGCGACGAAGCGGCGCAGGAACGCGTCGACGATGGCGCTGTGGACCATCAGCATCTTGAGCGCGGTACAGCGCTGGCCGTTGAACGACAGCGCGCCGAGCAGGCATTCCTTGACCGCGAGGTCGAGATCGGCGTCGGGCAGCACGATGGCGGCGTTCTTGGCGTCGAGGCCGAGAATGGCGCGCAGCCGGTTGGCCTTGGGATGCAGCTTCTTGAGGTGGTCGGCGACTTTGCTCGAGCCGATCAAAGTGAGCGTGTTGACCGCGCCGGAGCCGAGCAGGTACGGCACCACCACCTCGCCCTTGCCGTAGACCGTGTTGAGAACGCCCTTGGGGAACGCGGCGGCGAAAGCCTCGAGCAGCGGCGCGAACAGCAGCACGCCGAACCGCGGCGGCTTGAACAGCAGCGTGTTGCCCATGATCAGCGCCGGGATCAGGGTCGCGAAGGTCTCGTTGAGCGGATAGTTGTAGGGCCCCATGCACAGCACGACGCCGAGCGGGGTGCGGCGGATCTGGCCGATCGTGCCCTCGGCGATGACGAAGCGCGAGGAAGCGTTGTCGAGATCGCGCAGCGCGTCGATGGTGGCGCGGATGTAGTCGACGGTGCGATCGAATTCCTTCTCGGAATCGGCGAAGCTCTTGCCGATCTCCCACATCAGGAGTTCGACCACCTCGGCCCGGCGCGCCACCATCCGCATGGTGAAGTCCCGCATGCAGGCGATGCGGTCGGCGACCGTCATGGTCGGCCAGGCGCCACGGCCGCTGTCGTAGGCCGCGGTTGCCGCAGCCAGCGCCGCCTCGGCCTCGGCGACGCCGCCCTGCGGCACGCTGCCGAGCACCACCGGAGTCAGGTTGCCGGAATCGTCGCGGATCCGCACCGGCGAGACCACCGGCACGGTGTCGCCGGTCCATGGCTGCAGCGCGCCGCCGACCAGGGTGACGCGCTGGTGCAGCGGCGCGGCGCGCCGGTGCTGCGCCGGGATGTCGTCGCGGGTCGGGAACAGGGTGCGGAGCGCGGCCTGGTCGAGCATGTCACCTCCATCGTCGGCGGAATGATTCGCCGGAACGATGCCACGCCAAGGCGGCGACAATATAACGCGGAACGCAGGACCGACCTGGGGCCGGCACCTCAGAGCATGTTGGGCAGCACGCGGTCCGGCGGCTTGTGGCCGTCGAGGAAGGTGCGGATGTTGATGATCACCTTCTCGCCCATCTCGACGCGGCCCTCGATGGTGGCCGAGCCCATGTGCGGCAGCAGCACCACCTTGCCGGCGCGGGCCAGCCGCACCAGCTTGGGGCTGACCGCCGGCTCGTGCTCGAAGACGTCGAGGCCGGCGCCGGCGATGTCGCCGGATTCGATCAGCTTGGTCAGGGTTTCCTCGTCGATCACCTCGCCGCGCGCGGTGTTGACGATGTAGGCGTCCTTGCGCACCAGCTTGAGGCGGCGGCCGGACAGCAGGTGGAAGGTCGCCGGCGTGTGCGGGCAGTTGACCGAGATGATGTCCATGCGCGCCAGCATCTGGTCGAGGCTTTCCCAGTAGGTGGCGCCGAGCTCCTCCTCGATCTTGGGCGCCACCGGGCGGCGGTTGTGGTAATGGATCTGCAGGCCGAAGGCATGGGCGCGGCGCGCCACCGCCTGGCCGATCCGCCCCATGCCGATGATGCCGAGCCGCTTGCCGCCGATGCGGTGGCCGAGCATCCAGGTCGGCGACCAGCCGGCCCACTCCTTGCCCTCGGTGAGGATCGAGGCGCCCTCGGTGAGGCGACGCGGCACCGCGAGGATCAGCGCCATGGTCATGTCGGCGGTGTCTTCGGTCAGCACCTTCGGCGTGTTGGTGACGGTAATGCCGAAGCCGTGGGCGGCGGTGACGTCGATGTTGTCGACGCCGTTGCCGAAATTGGCGATCAGCTTGAGCCGGCGCTCGGGCTGGTTGAGCACGGTCTCGTTGACCTCGTCGGACACCGTCGGCACCAGGATGTCAGCGCTCCGCACCGCTTCCGCGAGCTGGTCCTGGGTCATCGGCTGGTCGTCGAGATTGAGCCGCGTATCGAACAGCTCGCGCATCCGGGTCTCGATGCTGTCGGGCAGCTTGCGCGTGACGACAACCAGAGGCTTCTTTCGGACCGTCATCGTAATCGTTCCCGCGTGCTCAAGAAGCGGCGCTCGAGACGCGCATGTCGCGCGCGCGACGGCTGTGCGTTTCCTCGAGCATCCGACGGTCGATTCAGCGCTCGTTAACCGGGCTGTCCGAAACTGCGGCTTCGGGCCCGGCGCGAGCCCTGCTCGGCTGCCGTGGGTGACCCCATGGGGGTCCTCTCTAGCAGAAGGCCGGCCCAAGACAAGAACCCAGCACGCGCGCCGCGCGGCTGGCCGGAGCGAGGTGTCAGGCCGCGATGCGGCGGTGCGACGGGGACGCGGGATCGAGATCTCGCCAAGGGACAACGTGATGGGGTTCAAGCGCTTTTGGGTGCCGCTCGCAATTGCGGCAGCGTTCTGCAATGCAACCGCCGGCCTGGCCGCAACCGTGAACGAAACCGCGGGACCCGTCAGCGGCCTGCCGGTTCCGCGTTACGTCAGCCTCAAATCCGACCACGTCAATGTCCGCGGCGGCCCGACCAAGGACAACGACGTCAGCTGGGTCTACACCAAGGCCGGGCTGCCGGTCGAAGTCACCGCCGAATTCGAAAACTGGCGCCGCGTCCGCGATTCCGAGGGCGCCGAGGGCTGGGTCTACCATTCGCTGCTGTCGGGCAAGCGGACCGCGGTGGTGACGCTGAAGTCCAAGGACGACTTCGCTCCGCTCTATGACCACGCCGATCCGACCAGCGGCGTGACCGCGCGGCTGCAGTCGGGAGTGGTGGCGTCGGTCAAGCGCTGCGCCGCGGGATGGTGCCGCATCATCGGATCGGGCTTCGACGGCTGGATCGAGCAGCAGCGGCTATGGGGCGTCTATTCCGACGAGAAGGTCGACTAGCCCGCCAAGGCATATTGCGCTGGAGCCAAATTGTTGCGTCTTGCGGGGGCTTGACCCGCGCATCCACGCTTTGCCGCGACTGCCGGAAGTGAAGAGTGGATGGCAGGGTCAAGCCCGGCCATGACGAAAAGATGGGCCGCCGCTCGGAAAGATATCAGGGCGACAGGTAAACTGCCCGCGGCGCAGGCGCTGAGGTCGCCGGCCTCAGCGCACCTTGCGCAGGCGCACCACCATGTCGATGCGGGCGATCTCGTAGCCTTCCGGCACCTCGGGCACCTTCTGCAGCATCAAATGCGGGTCGGGGATGTCGACCAGCTCGTGGCTGCCTTCCATGTAGAAGTGATGGTGGGCGCTGATATTGGTGTCGAAATAGGTCTTGGCGCCGTCGACGCTGACCTGACGCAGCAGCCCGACGTCGGTGAGCTGGTTGAGCGTGTTGTAGACGGTGGCGAGCGACACCGGCACCTTGGCCTGGATCGCCTCCTCGTAGAGCATTTCGGCGGTCAGATGGCGGTCGCCCTTGCCGAACAGCAGCCAGCCCAGCGCCATGCGCTGCCGGGTCGGACGCAGGCCGACCGACTGCAACATTTCGTTGACGTCGTGCCACGGGCACCCGGTCAGGCTCGGAACCCGGGACGTCTGCGCCCGGCCGGTTCCGGAGATTTGGTCGGCGCTCGGCTCGCCAGCGGTTAAGTCACTCATTTGACAAAGGTAAAATACCCACCCTGTGCACGACTTCGATCGTAGGCGGAGTATAGGAAAGCATGCAGTTACATGCAAGTCCGTCGCAGTTGCGCGCGCCGGCCTGTTGCGGCGCAGCTAGTGCGTTGATCCAAATCGACTTTGCCCGCCAACGAGCCGTGTGTTAGAGCGAGCCCGCGCTGCGGGTCACCCGCGGCCGATTCCACAGGTGGGCCCGAACCGGCGGCCCGATGACGTCGCAAGGGCTGTTCCCGCCATCGCGTGAAATGCTCTAAGGCTGGTTTCTCAATAGCTTAGGAGGTCGCCCCGGAAATGCACGAACAACGCAGCAGTTACGCCTATGAGGATTTGCTGGCCTGCGCCCGCGGCGAGATCTTCGGTCCCGGCAATCCGCAGCTGCCGCTGCCCCCGATGCTGATGTTCGACCGCATTACCGAGATCACCGAGACCGGCGGCCAGTTCGGGCGCGGGGTGTTGCGCGCCGAACTCGACGTCAGGCCGGACCTGTGGTTTTTCGGCTGTCATTTCAAGAACGACCCCGTGATGCCGGGCTGTCTCGGCCTCGACGCGCTGTGGCAGATGGTGGGCTTCTTCCTCGGCTGGCTCGGCGGCCAGGGCCGCGGGCGGGCGCTGGGCCTGAGCGAACTGAAATTGGCCGGCCAGGTTCTGCCTACCGTCAAGAAGGTCGAGTACCATATCGACGTGAAGCGGGTGATGCGCGCCAAGCTGATGCTGGGCATCGCCGATGGCTGGCTTTCCATGGACGGTGAAATTATCTATCGGGCGAAGGACCTGAAGGTCGGCCTGTTTCAGCAAACCACTCCGATGCCGCCAGCGGCGTGAGGAGAGGCGAGGCGGCAGACCTCGTCGGTCGAACACTCACATGGCGGCCGCGCAACGGAAAGACAGCGGCGCCACGGTCTATCGAAAATGAGGGGACATCATGAGGCGGGTCGTGGTCACGGGGATGGGTATCGTCTCCTCGATCGGGAACAACACTCAAGAAGTGCTTTCGAGCCTGTATGAAGCCAAGCCCGGCGTGTCGCGCGCCGAAAAATTCGCCGAACTCGGCTTCCGCTGCCAGGTGCAGGCGGCGCCGACGCTCAATCCGGCGGAAGTCGTCGACCGCCGCGCCATGCGCTTTCTCGGCGAGGGCGCGGCGTGGAACCACGTCGCCATGGAGCAGGCGATCCGCGACGCCGGCCTCGAGGACGGCGAGGTTTCCAACGTGCGCACCGGCATCATCATGGGCTCGGGCGGCCCGTCGACCCGCTGCATCGTGGAATCCGCCGACATCACCCGCACCAAGGGGCCGAAGCGGGTCGGCCCGTTCGCGGTGCCCAAGGCGATGTCGTCGACCGCGTCGGCGACGCTCGCCACCTGGTTCAAGATCAAGGGCGTGAACTATTCGATCTCGTCGGCCTGCGCGACCTCCAACCACTGCATCGGCAACGCCTACGAGACCATCCAGTACGGCAAGCAGGACCGCATCTTCGCCGGCGGCTGCGAGGAGCTCGACTGGACGCTCGCCGTGATGTTCGACGCCATGGGCGCGATGACCTCGAAATACAACGACACCCCGGCGACCGCGTCGCGACCCTACGACGTCAGCCGCGACGGCTTCGTCATCGCCGGCGGCGCCGGCGTGGTGGTGCTCGAGGAGCTCGACGTCGCCAAGGCGCGCGGCGCCCGGATCTACGGCGAGATCGTCGGCTACGGCGCGACCTCCGACGGCTACGACATGGTGGCTCCGTCCGGCGAGGGCGCCGAGCGCTGCATGCGCATGGCGCTGTCGACGGTCAAGACGCCGATCGACTACATCAATCCGCACGCCACCTCGACGCCGGCGGGCGACCCGCCGGAGATCAACGCCATCCGCAACATCTTCGGCGCCGGCGACAAGTGCCCGCCGATCGCGGCGACCAAGGCGCTGACCGGGCATTCGCTCGGCGCCACCGGGGTGCAGGAGGCGATCTATTCGCTGCTGATGATGAACAACGGCTTCATCTGCGAGAGCGCCAACATCCAGGAGCTCGACCCCGTGTTCGCCGACATGCCGATCGTGCGCAAGCGCATCGACAACGCCAGGGTCGGCACCGTGCTGTCGAACTCGTTCGGCTTCGGCGGCACCAACGCGACGCTGGTGCTCAAGCGGCTGGACGCCTGACGCCGGCCGCCTGACCGAGATCGGGAGCCGGACCGCACCGGGCCCCTGCCAAGAACCCCGAGGAGAACTTGCGCATGCAACCGCTCATGCAGGGCAAACGCGGGCTGATCATGGGCGTCGCCAACGACCATTCGATCGCCTGGGGCATCGCCCGGACGCTGGCGGCGCACGGCGCCGAGCTCGCCTTCAGCTACCAGGGCGATGCGCTCGCCAAGCGGGTCAGGCCGCTGGCGCAGTCGCTGAACTCGCAGATCGTGCTGCCGTGCGACGTCGAGGACATCGCAAGCGTCGACGCCATGTTCGAGACGCTGAAGCAGAGCTGGGACAGCCTCGACTTCGTGGTCCACGCCATCGGCTTCTCCGACAAGAACGAGCTGCGGGGCCGCTACGCCGACACCACGCGGGCCAATTTCTCGCGCACCATGGTGATCTCCTGCTTCTCCTTCACCGAGGTGGCGAAGCGCGCCGCGGCGATGATGCCGCACGGCGGCGCCCTGATCACCCTGACCTTCGGCGCCTCCGAGCGGGTGATGCCGAACTACAACGTGATGGGGGTGGCCAAGGCGGCGCTGGAGGCCTCGGTGCGCTATCTCGCCGCCGACTTCGGCGGCCAGAAGATTCGCGTCAACGCCATTTCCGCCGGCCCGGTCCGCACCCTGGCGGGCGCGGGGATCGGCGATTCGCGCGCCATGTTCGGCTACATGGAGAAGAACTCGCTGCTCGGCCGCCCGGTCACCCTCGACGAGCTCGGCGGCTCGGCGCTCTATCTGCTGTCAGAGCTCTCGGGCGGCGTCACCGGCGAGATCCACTACGTCGATTCCGGCTACAACACCGTGCTGATGCCGCGGCTGGATGCGCTGAAGGGCGGCGACGCTTGAGGTCACACACGCTCAGAGGCTGACCTAGAGTGCAGTCGGCACAATCGAGCCTTTGATGGTGGTACTCGTCATGCCCGGCCTTGCGCCGGGCATCCACGTCTTAGCAGTATCTCAGCAAATGAAGACGTGGATGGCCGGGAGACCTTAGTCCTGGCGATCCGTCGAAGACGGATCGCGCTGCCCGGCCATGACGACAGAAGGGCCGGATTGCGAACCTATGAGACGAGCTCACCGCATTTTTGGTCAGCCGCTCACGCCGCCAGCGCCTGGGCGCGCTGGAATGCGGGGCGCGCCGCGCAGCGGTCGAGATAGCGCTCGAAGGCCGGACGCGTCGGCGCCATCTTGAACAGCCGGACCGCGAAATTGAGGCTGGCGCCGACCGCGATGTCGGCCGCGGAGAACTGTTCGCCGAGCAGCCACGGTCCTTCGGCGAGCGCCTTGTCGAGCACGTCGAACACCTGGGTCGCCTCGCCCCAGCCGGCGCTGACCGGCGGCATCTGGATCTTGGTGGCGAGCTGCACCATCGCCGGCTCGATGCAACTCGGCGCAAAGAACAGCCAGTTGAGATAGCGCGCGCGACGCGGGTCATCGAGCGCCGGCGCGAGCCGGGCTTGCGGGCAGCGGTCGGCGACATAGGCGCAGATCGCCGCGGCCTCGCCGAGTTTCGCCTCGCCGTCCTGCAGCGCCGGGACCTTTCCCATCGGATTGACGGCGAGATAATCGGCGGTCTTCTGCTCGCCCCTGGTGATGTCGATCTTCACCCGCTCGTAGGGTTGGCCGACCTCTTCCATCAGCCACAGCGCGGCGAACGAGCGGGTGCGCGGCGCGTAGAACAGCTTCATCATGGGGGCCTTTCCTTCCACGGACAAAGGCAGGCGGTTACGTACACCCGTCGACGAGGACCAGTCTACTCGTCGTCGTGTCGTGACGCACCTCGAACAGGTCTCGAATCTCGGGGTCACCCAGAAATGCCTCCGCCTTCTGGCGTTCCGGAAATTCGATGATGACCAGGCGCTCGGGTTTCCAGCCCCCCTCGATCGGCGTCGGCTGCGCCCCCTGAACGAGGTATCTTCCCGCATGTTTCGCGATGAAGGCCGGGATCTCGGCGATGTATTTCCTGAAACCGCCGAAATCGTTCACCGTCAGGTCGAGCACCAGATAGGCTTTCATCCCTGACCTCGCGATCCATCATCAAGCCAATTCGCGGTACCGACGGAAGGGCTGAACAAGAGCATCGCCCTTGCTGGGTAACGCAGCTGCAGATTCAGCGCGCAAAAAAAGGCGGCCCAAAGGCCGCCTTTTTGCATTCGTCCAGACGCCCGCGATCACTCGCCGGCGGCCTCGCGCGGTTCGCTCGTGCCGTGCTTGGCCTCGAGGTCCTCGCCGGTGACCTGGTCGACCGCCTTCATCGAGAGGCGGACCTTGCCGCGATCGTCGAGCCCGAGCAGCTTGACCTTGACCTTGTCGCCTTCCTTGACGACGTCGGAGGTCTTCTGCACGCGGTTGGCGGCGAGCTGGCTGATGTGGACCAGGCCGTCCTTGGGGCCGAAGAAGTTGACGAAGGCGCCGAACTCCATGACCTTGACCACGGTGCCGTCGTAGATCTGGCCGACTTCCGGATCGGAGGCGATCGACTTGATCCACTTGATGGCGGCGCGGATCGCCTCGCCGTTGGCGGAGGCGACCTTGACGGTGCCGTCGTCCTCGATGTTGATCTTGGCGCCGGTCTTCTCGACGATCTCGCGGATCACCTTGCCGCCGGTGCCGATCACTTCGCGGATCTTATCGGTCGGGATCTTGAACGTCTCGATGCGCGGCGCGTACTCGCCGAGCTCGGGGCGGGCGCTGGTCAAGGCTTTCGACATTTCGCTTAAGATATGCAGACGGCCGACCTTGGCTTGGGCCAAAGCGACCTTC
>JARLJA010000086.1 GCA_031291445.1 Xanthobacteraceae bacterium | reverse complement strand
TGGAACTCGATCTGCGATCTCCATCAGGGCCCGCGGTCAAAGGCCGCATCTCGAGGCCGTATACATGACCGCTCCCCGATCCGTTTGCCGAAGCACCAAAAAAGCCCTTGCCGACTGGGGGCCGTCCATACATGACGGAGGATAGGGCCGCGTCCTCAAATCCTCCGCTTCGCGCCTTCCCAGTACGGATCGCGCAGCCGCCGCTTGAAGATCTTGCCCGAATCCTCCCGCGGCAGCGCCGTCGCAATCTCGATGTGGCGCGGCACCTTGTAGTCGGCGAGCGCGGCCTTCAGCCCCGCGCGCAGCGCCTCGATGTCGAGGGTGACGGCCGGCATCGGCTCGACCACCGCCATCAGCGTCTCGCCGAATTCGGCGTTGGGAATGCCGAACACCGCGCAGTCGTGGACGCCGGCGAGCCCGTGCAGCACCGCCTCGATCTCGGCCGGATAGATGTTGACGCCGCCGGAGATCACCATGTCGCGCTTGCGGTCGGAGATGAAGACGTAGCCGTCGGCGTCGATGAAACCGACGTCGCCGGAGGTGATGAAGCCGTCGCGGTCGATCTCGGCGCGCTTCTCCGGCTTGTTGTGGTAGGTGAAGTCGGGATTGCCTGCGATCCGCGAGAAGATCTCGCCGACTGCGCCCGGCGCGACCTCGCGGCCGTCGTCGTCGAGAAAGCGCAGCTCGGCGCCCGGCGCGATGCGGCCGACGGTGCCGGGCTTTTTCAGCGCGTCCTCGGAGGTGGCGAACGTCACCGCGCCGGACTCGGTCG
The DNA here is from genome assembly GCA_031291445.1 of Xanthobacteraceae bacterium. Lineage (GTDB taxonomy): Bacteria > Pseudomonadota > Alphaproteobacteria > Rhizobiales > Xanthobacteraceae > Bradyrhizobium_A. Next base: position 13,391 of record JARLJA010000086.1, on the reverse strand, counting down.
AGCCGTAGAACTCGTAGATCACCGGGCCCCACCAGTCGATCATGGCGCGCTTGACGTCGGGTGGGCAGGGCGCGGCGGCGTGGATGACGTGGGAGAGCGAGGAGACGTCGTAGGCGCGGCGCGTCGCCTCGGGCAGCTTCATCAGCCGCACGAACATGGTCGGCACCATGAAGGCGGTGTCGATCGCCTCGTCCTGTACGATCCTGAGGAACGCCTCCGGCTCGAACCGCGGCATCAACACCAGCACGCCGCCGAGCCGGCCGGCGCGCAGGCCGAAGGCGTTGGGCGCGGAGTGGTAGAGCGGCCCCGGCAGCAGCGCGCGGGCGCCCGGCTTGAGCCCGTAGATCCGCGCCCGCATCGCTTCCGCGGAGGCCTGCTGCTCCGCCGTCGGCGTCGCGCGCCGCACGCCCTTGGGATGGCCGGTGGTGCCGGAGGTGTAGATCATGCTGGCCGGCGCCGGCCGGCTTACGCCGTCGTAGGGCGCCTGCGCCGCGAGCCAGGCCTCGAGGTCGGCGACGCCGGGCAGCGGCGCGAGCGAGGACGGTGCGACGTGGTAGGTGTGCGCGAGGTCGTCCGGCGGCGTCACGCTGATCCGGGTCACGGCGGCCGGCACCGCGGCCGCCACCTGGCGCAGCAGGTCGGCATGGCCGATCAGCACCCGCGTCGCGGTGTCGGCGAGGATGTAGTGCACCTCCTCGGCCTTGAAGTGCCAGTTGATCGGCACCGCATAGGCCCCCAGCATCGCCACCGCGTAGCTCGCCTCCAGGAAGGCGACGTCGTTGCGCATCAGGATGCAGACGCAGTCGCCCTGGCGGACGCCGAGCGCGGCGAGCCCGCCGGCGATCCGGCGGGCGCGAGCCTCGACCTCGGCGAACGGGCGGATGGTGTGGCCGCAGACGATGCCGCTGTGCGGGGTGCGGGCGGTCATCGGTTCGGCCTCGTCATCAACGTCGTCTCCCCTGCATGCCCGTTCACTGCCGGGCATTTGTGTTGGGCCGCGTGGCGCGGTCCGATGTTCGTTGTGGCAACGTTACCGCGCGCGCGGTCCGGCTTGAACCGCCGCGCGCGCATGGGGCCATGGCGGGGGAGGGGGTACGTGGACCGCAACGCTCCTGTTGGACTACCAGTCATGGCCGGGCTTGTCCCGGCCATCCACGTCTTTCTTGGGCGACACGCTGTAAAGACGTGGATGCCCGGCACAAGGCCGGGCATGACGACAACTGGCACAATTGGGAGCGTGGCCGCCGCTCAGTGCGGGTTCTCCAGGCTGAACGCCTCGCTCTGCTCGTCATAGGCGAACACCTCGGCGTAGCGGCCCCACGACACGATGGTGTGCAGCGTCTCGTCGGCGTAGTCCTCGGACATGTAGTCCTCGAGCTCGTTGCGGAAACGCGCCGCCGGCGCCGAATGGGTCGGCCGCTCGTCGAGCACGCGGCGGATCAGGCCGACCAGCGGCACATAGGCGACGAGGTGCTCGGCGAACAGCTTCTTGCGGGCGTCGGTTTCGAGGTTGGCGAAGCGCTTGCCGGCGTCGGTCAGCGTCAGGTCGCCGTCGTTCAGCGTCGCGAAGCGCAACAGCTGCAGCGCCTCGGCGAGGTGGAACAGCTCGTCGGATTCCAGCTGCAGGCTGGCCGCCAGCACCGGCAGGTCGGCATGGCCGTGATAGGGCTCGCCGGCCAGCGACTCGATCAGGCCCGAGATCAGGTTCGACGACACGTGGTTGAGCACCATGCCGACCCCGGTGCCCTGGATGCCCTCGATGCTGGGCGCGCGCGGCTCGGCGCGCTGGGTCATGCGGGCGTAGATGCTGTCGACCAACTGGCGGAACTGGGGATCGAGGCGGTTGCGCGGGTGCGGCAGCTCGACCTTGATCTCGGCGGCGACGCGGCCGGGATTGGACGAGAACACCAGGATGCGGTCGCACATCAGCACCGCCTCCTCGATGTTGTGGGTCACCATCAGCACCGACTTGATCGGCAGCCGGCCCTCGATCCACAGGTCGATGATGTCGGTGCGCAGGGTCTCGGCGGTCAGCACGTCGAGCGCCGAGAACGGCTCGTCCATCAGCAGCAGGTCCGGATGTACCACCAGCGCGCGGGCGAAGCCGACGCGCTGGCGCATGCCGCCGGACAGTTCCTTGGGAAACGCCGACTCGAAGCCGTCGAGGCCGATCAGGTCGATGGCGGCCAGCGCGCGCTTCTTGCGCTCGGCCGGGTCGATGCCCAGCGCCTCGAGCCCGAGCTCCACGTTCTGCAGCACCGTGAGCCAGGGAAACAGCGCGAACGACTGGAACACCATGGCGACGCCGTTGGGCGGGCCCTGGATGGTCTCGCCGCGGCAGGCGGCGTTGCCCGACGACGGCTTGATCAGCCCGGCGATGATCCGCAGCAGCGTCGACTTGCCCGAGCCGGAGCGGCCGAGCAGGCCGACGATCTCGCCGGACTGGATGGTGAGGTCGACATTCTCCAGCACCAGCAGGTCGTCGCCGCTACCCTTGGGAAACGAGCGGCTGACCTTGTGGATGTCGATGAGGGGTTTTGGGGTGACGGTGTCCAGCATGGAACTCTCCCGAAGGTCAGGTCAGCCGAGCCGCAGGCGGCGTTCGCCGAAGGCGTAGAGCGGCCGCCACAGCAGGCGATTGAACAGGGTGACGAAGATGCACATCACGGTAATGCCGAGCACCACGCGCGGGAAGTCGCCGGCGGTGGTGGCGGCGGCGATATAGGCGCCGAGCCCGGTCGCGGTGAGCTGCTCGTCGCCCCAGCTCGCCACCTCGGCGACGATGGAGGCGTTCCACGAGCCGCCGGAGGCGGTGATCGCGCCGGTGACGTAATACGGGAAGATGCCGGGCAGGATCACCTTGAACCACCAGCGCCAGCCGGTGAGCTGGAAGCTCGACGCCGCCTCCCGGAGGTCGGTGGGGAAGGCCGAGGCGCCGGCGATGACGTTGAACAGGATGTACCACTGGGTGCCGAGGATCATCAGCGGGCTCAGCCAGACGTCGGCGTTGAGCGAGAAATGCACGATGGCGACCACGAAGGCCGGAAACGCGATGTTGGCCGGGAAGGCGGCGAGGAACTGGACCAGCGGCTGGACCCGCTCGGCGAGCTTGGGCCGCAGCCCGATCCAGACCCCGATCGGCACCCAGATCACGCTGGCCAGCGCGATCAGCACGAGCACGCGCGCCAGCGTGACGAAGCCGACGCCGACCGCGACCGCGACGTCGCGCGGCGACAGCGACGCGGCGAGGTAGCCGTAAATCTGCCAGCCGGCATAGGCGGTGCCGGCGGCGATCACGGCGTACCAGGCGATGTCGAGCAGGCGCGACGACGGCGCCTCGCGGCTGGCGCGCGCGGCCGGCCAGGGCAGGCGCCAGCGGAAGGCGATCGAGGACACCATGGTCTGCAGCGCCACGAACGGCCACGACAGCGCCCGCAGCGCGCGGGTGCGGCGGAACAGGTCGAGGATCCAGGAATCCGGCGCGGTGCCCGACGCGGTCTGCTCGAAGCGGAATTTGTCGGCCCAGGCGACGAGCGGCCGGAACAGGAACTGGTCGTAGAGGATGATGACCGCGAGCATGGTGAGCACGGCATAGCCGACCGCCGGCAGGTTCTGCTGCTTGATGGCGAGCGCCACGTAGGAGCCCACCCCCGGCAAGGTCACCGTGGTGTCGCCGACCGTGATCGCCTCCGAGGCGACCACGAAGAACCAGCCGCCGGACATCGACATCATCGTGTTCCAGACCAGGCCGGGCACCGCGAACGGCACGTCGAGCCGCCAGAACCGCTGCCAGCCGGAGAGGTGGAACGACATCGTCGCCTCCTCGAGGTCCTTGGGCACGTTGCGCAGCGACTGGTACATCGAGAAGGTCATGTTCCAGGCTTGGCTGGTGAAGATCGCGAACACGCAGGCGAGCTCGGCGCCGAGCACGCGGCCGGGAAACAGGTTCATGAAGAACACGACGGTGAAGGTCAGGAAGCCGAGGATCGGCACCGACTGCAGGATGTCGAGCATCGGGATCATCACCAGCTCGGCGCGGCGGCTCTTGGCGGCGAGCGCGGCATAGCCGAAGGTGAAGATCAGCGAGCATACGATGGCGGCGAGCATGCGCAGCGTGGTGCGCAGCGCGTAGAGCGGCAGGTGCCACGGGTCGAGCGAGACCGGGGCGATGTCGAGCGCGGTCAGCGGTGCCTCGGTCTGCCCGGCGCCGTAGGCGATCGCGACCAGGGCGCCGACGATCAGGATCAGCGCCACCGCGTCCCAGATGTTCGGCCGCGGCAGGCGACCGAGCGCCGGAGGAGAGAAGCGGGCAATCAGCATGGGCGGGCCTTCGACGGTGTGCTGAACGTCGCGCGGGCGCCGGAACGGGACAGCGCGACGGCCGCGGGACGCGGAAACGGGAGCCGGTATCAGCCGGAGACGTGTGACAGAGGTGTGACGGTCGCTCGGCCGGCGGCGGACCGGCGCGACCGGGTGTGTCCTTAGCCAAATTCTCGGGTCATGGCGAGGGCTCGGCGCGCCGGGGCGCACCCCGCTCTTCTCCCTCACCCCGCGTGCGGGGTGAGGGGCATTTCACGGCGCGGACGTCGCGGGAAAATTGGAAATTCCGCATGCGCTCGAACGCCCCCTCACCCGGATCGCTGACGCGATCCGACCTCTCCGCGTGCGGGGAGAGGTGATGCAGGGGCTCTGGTGAAGCCGACGGTCTTGATCAGTGGGCGACAGTGCCGGAGCGATAGCACAGGCGACTGAGCCGAGCCTCATTTTTTCCCTCTCCCCGCGTGCGGACCGCTTGCGGGGAGAGGGTTGGGTGGGGCCTTCTGATGAAGCGGCTCCGGCCCCGGCATGCGCCGGCGCGTACCTGTTGAAGCGGCGGGGTGGCGCATGGAATCGGCTGGCGCGGGCGCGGCGGTTACGGTAGCTTTTTGCCTTCGAGTCATCCGCAAGGACGGCGTTGGCGGGGCGAGGGGCCGCTCTGCTGATGCCGCGAATCGCGCGTGAGTTGGCAGTCCGAGCAGGCGGGTCCGAGCAAGTCTCTGACCCGGGCGGCGCGACCAGGACGAAGATCTCGGGCTGAGAAGCTTCGTTGCGGTCGCTGGCCTTGATCGCCTGCGTCTCACCGCGAATCGTCGTTCAATGCCGCTGAAAAAATGATTGGGGGCCGTCACGATGTTGATTTTCCGATTGCAACCCTGGCGACGACGGGCCGGTCCGCCCGCGATCGGGCTTGCCGCGCTGGCGGCAGGCCTCGCCCTGTCCGGTGCGGCACGCGCCGCGCCGGTCGACTATGTCAAGGTCTGCGCGCGTATGGGGGTGGACTATTTCTTCATTCCCGGCACCGACGTCTGCCAGAACGCCAGCGCCATCTCGAGCAACCAGTTCGACGTGGCGCGCGACTTCCAGCGCGCGCTCGTCGGGGTGGCGATGACCGGCGCGCTGGTGACGCCGTTCATTCCCGACAACGCGCGCTATGCGGTTGCGGTGCATTGGGGGACGTACGAGGGCGTCAACGCGGTCGGCTTCGCCGGCGCGGCGCGGCTGATCGGCAACTGGTCGGTCGAGGCCGGATTCGCCCTCGGCCTTGACCGCGGCTCGGTCACCTTCGCGACCGTGAAGGCGACCGAGAACGGCCCCTACACCCCGGTGCAGTCGTGGTCGAGCGTCGACGTCATGGGCAAGCTGGGGCTCAACTATGCCTGGTAACGCCGCGCACCGCGCCAGCAGCGCCACCCCGAACAGCCAACCAAAAACCGCACCAGCGGACCGGAGACCGACCATGTCCACCAACCTGCGCTCTTTCGCACGAGCCGTCCTCGCGCTCGCCGTCGTGGCGGCCGCAATGTGCACGCTCGGCCGCGAGGCGGCGGCGACGCCCGTCGAATACGTCAAGATCTGCCAGACCTGGGGCGCCGGCTATTTCTTTATTCCCGGCACCGACGTCTGCCAGAACGCCAACGCCATCGGCCAGACCGAGAACGCGCTGTCGAGCCAGACCACCACGGCCTATCGCGGCGTCGCGATCTCGTCGTCGATCGTCGCACCCTTCATGCCGTCGACCGCCAATTACGCGGTGTCGGCGCACTGGGCGACGTTCTCCGGCCAGAACGCGCTCGGCCTCGGCGGGCTGGCGCGGGTCAGCAACTCCAACTTCTTCCTGTCCGGCGGCATCGGCGCCGCCACCTCCGGCGGTTCGCCGGTGGGCCGCGCCGGCTTCATGTACGCGTGGTGATCCGGCGCAGGTGATCATTGGCATCCCTGTGCGGCGCGCCAGGCTCTCGCGCGCCGCACAGGGCCTGTGGAGGAGAGGCGATTAGCGATCGGTTAACCCAAATTTAGGAGCGGTTCGCAGATACTCGCCGGGCCGCGCGGGCTGCGCGACCACCGCTCCACGAGGGGAAACCTCCGCCATGGCCGCCTCCACCGACGCGATCGACCACGCCTACCGCGCCGGGAAGGCGTCCGGCCTCACCATCACCCGCCGCCTGACCCTGATGGTCGGCATGGCGGGGTTGCTGATCGTGCTGATGCTGGTGGTCAACGCCCTGAACACCCGCGCCTCGATCGTCGAGGACCGCAAGGCCGCGGTGCGCAACCAGGTCGAGACCGTGGTGTCCATGGTTCGGGGCCTGGTCGCCGCGGCGAAGGCCGGCAAGATCTCCGAGGCCGAGGCCAAGGAGCGCGCCAAGGCCGCGATCCGGACCATGCGCTACGGCAAGGGCGACTATTTCTTCGCCATCGACTACGATGGAATCAGCACCGCGCATGCGCTGAAGCCCGAACTCGAAGGCACCAACCTGCTCGACTCCAAGGATTCCGAGGGGGTGGCCTACACGCCGCTGCTGATCCGTGCGGCGAAGGATGGCGGCGGGTACGTGCCCTTCAAGTTTTCCCGCGCCGGCTCAGCCGAACCCCAGCCCAAGATCGCCTATGCGCTCGGCATCGACGACTGGCGCTGGCTGATCGGCAGCGGGGTCTATATCGACGACATCGACGCCGCGTTCCGCGACCGCCTGATGTCGTCCTCGCTGTGGGCGCTCGGCATTCTCGCGGTGCTGGCGCTGTGCGGCTGGGTGATCGCGCAGGGACTGGTGCGTCCGGTACGCAGCCTGACCGCGGCGATGACCGCGCTCGCGGCCGGCGACACCTCGGTCGCGGTGCCGGCAATGGACCGCCGCGACGAGATCGGCGGCATGGCGCGCACGGTGGACGTGTTCAAGCGCAGCATGATCGACAGCGAACGGATGCGCAGCGAGCAGGACCGGCAGAAGCAGGCCGCGGCGGTCGAGCGCAAGCGCGACCTCGACCGCATCGCCCAGGAATTCGAGGGTGCGGTCGGCGCCATCATCAACACGGTGTCGTCATCGGCGGCGGAGCTCGAAGCCTCGGCCGGCACGCTGACGACGACCGCCACGGGTTCGCAGGACCTCGCCACCCGGGTCGCCTCGGCGTCGGAAGAGGCCTCCGCCAACGTGCAGTCGGTGGCCTCCGCCACCGAGGAGATGACGGCTTCGGTCAACGAGATCAGCCGCCAGGTGCAGGACTCGGCGCGGATCGCCGGCGAGGCCGTGGCGCAGGTGCGCGCCACCACCGACCGGGTCGGCGACCTTTCCAAGGCCGCGGCTCGGATCGGCGACGTCGTCGACCTGATCAATTCGATCGCGGCGCAGACCAACCTGCTGGCGCTCAACGCCACCATCGAGGCGGCGCGCGCCGGCGACGCCGGCCGCGGCTTCGCCGTGGTCGCGCAGGAGGTGAAGTCGCTGGCGGAGCAGACCGCGAAGGCGACCGGCGACATCAGCGAGCAGATCGCCGGCATCCAGAACGCGACGAGGGAGTCGGTCGACGCCATCGGCGCGGTCGACACCGTGATCGGGCGGCTGGCGGAAATCGCCTCCACCATCGCCGCCGCGGTCGAGGAGCAGGGCGCGGCGACGCGAGAAATCGCCCGCAACGTCCAGCAGGCCGCCCGCGGCACCCAGCAGGTCTCCGGCAACGTCGCCGACGTCCAGCGTGGCGCCGAGGAGACCGGCACGGCGTCGTCGCGGGTGCTGTCCGCCGCGCAGTCGCTCGCCGTCGAGAGCACCCAGCTCAAGCAGCAGGTCAACCGCTTCCTCGCCACCGTCCGCGCCGCCTGACGCGCCGACGGCATCGGCACGCCCGCCTCGTCGGGCCTCGGGCTCAGCCTGCGTTGCGACTTCGATCACACCTACCACCCGCCGGGTTATGTCCGGCAGGGCATCCGGAATGCGGCGACGACCGACCGCGCCGCGGTACTGGTCACGTTTTGAAGCTCTGGCCGGGCGGATCGACCGCGCACGAATTTCGCACAAAATCAGCGACTTCGCTCCGGTGGACGCTCGCCTGCGGGGCTGGCGTGGCTGTCGGCTTTCAAGTAACGTTTGGGTGAGGGGAATCGTGGGGGCCGATCTACCTGTCATTTTCAGCGCGGCCATCCGCTTGACCGGTCGACGACCGTGACGCGGCAGGAGCTGCCGCGAGCGCGGCCGCAGTAGGTATTTGATGTGTGGCGCCGGGTATCCCACCCGCGGCGCGGAATTTCAGAGCGGTCGCGCGCCCGGCGCCGTGACCGTCGATTGACCGATTTGGGGGCACGGAATGTGGCCGTTCATTTTCGCGTGGCTGGTGCTGTTGGGGGTGCTGGCCAGTTTCGTGCAGCAGGTGCTGGGCTTCGACCTCGGGCGGCTGCCGGCGCTGGTGGCGTCGATGCCGCCAAACCAGCAGATCATGATCGGTCTGATCGGCGTTCTCGCGGTCTATCTGATCGGCTCGGCGATCTGGCAGGCGGCGCGGCTGTCGCGCCAGAATCGCGATCTCGCGGCGCTGAAGACGCGGCTCACCGGCAGCCAGCGCGCCACCGCACTCGCCGACGAGGCCCAGCAGGATTTCGACCGCGCGATCGAGCACCTGGTCGGCAGCGACCCCGAGGTGGCGCTGGCCTCGCTCGCCGCGCGCGTCACCGAAGCTGAAGGCCGCGCCGCGACCCAGGCCGGCCGCAACGCCTCGGTCGACATGCAGGAGCGGCTCGAAGACATCCGGCGCCGCCAGCAGGCGCTGCGCGTCCAGCTTGGTGAAGTCGCCGAAAAGCGCCGGACCATCGAGCCGGTGTTCGACGAATTGCGGGAGCGCCAGATCCAGCTCGACAAGGCGCTGACCGAGCTCGAGACCGACGCCAATCACACGAGCCTGGCCGACCGCCTCGGCAAACTGACCCAGAACGTCACCACCCTCGGCGGCCGGCTCAAGGGACTGGAAGAGTCGCTGTCGACGCTGCATCGCTTCAGGGACGAACTCGGCGCGACGCTGACCCGGCTGGAGCCGCTGCGCGCGCCGGAAAGCGGCATCGAGGCGACCATCGCGCAACTGCGTGCCCGCCATGGCGAACTCACCGCGGCCTTCGACGCCATCGAGACCCACAACGGCGAAAACCTCGGCTCGCGGGTCGACGCGCTTAGCCGGATGCGCGCCGAGATCGAGCAGCGGACGACCAAGCTGTCAGAGTGCGGCGTCCTGCTGGAGTCGATCCGCGGCTCGTTCGACGATCTGCGGGCGCGCCAGATCCATCTCGGCGAGGCGCTGACGGCGATCGAGACCGACGCCTCCGGCCGCAGCCTGGTCGAGCGTCAGGACGAACTGAACGAGTTCGTCAGCCAGAGCCGGGCCCGGCTCTTGACGCTGGAGAATTCGCTGATGCTGCTCAATCGCTTCCGCGAGGACCTCGACAAGTACCAGGTCGAGCTCAAGCCGCTGCAATCGCCGGTGTCCGGCGTGGAGGCGGTGATCGCCGACCTGCACGCCCGCCGCGCCCGCCTGGTCGCCGCCCTCGACGAGCTCGACCAGGATGGCGACGCGCGGCTGTCGGGGCGGGTCGAGACCATCTACCGCGCCAAGCTCGAGACCGAACAGCGCATCGCCCAGGCCGTGGAGCACTTCGGCCGGCTCGACACCATCCGCAAGGACGTCGACGGCCTGTTCGCCAAGCTCGCCTTCACGGTCCAGAAGCTCGGAGGCTAGGGGCCGCCGCCCTCATGTCGTGAGCGCGGCGGGGACGTTCGCCCGCGGCGCGCCGCGGCGGTCACGCCGTCTCCCGGTCGAGCCATGCGAGATACTTCGCAAGCCCTTGCGCGATCGGCAGCCGGATGATCTCCGGCGTGTCGTAAGGGTGCAGCCGGACGATCGCGGCTTCGAGATCGGCGTAGTTCCGCGCGGTGGTCTTGAACGTGAGCTGCTGTTCGGCGCCGGCGGTGATCTTGTCGTCCCACCAGTACAGGCTGGCGACGGCATGGATGTGGACGCAGGCGGCAAGACGCGCCTCGAGCACCGCCCGCGCGATGGTTTCGGCGTGCTCCCGCGAGGGCGTGGTGGTCATGACGACGCAGGCTTCGATGTCGCTCATGGTCGCTCCGGTCTCGGCATGCGGGAGGGCGACCATAGCACGAGACACGGCTCACGCGTCGCCGCGGCCGTCGTTCACCTTGACGTGGCCGTCGATCACGCTGCGGCAATGGAAGATGGCGGCGTCGCGCGTGCCGCGGAACTGGCCAATCAGGCGGAAGCCGCTGGGCGTGTCGGTGTGCACCGTCCAGCGCCAGGTGTCGAGGCCGATGACGTCGAGTTCGAACCTGATGCCGCGATATTCCATCAGAACGCGCTCCACACGCATTCCCGTGGCGCACGTGACGAGCGCGGTATCTTCGCGCGGGATCAAATTCATGGATGGGCCATCGAAAAAAGCGGGCCGTTGAAAAAAAACTGCGCGGGGCCGTTGCCCTTTGGGCTCGGGCCGGCGGTGGGTTGGTATATGTCCAACCCGGTTGCTTGGCAATCGGCCGGGCGTCATGACCACAATGCGAAGTTGCGCGCCCCCGCCTTCCGGCCGGTCCTGGCGAAAAAAAAAGCGCGCCCGGCCCGGGCGCGCGGCAGGCGGGCGGCGGCGGGGACCCGCCGTCGCCGTGTCGCCGTCGTTTCAGGTCATTCGGCGAACAAGTCCGACATCACGGCGACATTGGCGTCGCAGGCGTGATTGAGGCAGGGCAGGCGCAGGCCGGCCTCGATCGACTTGAGCAGCGAGAAATGGCTGTAGAAGTTGCCGCTCTGCACCAGCCTCGAGCCGTAGTTCTTGTCGACCAGCAGCAGCACCCGGTTGTTGGTCGGCGCCACCGAATAGTCGTTCTCGTCGAACACCAGCACGATGGCGTTGCGGCCCCACTGCCAGGCTGGCGACGCCTTGATCGCGCGGTACAGCTTCTCCACCGCGACGTCGCCCTGGTAGATCAGGGCCGGGTTGAGGCCGGCCTGGGTGCCGTTGTCGTTGGGGTCGTAGTTGCAGAATGCGGTGCCGTTGCCGCGGCCGTGCATGTCGTTGCACTGGTTCGGCGCGATGAAGGAATAGTTCGGCACGTTGCCGCCGGCGAGGTCAGCGTAGAGGCCGTGGCCGCCGTCGAACGGGGCGATGCTGGCATAGCTCAGCTGATCGTCGCGGTCGTGGTCGCCCTGGCCGTTCTCCTGGATGTTGCGGAAGTAGACGAACGGGTTGTGCTTGGCGGCGTAGAGCGCCACGACGTTGGCGCTGGTGAGCGGCGGGGTGACGCCGGTCAGCAGGTTGAAGGGCGTGGTGTTGTCGAATACGCCGTCGCCGTAGTTGACGAGGTCCGGACCGGTGAACGACAGGCTCTCCTGGTAGGACTTCCAGCTCAGGCCGCCCGCGACCGCCTGGTCGGCGATGGTCTTGCCGCTGATGTTGGTGGCGGCCGGGATCGACATGGTGCCGTCGATGTTGATGTCGCCCGGAAGGCCCTGGGTCTCGTTGGTGGTGTCGATTGCCGGCGTCGCCGCGTCGGTGCCGGTGCCGGCGATTGGGCAGATGTTGGGCGAGGCCGGCGTGTCGGTGTTCACCGTCCCGGCGACCAGGTTGGGGGTGCAGGACTTGTTGTGCCAGTCGGGATAGTTGTCGCTGTGGACGCCGAAATTCGAACCGCCGACGACCTCGAGATAGTTGGTCAGGCTGGGATGGGCGACGGCGAAATAATTGGTGGCGACGTTGGCGTGCTTCATCCAGCCATTGATGAACGGCGCGAACGGGTTGTTGGCGATCTGGCTGTAGCCGTGGTTCTCCATCATGATGACGAAGACGTGGTCGAGATGGGGCACGCCATAGGGCACAGGGCCTTCGATCGCGCGCGCACCGGTGGTCGCCAGGGCGGCGGCGAGGCCGAGGGCCATCGCGGTCTTCTTGCCAAACATGATGATCGCTCCTCAGGAGGTGGAATGCTGCAATACGCGGCCGGCGCGGCGCCACCCGCTCGATGGCGGGGAGTGTCGCGCACCTGACGTCCGCGGAGGGTGAAGCGCGCCGACCCTAGGAGCGATGCATTGCGGCGGCGTGACAATTTGCCGAAGGATTAATCTTTTTCAATCGACTGGCGGCGGCTGTCGGTTAATCGTCGTCGCAATCCATTAAAGCGTCGGTCCGCCATAAAATGGCGACCATTAAATCTGCCCCGCTCGTGCCGGCTGTCCGCGCGCCGGCGGCGCAGGCGCTCGGCGCGGATCAGGTTGCTGCGGCGCGGTTGACACGAAGGAGGCGGGGGCGTCATCTTCGCTCCGCGGTCGCTCGCCGGTTCCATCGTCGTGGTGGATCGCGGCGACGGCTGCGACCCTGGATGAAGGCGCGATGCGGGCGGTAAGGGCACATCTGCGGTTCGGGGCGGTGGCGGCGTTGTTGGCGCTGGCGCTGCAGCTCGGCCTGTCCTTCGGCCACTTCCACCGGGCCGCAAGCCCGCTCGCCACCGCCGGCGTCGTGGCGGATGCCGTCCCCGGCGCGCACGGCCAGCCGAGCCCCGATGGGCTGCTGCCCGACGACTGCGACATCTGCGCCTCCATCATGCTGGCCGGCACCGCGGTGCACGCCCAGCCGCCGGTCCTGCCGGTGCCGGTTGCGTTCACGCCGGCGATGGCGATCCAAGGCGAGAGCGTCGCGCCGAGATCCGTGCGCTTCGCCGCCTTCAGGTCGCGCGCGCCTCCGATCTCCTGAGAAGCCGAGCTCGCGTCCGGCCCGCCCCGCGAGAGGAGGGCCGCCAGCCCATGCGGCCGTCTTGCCGCGCATCTCAGGATCCTGTTCATGTCACGTTCTTTGTTCCGCCCGCCATGGCTCGGCGGCTGCGTGTCGCTGGTGATCGGCGCGGCCGTCCCGGCTCTGGCGCAGTCCGGCCCGTCCCCCGAATCCTCGCCGGCATCCCGGACCGCACCTGCGCCGGCGGCGCCCCCGGCACAGGCCTCCACGCCGGCCGGCGGCGCGGCCGTTCCGGGCAGTTCGGCGCTGCCGCCGATCGAGGTGACCGCGCCGCCCGCGGCGGCCGCCCACCCGCCGCGTC
>JARLJA010000085.1 GCA_031291445.1 Xanthobacteraceae bacterium | reverse complement strand
TTCGCCGCAATGGCGGAAGTCGACCGGGTGGTGGGCAACGACGACAAGCTGCGCGCGGCCGCCTGGCGCGACGCCGGCGCGGCGCTCGGCGGCACGGCTGCCGCGCGCGCGCCCGACAAGATCGCGGTGTCCGACATCATGGCGGTGAAGGCGATGGCGCCGCACCTCGTCGATGGTTTCGGCGCCGGCCAGCCGCGCGCCTTCGTCCAGGTCCAGAACGGCTGCGACCATCGCTGCACCTTCTGCATCATTCCGTTCGGCCGCGGCCCGTCGCGCTCGGTCGCCACCGAGGCGGTGGTCGATCAGGTTCGCGCACTGGTCGAGGCCGGCCACGGCGAGATCGTGCTGACCGGCGTCGACCTGACCAGCTACGGCGGCGACCTCGCCGGCGCGCCGCGGCTCGGCCGCCTGGTCCGGCAGATCCTTCGCGAGGTCCCCGAGCTGCGCCGGCTGAGGATCTCGTCGATCGACCAGGTCGAGGCGGATCGCGACCTGCTCGACGCCATCGGCGACGAGGCGCGGCTGATGCCGCATCTGCATCTGTCGCTGCAGGCCGGCGACGACATGATCCTGAAGCGGATGAAGCGCCGGCATTCGCGCGTCGACGCGGTCGCGTTCTGCGCCCAGGTGCGCCGGCTGCGGCCCGACGTGACCTTCGGCGCCGACCTCATCGCCGGCTTTCCGACCGAGACCGAGGACATGTTCGCGCGCAGCCTCGGTCTCGTCGCCGACTGCGACCTTACTTTCCTGCACGTGTTTCCGTTCTCGCCGCGGCCCGGCACGCCGGCGGCGCGGATGCCGCAGCTTGCCGCCGCGACCATCCGGGAGCGGGCGCGCCGGTTGCGGGCCGAGGGCGAGGCCGCGTTGCGCCGCCGGCTCTTGGCCGAGATCGGCGCGATCCGGCAGGTGCTGATCGAAAGCCCGACCCAAGGCCGCACCGAGCATTTCCTCCCGGTGGCGATCGCCGGCGCCACGCCGGGCGAGATCCGCGACCTGACCATCACGGGCGCCGACGGCGCGCGGCTGGTGGCCTGAGAATTTGATGCGGGTAACCAGCGCGAGATGCGACAGGCCTTTCCACACTCTTCGTCATGGCCGGGCTTGTCCCGGCCATCCACGTCTTGTTTGGTGAACTGCCGTCAAGACGTGGATGCCCGGGACAAGCCCGGGCATGACGAGTGAACCGGCGGCAGCCTGACCACTCCTCAGAGCCGAGACCTTCGCCATGCCCGCGCCGATCCGCATCGATGTGCAAGTCCTGCCCCATGGCGAGGGCCTGCCGCTGCCCGCCTACCAGAGCGCCCATGCCGCCGGCCTCGACCTGGTGGCGGCGGTCGCCGCGGACCAGCCGGTGATGCTGGCGCCGGGCCAGCGCGCGCTGGTGCCGACCGGGCTCGCCATCGCGCTGCCGCAGGATTATGAGGCCCAGGTCCGGCCGCGCTCGGGACTGGCCGCCAAGCACGGCATCACCGTGCTGAACTCCCCCGGAACCATCGACGCCGACTATCGCGGCGAGATCAGCGTGCTGCTGGTCAATCTCGGCAACGCGGCCTTCACGGTGCGCCGCGGCGAGCGGATCGCCCAGATGATCGTCGCGCCGGTGGCCAGGGCGGAACTGGTCCGGACCGAGGCGTTGCCCGGTACGGAGCGCGGCAGCGGCGGCTTCGGCTCGACCGGGCGGTAGAATTAGCGGCGCCTGTGCAGGCCGTGCCAACGTTCACGATCTGGACTCTTACCGGCCGACTCCCCTTGGGGATATTGTGAATTGATTCGCGTGCGGCGGCGGGCGTCGCGCGGGGGCACACACGGATCGCGGGCGGCCGGTCGGCTCCGCGGTCTCGATGCCGGACCACGGAATGCGGGACGCTTCGCGACCACCGCAATTTTCGCAGTTGCGGCAGGGGCAAGTCATGTCGGGCGTAGTGAGGGCGGTACGTCGGACCTTGATGTCGGGGACGTCGCTGGCGCGTGGCGCGCTGGCGCTGTGCGGCGCGCTGTCGTTCGGCGGCGCGACGCCCGCCTGCGCCGCCGACGGCGCCGCCACCACCGGCTTCCTCGACATCGTCCTGACCCTCGCCCAGCACGAGATCGCCGCGGTCGCGCTGGCGCTCGGCGTGCTGGGCTTCTCGGTGGTCGCCACCATCCTCCTGATGCGGACGCGGCTCAGCGCGGCTCAGGTCGAGGGCAGGCTGCGCGGCGACGTCCGGACCCTGCAGAGCGAAGCCGACCGCCTGCGCGCGCTGCTGTTCACCGAGCCGCAGGTGCTGATTTCGTGGCCGGCCGCCAGCAGCCGCCCCGAGATCAGCGGCGACCTCGGCCTGCTGTTGCCGACGTCGGCCCAGCAGCCGCCGCAGCGCATCCTGGCCTTCGGCACATGGCTGCAGCCGGAGCAGGCCTTGCAGATGGACCGCGCCGTCGACGCCCTGCGCGGCGACGGCACCAGCTTCGCGCTGAACCTCACCACCGCCGCCGGCCGCACCATCGAGGCGCTGGGCCGCGCCATCGGCGGCCAGGCCATCGTCCGGATCCGGGAGCTGAGCGGGGTGCGGCGCGACCTCGCCGAAACCAGCCTGCGCCTGAAGCAGATCCAGGACGAGACCGAGACGCTGCGCGCCTTCGCCATGGCGCTGCCGTGGCCGGTGTGGGTGCGGCGGACCGACGGCACGCTGACCTTCGCCAACGACGCCTACGCCCAGGCCGCCGAGGTGACGAGCGTCGATGAGGCGATCGCGCGCAACGTCGAACTGCTCGATTCCGCCCATCGCCAGGACATGGTCCGGGCGCTGCAGGACGGCGTGAGCTTCAGCGCGCGACTGCCGGTGGTGATCGCCGGCGCACGGCGGATGTTCGACGTCCGCGCGCTGAAAGTCGCCGGCGGCAGCGCCGGGGTCGCGGTCGACGCCGACGAGGCCGCCGCGCTGACCGAGGCCTTGGCGCGGATGGCCGAGGCCCACCGCCGCACCCTCGACCAGCTGTCGTCCGGCGTCGCGGTGTTCGACGGCCAGCGGCGGCTGGCCTTCCACAACGAATCCTATCGCCGGCTGTGGGGCCTCGATCAGGCCTTCCTCGACGGCCGTCCCGACGATTCGAGCGTGCTCGACCGCCTGCGCGCGACGCGCAAGATTCCCGAGCAGACCGACTTCCGGCAGTGGAAGGCCAAGCTGCACGAGGCCTACCGCGCCGTCGAGCCGGCCAAGGACGTCTGGTACCTGCCCGACGGCCGCGCCGTCAGCGTCGTCACCACGCCCAATCCGGAAGGCGGCGTCACCTATCTGTTCGACGACGTCACCGAGAGCCTCAAGCTCGCCCGCGAATATGACGGCCTGATCCGGGTCCAGCGCGAGACGCTGGACAACCTCGCCGAGGCGGTCGCGGTGTTCGGCAGCAACGGCCGCGCCACGCTGTTCAATCCGTCCTTCGCGCGGATGTGGAAGCTCTCTCCCGAGGCGCTCGACCAGCATCCCCATATCGACATGGTGGAGACCTGGTGCAGGCCGCTGTTCGACGAGGCCGAGGCGTGGCAGACCATCCGCGCCGCGGTGACCGGGATCGGCAACCGCAGTCCGGTGCCGCTGCGCCTGGAGCGCAAGGACGGCAGCGTGCTCGACGGCGCCGCGCTGCCACTGCCCGACGGCGCCACCATGCTGACCTTCCAGGACGTCACCGACTCGGTGAACGTCGAACGGGCGCTGCGCGAGCGCAACGAGGCGCTGGAGACGGCCGACCAGATGAAGGTCGATTTCGTCCACCACGTCTCCTACGAGCTGCGCTCGCCGCTGACCACCATCATCGGCTTCGCCCATTTCCTCAGCGATCCGGCCACCGGGCCGCTGACGCCCAAGCAGGACGAGTATCTCGGCTACATCACCTCGTCGACCAACGCGCTGCTCGCGATCATCAACAACATCCTCGACCTCGCCACCATCGACGCTGGCGCGATGACGCTCAATCTCGGCCCGGTCGACATCCGCGCCGCGATCGACGCGGCGGCGGAAGGCATCCAGGACCGCCTCGCCCGCGACCACATCACGCTCCACGTCGAGGTCGCGCCCGGCATCGGCAGCTTCACCGGCGACGAGCGCCGCGTGGTCCAGGTGCTCTACAACCTGCTGGCCAACGCGGTCGGGTTCTCGCCGCTCGACGGCGTCATCATCATCAGTGCGCGGCGCAACGACGACAGCGTCAGCTTCACCGTCACCGATTCGGGGCCCGGCATTCCGCCCGACGTCAAGGACAAGGTGTTCGACTGGTTCGAGAGCCACGCCAACGGCTCGCGCCACCGTGGCGCCGGGCTCGGGCTGTCGCTGGTGCGCTCCTTCGTCGAGCTGCATGGCGGCAAGGTCGGGGTCGATTCGGTGGTCGGCCGGGGAACCTCGGTGACCTGCGTGTTCCCGAGCGACCAGGCGGCTCACCGCAACGCCGCCGAATGACCGCGCCCGCCATATTCACCCTCGCGCTCGGCAACGAAGCCGCCACCGCCGCCCTGATGGCTGATCTCGCGCTCCTGATCGGGCCCGGCGACGTCGTCACGCTGTCCGGCGACCTCGGCGCCGGCAAGACCACCGCGGCGCGGGCGCTGATCCGCTATCTCGCCGGCGACGACGCGCTCGAGGTGCCGAGCCCGACCTTCACCCTGGCGCAGAGCTACGAGCTCGCCGCCTTCACCGTGCTGCACGCCGATCTCTACCGCATCGGCGATCCCGGCGAGCTCGAGGAGATCGGGCTGGCGCCGCTGCCCGACGGCGTGGTGGCGCTGATCGAGTGGCCGGAACGCGCCGGCGACCTGTTGCCGGCGGACCGCATCGACATCGCGCTCAGCCATCGCGCGGCGCTCGGCTCCAACGCGCGGGCGGCGCAGATCATCGGCTACGGCTCCGGGGCTGCGCGGGTCGCCCGGCTGGCCGGCCTGCGCGAATTTCTCGACGAGGCCGGGTTCGGCGGCGCGCGGCGGCTGCGCATGCCCGGCGACGCCTCGACCCGCTCCTACGCGCGCCTGGTGCGCGACGACCGCAGCGTCATCCTGATGAACGCGCCGAAGCGGCCCGACGGCCCGCCGGTCCATGGCGGCAAGTCCTACAGCGCCGCGGTCCACCTCGCCGAGGACGTCAAGCCGTTCGTCGCCATGGCCCAGGGCCTGCGCGCCCACGGCGTGTCCGCGCCGGCGATCCTGCACGCCGACCTGTCGGCCGGCTTCCTCATCACCGAAGATCTCGGCACCGAGGGCGTGGTCGAGGGCAGCCCGCCGGCTCCGATCGTCGAGCGCTACGAGGCGGCGACCGACCTGCTGGCGCGGCTGCACGGCGAGACCCTGCCGTCGCGGCTGCCGCTGGCGCCGCAGCTCGACTACGACATTCCGCGTTTCGACGTCGAGGCCATGCTGGTCGAGGTCTCGCTGATGCTCGACTGGTACCTGCCCGATCGCGGCGTCGCGGTCGGCGCCGCCGCGCGCGACGAATTCGTCACGCTGTGGCGCGCCGTGCTCGACAAGGTGGCGGCGGCGCCGACCACCTGGACCCTGCGCGACTACCACTCGCCCAACCTGTTGTGGCGCGCCGAACGCGAGGGCACCGCCCGGGTCGGGGTCATCGACTTCCAGGACACCGTGCTGGGGCCGCCGGCCTATGACGTGGTGTCGCTCTTGCAGGACGCCCGGATCGACGTGCCGGAGGCGCTCGAGCTCGCGCTCTTGACCCGCTACGTGAAGGCGCGCCACGCTGCCGACCACGGCTTCGACCCGGCCGCCTTCGCCGAGAGCTATGCGGTGATGTCGGCGCAGCGGAACACAAAGATTCTCGGAATCTTCGCGCGGCTCAACCGGCGCGACGGCAAGCCGCAATACCTCGCCCACCAGCCGCGGATCTGGACGTATCTGGGCCGGGCGCTGGCCCACCCGGCGCTGGCGGCCCACCGCGCCTGGTTCTCCGGCCATGTTCCGCCGCCGGTGGCCTGACGCCTCTGCGGTCAAGTTGAATTGGAACATTTACTGGCCGTTAGCCAGTGCCGCCATAGTGTGGGAAGGCGGATTTCAGGTCGAAATCCCGGACCAGGAGCAGTCATCATGGGGACGGAGCGCCGCAGCGGCGAGCGCGTGGTGTTCGAGCGCGGGTTTGCCGCCCACATGATGGGCATCGACGGCACCTGGCGCCGCAACTGCATGATGGAAGACGTCTCCGAGACCGGCGCCAAGCTGACCGTCGAAGGCTCGGTCGAGGGGCTCAACCTCAAGGAGTTCTTCCTGCTGCTGTCGTCGACGGGTCTCGCGTACCGGCGCTGCGAACTGTCCTGGGTGAACGGCGACCAGATCGGCGTCTCGTTCCTCAAGCAGGTCGACAAGAAGAAGAACGGCCGCCGCGCCTCCGCCGAGGCCTGACCGGTCCCGCGGTTCCGACCGGTGGACGGCCGCTGGGCTGTCGCATCTGCGTCACGTTTGAAATCTACAGCGTCGATGGTCGTCGCGCGCCTGGCGCCGCCGGAGGCTGATTCCCGCCATATCCGGTGCTAGACTCAAGCCAGACATCCACCGAGATTCGCTTCACCATGTCCGCCATGCCCACCACCGCCATGATCCTCGCCGCCGGAATGGGCGTGCGGATGCGGCCGTTGACCGAGCGGAAGCCGAAGCCGCTGGTCGAGGTCGCCGGCAAGCCGCTGCTCGATCACGTGCTCGACCGGCTGGCCGACGTCGGCGTCACCCGCGCCGTGGTCAACGTGCATTACCTGGGCGAGCAGATCATCCGCCACGTCGCCGGGCGCCAGCATCCCCAGGTGGTGATTTCCGACGAGCGCGACGCCATTCTCGGCACCGGCGGCGGCGTGGTCCGGGCGCTGCCGCTGCTCGGCGACCGGCCGTTCCTCCATCTCAATGCCGACACCATGTGGATCGACGGCGTGCGGCCCAATCTGGTGCGGCTCGCGGAAGCCTTCGATCCGGATACCATGGACATCCTGCTGCTGATGGCGCCGACCGCGACCAGCATCGGCTATGACGGCAACGGCGACTACGCCATGGCGCCCGACGGTTCGCTGCGCCGGCGCAAGGAGCTCCAGGTGGTGCCGTTCGTCTATGCCGGGGCCGCCATCATGAAGCCTGAGCTGTTCGCCGACGCGCCGCAGGGCGAATTTTCCCTGACCCGGATGTTCGACGAGGCCAACGCGCGCGGGCGGCTGTTCGGGCTGAGACTCGACGGCACCTGGATGCATGTCGGCACCCCCGAGGCCATCGCCGCCGCCGAAGAGGCGCTGCTCGAGAGCGTCGCGTAGGGCGACTTGGCGCTGGGCCATGTCCGTCCCAAGCGTCCTCCTCATGGTGAGGAGGCGCTCTCGCGCCGTCTCGAACCATGAGGCCGAGGCGCACCGGTGGTGGCCTCATCCTTCGAGACGCGGCCAACAGGCCGCTCCTTAGTGTCTGACCGAAAATGCAGCGAGTATTTTCAAGATGTTGCGATTGCTATTTTTTCCGTCATGGCCGGGCAGCGCGATCCGTCTTCGACGGATCGCTAGGACTAAGGTCTCCCGGCCATCCACGTCTTTGTTGCGGCAGCGCCGT
>JARLJA010000084.1 GCA_031291445.1 Xanthobacteraceae bacterium | reverse complement strand
ATGCGAAAGGTGGATGGCTGGCAGACGCTCTCCACAAAACCCATCGATCAGCCGATTGACCTTGCCGCCTGAAACGATACCTTCATGTTACCGGAGAATGCGCCACACCGAATTCCAACCGCATTTCGGACGGCACCCAAGCTCCGAAACCGAACAATCTCATACAAGGCGATGAGTGACGGCGTTCGACGACGCGCAATGACTGAATTGCTCGGTGCAATACAAACCCTTCCGATCCTCTTTGTAGTATTCCATAAGGAAAAAGGCGTTCGGCCGCTATTCGGAACCGGCTATCCAAAAGTTGACGACGAATCTCTCCTTGCTGAAATGAAATTGCAATGGAAAGAATCGGTTGCAGACAAAGCAGCTCAAATCAGCCACGTCCTTTGCTTCGCATACCAGTTTGTGGCAAGGCCTCGTCAAAACCTTATTTGGGTCACAGACCAAGACAGCTTTTGCCATACAGATAGCCAAGTTAAACTACTTCAGAAATTGTGTGCGAAGATTTCTCCGGGCTATGCTCATTTTCCACTTGGCTCTCTGTCGGTCTTTACAACGCGGGGTGATGTTGGACTTCATCGCGAGGATGGCGTGGCGCTTGCCGACCTCACCGCTGGCGCAACAAATGAGGTCCTCAACGCCTACTCGGCGCGCGGCAGTCTCGATTTTCCGCGCTTCTATACACTCCCTGCTCGTAACGTTTCTTGGAAAGCCAAAAAGGTGATAAACGAATTGTTCGCGCCGCCGCAGCCGTGTGTTCTGCTAAGTCTCCTGCTTTACAAGGGCTCTATTCCAGGGTCCCGGCGATCGAATGTCTTACAGTTTCCGTCGTTGCCTCGCAGACGAAGGCCGGGGATCATTGTACCTTGCCCCTGATTTGCGCTTTCGTCCGCCCGCACCAGCCGCATCGGACGGCCTCATTCCCGACACGGCTTTGCGCTTTACGCCAGTTCAACTCCGTGGGCCTATGATTTCGTGATGAGCTTCGATTCCCCTGCCGCACGGTCTCCGGGCCGCTCCGTTTTGTTGCGCGCCACCGCGCTGCTGCTGGCGTGCGCCGTCGGGGGCGGGGCGATGTCCGGCTGCACCCAGATGCCGGACGCGATGTCGGCGGCTTTCGCCGATCCGGCCAAATACGATCTCTACAACTGCGTGCAGCTGCGCACCGCGCGCAAGGAAAACTCCAAGCGCATCGCCGAGCTGCGCGGCCTGATCGCCCGGGCGGACACCGCGACCGGCGGGCCGGTGGTGGCCGAGGTTGCCTACGGCAACGACCTGCTGACCGCGCGCGCCTCCGCCGCGCTCGCCGACGAGGCCTGGCGGCGCAATCACTGCGACAATGAGGTGCTGCCGCCGGAGAAGGTCGACACGCCTGCCGCGGCTCCGGCCGCCACCGCCAAGCCTGGCCGGCACGGCCAATAGCAGCCGATGGCGAAATTCAGCGCGGCCGCCAGTCGTAGATCCAGTCCTGGCGCGCCAGCAGGCGCGGGCCGCTCGAGAGCCGGATGAAGGTATCCCGGCCGAGCGCCATGGGGCCGCGCAGGTGGTAGATTTCGCCGGTGCGGCGCGCGGTGCGCTGGACCCGTACCACCCGGCCCTGGCGTGCGCCGGCGTACTGCTCGAGCGCCGCCGGCACGCCTGCGGGGTCATTGAGTGTGCCGGCCAGCCGGTCGGCGAGCACCGCGGCGTCCTCGATCGCCATGGCGGCGCCCTGGGCGACGAAAGGGAGCATGGCATGCGCGGCGTCGCCGAGCAGGGCGATGCGGCCGCTGGCCCAGGGCGAGGTGGCGTCGACCCCGAACAGCGCCCAGCGCCGCCAGCCCTCGACCGCGCCGACCAGCATGCGGACCGGGCCCGGCCAGTTCCTGACGTCGAACTGGGACTGGATATCGACCGGCTCGGCGCTCTCGTTGTAGCCCGGCCGGCTCCAGGTCCCGGGCGCCACCGCGACCACGTTGAGACGTCGACCGCCCGACACCGGATACGCCACCAGATGGGCGTTCGGCCCGAGCCAGAGCATGACGCGACCGAGCTTGAACTGGCTCGGCAACTGGTTGGTGTCGGCAGTGCCGCGCCAGGCGATGCGGCCGGTGAACGCCGCCTGGGTCTTGGGGAACACCTGGTTGCGCACCGCCGACCACACCCCGTCGGCGCCGATCAGCGCCAGCGCCGGCTCCTGGTGGCGCGAGCCGCCGCGCCGTTGCGCCACGGTCACGCCCTTGGCGTAGCTCGCAACGTCCTCGAACTGGCAGCCAAGGCGAAGGTCGATGTCCGGGGTCGCCGCGGCCCGCGCGACCAGCGCCTGCTGCAGGTCGGCGCGGTGGACGATCCAGTAGGGGGCGCCGTAGCGGAAGCGGGCCGGCTCACCGAGCGGGATCTGGCCGATTTCGGTCCCGGTACGCGCGCTGAAGATGCTTACGGCCTCGGGCACGATGACCCGCGGCTCCAGCGCCTCGCGCACGCCGAGATCGATCAGGATGCGGCTCGCATTCGGGGACAGCTGAAGCCCGGCGCCGACTTCCTCGAGCCGCTCCGATTTTTCCAGGACGATCACCCGGAAACCCTTGGCCGCCAGCGCGAGCGCGGCCGTCAGCCCGCCGATACCGGCGCCGGCGACGACCATGGTCCGGGCTCCCGCCGAGCCTCCCCGGTCCGCCTTGGTCTGGTTGGCATCACTCAACGAAGGGCCGCGTCATTAGCTGGCAGGATCCGGGGTGGAACGGCCGGCGGGAGCAAGGGCTGGACGACCATGCAGCTGCCGTGGCGGCGCGCCCCGGCGCCGCCACGCTCGCCGGACTGGCTCAGGCCGCCTTGTCCTTCAGGAGGCATTCCGGCGGCCGCGACTCGCCTTCCGACAGGTCGGCGGCGTAGCGATAAAGCGTCGAGCAGTACGGGCAGATGATCTCGTTGTCGTTGCCGAGGTCGAGGAAGACGTGCGGATGGTCGAAGGGTGGATTGGCCCCGACGCACATGAACTCGCGGGCGCCGATCTCGATCACCGAAACCCCTGCGTCATTGTGGAAATGAGGAACGACGTGGTCAGCCATTCTATGCACCTGTGATGCCGCCCGGCGGCAGCCGCCGAAAAGTCATTTGACGACCAAGCAGATTCCAACCTCGGCCGCCGCTTGATCGGGGACGGTCGATGTGACGCACCGCACCATACTTGTCAATTGTAGCGAGTTCCAGACCGCGAGACGGCAAATCCACGCCTCACCGGGTGCAAGCTTCGTGTCGATCCTTCCAGCCCCGGGCCGCCGCGCCATCTGGCGCTTTGGAAATTCGACACAATGTTATCGTGGCTGAACAGCCCTTCTTTCGTCGGATGAAGTCGGGATGCGAGCGTAACGAAAGTGGAAGGATGGACCGGATGCCCGCCGTATCGTCGCGCGGTACCTCCCACGGCATTGTGATGGCCGGTGATCGCGAAACGTCATTCTTGCGCCGCATTGTGGCGCGTGTGACGCTGGCGATCGTCGCCGCGGCGGCATGTGGGGCGACGCTGGTGATGGTATGGCCGCGGGCGCATCATGCCGGCGAGATCCTGCTCGCCCAGGACGATCCGGCCGCTCTGGCCGATGCGCAGCTGAACGATACGGCGATCGGCGCCGAGGCTCTGCAACGCGAGATCGATCAGGCGCTCGCTGCCAACGATCCCGGCCTGGCGCAGAGCTTCTGCGATCTCGCCGCGGCGCGGGGCATGGCACTTCCCGACGAGGTTGCCGCGCGCGTTTCGGCCGCGGTGAAGCAGCAGACCTCGGCTTCGCATCTGGCGAGCCGGTTCGCCAGCGGCCTCGTGCGCGGCGAGAGCAGCGATTTCGCCAGCCTCACCGGTACGGTGACCGGCGATCTCCTGGTCATCGGCGACGTTCGCGACGTGGTGCGCGAGGGTGGGCGGCTGGCCCGCGGCGAGGATCCCGACCGCCTGGTGCTCGGCCTGGCGACGGCGGGCATCGCCGTGACAGCCGCGACCTACGTTTCGCTCGGCGGCGCCGCGCCGGTGCGCGCAGGGCTGACGCTGGTCAAGGACGCGCGCAAGGCCGGGCGCCTTGGCGCCGGGCTCGCCGCCTGGACCGAGCGCGCGGCGCGCGACGTCGTTGAGACCCCCGAACTGGAGCAGGCGGTGGCGTCGGCCGCGGCACTGCGGCCCTCCGCGGCGCTTGCGGCGGCACGCGCGGCGTTTCGCGCCGACAAGGCCGGCGAACTGCTGCGCGCGGCGAAGGACGTCGGCCGGGTCGGCGAACGCGCGGGTCTGCGCGGCGCGCTCGACACCTTGCGTGTCGCCGAGGAGCCGAAGGATATCGCCCGCGCCGCGCGGCTGGCGCAGAGCAAGGGCTCGCAGACCCGCGCCATCCTGAAACTCCTGGGCCGCGGCGCGCTGCTGCTGGTCGCCGGGGCATTCGACCTGTCGCTGTGGGTGCTGGGCGCGGCGTTCGCGCTGTTCGGCGCGCTGTGCTCGGTCAAGGCCGCCGCGGAGGGCGTCGGGGCCGCATGGTCGCGCCGGGCCCGCGCCGCGCGCCAGGCGGGGCGCGAGCGATCCACGCCGTTCTGCGCGGCCGCCATGCCCGGCGCGCAGCTTGCGGTTCCCGCTCGAATTCTCTAGGGCAGGCCCGATCCCCAACATCCACGGATGGTTCGATGCCGAGCTTCAAGAACGGCGCCGTTGAAATTGCCTATCTCGACGAAGGCGAGGGCGACCCTATCGTCCTGATTCACGGATTTGCCTCCAGCAAGAACGTCAACTGGGTCTATCCCGGCTGGGTTTCGGAGCTGACCAAGGCGGGGCGGCGCGTCGTTGCGCTGGACAATCGCGGTCACGGCGAATCGACCAAGCTCTACGATCCCGAGGACTACCATCTCGGCCTGATGGCCGGCGACGTCCGGGCCCTGATGGACCACCTCTCGATCACCCGCGCCGATATCATGGGCTACTCGATGGGCGGCCGCATCACCGCCTTGCTGGCTTCCAGCGCGCCGGAGCGGGTGCGGGCGGCGGTTCTCGGCGGCATCGGTATGGGACTGATCGCGGGTGGCGGTCCGGGCGAGAACGTGGCGCTGGCGCTGGAAGCCGATCAGCTTGCCGACGTGACCGACCCGGTCGGGCGAACGTTCCGCGCCTTCGCCGAGCAGACCCGCTCCGACCGCCGTGCGCTGGCGGCCTGCCTGCGCGGGTCGCGCCGGCTGATGGGCGCCGCGGAGGCCGCTGCCATTGCCGTCCCGGTGCTGATCGCGGTCGGCACCACCGACGACGTGGCCGGCTCGGCGCACGGCCTGGGCGAGGTGATCCGCCATGCCCAGGTGCTCGATATCCCCGACCGGGACCACATGCGCGCCGTGGGCGACAAGGTCTTCAAGGCCGGCGTCATGGAGTTCCTGGACCGCCGCCCCTGAGGACGGCCCCCGGTCCCCATAGGGCGGCTGTCAATCCCGGGTTAATAACACCGGGCTGTTGTCAGCGCCTTGTCACGCTTGGCCGGGCCATTATGTGGTATAGTCCGCTCGCAAAACGGCCTCAGGATACCCGCCATGCCGAAACCCCATCTCGATGCACACCACGCGGCTCTTTCGACCGTTGACCCGATCTGGAGCCGGGTGCGGGCGGAAGCCGAGGAGATCGTGCGCCGCGAGCGGGAGCTCGCAACCTTCATCTATTCCTCGGTGCTGCATCATGAGCGGCTCGAGGACGCCGTGGCCCATCGCATTTCAGAGCGCCTTGGTCATGCGGCGCTGTCGGGCGACCTGATCCGGGTTGCGTTCGAGGAGGCGCTGCGCGACCAGCCCGACATCGGCAATGCCTTCCGGGCCGACCTCGTGGCGGTCTATGACCGCGATCCGGCAACCTCGCGGTTCATCGATCCGCTGCTGTATTTCAAGGGATTTCACGCGATCCAGGCCCACCGCCTGGCGCATTGGCTGCTCAAGCAGGGCCGCAAGGACTTCGCCTATTATATCCAGAGCCAGTCGTCGGCGGTATTCCAGACCGACATCAACCCGGCGGCGAAGATCGGGCGGGGCATCTTCCTCGACCACGCCACCGGCCTGGTGGTCGGCGAGACCGCGGTGATCGAGGACGACGTCTCGATCCTGCACGGCGTCACCCTCGGCGGCACCGGCAAGGAAAACGAGGACCGCCACCCGAAGGTGCGCCATGGCGTCATGATCGGGGCGGGGGCCAAGATTCTGGGCAATATCGAGATCGGCCACTGCGCCCGGATCGCCGCCGGCTCGGTGGTGGTCAAGCCCGTGCCGAACAACGTCACCGTCGCCGGCGTGCCGGCCAAGGTGGTGGGCGCCGCCGGTTGCTCCGAGCCGTCGCGGACCATGGATCAGATGATCAACGCCATGGGTTTCGACGCGCCGATGTGACCCGCCGCAGCGGCGCGTGCGGCGGGACCGAAAGGACCCGGCCGGCGCCGCCAAACCTGTCTGCAAAGTTCATATTTCCCGGCGGTCCGAACATCGAATTGTCTTGGCCTTGCACGGCGCGGCGGTCTGGCGGCCGTTTCAAATTTGGCCTAAACCCTGCCGACCATTCCCCGTGTTGGAGACGCTCGTGAACGTTCAGGAAGTCAGAAAGCTCGATGCCTATTTGAAGCGCCTGTTTGGCAACAGCAAAATGCGCGTCGTGCCGCGGCCGAAGAAGGACGATTCCGCGGAGGTCTATATCGGCGAGGAGTTCGTCGGCGTGCTGTTCGTCGACGACGAGGACGACGACCGCTCGTATCAGTTGCAGATCGCGATCCTGGAAAGCGATCTCGAGGAAGAGGCGTAAGGCGCGCGCTCCCGATCGGCTCCCTCCGTCCGGTCGACGGGGGCCTGCACTCGCCCGAGCGGAACGTCCGCGCCGACCGGCGTCACGCGCGCGACTTGTAGATGTCCTCGACGATGCGCTGCATCGCGCCGGCGACGCCGCGCCAGTCGGCGAGCCAGGCGCGCGGGAAGCGGAACGTCAGGTCCGCGCCGTCGATCCGCCGCTCGCTCAGGCAGATCCCCGGGGTCTCGCCGTCCCGGCTGCAGCGCGCGACCAGGTCCGGTGCGGTCGCAACGAACAGATCCTCATTGGCATACGGGGAGCCGTCGCGGAACGCGCGCCGCGCCAGCCCGTCGCCGATGCTGGCCGCGGTCTCAGTATAGCGCGGGTAGATGGTGCGGGCGCGCTCTTCGGGCGCCAGCGCGCCGCCATGGGCCGCGATCGACAGAAAGATCACGTCGATGGACTGCGGCGTCTGCTCGACGGTGTCGACGCTGACGTGGCGCGTCGCGATGCCGGGCGTCAGCGACGGATAGTTGAAGGCGAGGTCGACGCGGTCCTGCGAACCCGAATGGCGCTGCACGTTCATGCGGATGCCGTCGGTCGGCAGGTTGAACAGCGTGTTGCCGATGCTGACCGGCAGGCGTTCGGGGCCGCCGGCCGAGGTCGCAGCCCAGGTCGGCCACAGCAGGTAGCAGATGGCCGCGATCGCCGCCGTGCCGATGACGGCGGAGGCGACCACCACCATCATGTGGCCGCGGCGCGTGCCCGAGCGGCCGGGCCCCAATGACTGCACTCTCATGGCTGTAACAATGTCTCGGCGGCGGCGCCGACGGTGGTGCCGCGAATCAGCGCGAGTATGCCACGCGGACGCCAACGGCGACGCGACGCCGCCCGGCGCCGGCCGCGCGATCGGTCGGGTTCCATCGCGGCGGCGTTAACCTTTTCTTAAGGATTGGCTGGCGCCGGCGGCCGCAGTTTGCGAAGGAGCGGCGGGCGCAGGCTCCGCGCCCGTGTCAGTTGCGTGAGGTCGCCGCGATGTCGCCGGAAGTCATCAATTCGCTGTTCTCGCTCCTGATCGGCTTCGCGCTGGCGGGAGCGCTCACCAGCGGCTACCAGATGCTCGCCAATCGGCCGGCGAGCTTCGGGCTGCTGCAGGAAGGCGTTGCGCCCAGCACCTTCGCGGCGGTGCCGTTCCTGGTGTTTGCCGCGCCCTTCATCATCATGCGCAACACCGTGCGCGGCCGTCGCGTCGAGAACCGCCGGGTCGAGTTCGTCATGCTGGCGACCGTGCTGGCCGGCCTCTGGAGCATGATGTGCGGCACCGTGTTCCTGCAGCTCCTCGAGATCAGCGGCTTCTTCACTACGGTCTAAGACGGTCCAAGCACTCTCGCCATCCGCCGCCGAGTTGTGGCAGTCTGGCCTTCTTTGACGAGAAGGCGGTCATGGCGATCTATGAACTCGGCGGGCGTGCGCCCGAGCTCCCAGCGGACGGACAGTATTTCATCGCCGACAGCGCCGAGGTGATCGGCCACGTCCGGCTCGGCGCCGATGTCAGCATCTGGTTCGGATCGGTGCTGCGCGGCGACAATGAGCTGATCGACATCGGCGAGGGCTCCAACGTGCAGGACAACTGCACCTTCCACACCGATCCCGGGTTTCCGATGACCATCGGCCGCTCCTGCACCATCGGCCACCGCGTCATCCTGCACGGCTGCACCATCGAGGACGGCGCGCTGGTCGGCATGGGCGCGATCGTGATGAACGGCGCGCGGATCGGCAAAGGCTGCGTGGTCGGCGCCGGCGCGGTGATCACCGAGGGCAAGAGCTTTCCCGATCATTCGCTCATCGTCGGCGCGCCGGCGAAGGTGATCCGCACCCTCGATCCGGCCCAGGCCGCGGCCATGCTCGGCGGCGCGCGGCACTACGTCGAGAACGGCAAGCGTTTCAAGGCCGGCCTCAAGCGGATCGGGTAGGCGGTCATGGCGGCGTCATCGGACATCACCCAGCCGCGGCCGCTCGCCGAGATCGCGAGCTACCACGCCCATGTCTATTACGACCCGGCATCGACGCGCTCGGTTGCCGAGCGGCTGCGCGAGCGGATCGCCGAGCGCTTCGTGGTCCGGCTCGGCCGCTGGCACGACGTCAAGGTCGGCCCGCATGACCAGGCGATGTACCAGGTCGCGTTCGCGCGGGACGTGTTCGCCACCCTGGTGCCGTGGCTGATGCTCAACCACGACGGCCTGAGCATCCTGATCCATCCCAACACCGCCAACGCGCGGCGCGACCATCTCGCCGACGCGGTCTGGATCGGCACGCCGCTCGCCCTTCACGGCGACGTGCTGCCCGAGCAGGGCGACGTCGAGATGGAGCTCGCGCCCAACACCACGCCGCATCTGGCGCCGTAGAAGGCATCGACTGCGCTTGCGCGTGCCGGGCCCGGTGGACCTGCTCTGCGCGCGCGAAGGAAGCGCGGTCAAAGGCGCGGCTCAAATTTACGAAAGATTAACCATTCGCGGCGCGATCATGGGCTGTGGTCGCAAGCGCATGGAGCAGTGCCAGTGTCGGTATTTCGCGTGAAGTTCACGGACGGCAGCCGTTTCGTCCAGATCGATGTGAAGGCCCTGAACGAGGTCTTCGCCGCCCGGAGAGCCGATCAATGGGCCGACGGCGCGCGCTGGCGCAGGATCAGCGTGACGCGCGTGGACGCGCTCGCGGCATAGCCGAAAGCCGCCGTCGTCATCCAAAGCCGGTGCTAAGCGAGCTGTGCGCAGTAAGCGTAATGCCATCGCGTCAGTCGACGGCCGATTGACGCGCCTTTGAAGGCAGTCGCCGACACTCCCAATCGCAGCAGACTGAGCAGCGATCAGGGATACGCCGTCGTTCGGAAGGATTTCGACAGGCAGCCGAAAAGCTGCCTATGACGTCGTTCGAGCCAGCGATCAGCCCGGCGGCAAGAGGATGGGTGGCGCCGCCGTTGATGGTTCGACCTCTTCGAACCGGCTGACCGGCGACGATTTAGGCCCGTTCTTGCCTGTCGGCAAGCGGCCCCCCTGGCCCGAGCGGCGTCGAGGCGCGCGAGAGGAGGCGGCCGATGCGCGATCCCCCAAAAGGGGAGCGGCCAGCCCCTGGGGGAGGGCTGGCCGCACGCGATCCGGTCTGGGACGGGGAGGGGTGGGGATGCGACCGGTCGCGGAGTCCTCAATTCGTTTCGGTTCAGCGCGCGGTGGCGGTGGCCACAGCGGGGCGGGTGTCGCCGAGCGAGACCCAGACATTGGGGTCGGCCTGGCTCTGGCGCTTGACGTAGCGGTAGCCGGTGTCGGTCCAGGACAGGACATCCTCGTTCTGGTTGTCGAGAATGAACTCGCCCTTGTCCGACTTCACGGTCAGCACCGCGTGGCCGTCGCCCTTCTTGTCGCGCACCACCGTGATCAAGAGCGCCTCGCGCGGCCATCCGGCCTCGATCAGGATCTTGCGCTTCATCAGCACGTAGTCCTCGCAGTCGCCGTATCCGTCGGTCGGGTAGGACCACTTCTCCACCACGCCCCAATGATCCATGTCGGTCATCGGCTTGATGGTCTCGTTGACCCAGCGGTTGACCGACAGCAGATCCTTCCAGGCCTGCTGCGTCATCACGATGTCGCGCGGCGTCGTCGGGCCGCCGCGGCACTCCTCGGCATTCTCCGAGCAGAATTCGATCCAGCCGATCGGCGCACGCGTGGCGCCGCTCAGGCTCGCATAGAGCACGCGCTCACCGGCGCTGGCGCTCGCGGTCATTCCAACAAGGATGGCAGCGGCGCACCATCCAATCCCCCGTCCTCGCTTGCTTGACATTGCTGACCCCCGTCGTTCTCGTTGGGGTCATCATTCGCATGGACGATTTGCGCTGCCGCTAAATCGCCACAGTCAATTCGAGTCGAATGCGCGTCGAATCTGGCGATCATTCGATGCGTGTTTGAGACAGGTTTGATTCAAATGCGAGATGATCGCGATTGATTCAAATTTTATCGATCGCGGCGCAACTGCCCGAAAACGCTGACCGATGCGAGGTCGCCAGCGGTCGCGCGCCGTGTCGGGAACGCCTGTTGAGGGGTGGCGCGCGGACGCCGTCGCGCGCAATCGCGAAAAGGCGGCCGAGCGCGTTTACTGCTCGGCTACCGTGAGCCTTTACCGCGCGGTGACGTTGTCTTCGAGAGTGTCGGCAAGCTGCGGAAACGCGAACTCGAGCGCGAAGCCGTCCTCGAGGTGCCGCACCACCTGGGCCTGCACCCGGCCGATCATGACCTTGGTGCCCATCTCCGGCCGCGTCGCCGCCGAAATCGCCGCACCCGACAGCGACATGTCGATGATCCGGCACAGCATGGCGCTGCCGTCCGGCAGCACGATGCGGGCGCTCGGGTTGCGCGGCACGATGCGGTCGTGGCGGCGGTCTTCCGGCAGGTTGAGGATCTGGCGGTTGGCGAGCCAGGTCAGTTGCGCCGCCATCTTGTCGCGCTTGCGCGGCGTGGCGTTGACCGTCATGGCGAAGCCGTTGTCGATGATGCGGGTGATCTTGCCCTCGACCCGGCCGATATGGTCGAGATAGGCGATGACCCGGTCGCCGACATTGCCGATGCCGGGCGCCAGCATCGCAAGCCCGCCCGGCGACATGTTGATCACCTGGCAGGGAAACTCGCGGCGGTCGGGGAGCATGTAGCGCCCGAGCAGGTGCACCTTGACGCGCTGGAAACGGCGGCGCTCTTCCGCGGCAGGAAAGACGGATTTTCGTTGCGCCAACGCCATGCACTTGTACCGGCCGACCGTTCGTCGGGAGTAAAGACCCTAAGTCGGGCAGGGTTAATTCGAGGTTAGCGGTTGCAGGATCGCAGCTGCCGGTGGTGCGTCGCAGACGGGACTTGGGGCGCGGAGCGCGTCTAGCGCAGCCCTTCATAGACAAAGAAGCCGCGCGCTGCGGTCCAGCGCCGCAGCGCCCGCGGCCGGTCGGTCGGGCGCGGCACGATGTAGCGCCAGGACAGCAGGGTGAAGTCGTCGACCCGGGTGGCCGACCGGTGCAGCGGGGCCAACAGGCCGGTCAGGCTGAGGGGGGCGTGGGCCCGCGCGCTGAACGGCAGCAGCAGCAGCTCGAGCGGCACGGTCAGGCCCTCGGCCGATCGCGCGCTGATGCCGGCGACGGCGGGCTGGCTCTCCTCCGAGACGATGCCCAGCACCTCCTCGATCTCGGCGCGGCTGTCGGGGGCAAACAGGTCGGTGAAGCTGCGGCCCTTGGCGTCGCAGCCGAGCAGCGCACAGACGCGCGTTCCTGCGACCCGGAACGGGTACCCGGCGCGGCGGTCGCACGACAGCACGAAGATGTCGCCGAGCAGGTCGCGCACGGCGCCGGGATCGAGATCGCTGCGATCCGGGGCCGCGGCGCTGCCGCGCTTCTCGTTCCAGACGTTGTAGTAGGCGCGAACCGAAGGATGCTTCATGGGTCTTCCTGCCCCGGGGCAGAGCCGATGCGGACAGACGTGTGCCGGAACCGGTCAGCGCGGGCCTTATTGATGTTGTGCAGGAGGCAGGTTGCAGCGTCCATGCCGACGCGGCGCTTGCGAGAATGCGGCGACGGCTTTGTCGCGTTAACGTTAAATTAACGATGAGCTTGGGGTTCCGGGCGGGATCCGGCTAACGTCGGCTCGTCCATTACGAGACAAGCGCGCCCGGGCGATCCGGGCGCCAGGGAAAACGGGGCGTCAAACCAACAAAGCGGTCCGTGCGGGGAGGGGTGGGGATCCCGGCGCACGAGGCCGGCCGATCCCGCAACGGGACGGGTGTCAAAGGGAGGGCCAAGCGCCCTCCCTTTTGACTCGCGCGGACTGTCGTTTCGGCGGGCCGCCCGGCTGATGTGCACGCGGTGCGGTGGGTCTGGTGAATGGTCGCCGTCGTGCTGCATTGCAATGCCGAACTTGCGTTCGACCGGCAAAGCCGCCTATCTGGAGATGCGGCGCCGCGTCGGTGTCCGAGTGTGACTGGATGGCGAATCTTGACGCCTGTGCGCGAACCGATCCTGACCATTCCCGGCGCGTTGACCGCGCTGCTTTTGGGCCTTGCCGCGATTCACCTCGCCAGGATGGCGCTGCCGACCGATCTCGGCGAATGGGTGATCTGGGTCTTCGGCTTCGTTCCGGCGCGCTACGATCTTCCCTTGTCCGATGCACGCTTTCCCGGCGGCGCCGGCGCCGCGGTCTGGTCGTTCCTGACCTACTCGCTGCTGCACGCCGACCTCAACCACATCGTCTTCAACGCGTTGTGGATGCTGCCGTTCGGCAGCGCCGTGGCGCGCCGTTTCGGCCCGACGCGGTTTTTCACCTTCCTGGCGGTGACCGCGATTGCCGGCGCGATCGCCCATCTCGCCACCCATCCTCACGAGGTGGCGCCGATGATCGGCGCATCGGCCGCGGTCTCCGGCGCGATGGCGGCGTCGATCCGCTTCGCCTTCGCCCACGGCAGTTTCCTGTCGTTCCGGCGTCCGTATGACGTCGACAGCGCATCGCGGGTTCCGGCGCTGCCGCTGCCCCAGGCGCTGCGCAATCCGCAGGTATTGATGTTCCTTGCGATCTGGTTCGGCATCAACATCGTCTTCGGCGTGGGATCGATTGCGGTGGGCGCGGCGGGACAGAGCATCGCGTGGCAGGCCCATATCGGCGGCTTCGTCGCCGGCCTGGTGTTGTTCGCGCTGTTCGATCCGGTGCGGCCGCCGCAGCCGCTGTCCGAGGCGGTGCCGTCGCCGGGGGCCTTCGGCGAGGACGGCGGCATCCCGCAACCGCGCGACGACGAGCCCTGACGGGGAAACGCGTTCCAGGTCGCTTGCGCTGCTGCTCCGCAACGAAGGCGATTTGCCGCAGCGCGGTGACGCACGACGCGCGTGCTTGCGGCTCGGCCCAAATTCCTCCATCATCACTCCACCAAATCGGCTTGCGCCGCTCTCGTCGTGCCGTGGCCCTGAAGCGTGCTTCAAGCCGGGGCACCGGAAATGAAAACAAACAAGGCCGCGGCTCACGCGAAGCGGCCGTTTTCTCAGGAGGCGACAATGACTGTTAGGGCAATCCTCGATACCAAGGGCCGGCAGATCTCCTACGTCGACCCCGATGCCAAGCTGATGGCGGCGGTCGCCATGCTGGCCCAGCGGCGGATCGGCGCCGTGCTGGTGATGAAGGACCAGAAGCTGCACGGTATCCTCTCCGAACGCGACATCGTGCGCGTGCTGGGAGAACGCGGCGCCGACGTGCTCGGCGACGCGGTCAGCAAAGTGATGACGCACAAGGTCATCACCTGCCGCGAGACCGACACCGTCAGCTTCCTCATGGAAACCATGACCACGGGCAAGTTCAGGCATCTGCCGGTGCTCGAAGGCGACAAGGTGGTCGGGCTGATCTCGATCGGCGACGTCGTCAAGTGGCGCGTCAAGGAATACGAGCACGAGCAGCAGGCGCTGCACGACTACATCAAGACCGCCTGAGGCGCGCGAGAGACGCCTGCGACGCCGGCCGTAACAGCAGCCGGCCTGCTGCTGGCGTTCTCCACCTCCGCTACTCGCCTTCGCCGATGCCGGGCGTGTTGCTCGAGGTCGGCGACAGGATGGTGATCGCCTCCTGGATCGACTCCAGCGTGCGCGCCGCGGCCCGCGCGCCGTGGGCGATGGACTCCTCCGCGCGGTGGAAGTCGAACCAGCCGATCTTGCCGACGCGCGGCGAGATCAGCACGTCGGGCGGGTCGCCGGCGAGGCGGGCGCGGGTGATGCGGTCCTGCATGATGTTGAAGGCGTCCACCATCACCGTGGAAATACCCTTGCGGTTCTCGCTGCCGAAGAACTCGCGCTTGACCGTGCGTTCGGGGGAAAAGAACCTGGCGATGCCGCGTTTGGCCGGAGCCTCCGCCACGACCTCCTCGGCGAAGTCCTCGGGCGCACCGTGGCGCGAGATGATGGTGCCGTGCCCGAACACGTCGGTGGAGACGTTGGCGGCGATGACGATTTCGGCGCCGAGCGCGCGCGCCGCCGAGACCGGCACCGGATTGACCAGCGCGCCGTCGATCAGCCAGCGATCGCCGATCGCGACCGGGGCGAAGATGCCCGGCAGCGCATAGGACGCGCGCATGGCGTCGACCACGCGGCCGTGGGTGAGCCAGATCTCGTGCCCGGTCTGGACCTCGGTGGCGATCGCGGCGAATTTCAGCGGCAGGTCGTCGATCTTGATCTTGCCGACGGCGGACTCGAGCTCGGCGGCGAGCTTGTTGCCGCCGATCAGGCCCGAGCCGTCGAGGCGGATATCGAGGTAGCTGAAGATGTTCTTCGGCTGCAGCGCGCGGGCCCAGGCCTCCAGCGCGTCGAGGTGACCCGCGGCGTAGCAGCCGCCGACCACGGCGCCGATCGAGGTGCCGACCACGATATCGGGCCGGATGCCGTTTTCGATCAGCGTGCGCAGGATGCCGATATGGGCGAACCCGCGGGCGGCGCCGCCGCCCAGTGCCAACCCGATCGTCGGCCGCCGGTCGGTGCCGAGTCCCGACTTGTCGCGGTTTCGTCCGATCAAATTCTCAAGCACCACTTCGTCTCCTGGCTGGTCACCGATACCGCGAGTCCGACGCCGCGGGGACGCCGCGACGCCGCCCACGGGGCCGGTTCGGTCCCTGTGACGTGGATACACGATTTGCAAATGCAAGATGCGGGCATCTCAATGAACCTGCACTGATTTACCGGCCGGCGGCGGTCTGGGCGGGTGGTCGAACACACCCTGAACGTCCCGGTGCAGGCTTGAATTTGCCGCGTTTTCAGTCAAGAACGCTGCCATGGACCTGTCACATGATCACAGAACGCCGCTGGGGCGGCGCGCGACGATGATCGGCGCGTGTCTGCTCGGTGTCATGGCGGTCGGATCGGTTCCAGAGATCGCCCGGGCGCAGATGTTTCAGGATCGCCCGCCGCCGATCCCCCCGGCTATCGTGCCGGAGGCGCCGGCCGGGCCGGCGATGAACCTGGCGCCGCCGTCGGGGCCCGAGGCGACGCCGCCCAATCTGCCCAATCAGATCACCCAGCCGCCGATTTCGGCGGCTCCGCTGGCCGCGCCGCCGGCCGCCGCCGCGGTCGGAACGCCCGGGCAGGGCGTGCTGGCGCTGACGGCACGCTACGGCAAGGACCTGCCGGTGGTGAACAGCGGACTGGTGTGGCGGGTCTATTCCGACAAGCCCGACGCCTCCGGCGCCTTCAAGCTGGTCCGGGAAGAACGCGCGCCGACGCCCAATATCGTGCTGCCGCCGGGCAACTACGTGGTGCACGTGGCGCTTGGTCTCGTCAGCGCGGTACGGCCGGTGACGCTGAAGCAGGAGACGGTGCGCGAAGCCTTCGAACTGCCGGCCGGGGGGCTGCGGGTCGATGGCCGGGTCGGCACCAGCAAGATTCCGCCGAGCCAGATCGCATTCAGCATCTTCAAGGGCAGCCAGTTCGAAGTCGGCGAGCGTGCGCCGATCGCCCAGAACGTCGCCGCCGGCGACATCGTGGTGGTGCCCGAGGGGACCTACTACATCATTTCCAACTACGGCGATGCCAATTCGGTGGTGCGTTCCGACATCCGCATCCAGGCCGGCAAGCTCACCGATGTCACCGTCACCCATCGCGCGGCGGTGATCACCCTGAAACTGGTCGGCGACCGGGGCGGCGAGGCGCTGGCCAATACGGCGTGGTCGGTGATCACGCCGGCCGGAGACGTCATCAAGGAATCGATCGGCGCGTTTCCACGGGTGATCCTGGCCGAGGGCGAATACCGTGCAATTGCCAAGAATGAAGGCAAGGTGTTCGAGCGCAACTTCAATGTGGTCAATGGCGTCGACGGTGAAGTCGAAGTTATCGCGCATTGACGCAACAATGATTTAAACACGCTAACCATCGAGCGTCTTAAATCCGTCATAGTGGTTCCGTCGAGAGGTATTTTTACCTTCCATCAATTCCCTACGATTGTAGATGCGTGCAATTCGCCGCTTGCACGCGTGGGGAACACCGGTGGTCGCCGCCAAAAAACTGGTCGAGGATGAGGCCCTGTTCGGGCCGCTGAACGACATCGAGACGCTGCGCCGCAAGTGGTTCGCCGCCTTGCGGCCCACGCAGCAGCTGCCGTCCTATGAAGAGGTCGTGCTCGGCAGCATGGGGCGGCTCGCCGACCACATGGCCCTGCTGCAGGGCCGCGGCGACGCCCTGACCATCATGCGCACCGGCCGCGCGCTGCGGCAGTGGCTCGGCCAGGATGCGTGGGACACCCGTGTCGCCGATCTCGCGCCGGAGTACCGGGGCATCCTCAGCGAAGCGGCGGAAAACGCGCTGCAAGGCTCGCGGCCCTATTCCACCTCGGCCTACCATGTCGCCAACGGCATCGTGCGGACCTTCGACATCTACGCCATGCCGATGGACTGCCGCTGGGGTCCGCCGCTGATTTCCACCTACGTGCACGAGCGCGGCAGCGGCTACAGCCTGGTCGACACCATCTTCCGCGCGACCTCCGAGGGCTTCCTGGCGCTCGCCGCCTGCCGCAACGCCGCCAACGCCACCGTCGACTTCCAGATCGTCGACCTCAACCAGGGCGCCGCGCGTCTGCTGCAGAGGCCCGTCGAGTCGCTGCGCTGGCACCGGCTCAGCGAAGGGCAGCACGACCTGTCGACCGCAGAGGTGCGGGCGCGCCTCGGCGCCGTGATCGACAGCGGCGAACCCGAGCAGTTCGAGATCGCGTCGTCGGAGAGCCGCCACATCCGGATCAGCGTCGCGGCGATCGGCGACCTCTTGTCCGCCACGCTGACCGACGTCACCGACCTGAAGCGGCGCGAGCAGTCGTTCCGGCTGCTGTTCGACAACAATCCGATGCCGATGTGGTTGTTCGACGAGGAGACGCTGGAATTCCTCAGCGTCAACGAGGCCGCCATCGCCCATTACGGCTACAGCCGCGACCAGTTCCTCACCATGAAGCTCGGCGACATCTGGCCGCACGACGAGCGCGACCTCCATTTCCAGGCGATCCAGAACCTCCACGACAGCTACCACTCACGCCGCAGCTGGCGCCACCTGCGCGCCGACGGCAGCGAGATCGACGTCGTGACCTGTGGCCGCCGCGTCGGTTTCGGCGAGCGCCGCGCGTTCCTGGTGTCGATCATCGACGTCACCGAACGGCGCAAGGCGGAAGAGAAGATCTCGTACATGGCGCACTACGACGCGCTGACCGACCTGCCGAACCGCGTCATGCTGCAGCAGCGCCTGCAGCACACCGTCGAGCAATGCAACGGCGCCGACCGCCAGGCGGCGGTGCTGTGCATCGATCTCGACATGTTCAAGGCGGTCAACGACACCTTCGGCCACCCGGTCGGCGACCGCCTGCTGCAGCAGGTCGCGCTGCGCCTCAAGTCGGCGCTGGTCGGCGGCGATCTCGCCGCTCGCCTCGGCGGCGACGAGTTCGCGGTGATCCTCGATCCGATCTCCGGTCCGGCGGAGGCCGGCGACCGGGCCGGGCGCCTGATCGCGGCGCTCAGCGCGCCCTACGACGTCGACGGGCTCGAGCTGTCGATCGGCGCCAGCATCGGCATCGCCATCGCGCCGCTCGACGGCGATTCCTCGGAGCTGCTGCTGCGCAACGCCGACATGGCGCTGTACCGCGCCAAGGCGGACCGCGGCGGACACCACTTCTTCGAGCCCGAGATGGATCGCCAGGCCCAGGCGCGCCGGTTCCTCGAGGCCGACCTGCGCCGCGCCCTCAGTGCCGGCGAGTTCGAGCTGCATTATCAGCCGCTGGTCAACCTCGCCGCCGACCGCATCACCTCGTTCGAGGCGCTGTTGCGCTGGCGGCATCCGGAACGGGGCATGGTGTCGCCGGCCGAATTCATCCCGATCGCCGAGGACATCGGCCTGATCGTGCCGATCGGGGAGTGGGTGCTGCGCACCGCCTGCGCCGACATGGCGAAGTGGCCGCACGACATCAAGGTCGCGGTCAACCTGTCGCCGGTCCAGTTCAAAAGCAAGAATCTGGTGCCGGCGGTGGTCGCCGCGCTGGCCCATTCAGGCCTGCCGGCGGACCGGCTGGAGCTTGAGATCACCGAGTCGGTGCTGCTCGCTGAAACCGAGACCAACCTGCAGACCCTGCATCAGCTGCGCGGGCTGGGCGTGCGGATCTCGATGGACGACTTCGGCACCGGCTATTCGAGCCTGAGCTATCTCCGCAGCTTCCCGTTCGACAAGATCAAGATCGATCGCTCCTTCGTCCGCGACCTGCCGGGCCGGGCCGACTGCCTCGCCATCGTGCGGGCGATCTCCGGGCTCGCCCGCAGCCTGAGCATCGCGACCACGGCGGAGGGCGTCGAGACCCAGGAGCAGCTCGACCACCTGCGCGCCGAGGGCTGCACCGAGGTGCAGGGCTTCCTGTTCAGTCCGGCGCAGCCGGCCGCGGTGGTGACGGCGATGCTGGGCCTGACCGGCGACAAGGCGACCCGCGCGGAGGTGCGCAGCGCCCCGCCTCCGCTGCTGGCTAAAACCGGCTGACGATGTCGGCGAGCGCCGGCCGCGGCCGGTCTTCCGCCGCCCGCGCGGCGCGGCCGATGTAGATGAAGCCGACCAGCTTCTCGTTGTCCTTGAGCCCAAGGCCCGTCAGCACGTCGCGGTCGAACGCTGCCCAGCCGGTCAGCCAGTTGGCGGCGTAACCGAGCGCGTTGGCCGCGAGCACGATCGACATGGCGCTGGCAGCGGCGGAGAGTTCCTGCTCCCAGTCCGGCACCTTGGGATGGGGCCTGGCCCCGACCACGACGCCGACCACCGTGGGGGCGTCGGCGAGGCGGCGCCGTTCCGCATCGATCAGTTCCGCCGTGGCTTCGGGGTTCTTCGCCGCGAACACCCGCGCGATCACGTCGCCGGCGCGCAGGCGGCCGTCGTCTTCGAACACGATGAAACGCCACGGCACGATCTTGCCGTGATCGGGGACGCGGGCGCCGATGGTGAGGATGGTGTCGAGCTCGGCCGGCGACGGGCCGGGGCCGGTCATCTCGCGCGGCTTCACCGAGCGGCGGGATTTCAGAAGCTCAAGCGCGTCGGGCATGGCGGACCTTCGGTGGACTGGAGGGGCCGGCGGTTCAGGCGTCGCGCGTCTGCTTGACGTCGGGCGGGGTTGCCTCCTCGACCAGCGCGGCGATCGCTTCATCGGTCGGCATCACCGTCTGGCCGTCGCTGCCGAGCCGGCGGACGGAGACCGAATGGGTCTCGGCCTCCTTCTTGCCGACCACCAGCAGCGCCGGAATCTTGGCCAGCGAGTGCTCGCGGACCTTGTAATTGATCTTCTCGTTGCGCAGGTCGATCTCGACGCGCAGGCCGGCGCGGCGCGCCGCCGCGGCCACCACCTTGGCGTATTCGTCGCCCTCCGAGGTGATGGTGGTGACCACGGCCTGGACCGGCGCGAGCCAGAGCGGGAAGTGACCGGCGAAATGCTCGATCAGGATGCCGGTGAAGCGCTCCATCGAGCCGCAGATGGCCCGATGCACCATCACCGGCGCCTTCTTGGAGCCGTCGG
Organism: Xanthobacteraceae bacterium; assembly: GCA_031291445.1. Lineage (GTDB taxonomy): Bacteria > Pseudomonadota > Alphaproteobacteria > Rhizobiales > Xanthobacteraceae > Bradyrhizobium_A. The sequence goes on along the minus strand of JARLJA010000084.1, from coordinate 7,815 downwards.
CGTCGATGTAGAAGGCGCCGAACCGCTCCGGCAGATTGAAGTCGACCTGGGTGGTGCCGCACTGCCAGTCGCGGCCGATGGCATCGCGCAGCACGTACTCGAACTTGGGTCCGTAGAACGCGCCTTCGCCGGGATTGATCGCGGTCTTGATGCGGCCGCCGGACTGCGATTCGATCTCGCGCAGCACGGTCGCCATGACGCGCTCGGCGTGGTCCCACATCGCGTCGGTGCCGACCCGCTTCTCCGGCCGGGTCGACAGCTTGACGACGATCTCGCCGAAGCCGAAGTCGGAATAGGTCGACAGGATCAGGTCGTTGATCTTGAGACACTCGTCGGCGAGCTGGTCCTCGGTGCAGAACACGTGGGCGTCGTCCTGGGTGAAGCCGCGCACCCGCATCAGCCCGTGCATGGCGCCGGACGGCTCGTAGCGGTGCACCACGCCGAATTCGGCGAGCCGCAGCGGCAGGTCGCGGTAGCTCTTCAGGCCATGCTTGAAGATCTGGACGTGGCCCGGACAGTTCATCGGCTTGAGCGCGAACCAGCGCTTGTCCTCGGCGTTGTCGCCGGCCGACTGGGCCGCGAACATGTTCTCGCGATACCACTCCCAGTGGCCCGAGGTCTCCCACAGCGACTTGTCGAGGATCTGTGGCGCGTTGACCTCCTGGTAGCTGCCGGCGAGCCGTCGGCGCATGTAGGACACCAGGGTCTGGAACAGGGTCCAGCCCTTGGCGTGCCAGAACACGACGCCGGGGCCTTCCTCCTGGAAGTGAAACAGGTCGAGCTCGCGGCCGAGCTTGCGGTGGTCGCGCTTCTCGGCTTCCTCGAGCTGGTGCAGGTAGGCGTCGAGATCCGCCTGCTTGGCGAAAGCGGTGCCGTAGATCCGGGTCAGCATCGGATTCTTGGCGTCGCCGCGCCAGTAGGCGCCCGCGACCTTCATCAGCTTGAAGGCGGTGCCGACCTTGCCGGTCGAGGTCATGTGCGGGCCGCGGCAGAGGTCGAACCAGTCGCCCTGCTTGTAGATCTTGATGGTCTGGTCGGCCGGGATGGCGTCGACCAGCTCGACCTTGAACATCTCGGCCTTGTCGCGGAACACCTGCTTGGTCTGGTCGCGGGTCCAGACCTCCTTGGTGAAGGGGGCGTCGCGGGCGACGATCTCCCGCATCTTCTGCTCGATGGCGGCGAAGTCGTCGGGCGTGAACGGCTCGTTGCGGAAGAAGTCGTAGTAGAACCCGTTCTCGATCACCGGGCCGATGGTGACCTGGGTGCCGGGCCACAGCGCCTGCACCGCTTCGGCGAGGACGTGCGCGGCGTCGTGGCGGATCAGTTCCAGCGCGCGCGGATCGTCGCGGTTGACGAACTCGATCCTGGCGTCGTGGCTGATCGGATCGGCGAGGTCGACGAGTTCGCCGTCCAGCGCCATCGCCACCGTGCGCTTGGCGAGCGACGGCGAAATGCCCTTGGCGATGTCGAGGCCGGTGGTGTTGCGGGGATATTCGCGCTTGGCGCCGTCGGGAAAGGTCAGCGCGACCGGCTGGGAATCGACGGGGCGAAGGTTGGCGAGGCCATAGACGAATTTCGAATCTGTCATCGTCATCTCCTGAAGCTCACTCCTGCGAACGGGCGCAGGTAAGCGGGTGTCCCGTATAGCAGGAGAGATGCGGCTTGCAACGCCAATGTGCGTCCGCCGGCGCCGCGGCATCCGCGATGCGGGGCCGCGCGAGACATGCATCCGGCGACGACCTGTTCCTCCCGGAAAGAAGATGCATCTGCATTGAAAGCCGGGTAGCCTGCGACCATGAACCGGATCGTCGCGCCGACTGCCCTGATGCTCGGAAACTTCGTCACCGGGCTCGCCATCATGTCGCCCGCCGGGATGCTCGGCGACCTCGCTGCGGGGCTGTCGGTGTCGGTACGCCAGGCCGGACTGCTGATCACCTTCGGCGCCGTGGTGCTGTGTATCGGTTCGCCGCTGATGACCTGGTTGACCAGCCGGGCGGACCGCCGTCTGCTGCTTGCCGGCACCATGTTCGGCATCGCCCTGACGCACGTGGCGGCGCTGCTGGTGCCGGACTACGCCGGCATGCTGGTGCTGCGCCTGATCATGCTGGCGATCGCGGCGGCGTTCACGCCAATGGCCGCCGGTACGGCCGCGCTGCTGGCGTCGGAGGCCCGCCGCGCCGGGACCATCGTCTACGTGTTTCTCGGCTGGTCGCTGGCGTTCGCCTTCGGCTTGCCGCTGGTGACGTTCTTGGCCGCGCATGTCGGCTGGCGCGAGACCCTGCTCGCCATCGGCGTGCTGGCGCTGCTGGCGGCGTTCCTGATCCTGGCGTGTCTGCCGAGAGGGCTGACCGGAAGCGCGGTGGAGTTGCGGACCTGGATCGCGCTCGGCCGCGACCGGCTGGTGGTGCTGCTGCTCCTGATCACCACCTTCCAGATCGCCGGCCAGTTCTGCGTCTTCACCTTTCTCGGCCCGCTGCTTCTGAAGCTCGCCCAAGCCGGTCCGGAGTGGATCGGAACGGCGTTCGGGCTGTTCGGCGTCTGCGGCTTCGTCGGCAACCTGCTGGCGCTGCGCGTGGTCGGCGCGCTCGGTCCGTTCCGGACCTCGGTATTCTATCTCGCCATGCTGCTGCTCGGCAGCGTGGTATGGAGCGTCGGCGCGGTCGGCGCGGTGCTCCCTGTGCTGCTGCTGGCCAGCGCGCTGTGGGGCTTCGGATTCGCCGCGTTGAACTCGATGCAGCAGACCCGTCTCGTCGCCGCAGCGCCGCAATTCGCCAGCGCGTCGGTCGCGCTCAACACCTCGGTGATCTATGTCGGCCAGGCCATCGGCTCCGGCGTCGGCGGCTGGCTGTTCGAGCGCGGCAATCTCCTCGGCAACGGCTATGCCGGCATCACGTTCCTGGTGCTGGCGCTCGGCACGCTGGCATTGACGCGGCCGCAGCCGGCGCAACTGCGGGCGTGATCAGCCGTCCGTCGGCCCGGGTGCGGCGTTGACGCCGCGCCAGCGCGCGTAGCGCCAGGGCAGGTACCACCGTGCCGCCGTGGGCAGCGTAGCGGGGACGTTGTCGATTCCCGACGTGCCCCAGGGCTGGCAGCGCAACAGTCGCGCCAGCGTCATCCAGCCGCCGGCCCACAGCCCGTAACGCATGATCGCCTGCTCGGCGTAGGACGAACAGGTCGGCAGATGGCGGCAATGGAACCCGATCAGCGGTGACAGCGTGTAGCGGTAACCCAGCAGCATGGCGCGCGCGGCGTTCCGTGGCAGCCGCGCGGTGGCGGCGCAGGCCGGACAGAGGTGCGACGACAGCCGCGCCGGCGGTTCACCCGGGTCTTTGAGATTCATCAACAAATCGCCTTGGGCACGACGCCATACTTATAGGCGAAGCATGCTCGGTTCCATGGCAAGGAACCTGAAATTTTGCGGGCGGCGCATCAAAACCGGCGCATTCGCGTGCCAAACGCGGGATGCGCGGCAGAGTTTCGTGGACGCGACTCGTTGCTGTGCGCTAGCGTTTGTCACAGTGACATGACGATGGTCATGTCGATCGTGTGTGATCCGGTTCAGTCTGTCTCGGTCTGTCAGAGGGTTGGGGAAGGAACCTGAGTTCGATGCGAAGATCGTTGTCGCTTGGCGGCGTGATGGCTGCCTGCGCGGTCGTCATGATCGTGTGCCTGTCGGGAGCTGCGTCGCCGGCCGGCCGCGCGCACGCTGCGGCTTCGCTCGAGGAGCGCAAGCTGCCGATGCATTTCGCCTGGCACGGGCCGGCCCGCGGCTGGGTCTCCGCCGTCGGCGTGATCACCGGCGACACGCCGACCGCGTTTTCCGACTTCGCGGCGGAGCACGACCTCAGCGGCACCACCATCGTGCTGGATTCCAGCGGCGGCTCGGTGCTGGACGCAATCAAGCTCGGCCGGCAATGGCGCGAACTGGGCGTCACCACCACGGTGGGCACGGTCCATCTCGTCGGCCGCGGCAGTGCGGCGCGGCCGGAGATCTACCCCGAGGCCTATTGTGAATCGATGTGCGTGTTCCTGCTGCTGTCCGGCAAGGCCCGGAGCGTACCCGCCGGTGCCCATGTCCGGGTTCACCAGATCTGGATGGGGGATCGGGCGGAGGATGCCACCGCGGCGAACTACTCGGCCCAGGACGTGATGATCATCGAGCGCGACGTTGGCCGGTTGGCCAAATACACCTTCGAGATGGGCGGCTCCGGCGAGCTCCTGGGGCTGGCACTCAGCATTCCGCCGTGGGAGCCGCTGCACGAGTTGACGCCGTCAGAGCTCCGCGGGACCAACCTGGTCAGCACCGATGCCGTCGCCGCCGTGCCTCAGGCCGAAGCGTCCACCGCACCACTCGGCGCCAAGCTGGTGCAGGACCGCGTCGCCGCGCCGCCGCCGGCGGAGCGCGATGCCGCGCAGGCCCAGTCCGGCGCGTCGTCCGTCACCAAGACCGCCGAGGCGTTGCCCGACGTGCGACCCGAACGGCCGTAGCCGCCGTCCCCGCGCCATCACCTGAATGCGATGAGGTGCGCGCTCTCGGAGGCCGCAAGGATCAGGCGTCGGCGCGCGCCGCCTTGGCCTCGATCTGACCGATGGCGTCGACCACGGCGTCGAATGTGAGCAGGGTCGAGGCGTGGCGCGCCTTGTATTCCCGGACCGGTTCGAGCACCGCGATCTCGGCCCACTTGCCCTGCGGCGGGGCGCCGTTTTCCTTCAGCATCCGCCGCACCGTCTCGCGCAGTTCGCGCAATTCCGTCGCGCTCGATCCCACCACGTGCCGCGCCATGATCGAGGACGAGGCCTGGCCCAGCGCGCAGGCCTTGACCTCGTGGGCGAAGTCGGTCACCAGCGGGCCGTCCATCTTGAGGTCGACCTTGACCGTCGAGCCGCACAGCCGCGAATGCGCCGTGGCGCTGGCGTCAGGCGCCTCGAGCCGGCCCAGACGGGGAATATTGCCCGCCAGTTCAATGATTTTCTTGTTGTAGACGTCGTTCAGCATGGCTCGCCCGGGCGACCCTTGGCGGGTCGCTAACCCTGTCCTATATTTCCCTATGTATATAGGACCATGGCCCTGGGAATAAACCCGCCCTTCGCCAAAATGCGGTGAGGTCGGAAGGCCGATCCCCGGTGACACTTCCGGCGCCCTGGGCGCCGGTCGAACGGAGACCAGAATGGACGCCATTATCAAGCCCCTGCGAACCAACCCGCCGTCAGAGCTCCCCGCATCCGAATTCCAGGCATCCGCCATCCGTGCCGACCTGCCGCGCCCGTCGCGGGAGGAGGCCGAGCATGCGGTCAAGACGCTGCTTGCCTATATCGGCGAGGACCCGGCGCGCGAGGGGCTGCTCGACACCCCGCGGCGCGTCGTCGAAGCCTATGACGAACTGTTCCAGGGCTATCACCTGTGTCCGGCCGAGGTGCTCAACCGCACCTTCGGCGAAACCGCCGGCTACGACGATTTCGTGCTGGTGCGCGACATCCCGTTTCACTCCCATTGCGAGCATCATATGATGCCGTTCTACGGCAAGGCGCACATCGCCTATACGCCGGTCGAGCGGGTCATCGGGCTGTCCAAGCTGGCGCGCCTGGTCGACATCTTCGCCCACCGGCTGCAGACCCAGGAGCATCTCACCGCCCAGGTCGCCGGCGCGATCGACACCGTGCTGAAGCCGCGGGGCGTCGCTGTCCTGATCGAGGCCGAGCACACCTGCATGTCGGTGCGCGGCATCGCCAAGCACGGGGCGAGCACCATGACCACGCGGTTCACCGGCGTGTTCCGCAACAGCCCCGACGACCAGAACCGCTTCCTCAGTCTGGTGCGGGATCATCGCTGATGGACGCGCTGCCCGGCGCCTTGCCGGGGTCGCGCGACCACGCCGCTCACCGCAGCGCCCGCCGGGCGCGGGGACAGGACCGTGACCAGCACATCCGACACCGCCGATCGTGAAGAAGGGCTCGTGCTGCGCCCGCGCTACGATGCCGCGGGCCTCGTCACCTGTGTGACCACCGATGCCGCGACCGGCGAGGTGCTGATGGTCGCGCACATGAATGAGGAGGCGCTGCGCAGGACCATCGACAGCGGCGAGGCCTGGTACTTCAGCCGTTCGCGCGGCCGGCTGTGGCGCAAGGGCGAGACCTCCGGCCACGTCCAGCGCGTGGTCGAGATGCGCGTCGACTGCGATCAGGACGCGGTCTGGATCCGGGTCGACCAGGCCGGCGGCGCCGCCTGCCACACCGGCCGGCGGTCGTGCTTCTACCGTGCCGTGAGCGGGAATGGCGACGGGGCGAGGCTCGGCTTCGTCGATTCGGACAAGGTGTTCGACCCCGATCAGGTCTATCGCAAGCCGGGCTAGCTAGGGTCCGAACCCAACCTTGGCATCCCATTTCGGCAGGCCGGGCGCGGCCCGGCCGCCTGAACATGGTTAACGCGACGTTACGGTTAACGCGGCGTTTACCATATTTGGCCAAGGTCGCGGCGGCCGGGAGGCCGTGTCGCCGGGGAGCGCGACACCGGAAAGACGTCGATGGACACCACCAGCATCGTGGCCGGGTTCGAGTCCGCGACCACGCAGATCACCGGCTCCATCAAGCAGGCCGCCGAGGCGACCGGGGCGAGCTTCGAGTATCTGCTGTCGGCCGCGAAGATGGAATCGAACTTCAATCCATCGGCCGCGGCCTCGACCTCGTCGGCGCACGGGCTCTATCAGTTCATCGATCAGACCTGGCTCGCGACGGTCAAGGAGGCGGGGCCCTCGCTCGGCTTCGGCCAGTATGCCGATGCGATCACCAAGTCGGCGTCGGGCACCTATTCGGTGGCCGATCCGGCGATGCGCTCCGAGATCCTCAAGCTGCGCGACGATCCCGCGGTCAGCGCGGCGATGGCCGGCGTGCTGACGCAATCCAACGGCTTCAAGCTCACCGCCGAGATCGGCCGCCGGCCCACCGACGCCGAGCTCTATATGGCGCATTTCATGGGCGTGGGCGGGGCCGCGAAGCTGATCACCAGCGCCGCCGAGACGCCGCAAGTCGACGCGGCGCGGATGTTTCCCAGCGCCGCGGCCGCCAATCCTTCGATTTTTTACGACCGCGGCGGCAATTCCCGCAGCGTGTCGGAGGTGTATTCGCTGATCTCGACGCGCTACCAGAGCGCGGTGAATTCGCGGGCGACCCAGTCGGCGCTGACCACGTTCGGCAGCGGCGACTTCGCCACGGCGCAGCCGGCGGCGGCGACCGGATCCACGACGGCCGTCAGCGCCACCACCGCGGCCGCGCCGCCGACCTCCGCGAACGCGGCCTTCCTGTCGGGTTTTCCGCAGGCGACAGCCTTCGCCGCGGCCAATGCCGCGAGCGCGGCGAGCACTGCCGATACGCCATCGGCGGCGCCGGCGCAGGCCGCGTCGGCCCCGCTGGTGCTTCCGAGCGCGCCGGCGCAGGACTCGGCTCCGCCGGCCACGCCGACGTTCCGCTCGCTGTACCAGGCCGGCGATCGCACCGAACCGCTGTCGTCGGCGGTTCGCGCCTTGTGGGGCAATGGTTCGGGCGACAACGCGCAGGGGCAGGGGCGGGTCGCCGCGCAGCCGCTCGACCTATTCAGCGACCGGTCCGGCATCTTCAGCGGCGGCGGCTGATTCCTGATGAGATGAGGTTGGATCGATCGGTTATCGTCATCCTGAGAGCCTGACCGAAAATGCAGCGAGTATTTTCAAGATGTTGCGATTGCTATTTTTTCCGTCATGGCCGGGCAGCGCGATCCGTCTTCGACGGATCGCTAGGACTAAGGTCTCCCGGCCATCCACGTCTTTGTTGCGGCAGCGCCGT
>JARLJA010000083.1 GCA_031291445.1 Xanthobacteraceae bacterium | reverse complement strand
CTGGCTGCAAAGAATCAGGCTTCGTGGTATTGTTCGTCATGGCGTGGTCTCCAGTCCGACGCTTCAACGCCGGATGATTCGAGGTTGATCACCCCGGAGACTACGCCACCCTCAATTCCTACCAACTCCGCGACGGCACCACGCGACGAACGGCGAACGACACAGTTTCAGACCGGCGTTTCGGGCGGCAGGCAGACCGGAATTGCGTTCCAGCCGGTGCAGAACGAGTTCCGGGTGTTGCTCGGCCAGCGAACTAACCACAGTCGCCGTTTCATCCGTCGATCCGTCGTCGACCACAATCACGCGGCTGGGTCGATGTGTCTGGGCGCAAACGGATGCAACGGATTGCGCGATGAATTCCGCGGCATTGAAGGCGGGGATGACGACGTCAACCCTTTCGTCAAAGGTACGCCCAATCATCGCAAATCTCTCTGCGCCACAGGAATCGCCAGTTGGTCTATTAGTATGTCACAATAGCAATCAACGATAGCGGCTATATGACGCCACAACCATCATTTTCGACGCTCCCGTCCATTTCAAGGAGCGCCCTGGGATACCTCCCCTTCCGTCCTCCCTGCGGCTGTTACAGCACTTCCAGCACCCATCAGGACGCGCTCATACGACGCTGCAATCGTCTGCCAGTTGAAGCGCTCCCGCCAGGCGGTCTTGCCGGCGGCGCCGATCCCGTTCAACAATTCGGGCGAACGAATGGCCTTCGCGATCTCGCGCGCCAGTACCGCCGTCGGCAACGTGACATAGCCTTTTTCGTCCACCTCAGCGTCGCAGATCCAGCCGCCCCCGGTCCAGCGCACGATTTCCTCCGCATTGCCGACCGGCCCGGAGACGAACGGCAGGCCTGCGGCGGCTGCCTCGAACAACACCAGCGGAGAATATTCAACCATCGACGCGAAGACGAACAGATCGGATTCAAGAAAGGCGCTGACGACCTTCTCTCGCGGAAGGTCGATGCGGAGAATGCGCTTGGCGCCGCCGCGCCCCTTCAACCGCTCGTCTCGCGGCTCCAGACCAAGATATTCAAATACCCGCTGCCGGCCATCCCGCGCCAACATGCGGGCAACGGCGAGAACGATGCGGGGATTCCACAGCGACCCAAGCGCCGGCTTCGGCCACGCGCCGTCGAGAATCGCAGTCACGTTGCGCCCGCCGGTATCCATACTCGCCACGGCTTCGGCGATCTTCCGATGCCCCTTTCCGTCAACCGGGCTTCCTACCGTGAGAACCAGGAAGTCATCAGCCGGGATGCCGAGCTCCCTGCGCAGGCTGCCATCGGCAGGCCGATCGAATTCGCGCTCACTCGCACCGTTCGCAACAATTGAAAATGCCGTAACGCCGTGGGCCCGCGCGAAATCAATGTCGCGATATCGTTCCGCGTAGAAGATCAGATGATCGAACTTGCGAAGGACCTCCGGCATCTTTGCGAAATAATCGGCGAAGGCAGGCTCGTACAGGCCGGAAAAGCCGCAAGGTATGAAGACCTTCCGCATCTTGATCTGGTCGAGCAGCGGCCACAGAGCGTCGAAACTCCACTGCTGCGCCGCCTTGATCATGATCGCGTCACCGTCGAACCGCGCGACGAATTCGCGATACCCTTCCAGATCTCCCACGATGCCCGCGATCAGGCTTCCTCGGATGTCGAACTCTTTGATTCGCACGCCATTCAACACGCAGCCAGTCCGGTCCGGATGGGTCCGGGTCGCGACCGTCACGTCGTGCCCGGCGGCGACCAGCCGCTCGGCGACCTGCCGCATGACCTCCTGGACGCCGCCACGGCTTGGAAAATAGTTTTCGCAACAGAAGAGAAGCTTCATGGCGTAGGCTCAGGGCCGCCCCAAAAGGCCAAACCGACTCAACCCACGCTTGACGCGCGAGGCTGCCGTCCAGGCCCGACGGAAAATCGGCTTTTGCATGCGTCCATGATGACGAATCTCGCCCTTCAACCGGTCCAGGCGCACCTCGATCTCACGCGCCATCTTGCCTCCGGCGATGGACCGAGCGGCCTGATCAAGCACCCGGCATGCGGATCCCGCATCGGACGGCGTGACTCTCCCGCCTGGCCCAGGATGAAAAAACCGCGCGATTTCGAAATGGATCGGGTCTGGCGCCGAGTGCCCGGTCGCGAAGGCCAGGTTTTCGGCGCAAATCAGAACCAGCTTCTCCCGGAACGGAGCTGCACTCGCCCGTGAGATGCTTCCCGGCACCTCGCGGTAGATGGTCAGGCGCTCCGGCAGGTTGGCAACCCGGTACTTGCGGGCGATGCGCGACCAGAGTTCATAGTCCTCCGGCGGTTGCCGTGCCGGATCGGTCGAATACGGTCCGACATCGTCAAGCGCCGACCTTCGGATCATGACGGAACTATGCACGAATGGATTGTCGAACAGAAGTTCGAACCTCAGAACCGCGTCTTCCGCCGGATGATCAAGAAAGCGGCCGGACGGCAGATCGCCGACCCATATCTCCGATCGAGTTCCAACCAACGCATAATCCGGATGCGCGTCAAGAAAGCTGACCTGCTTCTCGACCCTCGAAGCCAGAGCGAGATCGTCATGATCCTGCCGCGCGATGTAGCGGCCGCGCGCCAACGAGATCCCGCGATTGAGCGATGCCGAGAGGCCAGCACCTGCTTGATGATAGACCCGCAGGCGCGGATCGGCAATTCGCTCGACGGCGTTCGTAGCACCGTCTGTCGAACCATCATCGATGATGATCAGCTCGAGATTGCCGAAGCTCTGCGCCAGAACGGTTTCGACCGCGCGAAGAAGGTCGGCACCTCCATTGCGAACAGCAAGAACGACGCTAACGTCCGCAACGTCGTTCACGCCGACATTCCGACCAAAGAAGACATCCGATCAAGCCCTCGCGGCGGCACGTCGAATACCCTGCGCAAGGCGCGCTCTGAGCAGCCCCAACCGGTATCTAGCCGCACGCAGCGCTCGACCAAGGATACGGCGCGACAAATTCCTGAATCGACGGAGGATAAACTCCAGGACGCCCATTGACTGGGACTTGCGTAATTCGCGCTCGGTTCCTACCACCCTGGACTCCAACCGCTGAACCTTGAAATGCGATTCCAGATAAAGTCGCCGGAATAACTCGGTTCGCTCGGTAGCCTCATCGAGGATAGCACCGACGCCCAGAATTTCATGCTCCACACCACGTGAGGCGGCGTGTTTTTTCTCGAGATGAATGATCACCGGCTCGTCCGGAAGAGCGGACGCCTCAGACGCTTCTGACGCCTCAGGATATGCGTAAGACGTAGGAAGCAAAGTAACAGGATTGCGGGAGACGAACCAATTCAAGAACGACTCGTCATGCCAGACGGGAATGTCGCCCTTCGCCAGATCCTCCGCGACCCTGTTGCGAAGGCTCTTGATCATGTAGCGGAAGCTGGCGAACGCGCCGCCGAACACGCAGCCCTGAACGTAGACTCCACGATCCTTCAGCTCAACATAAGCCGCTGATCTCGGATCGATTTCGAAAGGTCCCTCCTTCCCAACGAAGCCCGGGTGCATGACAGCGACAAGCGGCAGCTTGAAGTAGCGAGGATCAAGGGGCTGGACGACCTTCATGTCCGCATCGAGGAACAGGACGAAGTCATAGCTGGCCAGCCGACCGAGGATACCCGAAATCAGCTCAAAACGCATCAAGGTATCGAATGGCCACCCCAGGAATCGCGACCGGATCAGTTCGACGTGGGCCATCTCCACGTTCACGCGATCGGTAAAGCAGAAGATCGTCACATCCTGTGCGGGCGCCAAGGTCGAGAGCACGCTGGCGCGAAAATCCTCAAAGAAAAGGTCAAAATATCTTCCGGTCGCAATCGTGACCACCGCGATTTTCGAGGGGCGAGCAACCGGCCCGACTTTTTTCCCTGCAGTGCTCCGCTGCACCAGGCCTCGCACGAGGCTATCGTACTCGGCAGCTACGTTTGGCCAATCGAACTGGCGTGCGTACGCGCGAATCTCCTCGCGGTGAGCAAGCGACTTCTTTCTGTTCGTGGAGATAACCTCGCGAACATAGCTGGCGTCGAACATACGGGATTCGGGAATGACATCGATAAACGGCTTACTCAGGTCAAGGTGCGCCGTCGCACAGTCGGAAACCACGAGCCCAAGACCCGCCGCCATCCCCTCCATGCATACCAGCGGATGCGCCTCACCATCGCTGAGAAGAACGAGATTCGCGTAGTCGGTGAGCCGGTTATAGAGAGATTCCTTTGTCCATTCCCCAAGATAGTCGTCCGATTTGGGATCGAAGCCGCTCGTCAGCGCAGTGTATGGGCACAGGTTTCCCGCAAAATCGACGCCACATTGCATCGGCTGAATCAGGCCTTGCCGCTTACGGCTATCGACTTTGGCGAGGTAGATGCTTCGCTGCGGCTTGTCGGGTTCGGCCTTGAAGCGAAAGCTGTCGACGCGAACGCCGTTCCTGACCACGAACAGCCTTTCTTCCGGCACTCCTCCGGCCCGGTAAACCTCCGCGATCTCCGGCGACAACGCGAAGATGTTGACGTCGGTAGCGTCGATGATCTTTTGGTGAAAGTTCCTGTAGTATTCTGGAAACCTCCACACCTGCTCAAGATATCCGAAATGAGACGTGATCGACTTGTTTCGACAGGCAATGCGCGACATCGCATCGATATGCTCGTCATATTGACAATGAACGAAGTCAGGCTCGAATGCGTTGACCTCCCGAACGATCTCGTCCTTGTCCTTGGTGTTCACGATCTGAACCGTCCACCCGAGTTTCTCCAGCTCGGTGCGGTACTCATCGATCAGAATCTCGACGGCCCCCCATCCCTTGGGCGGAATCTCCATAATTCCTGGGCCGATGATCGAAATTTTCATGTCAGTTGGTCCAGCTAAAGAAACTACGGCGCGTAAATCGTCATACCGAGCTGTTCAAGGAAGAACTGTCAGAAGGAGCCTGAAAGGGCGGCGAACGTCGACTGCGGCTCGACCTGCCAGGGCAATACGGGCGCAACCACGCCGGGTCGGCGCCCCAACCAATACGCAGAGTCGCTCACCCCACCTTCAACGCGAAGGAAAATGGCATGTTGCTGTGCATCGGGGGCCACGAGCCAGTGAAGGTGGTGAACGCCTGCAATGAAATCCAAGCGGTAGAGCCCCTGGTTCAGAAAGCGGGGCGGTATTCTCGTTGATAAAATGACATCACCCGTACGCAAGCCGGCATTGAAGCCATCGCTGGCATCGGTCGTTTGCGCCCAATAGACAACCTCGCCCTCCTCGTTCGACACCACATAGCCGGCAAGGAAGGCCTGGTTCAGCTTCTTGATATGCAAACCAATCTCGACAGAGACCTCTTCATTCGCAGCAACTGGGCCGTCGATGGTTTTTCCGTGACGATCGCGCACGCGGAAGGAGCGAAAGGTGAAGAACTCGTTGTCGACCGGTGGAACATCCGACGCGGTGATCTCCCCATTGACGACATCTTTCGCATTCCCGAACAGATACCTGCTGGTGACCGCGACCTTGTCTCTGGAATCGTCCACGAGCTGACCGCGATCGAGCCAGATGATCCTGTTGCACAGCCGATCCACCGCGCTCATGTTGTGGGACACGAAAAGGACCGTCCGGCCGGCCTTCGAAACCTCGTTCATCTTGCCCAGACACTTCTTCTGAAAGTCGGCGTCGCCGACCGCCAGGACTTCGTCGACGATCAGGATCTCCGGTTCGAGATGCGCGGCAACCGAAAATGCGAGGCGGGTCTGCATGCCGCTGGAATAGCGCTTGACCGGCGTGTCGATGAACGCCTCGATACCGGAGAAGGCCACGATCTCATCGAACTTGCGGGCGATCTCAACCCGGCTCATGCCGAGAATTGCGCCGTTGAGGAATACGTTCTCTCGCCCGCTGAGCTCGGGATGAAAGCCGGTGCCAACCTCCAGAAGCGTACCCGCACGCCCGTTCAGCCGCACCTCTCCCGTCGTCGGCGCGGTGATCTGCGCTATGATTTTGAGGACCGTGCTCTTGCCCGACCCGTTGCGCCCGATAATGCCGACCACCTCTCCCGGCTCAATGGAAAACGAGACGTCATGGAGCGCCCAGAACGGCTCACTATCGCCATGCTGTGCGCGATCTGGCCCCCTCCCGATTCCGCCGCGCGCCCAGCGCCAGAGTGCGCGCGTAAGAAGCTGAGTGCCGTGATGCTGCCGACCCCGACGGTACTGCTTGCTGATCCCACGAACTTCGACTGCAGGTGTCATCGCCGCCCCTCACATGCGATCTCGCATGTCCAGCCGAACAGAGTATTCTCAGATTCGATCGACAAGATTGCCCTCCATGTTGCGGAATAGCCGCCTTCCGCCCACGAACAGGACAATGGTGAGGACGCCGAACACAGTGAAGCCGACAGCGGTCGGCGGCTCGGTGCCGAGCACGAGCCAGCGTATCGCGTCCACCAGCACCGCGATGGGATTGAGCAGATAGAGCCAGCGGATCTTTTCCGGTACCAGCGCGGCCGGGTAGACGATCGGGCTCATATACATGGCGACCTGCATGACAAATGGCAGCGCGATGCCGACGTCGCGATAGATCGCGTTGAGGGGGGCGAGCCACAGCGCGATCGAATAGCCGAGCAGCGCAGCGGCGAGAATGACGAGGGGAGCAAGGACCACCATCCAGCTGACGTGCGCGCCCATCAGCACGGCCATGATCACGAGTACGGCGAGCGCGATCAGGCAGTCGACCGCGCCTGCCACCGGCGCGATCAGGGGGATGATCAGCCGCGGAAACGCGACCTTGGTGATCAGCGCGGCGTTGGCGACCAGGCTGTTTCCACCGTCGCTGACGGCGCGATTGAAATATTGCCAGATCGCGAGGCCGGCGAATGCGAACAGGGGATAGGACTCGCCCTGGTTGGGGATTCGCGCAAACACGACGAACACGATGGTGAAAATGGCCGTGGTGAACAGGGGCTGGAGCACCACCCACAGCACGCCGATTGCAGCCTGGCGATAGCGCACGGAGATCTCCCGCCGCGCCAGCACCAGCAGCAGTTCCCGGCTCGTCCAGATGCTGGCGAGATCGTCGCGCAGCGTGCGTTCGCTGTGCGGCTTGACGATCCTGAGTGTCGTGCTTGCAGTCATGAATCCTGTCCCGAATAGATCGATCGGATGGCTTACCCTTGCGCCGCCAACCGTCGCTCCCATGCCAGCGCATCACGCACGATAGCGTCGAGGTTGTCGTGAGCCGGCACCCATGCGAGCGCCTGCCGGATCGCCCGCGTATCGGCGACGATCGAAGCGGGATCGCCCGGTCGCCGGGGCCGATCGGCCGTCGGGAAATCGCCCCCCGAGACCCGCTTCACGGCGTCGACCACCTGGCGCACCGAATAGCCGTGGCCGTAGCCGCAATTCAGCGTGGCGCTGGCGCCGCCGGCGCGCAGATGGTCGAGCGCGGCGAGGTGCGCGGCGGCAAGATCGGTGACGTGAATGTAGTCACGCACGCAGGTCCCGTCCGGCGTCGGGTAGTCGGTGCCGTAGATCTCGAGGCCGGCACGAATTCCGAGCACGGCCTGCACCGCGGCTTTCACCAGATGGGTGGCTGCCCTGGTCGACTGGCCGGTTCGTCCGCCCGGATCGGCCCCGGCGACGTTGAAATAGCGCAGCGCGACGAAAGTGAACGGCGTCGCCGCGGCGATATCCCGCAGCATCATTTCCGTCACCCATTTGGAGGTGCCATAGGGCGACAGTGGCGCGGGCGGCTCGCTCTCGACCACCGGCTGACGCGCCGGGCTGCCATAGACCGCGGCGGTGGAGGAGAACACCACATGCCTGATTCCGGCGCGTGCCGCAGCATCGAACAGCACCAGCGAGCCCGCCGTGTTGTTGAGGTAGTAGGCCGCGGGATGGGCGACGGATTCCGGCACCACGGTCGACGCGGCGAAATGCATGATGGTGTCGATGCGGTGCTCCGCGATCAGCGTTCCGACGAGGTCGCCATCGCCGACGTCGCCGACCACCAGGTGCGCCGCCCCCGGAACCGCCGCGCGAAATCCGGTCGCCAGGTTGTCGAGCACCACCACATGCTCGCCGCGATCGACGAGGCCATGCACGACATGGCTACCGATATAGCCGGCGCCGCCGGTCACGAGAACAGTCACATCTTCACCATGTGATGGCCGCCGGTAGTTGCCGCATATCCATTTCGGAAAATTTCCATGCTACCGCAGTCCGGGTGACTCGCGTCACGCGGTTGGCTCCATCGCGGAGCAACAGTGAAACGCGACGCCGCGATGGCGTCGCGCCTGATTCAGCCTCAGGCCGCGGCCACCATGTCGGCGTCGAGCAGCACGCGAACCTTGCGGCCCAGCATCTCGAGCAGAATGGAGACCCGGTGATGGTCGGCGAGGCCGCCGAACAGGCCTGCGCTGTCCATGAACGCGCCCGCCACCACCCGCACCCTGTCGCCCGGCGCAAACGCCGGTTTCAGATCGAGCGCAACGAAACCCCGGCCGTCCTCGCGGGCCCTGATGGCGTGGACGACGCCATCGGGGACGCAGGCCGGCTCATCGCCGTTGCTGACCAGCCGCGCCACGCCGAAGGTCGACTGGATCGCGCGCCAGCGTTGCGTGGCCGTGTCGATCGCCACGAACAGGTAGCGCGGGAACAGCGGCCTGGCGGTGACGTCGACCTTGCGGGCGTGCCGCCGCTCCTTCAGATAGCGCGGCAGATAGACCTCGAAGCCCTGGCGCCGCAGGTTGAGCGCGGCCTTGGCCTCGCCGTTGGGCTGGGTCTGCACCACATACCAGCGCATCTCGCCCGCGCCACTCATGACGCGCCTCCCGCCGGGGCCGACGCGCGCAGCCCCAGCAACGCCGGCGCGAGCACGCGATCGGCGCCGCACGCCGCGACCGCGGCGCTAAACGTCTCGTCGGCATGGGTCAGGTCGGTGACGACCACCGCGTCATAGGCCCCCGACACATCGGCATAGGAGGCAACGACATCGATGCCCACGAATGTCGCGGCTTCGGCGGCGGGATCGACCACGGCGACGATGGTCATCCCGACCTCCACCGCGCACAGGATCGCGATCTCCGCGAGATCCGATCGCCCGGCCAGCAGCAGCCGGGTGAAGCCCCTGGCCTTGGCCGCCTCGAAGGCCCGCGCGCAATCCTGCTTGGCGTGGCGGAAGAAGGAAAACGAATAGGACAGATACTGCACCGTCAGCCGCGACTTCTCGGCGAAGCCCTGCGGCGTCAGGTAATAGGCGTAGCGGCGGGCCGGCGCGTCGTGAACCTTGACCAAGCCCTTCTTCACGCAGCGCTTGAGATAGGCGTTGACGAGGCCGAGCGCGATGCCGAGCTCGGCGGCGATGCGGCGCTGCGAGCGGGCGCCGTCGCTCTCCACCGAATTGAGCAGACTCAGAACGATCCGCTCGTTCTCGTGCTCGCCATCCGCCAACCGGTCCATGGCCCCGCCTGTGATCCCTTCGGGCGGGGTCTTAGCCCGTTCATGCCGTGAACGTCAAGCTAAATGTTCACGACATGAACGATATAAGGCGCTGATTTTATTTAGATATCTAAACGAACCACCGTATTTGAAGTTTAGATGCCACCGACCTTGCAACGGGAGAAATAGCAGCCTCGTTGCTAACCTGACTACGCCGCGCCACGGCGAAATGGCAGCAACCGTATCAGACGCTCGACAAAGGTCACCTTGGGAAAAGACAGCGTCAGGAATTTGGCCTGTTGCCCGGTGTCGTCCAGTATAACAACGTTGCGATATCCGTTGAGAATAAGCTCGCCGAGGGCAACCTGTTCATTGTCCCAGACATCGTTTCCAATCCACTCGCGCTCGACATAGTCATAGACATTCGATTGTATTTCCGCTGCAGCGCTGGCCCTTACGAGGAAAGTTTCGCCGGTCACAAGCCGCTCGCAGGTGCCCGCGAATTTCTTCGACACTGTCGAACCGTTCAGTGCTTGGCGCAACACCGGTGTGATATTGACCGTCAACGGCGCCTGATCGAGCTTGGCCCTCAGGAGGGCCCTGTTCATCTGGTAAAGATCCAAATCGTCCTTGAAAAATCGCGAAATCCCCGCGTCGATCCAGAGCAGCCCTTCGAGCAACGGATTCAAGGCAGCAGCCTGCCGGATCATATCGAATTTCGAGAATTGAATGAGGGCGTAGCTCGGCAAGCGGTAGGTCAAATCGTTCTTGGCTGAAATGTTTGTTCCATCCCGACAAATTGCTTCGACCCGCTCTAGCCAGATAAACGGCCTGAGTTCCTCCTTCGGCAGGACAACGATTCTGTCGGAGGCTTTGCCCTGAATCCGCGACGGATCGACCGCCGGATCTAGAAAAATGATGAACGGAATCGGCAGACGCAGCGTGCCGTTGAGCCAACCGACGTAGTCATCGACGCCGCGTCCATCAAGTTTCGACCGCCCTATGTCGTAAAGGGCGGTTACAGCGGCAATGCCGTCATTGTCTCCAACCGCGGGCTTGCCGCTTATCATCGCGATTCACCCGCCATCGTCGTTCGTACCGCATCATCCGAAGGCCATTCCGACCAACTTACGGGCCGAAACGCACGTTTATTTGTAATCTTGAACAGCTCGGCCCGCTGACGCTCATACATCATCTTCGCCAGCGGGCGGCTCAAGAAATCAGGGACGATCTGCCTCGTCAATTTGCTGATAGCCCTTCTGGCCCATCGTACGGGCCGCTTCACGAACTCAGGCACCCGCTGCCTCGCTGATCGGGGAGCTGATCCAGGCGACGGCAACGCGGGAGCCCTCTCGGGTTCGCTCTCCCACGCCACCGTATAATCCGATTGCTGAGGGGCCTTCGCAAAGATCTCGGAGACGAATAACCGCCTCGCCTGTATCAACAGATACGTCGGACGGTCGTTTATGAGCTCCACACGCTGACCGATGGCCGCGGGATCCGACACGCGAAACCACTGGCCCCGCGCATCACTCTCGCAAATGAACATCTGATCAAGCACAAAGCCGTTTTCTGCGGAGAACGCGCGGAAGAACAACTCCGGGCTGAATTGGTAGAAGCCATGTCCCATCCAGTTGTTGCAACCCGTGACAATGAGCAAATGCCCGCCGACCGACACCATCTCCATCGCGTTTTTCAACGCTTGAGGAAAATTGAAGATGTGCTCAAGCGTCCCACTATCGATCACGACGCTGAAGTGCCCCTTCAGACTATCCGGTATTGGGACGTTCATATCGTGGATGACCGACGCCCCTTCATACGATGAAAAGTCCACCGAAGCCGCATGCGCAGCACCGAGGTAGACCAGCAACGGCTCGATGTAGGCGGTACGGCCCCAGGATTGGAGAACGTCGTCGTCCACCGTTTGGCCAAATGCGCGAAAGATATCGGCGGCCCGCTTCGGAAACAGATCGGTGCTGAAATTCTGACGCCCAATCATCATAGGGCTTTCAAACGAAACCCCCTTGCGTTTTGCAGAGAGCAGGAACCGCAAACCCTGCGCATCAATACCCATCTTCTCGTCGCGCCCCCGAAAGTGAACCCTCACCGCAAAACGCCGGAAGAGTCGGTCGAATTGAGCCGCCCGTGGATACCATGCCGGCACCACAACTCCAACCGCCACTCACGCCGAGCCGACCGGCAATTTTTGGCTCCATCGCTCGGCCGCAGATACCGCAGGCGAGTGGCTCACCCGATACTTTCGGGCATATACCGCATCAACCAGTGGCAACGCGTCGCAGGATGCTATACTAAGAGCCGCCGGAACTTCACATGCCGCAGCAGCCCTTGACGGGCATCCCGTCGAAATACGTTGAGAGTCCAGAGCTAGATGATTGGGGCCATTTACCAGTGCTATAAGCGCATGAAGTGCGCGGAATTCGTGTTGACGAACTACCGCCTCCACTATCCCGACGCCACCGTCGTGCTCATCTCGGATGGCGGCCTCGATTTCTCCCGGGTGGCTCAGGCACACGGCTGCGTTTACCTTCATGAAGACCGCCTGTCTGGCCCGTTGAGTGCCGACAACGAGAGGCCGATCGGGATGACCGGGGCCAATTATTTTCACTCACCCCAGATCATCAAGAACTATTTTGATCGCCTAGCGCGATGCCTGAGCCACATCAAGCAAGACTATTTCATGATCCTCGAGGACGACGTGTTCGTGCTTCGAGCAACTGCCACCCAGACCCTGCAATTCGACGTCAATGGATTCAACCCGCATGAAAACCTGCCGCCTAAGGTCTGCGCGATGCTCGGCAGGAACCATCTTCCCTACGGGGCCTGCGGAGGCTCGATACTTTCTACCAAACTCCTGTCAGAGGCGTTGTCGGATCAAAATCGGAGCAAACTGCACGATCTGATCGATCAATTCTGCGCCTGCGATCCGATGCGAACGAAATGGGCTGGCGACGCCCTGATCTCTTTTGTGGTTTATGCGTTTGGCGGGACCATCGGAGGATATCCAGGCTTCTGCGAGACATGGCATCCCGATCTTGCGGACCGGCTGCGCAAGAACACAATTGAAGTCCTGCACCTGTACAAGGCGCTCTATGACTTAGAATGACCCTCGGAAGCCGAGCCGACGGCTGTTCAGAGGGCGCTGACTAGGAAAGGCGAATAGGAACGAGCTCATGAAGTGTCACTTGTGCGGATGCGACCACACGATCGAATTTCTCAATCTGGGAAAGCAGCCTCTTGCGAACAAGTATCCCACCGAGTCCCAGTTCGCCTCGGAGGAATTCTTTCCGCTGCAGATGTTCTTCTGCCCGGAGTGCAAGAACGTTCAGCTCGGAACGATCATCTCGCGCGAGCGGATGTTCGAGGACTATTACTACCTCTCATCGGTCAATGCCGGGCTGGTCCGCCATTTCGAGGGGCTCGCCAGGAACCTGGCCGACGCGAAATTCGTCGTCGACGTCGGCTCCAACGACGGAATTCTTCTGAAGCCATTGAAGGAAGCCGGCATCAAGGCGCTCGGCATCGAACCCTCCATCAATGTTTCGAAAATCGCGAACGACCTCGGATTGGAGACGGTCTGCGCGTTCTTCGACGCGCCCGCGGCCGCGCAGGTGGAGAAGTCCTACGGCAAGCCGGACGTCATCGTCGCCAGCAGCGTATTCACCCACCTCGAGGATCCCCACCAGTTCATCGAAGCCGTGAGAAGCCTGCTCGCGGACGACGGCCGGTTCATCGTCGAGGTGGAATACATCGGAAACATCCTGCGGCACATCCAGTTCGAGCGTTTCTATCTGGACCGGATATTCTACTATTCGCTGACTTCGTTGAAGCACCTGTTCGCGCAACACGGCATGATCATCTCCGACGTCGAACACATCGAGCCGCACGGCGGTTCGCTGCGCGTCACGATCAAGGCAAAGGGCCCGCACGCTACGGAATCGGGCAATGTCGCCGCCCTGCTGGAGCAGGAGAATGAAACATTGACCGTGCGAAAGCTGGAGGAGTTTCGAAGCATGGTCGACGTACAGATCGAAGCGCTGCGCAATCTTCTCGAAGACTACAAGAAATCCGGCCTGAAGGTCGCGGGTTACGGCGCGCCGGCGCGCGTTTCGACGATCTGCAACTACGGGAACATCGGACCATCGCTGATCGAATTCACCGTGGACGACAGCCCCCTCAAACAGAACAAATTCACTCCGGGGACCCACATCCCGATCGTCACCAAGACCCATCTCGACAGCCACCGACCCGACATTCTCGTCGTGTTTGCCTACGAATACATCAACGATATTCGCAAGAAGACCGACGGTTCGTACCGATATGTAATGCCGATTCCTCCAACTGAGCTTGCATGAAAATGAACTCTACTGACATCTTGTACGACGACGTTACGGCGATCGTCGAAGGCCTGGGTCCCGATGCCCAGCGCTTTGCCGGCAAGACCGTTCTCCTGGCCGGTGGCGCAGGCTTTCTGGGACGGCACTTCATTGCGGTGTTTCGCCGCCTGAACAAGGACGTCTTGTCCACGCCGTGCAAGATCCTCTCGGTCGACAACTACATCACGGGCCAGCAGCTCGAGCTGTACGAGTCGGGCCACCACGATCCCAACGTCACCGATGTCTGGGCAGACGTATCGGCCCCACTGCCCGTTCGTCATGACGTGCACTTCATCATTCACGCGGCCGGCGTCGCTTCGCCCGCCTACTACATGAAGTACCCGCTGGAAACGATCGAGAGTGCCGTACAGGGAACCAAGAACCTGCTCGAGCTGGCGCGCAAAAACCCTGCGATTGAAGGCTTCCTCTTCTTCAGCTCGAGCGAAATCTACGGCGATCCCGATCCAAAGGCGATTCCGACGCCCGAGACGTATCACGGAAACGTCTCTAGCGTCGGCCCCCGCGCCTGCTACGACGAATCCAAGCGACTTGGGGAGACGATTTCGACCATTTACCAGCAGCAGTTCAATGTTCCGGTGACGATCGTGCGGCCGTTCAACGTGTTCGGCCCCGGTATGCGGCATGACGATCGACGGGTCATCCCGATGTTCACCTACGAAGCGCTGAATGGTCGCGCAATTCCGGTTCACGGCGACGGGCGCCAGACACGCACCTTCACCTACATCACTGACGCCATCTCGGGTTTCTTCAAGACCCTTCTCAAGGGTCGTCCCGGCGAAGCCTACAATATCGGAAACTCGAACGACGAGGTTTCGATGACCGATCTGGCCAAGATGTACTCGTCCGTCATCCATGGATCGACGGTCAGAAACATCCCTTATCCGAGCACCTATCCCGCCGGCGAACCCCAGCGTCGCTGCCCGGATCTTACCAAGGCAGCTGAGCACCTCGGTTACGCCTCGCAGATCGATTTGCAGACGGGACTTGCAAGGTTTGTCGCATGGGCGCGCGACCAGGAGAGCTACAAGGATCGGTAGACGGAAGCGGATCGGGCTTTCACCGAGACACTTCGAAACGGCGAGCGGTTGGATGACTTTGCGGCTCGGGCTGGTCGGACACGGCCGATGGGGACGAAATATCGAGCGGACCCTCCTCGCGTTTCCCGACGTCTCAGTCGCAATTGTCGACAAGGGGTCCAGGCCGGCCGCCGGCCTGGACGGGGTGCTGATTGCCACCCCCAGCGCAAGCCATGCGGATGCCGCGCTTCCGTACATCGAATTGGGTGTCCCGACCTTCATCGAAAAGCCGTTGGCCACGTCCGTTTCCGATGCCGAGCGCATACGAGACGCAGCGAGGCGATCCGGCGCCGTGGTCTTTGTCGGGCACGTATTTCTCCACCATCCGGGATTTCTTGCGGCGCTGGAATTGCAGCCATCGCTGGGGCCGGTTCGCTACATACTCAGCGAGGGAATGAACCAGTCTCCTCGCTCGGACTCATCGGTGCTATGGGACTGGCTTCCCCATAGCCTCTCGATGGCGTGCACCTTGGCAGCGCGCGACCCGGACTCGGTCGCGGCATGGAGCCTCTCCGGCGTTTCAATACCACAAGCCGCCGTTGCCAAATTTCAGTACGGCGAGGTGCCGCTGGTTTCGACGACGAGCTGGCTTTCGCCAATCCCGCGCATGCGGATGACCATCACCTGTGAGCAAGGAACCCTGGTTTTCGACAGCAAGGCCCCGCGGCAGCTTACCGCATATGGTGGACGAGGCGAGGTCTCATATCCAGCGTACTCGGAGGAACTTCCGTTGACACGGGAGATGACTCATTTCCTCGCGGCCGTGAAGTCTGGCAATGCCGATCTTTCCCAGATTGAGACAGGCCTTGCCATCGTTCGTGCGATTGCGGCAGCTCATGAGTCCATCGCTCGTGGTGGCAATTTAGTGAAGCTATGAGATTGCGGCCAAAACCCTCCGTTGCGCTTAGATCCAGATGATCGCACAATTTCAGCGAACCTTCTCTCAAGCGGTCGAGCGCGGAGCATCGCGTCTCGGCAATGCCCGCGTCCTGCTCGTCCTGGCCGCCTTCATCCTGTTCGCCGCAATCAATTTCGGCGCGCGCGCGTGGGACACGTTTCATCCCGTGGTTCCGAACGACGGCCTCACCGTCTGGTACGCGCAATACGCGCGCAACCTGCTCCGCTATCCGCTCTCGGAGACGTTCGGACTGATGGTCAATCTGGTCGGCGACCCGGCCGGCAGCCCGATGTCGGGAGAGCCGCTGACGTTCTATAGCGATCATCCTCCCGGCATTGTCTGGCTGATCGCGACCGTCAATCGGCTCGCCGTGGGCGACGCAATCGTCGCGGCGCGCGTCATGAGCATCCTGGCCGCCATCGGCGCCGGGGGCGCGATGCTGGCGTTCATCTGGCGGCACGCGTCGGTGCTGCCGGCCGCCTGCGCCTCGCTCGTGCTGCTGACGTTGCCGCTGTATTGGGAGCACTCCATCGTCGCCAATTTCGAGCCCGCCACGCTGTTCTTCACCGTGACTGCGGCACTGTCGTTCGTCGGCTACCTGAAACGGCCCAGCGTCGGCCGCCTCGCACTGACCGCCGTGCTGTGGATCAGCGGCATGCTGTGCGACTGGCCGGCCTATCTGCTCGGCGGCCCGATGGCCGTGGCCCTCGCCTGGCGACGGCGCTGGGGATTGCTGCTGTTCTTCGCCGCCCTCGGCATCGGCACCATGGCGGCCGTGTTCGGCCAGTTGAACCTGCAGCCCGGCGGGTTTTCCCCGCTCGGCTTCTTTCGGGGCACCCGAAGCGCGCTCCAGACGGAGCCCTTCGGCGGCTCGCTGTACCGTGCCTTCGGCTACGTCGTTCGCGGGTTCGCCACGTGGTGCCTTCTGCTGGCCCTGCCGTTCGCCGCGATGGTCTGGCGTGGCGGAACGAGCGGCCCCATGAGGGAGCTTCGGTTCCTGTTCCTCGCCTTCCTGTTCATCGGCGTCACCAACGACGTCATCTTCTACTCCTGGTCCGGCGAGCATTCGTTCTGGAGCTATTACCTGACCCCGGCAGCTTGTTTCGGTGCGGCCCTGACGTTTCAGTGGCTGATCGAAACACCATTCGGGTCCGCCGCAAAAACGTTTCAGGTGCTGATCGCGGCGCTGTTCCTGGTCGGCACAGTTTCGAGCGCGGTGCGGACCGCCCGCCTGATCAGACCGCATTTCGCCAGGCCGCCGTCGGTGGCCGAGATGTTGGGCGAACGGCATCTGGCGGATCTGCTCGACCCTGGAAGCACCCTGGTCGTTGGGCCCTATTGCGGCCGGGGACAGTCCGATGGCGCGACCCGCTGGCCGGACGACATGCCGTCGTGCGGTATTTTCCTTGGTCAGGGACAAAAGGCGCGCTACTGGATCGACAAGGCCGCCCTTGCGTCATCGGGGTTCGATCCGGCTCGCATGACATGCGACAAGACGTTCATCGTGCTGAAGGGGGCGAACGTACCGAAAATGCTCGCGCGGCTGGGTCTGACTGCCACCGAGGTGCCCTGGTTCGAATGGTTCGTTCTTCGCCTGTCCGAACTTCCATCAAGCTACTGCGAGAAGCCGGCGCTGGTGTTCGATGAACTCGGCCGGCTTCAAAGCCCCTGACCGGATCCCCCCATCGCGGCGGTGATCTGCCCACGGATCCATCGCACGGGACCTGTCGGGCGCCAGCTGTACGATAGCTCGATGAACTTGAGTTTTATCTCGCATTCGGGAGCCCGCCCTTGCTGAATTATCTACGCCGGCGCTTCTCGTTCGCGGACCGCAAAACCGATGACCCGACGCCTCACGGCCTGAACCCGGTCAGCATCGTCACCGTGACCCGCGACGGGCTGTTCTTCTCCAGGCTCCTGGTGGAGCGGGTCCGGGCGCTGGCCGGCGACCGGCGCTACGAGATCATCGTGGTCGATCGCGGGTCCACCGACGGCACCGTGGCCTGGATGAAACGGCAGCCCGACGTCCGGCTGGTGCGCTACCCGCAATGGCGGACCCGCGGCCACGGCCACGCCGAGGCCGCCGAAAAGGGCATCCGGCTGGCGCGGTTCGAGCGCATCGTGCTGATGGATTCGGACGCCCATCCCGTTGCGGAGGACTGGCTCGCGCATTCGGTCGACGCGCTCGACGACAACGTCCGCCTGTGCGGGGCGCGCTTCGTCGATCGCCACCTCGGCAATCCCCACGGCTGGTACGTCCATCCGCATTTCATGGGCTTCTTCAAGTCGGACTTCGGCCGCCTGATCGTCCTGGGCAAACTGCAAGGCGAGCGAACCGACACCGGAGAGGAAGCGACCATCAGGGTGATCGCCGCCGGTCACGAGGTGCGTTCCTTTCCGATCGAATTCTGCGCCGCGCTGTCGGTCGGCCATCCTCGCGTCCCGACCGTCTCGGGGGGCGTGTTCCACGCCTGGTATGTGTCCCGGCTCGAGCACGAAGAGGCGGCGGTGATCCGGGAGACGTCGGGCCAGGTCAGCAGGGAGAGCTATCTGACCCCGCTGCAGGCGCAGCTGCGCCGCGCCTATGGCCTGGCGTTTTGAACCGGTTCCGTT
Source organism: Xanthobacteraceae bacterium (assembly GCA_031291445.1). GTDB lineage: Bacteria > Pseudomonadota > Alphaproteobacteria > Rhizobiales > Xanthobacteraceae > Bradyrhizobium_A. The sequence goes on along the minus strand of JARLJA010000083.1, from coordinate 43,802 downwards.
CCAGGCGCAAACCGCGCCCGCTCCGGCACCAGCGCCCGGCGAGGTCGCGGATGGGGCCCCGGCGACGACCGATGGATTTATCGCTCGATCCCGGCGCCGGTCGAGATTCTCAGAGTCTGACTCAAAATTGCAGCCAATAAAATCAGGCCGTTACTGATGAACTCGTCATGCCCGGCCAGCGCGATCCGTCTTCGACGGATCGCTAGGACTAAGGTCTGCCGGGCATCCACGTCTTAACGGCACGGCCGCAAGAAAGACGTGGATGGCCGGGACAAGCCCGGCCATGACGGAAAAAACAGCAATCGCAACATCTTGAAAATGCTCGCTGCATATTCGGTCAGACGCTCAGGATGCCGTATCGGTAGGATCCGCGATGCCCCGGCTGTCGAGCACGACGGGCGTGGGAATCGGAATGATGAACCGCCCGCCCCACTCACCGATCGCGGCGAGCTGGGCGGTGATTTCCTCGCGCAGGTTCCAGGGCAGGATCAGCACGTAATCGGGACGCCGGCGCCAGATCTCATCGGGCGCCAACACCGGAATGCGGGTTCCCGGCAGCAGCAGGCCCTGCTTGTGAACATTGCGGTCGACGGTGAAGTCGATGAAGTCGCGGCCGATGCCGCAATAGTTCAGCAGGGTGTTGCCCTTCGCCGGCGCACCATAGGCGGCGATGGTCCTGCCCTCGTCGATCAGTCGGACCAGCAGGCGAAGCAGCGCGCGCTTGGAGGCGCGCACGGTGGACTCGAACGCCACATACGTCGCCTTGCTGTCGAGCCCGGCGGCCCGCTCGTCGCGCAGCACCGCGGCCACCGCCGGTGCCGGCGATCCACCCGAAGCTGCATGACGCACGTGGATCCGCAGCGATCCGCCATGCGTCTTCAGTCGCTCCACGTCGACGATCGCCAGGCCGTGCCGGGCGAACAGCGGCTCCAGCGCCAGCAGCGACGGGTAGGAATAGTGCTCGTGGTAGATGGTGTCGAACTCGTTCCTGGCGATCATTTCGAGGACGTGGGGAAACTCGAACGTCGCGACACCCTCGTCGCCGAGCAGGATCCGGAAGCCGGCGACGAAATCGTTGACGTCCGGCACATGGGCCAGAACGTTGTTGGCGATGATCAGGTCGGCGGCGCCGCCCTCCGCCCGCAGCTTCGCCGCGGTTTCCGAACCGAAGAACACGACCTCCGTCGGAACCTGCCGCAGGTCCCAGGCCGCCCGCGCGCAGTTGGCCGCCGGGTCGACGCCGAGAGCCGGAATGCCGCGCGCGACGAAATACTGCAGCAGGTAGCCGTCGTTGCTCGCGACCTCGACGACGCGCGACGCCGGCCCCAGCGACCATCGCGCGATCGCGTTTTCGACGAAGGCCTTCGCATGCGCGAGCCAGCTGTCCGAGAACGACGAGAAGTAGATGTAGTCGCCGTGAAAGTGGGATTGCGGCGTCTCGAGATCATCGAGTTGAACCAGCCAGCACCCATCGCAGACGAAGCACTTGAGCGGATAGATTTTTTCGCTGAATGACGCTCGATCGGCCCGCACGAAGGCATTCGCAACCGGCGTCATGCCGAGGTCGACGACGACGGTCGACAGCGGCGCCCCGCACGAGCGGCACATCGGGCCGGCTGGCGCCATGCTCAGCCCCATGTCCGCCACGGCGCGCGACCGGACTGCCGCAGCTCCCCAAGCTGCATTGTGTCGCGCAGCGCATTCATCGGCGGCAGGAAACCGCAATGGCGAAATGCCGACGGCTCGCCGTTCCGCGCGAGCGCCCCGGGCGGCGTCGCCTCCCGGGATGTCGCATGACCTTCGATCCGGATGCCAGTAGCGAAAATATTCATAGCAATCTCCTGATCTCCTCGCCCCTCACGTCGCCATCCGCTTGAGGTAGCCATCGGGCGCCACCGTGACCATCAGCTTGGTGTGCACGGTCGCATCGCTCTCGAACTTCAGGCCGTCGCCTGACCGCAGGAACTCGGCGACCGCGGTCTTGGCGTTGTTTCCCCGCCCCCACGGCCGATCCACGAATATTTCCTCCGGCAAGTCCTCGACGACGGTGTCGAACACCACGCAATAGCTGCCGACGCTCACCATGGGCGCATAGGCATGGAGCTCGGCGAGCACGTGATCGTGGGCGTGATTGCTGTCCAGCTGCACCAGGACGCTCCGCTTGCCTTCGGCCTTCGCCCTGATGCGCGCCACGACGTCGGCGTCGGTGCTCGACCCCTCGATCATCGATATGCGCGAAGCCAGCGGATGCGCCTCGATCGCCGAGCGGTTGTGAGCCCGGATATCGATGTCCACGCCGATCACTTCGGCGCCCTGCGGACCGCCACAAAGCCCGTTCAGCGCCAGCATCGACGCCGAGAAGATCAGCGATCCGCCGTGGGCGATACCGGTTTCGATGATGAGATCCGGCTTCACCGTCCAGATGATCTCCTGCATCGCCACGATATCCTGCGGATACTGGATGATGGGCCGTCCCAGCCATTCGAAGTGATAGGGATAGCGGGCGCCCTGCGCGCGATCCATCCATGCCCGCGACAGGCGGCGAAGATCGGCGTCGTGCGACATCCTCTCGATTTCGCTCTGCCGGTCACGGGCAAACGCCTGATACTCGCTCATGATGGCCACCTTTCGAGCCGGATCCAGTCAGTTGACCGGGATGAGATCGGCCTGGATTCCGGCGGCCGATGCAACCTTGCCGATCTCATCGAGATAGACCGGATTCATCACGAACACCGTTGCGGGTCGACGCGTGGCGGACGCCCCCGGCGACACCACCGGCAGGCCTGAGCCGGGCAGATAGTGCCCCTGTTTCCCGGGATTGATGTCGATGGCGTGGTCGATCAACTCCCCGGCCGCGTCGACGAGCAGCGCGAAGGTACCCCCCTTGGCACCCGCCCCCCACAGCGCGACGGGTCCGCGTTCGCGCGCCGCACGAACCTGCTCCGTCCAGAATTGGACGAAACCGTTTTTCAGGTCGGTGTGCGCGACCGGCCGAGCTGCCGCCGCGGGCAGCGGTCGCTCACGCCCGGCACCGGCCCTCGCGGTGGCCCACAGATACTGCCGGCCGAACACCCGATCCACCGCCGCACCCTCGAAGCCGGCGCGCTGCAGCGCGATCGCGAGTGCCGCGGACGTGAAGATGCAACAATGCTCGTAGAAGAAATCATGCACCGCGTTGTTTTCGAGAATCCAGTCGACGTCCGGCGTCTCGACGCACATCAGCGCCCGGGAGCGGGGCCCCAGCGCCTCGCGGATGGATGCCAGGAACCCCACCGGGTCGGCAACGTGTTCGATGGTGTGTCGGGTCACCACCACGTTCGGCGGGTTCACGAGCAGTCCGGCGGTGTGGCCATCGAATTGAGCCTTGTGGATTTCGTATGTCGACGTCTTCCCCGGCTGCCTGCGGAAAGCCGGATCGAAGCCTTCGGCATGCCGAAGACGTCCGCCGGCGCGTTCGACGACGCAATCGAGAAATTCGCCTTGTCCGCACCCCACCTCGAGACAGTCCAGATCCTCGCCCCGGGGGATCGCCTTCAGAATCGCGTCCGCGCGCGCACGCATATGATCGAGAAAGGCGGGAGAATGGGCCTGGCTGTTCTCGTAGCTCGCATCATACCGCAGTCGCTCGGGGTCGAACGCCGCGTTCCACACCAGGCCACACGAGTGGCACCGAAGCAGATCCAGCGTCCCACGTGCGGCCTTGCGCGCCGCCTCCGCGGTCGCATGGAGGCGATGCATCATGATCGGCACATTTCCGGCGCCAAGCAGCCGCTCACCCGCGTCCGCGCGACATACCGGGCAGCAACTACCCATGTCGATCTCTCTCCTTCGTCCAGTAGGTCAGGGCATCGTTCAGTCCATCCCTGAGCCGATGCTCCGGCTGGAAGCCGACTTCGCGATTCAGGCGCGAGGTCGACGCCGTGATCCGGGGCGGCTCGTCGGGGCGGTCAGGGAGCTCGCCGACCGCGACCAGCTCCGGCCGCCCCGCAAGGTCTCCCAACGTGACCGCGACGTCCCGAATACGCACGGTCTCGCCGGATGCGACATTGACGATGCCCCGAACATCGCCGGTGACCAGGTGGGCAAGTGCCGAGGCGGCATCGCGAACGTCCATGAAATCCCGCAAGCCCGAACCCGACGAACAGCGGGCTGGCCGTCCGGCCACCAGCGCCCTGCAGACCGAGGAGACGAGCCGGTCCGGATGCTCGCCGGGACCGTAGAGATGGAACAGCCTGGCCCATGCCAGCGACAGGTGCATGTCGCGCGCCAGCTGCTCCAGCACCAGCCGGCAGGCGGTCTTGGCCGCATCGTAAACCGTGTGGGACGCGGTCGGCGTGACGTCCTCGTCGCAGTCGCCGTCGACAGGCCAGTCGTACTCGAAACACGTTCCGACGACGCAGACGCGGCGCGTCCCGCGCCGCGCCACGGCGGCGACCAGTTCCGCCGTCGCCGCCAACCAGCTCAGGTTGGCCAGATCATTCCAGTACGCTCCGTGACGCGTCGTCCAGGCCAGGTGAAGCAGCGCGTCGGCGGAGGCGGCCTCCGCGATGCGGCCTGCCGTGCCGGCGGACAGCAGATCGACGCGCAGCACCTCGCCGTCCGCGTCCCGGCCGCCCGAATTGACCACGGCGACCACGGAGTGGCCCATCTCCCTCAGCGCGGCAGCCGCGCAGCGGCCGACGAAGCCGCTCGCGCCGGTCAGGAGAACGCGCACGATGCCCTCGAGGCGTGGCGTCCGGTCACAGCAGGATTCCAGAATGCGTCGGCGGCAGCGCGCGATCGCGATCGGACATGATGATGTCGCGGACGGGCCAGGGGATCGACAGCGCCGGATCATCGAAGCGGAAGCCGCGCTCCAGGCCCGGCACATAGGCGGGTGTGATCTCGTAGTCGACTTCCGAGTCGTCCTCGATCGCCTGGAAACCGTGAGCGGCCCCCTTCGGCACATAGAGAATGCCGCGATTGGCTTCCGTCAGCTCCTCGGCATGCCAGGTTCCATAGGTTGGCGAACCATCGCGAAGATCGACGATCACGTCGAAGACAGCCCCGCGCGTGCAGCGCACCAGCCTGGTTTCGAGATGGGGCGCCGCCTGAAAATGAAAGCCGCGCAGCGTGCCGGCCTTGCGGTTGAACGAAATCGACCGCTGGACGAAGTCAGCCTCCAGCCCGCGGCCGCGAAACGTGTCGGCGCAAAAGCGGCGACCGAAAGCACCGCGCTCGTCAGTGATGGTCTCGACAGTGATACGAAAGGCGCCTCCGATTGGAAGCTCTTCGAACTTCATGGTTTGAGACCCGGTGATGGACGGCGAGGCCGCTGAAGAGCCCCGTGCTGTCCATGGACGCGCCCGCCACCACCGTCAAGCCCCCCGTTCAGCCGCGAACATTCCTAAGCGATTGTTTTACCGCATTTCTTTGCCAGCGCCCCTGCACCGGAAAGCCGAAAGATCCGTTCGTGGGACCGTCGCCGGCCGGCAGGTCAAGACGCCGCAGCGCAACGCTCTCGAACCTTGTGATAGTTGGTGGTGCGAGACAAAGGCGGCAACCGGCAGTATCCCTTGCCGGCTTGCCGAGGGGAGTCCATTCGATGCAGCTTGACGGCCATCCGCAGGCGGTCGCGCGTGTGACCGGCGACCCCGGAACTGGGGATGCCGGCGTGCCGCGGGCCGGCGACGGGCCGGCGACGGCGCGCGCGCCCTGGCCGCGCGCCTCGCTCGGCCTGCTCGTCGTCCTGCTCGCCGCCTTGACCGCGCTGCGCCTGGCGGGGCTGTCGGTGTCGGCGGTCGACCTGTTCTACGACGAGGCGCAGTACTGGAATTGGGCGCAGGATCTCGCCTTCGGCTATTTCTCGAAGCCGCCGCTGCTGGCCTGGCTGCTGGCCGGCACCCGGCACATCTGCGGCGATGGCGAATTCTGCACCCGTGCGCCCGCGCCGGTGATCTATTTCATCACCAGCCTGCTGGTCTATGCCACGGCCCGCCGCCTCTACGACGAACGCACGGCGTTCTGGGCCGCGCTGCTCACCGCGCTGACCACGGGCGTGGTGTTCTCGGCGCGCGTGATCTCGACCGACGTGCCGCTCCTGATGTTCTGGTCGCTGGCGCTGTTGGCCTATGTCCGGCTTCTGGCCGCGCCCACCCTGGGGTGGGGGCTGGTGCTGGGCCTCGCCATCGGCCTCGGCCTGCTGTCGAAATACGCCATGATCTACTTCCTGCCCGGCATGCTGCTGGCGGCGCTGGCAAGCCGGCCGGCGCGCGACCTGCTGCGGACGCGGGCGTTCGCGGCGGCGCTCGGCGTGGCGAGCGTGGTGGTGCTCCCCAACCTGGTCTGGAACGCGAGCCACCGCTTCATCACGCTGTGGCACACCTCCGATCTCGTGCTCGGCGAGGAGTTCAAGCCGGGCATCGTCCGGCTGGCCGAATTCCTCGGGTCGCAGTTCGGCGTGTTCGGCCCGGTGGTGTTCGCCACCATGATCGTCACGCTGTTCAGGCTGCGGACCAACCGGCTGACCGAGCCCGACCGCCTCATGGTCGCGTTCTACGTCACGCCGCTGGTGGTCGTGACGCTGATCACCACGGTGGTCCGCGCCTATGCCAACTGGGCCTCGCCGGCGGCGATTTCCGGGCTGATCCTCACCGCCGCGCTGTTGCTCCGCGAACGCTGGACGGGCTGGCTCCCGGCCAGCATCGCGCTCGGGCTGGTGATGCAGGCGACGCTGCTCGCCGGTGACGCGCTGGCGTTGCGCATCCCGGCGTCATTCGCCGGCTTCTCGAACCCCTACCGGCGGACGCTGGGCTGGCAGGCCTACGCCGCGCGGGTCGGCGACCTCGCCCGCGAGGTCCATCCCGCGGCCATCGCCAACGACAACCGCGGCGACATCGCCGTGCTGCGCTACTATCTCCGCGACCAGTCGCTGCCGATCCTGTCCTGGGGCACGTCGGACAATCCGTACTTCGATTCGGCGCATCCGCTGACCGACGCCGCGCCGGAGCCGGTGCTGTTCGTCACGTCCTGCGCCAGCACCGACCGCCTCGCGGCGTTCTATGCGGAGATCAAGCCGCTCGGCCATTTCGTGGCCACCTTCGGGACCTCCGGCACCCACGCGTTCCGCGCCTTCCTGCTGGCGAAGCGGCGCGCCCCGATCGGCGCCCTGGAGCAGTGCAACGATTAGAGCGCGCCGGATGGGCGACGCACTTGATCCGGATCAATCATCCATCGCTGCATTCGGAACTGTCATCGGCATTTAATATAGCCGGCCGTAATATGATGCCCGATTATTAAACAGCATTTTGGCGAGGACGCATGAAACTGAATTCAATGGTCTTGTCGCTGGCAATTTCAGCCGCAACCGCCGCGGCCGCCCAGGCGACCACTCTCACGGGCAATCTGACGGCTGACAACGCGTTCTACGCGTACCTCAGCACCAGTCCGACGTCGCTCGGCACGCTCGTCGGCTCCGGCAACGCCTGGTACACCAATTACTCCTTGACCCCTACCGCCCTGACACCGGGCACGACCTACTATCTGAACATCGAGGCTATCAACTATGGCGGCCCCGGAGGTTTCAGCGCCGTTCTGAACCTGAGCGACGCAGGCTTCTCCTTCGCCAACGGAGGCCAGACCCTCACCACCGACCCCGTGAACCTGTCCGCCTGGTCTGGCAGCTACAACAACGCCAATTCGGCGGTGACGCCTCAAGCCTGGGTCCAGCCGACCGGCAGCGTCCTTCAGGCGACGAGCTACGGATGGGGCGGCGTCGTCGGCACTTCGAATTGGATCTGGCCGAGCGACTCCTCGTCGTCCCCGGGCGGGTCCGCTGGCCCATGCGGATACTGCACCGTGGACTTCTCCGTCGCCATCACGTCGGTGGCCGCGGTTCCCGAGCTCTCCACCTGGGGGATGATTATTCTCGGATTCGCCGGGGTGGGCCTCGCGGCCTCTCGCCGGAAGTCAATGCCGGCATTGACGGCCGCCTGAGCCCGCGACGATCGCGGATCGCGAGGCCGCCTCCGGGCGGCCCTATTCTTTCGTGCAGCCCACCCGTTCGCGACGCGCTCGCGCCTTCGCCCCGCTCCGCGACCGACGCGCCATTTTCACCGGGATCCGCGCCTAATGCGCCAATTCTTTAATGGCATCTAATAACCGCAACATCCGTGAGAGATTGATAATAATTATTAAGATCTCACCGATAGTGTAGCGACCGACGAGCTGAGGCGATGCCGCCCGGGCCTTCAGCTTTTCCCCGCGACGACCTGATCCTAACCCTCTGCAAGTCGACCGGATCGAACCGGTCAACGGTCGAGGCCATGTGGAAGCGACAGGCAATAGCCTGGCTACAAGTAGACAGTGTGTGCCACACGCAACGATTTCATCGAGCGGCCCGCGGCAAGTCGCGCACCGGTTGGTCCGCTTCCGGCAGCTTCGAGACCGGTAGAGAAATAGACTGGCGGGTCTGCTCGGATGCCTGAATCGATGTCGGTTCTGAGGGAGCTGGATGACGCGATCTCGCGGGGCTCGGCTGAAAGCCGGCTGCGGGCGCTGTGGCACGCGACCGACCTCCTGATGACCGGCCGTTACACCGAGGAGCAGATCTGGATCTTCGGCGAGGTGATCGGACGGCTTGCGGAGGAGATCGAGGTAGCGGCCCGCACCAAGCTCGCGGTGCGACTGGCCCGCACCGACAATGCCCCGTTCAACGTCGTCCACAAACTCGCCTTTGACGATTCGATCGATGTCGCAGGCCCCATTCTTCGCCAGTCCGAACGGCTCGATGCGCGGGCGCTGGTTGCCAATGCCAGGACCAAGAGCCAGCAGCACCTTCTCGCCATTTCCCGGCGACGATCAATCGACTCCCCCGTGACGGATGTGCTCGTCACTCGCGGCAATCGCGAGGTCGTCGCCTCCGCGACGACGAACGGCGGCGCAAGATTCTCGGAGTTCGGATTCCTGCAATTGCTCAAGCGCTCCGAGGGCGATTCCATTCTCACGGAGACACTCGGCCGTCGCGCCGACATACCCAGGCACGTCTTCCAGCAGTTGATCGCAAAGGCATCGGAAGACGTGAAGCGAAAGCTCGCGAGCGAGCGCCCTGAATTGGGGAATGCCATAAGCTCCCTGGTGACGGACGTCACCGGCGACCTGCACTCCAAGTTCGGGCCCGCATCGAGGAGCTACTTTTCCGCAAAGCGAAGCGTCTCGGCGCAGCACCGGCACGGCAACCTCGACGAGAGCCGAATCCTCGAATACGCACTCTCCCACAAGCTCGAGGAAACGACGGTCGGACTATCGCTCCTGTGCTCGCTGCCGATCGACGTGGTGGAACGGGCGCTGGTGCAGGAGCATGGGGAAGTGATCATGGTCCTGGCGAAAGCCAACAACTTCTCGTGGGAGACCACCATGTCGTTGCTGTTCCTCGGCGCGCCAGGCCACAGGATTTCGGCACGCCATCTCGACGAGATGAAGACGGACTTTTCCCTTCTCGACGTCGAAACGTCACGAAACGTCCTGACGCTCTACCGCTCGCGCAAGACCGCGGCGGCTTCTGATTCCGACACGCGTCGGCTGCCGCCGCTCTACGCGTGCTGATCGGGTTCGCCCGGCTCATCCGCCCTCACGCCCTCGCCCGCTTCGGCACCAGACGCTGGATGAAGTTGCCGATGGCCTCGAACAGGCCCGCCGGCGGGTCGACGATCAGGCCCCGGATGATCATCAGCAGGCTGACGGCACTGACCAGCGCCAGCAGCCCGTATTGCATGACGATGGTCTCGGGGTGGTTCACCGCCATGGTCGACAGCGCGAAGCCCGTGATCCGCACCACCAGCACCGCGAGCACCATGACGGTGATGGCGAAGTTGCGGCTCTGGCGGGTGGTGCGCGGCAGGCCGAGAAAGGCGAAGGCCAATAGCGCGAACGCCGCCGGATAGAACGGCGCGAACAGGCGGTCGTGCAGCTCGGAGCGGAATTCGCCGAATTCGCGCTCGGTCTTGATCTCCGGCGGCGGGGTAATCAGCTCGCCCGTCAGCCGCTCGTGGACGTTGTAGTTGATGCTCGGGTTGGAGTTGGTGAGCTGCGACAGGTCGAAGGCGTAGCTGGTGAACGCCACCAGCACCGGCTCGCGCTTGCCCTTCTCGAAGCGCTCGAGGTGGCCGTCCTCGAGCACCAGGAACGAGCCGCGATCGTTCTTCTGCACCGAGCCGTGGTCGGCGATGATGTCGACGCGCTGCGTCGGGTCGCGCCGGTCGTCGATGAAGACGCCGAACAGGACGCCGCCGGGCCGTTTTTCCTGGATGCGCAGGGTGAGGTCGCCGAGATTGATGAACTGGCCGGGCTGGATCACGTTGGCGACCACGTCGGCGCCGAGCTGGGTGTTCCAGCGCCGCAGCGCGCGCAGCGATTCCGGCGCGATCCACAGCGAGATGGCGGTGATCAGCAGGCTGACGATCAGGGTGGAGATCAGGAACGGACGCAGAAACCGCAGCGGCGCGACGCCGGCCGCGCTCAGCACGATGACCTCGGAATCGGTCGAGAGCCGGTTGAGCGCGTGCATCATCGCGACCAGCAGCGCGATCGGCGCGATTATCGAGATCAGCAGCGGGATCGCCAGCCCCGAGATGCCGATGAAAACGAGGATGGTCTGGCCCTGGCTGGTCATCAGGTCGATGTTGCGCAGCGCCTGGGTGATCCAGATCACCCCGGTGAGCGACATCAGCACGATCAGGAACGACGTCAGCGTCATCTTGACGACGTAGCCGTCGATGGCGCTGAAGGATAAGGCGTTCCGCATCGTGCCCGGGCCGGTTGTTTCGCTGGCCGCAGGGATATCCCGGCCTGGACCGGGAATCAACGGATGTCGGCGGCGGGGTTCAACGGATCCATCGTCCCGGGGCACCAGTCGGCATTCTCGAGCTGTTCGCAGCAGCCCACAAAGTCGCCATCTTCGTCATTGCCGGGCTTGACCCGGCAATCCACGTTTTGGCACAAACTGGTGCCTTGAAGCGTGGACCCGCGGATCAAGTCCGCGGGTGACGATGGAGAGCGGGGCGAGTGAATCCACACAAGGGTCCGCGCGACGCGCGAACCGATGAAAGCCCCCCGGATGCCGGTCCCGCTCGTCAGCGTCATCATGCCGGCCAGGAATGCAGGCCGGTTCCTGGACAGCGCGATCCGCAGCGTTCTCGACCAGAGCTTGCCGGATTTCGAACTTCTGGTCGTCGATGACGGCTCGGATGACGACACCCGCGCGATCTGTCAGCACCTCGCCCGCTCCGACGCCAGGGTGATGGTTTCGACCAATCCCGGCCGCGGGCTGGTCGACGCCCTGAACCACGGTCTCCACAGCGCGCGAGGGCGCTATGTCGCCCGCATGGACGCCGACGACATCAGCCTGCCCGGGCGCTTCAAGCGACAGGTCGACCTGCTCGACGCCAACCCCGGCATCGCGGTGGTGGGCTCGTGGGCCGACATCATCGATGAGGCCGGAGCCACCCTCGGCGCCATGACGCCGCCGACCGATCCCGAAGCCGTGCGCATCGAGCTCATGCACCGCAGCTGCATCGTGCACCCGAGCGCCATGATCCGGGCCGAGACCATCCGCCGCGTCGGGGGATATCGCCGCGCCTTCATCGGCTGCGAGGACTACGACCTCTGGCTGCGGATCTCCGAGGTCGCCGGCCTTGCCAACCTCGGCGAGGTCCTGCTGCTTTACCGCATGCACGACGAGCAGGTCACCTGGGCGCGGACCGAGCAGCGCATCCTGTCGGAGCTTGCGGCGGTCGCCTGCGCGACCAGGAGGCGCTCCGGTCTCGGCGACGTCGTGTCCGATCAGACCACCGCCATCGACCGCGCCCTGCTGATCGGGATCGGAATTCCCGAGGCCGAGATCGATCGGCAATTGCGGCAGAGACTCGTCGGAACGGCGATCGATGCCGCGCGGTACGGGCGAACCCGAAGCGCCCGCGCGGCCCTCGCGCTCGCGCTCCAACGACCGGACCTGCCGTTGAAAATGCGGCTACGCTGCTGGTTTCTGATGATGATGACTGCATTGTCGTTCCGGGGCGCGCCAAAGGCGCGAGCCCGGAACCTATAACCCCTGTGGCTCGACTGGCCCGCCACGTCCATCCGCGCGAGCAACATTTCATCGCCGGAAATCACACTAGCGTTTGTGGCTATGGATTCCGGGCTCGCGCGCATTGCGCGCGCCCCGGAATGACGCCTCACTCTTGGAAACGCATCGCTGATGCTTGTCGTCGCGCCGCCCCGGAACGATAACGCCAATTACCCCGTCCCGCGGGCCAGCGCGATCATCTCGGCGGCGATATCCGACCAGGTGTGGAGCTTGAGCCCGCCGGCGATCCGCTCCGCCGCCGCCTCGCGGTGCTCGGGGAACTGAATCCAGTCGGCGATCTGACGGTACCAGCCTTGCGCATCGTCGGGCGACAGGCAGGGCGCAACGTCGGTGGCCAGCTCCGCCAGCGCCCCGCCATTGGAGACGATCACCGCCTTGCCATGGGCGACCGCTTCCACGACCGGCAGCCCGAAACCCTCATAGCGTGACGGATAGAGGCAAAACGCGGCATTGGCGTAGAGCACCGTGAGCTCGCGGTCGTCGACGTGCTCGATGTGCATCACCGACCCGGCCAACGCGCCGCCGTCGAGCTGCGATTGCACCTCGTCGTTCATCCAGCCCCGGCGCCCGACGAAAACCAGCTTGAACCCGCCGTCTTCCACCACGTGGTTGGCGATGAGATCGCGCCACACCGACAACAGCAGGCGGTGGTTCTTGCGAGGCTCGATCGTGCTGACGAACAGCGCATACCGGTCCCGCTCCAGGCCCGGCCGCAGACGCCCGCCGTCGCCGCCACGGCCCGTCGGCAGATCGCAGCCCAGCGGCACGACCGCGAGCGCGGCCGGCTGCAGACCGCGCCCGGCGCAATAATCCTCGATGTCGCGCTTCGTGCGCCTGGCGTTGACGATGACGAGATCGGCCGAGCGAAACATTTCCTCCCAGTAGGTGCGAAACCGCGCCACGTCCGCCTCGGGAAAGAACTGCGGAAACAGCAACGGAATGATGTCGTAACAGAGAACGACCAGGCGAAATTGCGCCTGGCGCTTCAGGCGCGCGATCGCCGCCGCGTCCCGCGTCCACCAGTCGGACGACGCCGACAGGACGACGTCTCCCTTGCCGAGCGCCAGCGGCTCGCCGATCGCCAGGTCGAACGGGACCAGCGCAAGACGCTCGCCCGCGTCATCGTCGATGGGAAAACGGTGGCTGCGAAGCGCCAGCAGAAGGCGTTGCAGCCGATCGAGCGCCCAGGCGAGCTCCCGCCGCCCCGTGGTCAGGCGCAGGCGCTCCAGGGCCATCAAGACCCGGGTACGATCGGGCATGTAGCGCACCCAGCCGGCCCGAACCGGGGATTGCGGCGCCAGTCTGGCGCCGGACGAAACCAGCTTGTCGGCCCACGCCTTCGAGATCGAACGGAATGTATTGGTCCCGATATCGTAGAAGCACCAGATCGCGTCCGGCACCTGACGGCGCGCGCAGGCCGCCAGTTCGCTCTCGACCCGGATCATTCCGGTGGCCGGGCCGGTCCAGCGCACGAGACTGGAAGCATCGATGCAAAGACGCGGTGAGGCGGGCATATCGAACCGGCTATCCGTCCTGGCGACAAGGGTCTTGTCAGGGGACAGGGGCCCCTGCCCGCTAGTACCCTTTATCGCGCGCTTCGAAAAGCGGGCAGCGGTGCGGCGAATTTGACATCGGCGTTGGTATTGCCGCAAGTCATCCTTGCCGCAAGGTGAGCGGCGCGGGCCTTGCGCAATGAAAATCGTGCTCATCATCGATCGGTTCGACCTCCGGCTGGGCGGCTCGCAGATCTGGCTGGACGGCTTCGCGCGGCACCTGGCCGGTCGGGGGCACGACGTTCATATCGTCACGTTGCTGGATGCCGGCCCGCGCGGTCCATTCACCATCCACCGGATCGATGACCCCGGAGATATCCTTGCGCGCGCCCGCGCCCTGACCGCGCGCGCCTCGTCGCTGTCCGCCGACGTCGTCTACGACAGCGGCTCCGCCTGGTCGGCCGACGTCTTTCATCCGCATACCGGATCGGCCCTCCACAGCGAGAGCACGGCCATCGCGGCATCGAGCCTCGCCCTGAGATGCCGCGCGGCGCTGTCGCCGCGCGCGATCCGGCGCCGCCGGTCGATGCGAACGCTGGAGCGGGCGCAACTGGCGAACGCGCGCCGGATCGTCGCGGTCTCCGATCTGGTGGCGCGGCTGCTGTCCCGGAACTACGGTGTCGCCCGGAGCGCGATCACCGTGGTGCCCAACGGCATCGATACGGCGCGCTTCGATCGCCGCGTGCTGGCGCCGATGCGCCGGCCACGACGCACGTCGCTCGGGCTGGGCGATGACGTCACCTTCGTGATGCTCGCCAACAATCTGCTGCTCAAGGGGGTCGATACCGCCATCCTGGCGCTGGACAGGCTGCGCCGCCGCGGCCGATCGGGCCTGCGCCTGCTCGTCGCCGGCGGCCTGCCGGACAGCCGGATCGCACGCCTGATTCGCCGCGCGGGCGTCGACGACGCCGTACAGTTTCTGGGGCACGTCGAGGACGTCACCGGCCTGCTGGCCGCGGCGGACGTGCTGCTGCACCCGACCAGATGGGATGCCTGCAGCCTGTCGACCAGCGAAGCCATGGCGAGCGGACTGCCGGTGGTGACGACCGCCCTGAACGGCGCGTCGGAGCTGATCACGGATGGGGTTGACGGCTTCGTGCTGCCCGAATGCGACGATGCCGATCGCCTGGCGACCGTCATGGCCGCGCTGACGGATCCCGGCCTGCGGCACCTGATTGGCAATCGCGCCTACGAGGGCCGGCAGCGACTGGACGTTCGGATCAACTTTCACACGATCGAAAGCCTGATGCTTGCAGGACACCGTCGCGATGCCGGCTGACGCGCTCCGCAGGCGGCGGAGCAAGCCGCCTGCCGCGAGCCCGGCGCAGGGACGGCCGGCTTTGAGTTCGACGGATTTTCTGCCAGAGTACCGCAATCTTCATGGAAGCCCGTTGCAAGACCTTGGCAAAAAACGCGATCGGACTTGACCTCGACTTCCTGAGCGGTCCGAGGACGGGCGTTGCCAACTATACGGCTCGGCTCATTCAGGCTGTGCTCCGGGCGGAGCCGACGCTCTGCTACATCGCATTCACGAACTTCCGCTGGAACGAACTCACCGGCGCATCTCTGCAGGATGTCGTCGATCAGCCCGAGTCCGTTGAAGCGTCGGGGCGCACGGCCGCAACCGGACATACCGGCGGCCTTGCGAGCCGCGCCGTGCGTCTGATCGCGCGGGACAAGTCGGCGCGCGCCATTTATCGCAAGGCACGAGGGCTGTTGTTCGCGGCGCTGGCCCCGACGAGCCGGTTGGCCCTGTTCCACGCCTTCAATTTCCGTCCGCCCCGCGATCCGGGCGTCCCCGTGCTGCCCGTCATCCACGATCTCTCCACCTTCCGTCACCCCGGCCTGCACCCCCCCGACCGCGTGCAATGGCTGGATCCGGTCGCCAGGACGATCGCGCGCGCCCCGATGGTGCAGACGGTCTCGCAATTCAGCAAGCGCGACATCGTCGATCTGTTCGGCTATCCGGCCGACCGGATCTTCGTGGCTCCGCCCGCCGCCTCGTCGTTCTTCATGGCCATGGGCGAGGAACCCACATCCCGCGTCCTCGCTCCGCTCGGCTTGAGCTATGGCCGGTTCTTCCTGACCGTCGGCTCGCTGGAGCCGAGGAAGAACGTCCGCACGCTGATCTCGGCCTATGCCCGGCTTGCACCGTCCGATCGTGCCCGGTGCCCGCTGGTCGCCGTGGGGGGAAAGGGCTGGGGCGACCTGAACCTGCCCTCCGAGACCGAGGCGCTGTGCCGCGAAGGCTCATTGCGCTTTCTGGACGGCATCAGCAATGCGCAGCTCCGGAGCCTCTATGAGGGCGCGCGGTTGCTGCTGATGCCTTCGCTCTACGAAGGCTTCGGCATGCCCATCGTGGAGGCGCTGGCCTGCGGGACGCCGGTGGCCTTCAGCGCCGGCACCGCCATGGAGGAGATCGCGGCGGGCCACGGGCGAACCGCCGAGGCCATGGACGCCGAGGGCTGGACCGATATCCTGCGCGACGCGCTGGCGGGTCACGCGCATTGCGACCCGGGCCTGCGCCAGGCGCGCATCGCGCGCGCCCGCGCGTTCAGCTGGCAGCGGAGCGCCGAGAGCGTGCTGGAAGCGTACCGCCGGCTGATCCCGCAGTAAGCGGGATGGTCCCGTCGTTCCTGGCTCGGCACCCATAACCCCGGTGTTTGCAATGGCCCATCACGTCCGCTCACGCGCTGAGACATCAAACTGTCGTTCGTGGATATGGATTCCGGGCTCGCGCGCGTTGCGCGCGCCCCGGAATGACACCTCACCTTGGATCCCGCCTCACCTCGCCCTGCTCTCGCGGATCCCGTGCAGAAACTGCGGATTCCGCCAATCCCAGGCGCGTGAGGGGTTCTGATCAATATTGCTCGGCTCCACATTCCACTGCAGGGTTACCCCCCGCAGCGCTCCCTGGGAGTGAATCGCCGCACTGACGATCGCCAGCGCCACGACGGCCGTTCGGCCGGCGATCCTCGCGGCACGGCCGAACTCGGCCGGCACACGGAGGTTGAACGCCGTGAAATACGTCAGGAACGGGACGATATCGGTCGTGAAGCGCGGACCGAAACTGTGTCCGGCCCACCACATCGATGCCTCACCGATGATCACCAGGTGACCCAGGATGATGAGAGCGAACGCAATGTGCAGGGCGCGCTGGGACGGATCACGCAGCGCGAGAACGAAGCCGCTCAGCGACAGCAACAGCACGGGTGAGAATACGAACAGGCCGCGGGAGGGGC
Organism: Xanthobacteraceae bacterium; assembly: GCA_031291445.1. Taxonomy (GTDB): domain Bacteria; phylum Pseudomonadota; class Alphaproteobacteria; order Rhizobiales; family Xanthobacteraceae; genus Bradyrhizobium_A. The sequence continues at coordinate 26,886 of JARLJA010000083.1, read as the reverse complement.
TGAACAGGTTGCCGAGCAGCCCTTCGACGAACCGCGTGTTCGGCGAAAACGCGTTGCTGGAATAGTAGGGCGGCAGCAGGTTGCCATAGATGTGGATGTTGAACGCGATCCAGGGAATCGCGATCAGCAACGCCCACAACACATAGCGCAGGAACCACGGGCGATAATACAGCAGCACGTAGGCGCTGAGCACGGCGATCGGGACCACCGCCGTCGGCCGCATCAGGTAGCTGAAGGCGAGCGGGATCGCGACATATTGAACGAGTTCGGCGCGCCGGCGCGCCTTCAGCAGCAACAGCATGGCGATGACCAGCATCAGCACCAGGGGACCATGTTGCCAGAGCGCCCGCGTGGCCGTCGACCACATCGAGGTCGAGAAGGCGAAAATCGCCGTCGCGCCCAGCGCGACCGCCTTGCTCTGAAACTGGCAAACCATGACCCAGAAGAAGATCGCTCCGGCGGCGGCCCCGATCATGCCGGCGATGAACTTCTCGGTCTTGTCATGCACGGTGGTGGAGAGCCGTCGGGCCCAGTCCGGGTCGACCAGCGCAATGAGCGCAACGGCCGGCATCGCGACCAGCGACGCGCCGATCGGATAGATCGTTCGAGGCCGGCCGTCCGGAAATTCGATCGCGTAGTATTTTTCTTTCTGCAAGACCGGCAGGTCATCGGTGAGATCCCCGCCCTGTCCTTTTGCGAAGCTCAGGGCGGTGTGCAGCGACCAGCGCGAATCGTAGGATGTCGCGACAGGGCTGGCGGCAAAGACCCCCAGGAGAACGGCAAAAATCAGCACCGTTTGGACGACACCCGATCTCACCCACGCCCTGACTGAAGCAGACAAAGACATTTTTCCAACTGAAGCTGGGCGAGACCGCGCCGAGGGATGGGGCCGCGTGCCAGGTCGTGGCGCGTTGGCCGCAGGGATATCCCGGCCTTGCCCGCGACGCAAACGGATGGTGGACCACGGCTCCGGCCTCATACCGCCAGGTGGCGCGGCTTCGGGCGTTCGGCCCCCTCAGGATCGAGCCCCGGCCATGATGTCCGCGGCCAGCCGCCGCCATTCGTCCCTGAACACCGCGTCGGAGAAGCGCGTGGCGCCGGCCTTCGCCTGCTCGGCAAGGCGCGCCCAGCGGTCGGACTCCTCGAGCAGCGACCGCGTCTTTCCGACCAGTTCGTCGATCGTCCGGTAGAGATAGCCGGTCTGCCCCTCGCTTACGATCTCCAGCGGGCCGCCCTCCGCGTACACCAGAGGCACACAGCCGGCGGACATCGCCTCGACGATGCTGATCCCGAAATGCTCGCACTTTTCCGGCGTCCGGGCGGTGTCGATCTCGAATCCGGCCGCGTGCCAGTAGACGTGCGCCTCGTCCAGCAGCCGCTCGACCCGATCGCGCGGCGCATTGGGATGAAATCTCACCGGCAGACCGGCCGCCTGGGCCTTCAGCCTGGCGTAGTAGGCGCGGTGCTCCCTGCTGGAATGCAGCGTCCCGACCAGGTCGAGCTCGGCCGCGAGGCCCTGGTCGGACAGCCTGCGGACAGCCTCGATGGCGACGTCGTGGCGCTTGTTGTGCCCGCCTTCGAAGAAGCGGCCGAGACACACGATCCGGTAGGGCGGCGCCGGGCGCCCGGCTGCGCCGTCCGACGTCACCATCGTCACCGGCGGCGCGACGATTCGAATGGGGAGCGGCTCGATCCCCAGGCGCGCCAGTTCCGACACCAGATGGCGCTCCGCGAAACGCGAATAGACCACGGTCTCATCGATGGTCTCGATATTGCGCCGCCGCGCCACCTCCATCTCCATCGGGATGCGGAAGGGGAATTGGCAGACATAGACGTTGCGCCGGCCGAATCCGGCAAAGCACGGCAACGCCTCGTTGCCGAGCATCACCGAGCAGGCGACCTCGCCGAGCGACATCAGGTCGGCGCGCCGGATCGGCGTGACGTCGACCGCCCCGATCCCGAGTTCGCGCGACAGGTTGCGCAGCCGCAGCGCGCTGTAGATCTCCTCCGTCGCCAGAAACACGTCGTGATCGTGCGCCAGCGCCGCCGCCGCGCTCAGCAGATAGCGGTCACCGCCGCCGGCAAGGAGGTCGAACGGAGTGTAGAACACGACCCGGGGGCCCGATGACCGAACTTCGGATACCGCCGGGGTGGACGAGGCCCACCCGGGGGCCGACACCTCGTCGCCATGGGCCCGCTGGTCGAGCCACGCTCCCCAGCGCGACAGGAAATTGGCGCGGTTCAGGGCGACGATGTCGTCGATCGGCAGGTGCTCGCGGACTTCCGCGGTGGTGGCGTGTTCGAGATGGACGACCACGGAAGCCGGGCAGTAGTAGACGAACCGGCCCTGGCTGGCGATCCTCAAGCACAGGTCGACGTCTTCATAGTAGGCAGGATCGAAGATCAGGTCGAACCCGCCGACCTCCACGAACAGGTCCCGTCGCACCAGGAGGCACGCCGCCGAGCAATAGTCCACGATCCGCGGCTGATCGACGTCGATCAGGCTGTCGGCCCCCATCTTGCCGACCTGGATGGGCTCGCCGGTTTCGTCGACATAGGCGCCGGCCTCCTGCAGGCGACCGTCGGGATAGAGCAGGCGCGGCCCCGCCGCGCCGGCCCGGTACGCACCCGCGACGGTGGTGACGAGCGGCGCCAGCCAGCCGTCGGCGACGAAGGCGTCGTTGTTCAGGAACACGACGTAGTCGCCCTTCGCCTGCTCCGCGCCGATGTTGTTGCCCTCGCCAAAGTACCTGTTCTGGGTCAGCCGAAGGATCCTGGCCGGACCGACCCGCTGCAGCTTCGCGAACTCCGCCGGCGACGATCCGTTGTCGACCACGATCACTTCGTAGCGATAGCCCCAGGTGTTGCACCACAGGTGGCGCAGGCACCGCAGCGTCAGCTCCGGCTTGTTGTAGTTGAGAACGACGATCGACACCGTCGGGTTGACCGCGTCGTACCAGGCAACGACCCGATCACGAGGCATGGAACGCATACCCGGCTGATGCACTTGCCCGAACGGGCGCGACTTCCCATCGCATCACGGTCTCAAGTGCCGGCAGCGGTGCGCGTCGCCCTGTCGATCAGCCGCTTCGCCGACCGCAACGGAGCGGTGACACGCCAGCTGCTCGAATCCAGGAGATGCGCCAGCCGGCTTTCCAGCTCCGCGAGCTTCGATCCCAGCGCGTGTCGTTCATGGGTGCTCTTGCCCAGGACGGCGCGCAGGTAGCTCAGCCTCGCCGCCTGGGCGGCGAGCTCCGCTCTGAGGCGGTCGACCTCCTGGTCCTCGTCACCGCCCGGTGCGGCCGGCCGCCCCTGCGCGAGACGCGCGGCGTCGGAAACCGCTCGGCCGAGGCGGAAATAGATTGCACGCAGGTCCGCGGCCGCGGACGGATGGGCCGACATTCGGCAAAGCCGCACGATCGATTCCGGAATTCGTCCGCCGACCCCGAGCACCCCGAGCCCGCTGCCGTGCAGGAATTCGAAATGGGGATACCTGGCCCGGATCTCGCCGAAGAACCTGCTCACCCCCATGCGGCGCTCGCGCGCGTTGGTATCGTGGAACAGCACCACCGCGCGCGCCGACAGTTTCGGCAGCCAGCTCCGAAAATCGCCGGCAACGTCTTCGTAGAAGTGCCGGCCGTCGATGTGCAGCAGGTCGATGGACCCGTCCTGGAAATGCGGCAGCGCCTCGCTGAAGGACGATCGCACCAGGCTGGAGAAGGCGCCGTAGCGGCCATGGCGCCCGGCGAACCCGGTAAAGACCTCCTCGCCGTAGGCCCCGGTGTGGTCGTCGCCCTGCCACGTATCCACCGCGAAGCAACGGGCATCGAGGCGCAGGTGCGCCACCGCCTGGCAGAAGGCGAGATACGAGCAGCCGTTGTAGGTGCCGAGCTCGACGATCGTCGCCGGCGCGAGCGCGCCGACGAGCCAGAACGCGAACGGGATGTGCTCGACCCACGCCGATCCGAGGTCGACGTAGTCAGGAGCGAGAAACGAAGCCGGCGAGACGCAATTCAGGAATTGCGTCTGCTCGATCTGCTCGAGACCAGTGGCGATATTCACGGATATCCCCAAGGCTGCGCTGCTATTTGTCCCCTCGCCGCAACGGCGCCGCCCGCTACTCTAGCGTTTTTTTTGTGTTTTCCACAACTCAATTCCGGACATCCGGAGGCCCGGCACGACCGGCAGCGTTGAACGCGATCTTCCCGGACGCGGGCCGAGCTATGGCCGGCGAAGCCATTGCCGCGACCGGGAAGGACAGCCACTGGCAGCAGATTTCTCCAGCGTTTTCTTGTGCTTGCCCTTGCCGGGTGCACCCGTGCTCGGCTTCCTCGGAAACCGGGTACCGGGCATCGGCACCGGATTCGCGCCCAATTGGGCGCCCAACTGCAACTACAACAGTTGGGCGTACGCTTTCAGGACCGACGCCGCGCTTTTGTCCCAGTCGAACCGCCGTGCCTGCGCGATCCGGGCCTCGCGCACGGCAATGTCCGGCGCAGGCTCGGCGGCGACCGCCTCGCGCAACGCTTCCGTCCACAGCCCGACGTCGGTCGCCGCGATGCGGCGGGCCAGCCCGCCGCTCACCTCGTCCATCGCGGTATCGGCGCTGTGGACGATCGCCGCGCCGCAGGCCAGCGCCTCGACCGCCGGCATGCCGAAGCCCTCGTAATGCGACGGCAGCAGAACCACCCGCGCCCCCTCGTAGAGGCTGCGCAGCCGCGCGTCGCCGACATCGGGCGGGAATCGCAGGCTGCCCTCGGCGACCAGCGCCTCGGTGCCGGGCGGCAGATCGAGCCGGCCCCAGCCCGCGCCGCCGACCACCACCAGCGGCCATCGTGCGCGCACGCCGGGAGGGAGCCCGAGGTAGGCCGCGACCAGGGTGCGCAGGTTCTTCCGCGGCTCCAGCGTTCCCACCGTGAGGAGGAAGCCGCCGTAGGAGAGATCGAGTGCCGCGAGATCGCCCCGCGACGCAGCCTCGCCCCGCCACGCAAACACCGGTGCCGCCGCTGGCGGTGCGACGAAGACCCGGACTGCCGGAACGCCGAACAGATCGACGATCTCGCGCTTCGAGAACTCGGAGATGGTCTGCACCAGCGGTGCCCGCGCGACGGTGTCGCCGAGCCGCTCCAGCCACCGCACCCGCTCCGGGGGGTGCCATTCGGGATGGCGAAAGGTCGAGACGTCATGCACCACCGGCAGCACCGGCACGCCGGGGTCGCACGGCGGCCGGAATCGGAGGGCGTGGAACAGGTCGAGGTGCCAGCGGGACACCTGCCTCGGAAACAACCCGCGCTCGAGCGCGCGGTAGGCCGCGCGCGCCGCCGGCTGGCGCGCCAGGCCCGCAGCGAATCCGGCGAGGAAGCCGGCGCGGCGCGCACCGGCCTCGGCCTCCGCCGCACCCCCGCCGGCCACCTTCACGCCAACCCCGGCCGGCCCGAGCTCGGCCTCTCGCAACCCGAAGAAGCCGACATAACGATAGTCGCTTTCGCGACGCAGCAGCGCATCGACGAGATGAATCGTGTAGTTGGCGATGCCGGTGCGCGGCCCGCGCAACGGCGCAAGATCGAGCCCGATGGTCGGCCGCTCAGCCACGACGCCTCCATCCCCCGCGGGCGTCTCCACTGCGGCCCGCCGCAGGCTTCGTCATCGCACGGCCCCGAACGCCTTCAGGCGCAGCGAGCGCAGCAGCACGGCCATCTCGGCGACGTCGGGGCGCGACCAGGTGGCGCCCGCGATGCCGGCATAGTGCCCCTGGGGATCGTGCAGCGGCTCGAGCGCGTATCCCACCGTGTGCACGCCCGGCAAGGCCAGGATCTCGGGGGCGAGCCGCCACCCGCCGGTGATCACCGGAAGGCCGCATTGGGCCGCCTCCACCAGGTTGAGACCGTAGCCCTCGGCGCGCGAGGCCGACAGATAGACATCGAGCAGCGCATAGAAATCGCTCATCCCGATGCGCCGCGCCGCGTCGCAGATTACGATCCGGTCGTCGCCGCCGATCACCTGTTCGAGCGCGTCGCGCTCGAATGGCCGGGTGCCGAGGTCGTGGCATCGCAACAGCAGCCGAACCATGCGCTGGTCCGGAAAGGCGCGCTGGAATGCGCGCACCGCATCCTCCGGATTCTTGCGATAATAGTTGGAGCTCGCCGCGAAGGAATAGCCGACCGCGAAAGTCTCCTCGTTGAGGCCCTCCCTCGCCCGCACGGCGGCCCGACGCGCCGGCTCGACCGGCGAAAATGGATCCGCCTCGATCGCATAGGGCATCAGCCGCAGCGGCCGGCCGAACCGCGGCAGGCTATGCCTGATCGCGTCAAGAACGAGTTCGGTCCCCGCCCAGACCTCGTCGAAGCCGTCGCTGGCGCCCTGCCAGAACGCGGGAAACTGCTCGATCTCCCAGATCCAGTGACCGACGATGGTCCGCCCCAGCAGCCAGTCGCGGTCGAACACGCGCCAGGCCGGCTGGTCGGGATTGAGCACGATCACCACATCGGTGATGTCGTCGGCACGACACGCGGCTGGGACGATGCAGCGCGGATCCGGGTGCGGCACCGGAAGGCTCAGCGCCGCGGTGAGGTCGACGCGCGTCACCTGCGAGCCGCGGTCCATCAGGCTCAGCGCCACCAGCTCCGCGGCACGGCCGAGCCCGGTGCCCGAGCCAAACACGCCGGCCACGGCGACATGACGGCCGTCGAAGGTGCGGTGCGGCCGCAGCACGCCGAGGTCGAACCGGTCGCGGCGCAGGCGGCGGGCTTCGCGAAGACGGTCGATGGGCAGCCGGATGGACGGCGGCAGCGCCCGGAAAAGCCTACGCAACATGAAGATCATGCGCTCGCGGCTGAATACTCATCGATGACGTCCTCGATCTCGCCAATAGCGCGAATTTCACCACGCTGCAACCACACCCCCTTGTTGCACCACTTCCGGCAGACATCGAGATTGTGAGACGCCAGGACCAGCACGTTGGCCTTCGCCACGAACGCATCGATCCGCGCCCGCGCCCTGGCCATGAAATGCGCGTCGCCCGCCAGGATCCATTCGTCCATCAGCAGGATCTCGGGCTCGAAGCAGGTCGCGACCGCAAAGGTCAGGCGCAGCATCATGCCGGACGAGTAGGTCCGCACCGGCATCTCGAGATAGTCGCCGAGTTCGGTGAATTCCGCGATGTCGGGCAAACGCGCGTCGATCTCCGTCGCCGACAGCCCCAGCAGCAGCCCGCGAATCCGGATGTTGTCATAGCCGCTGAGGTCGGTGTCGATGCCCAGCCCGATGTCGAACATCGGCGAGATCCGGCCCCGCACGGTTACGGTGCCGGACACCGGTTCGTAGATGCCGGCCATCACCCGCAGCAGGGTGGTCTTGCCGGCGCCGTTGGCGCCGATCAGCGCCAGGCGGTCCCCGCTCTCGAGCGCCAGCGACACTTCGTGCAGCGCGTCGACGATGACGCGGTCGTTGGCGTCGCGCGCGATGCGCCCGGCCGACCCCTGGGACAGCAGCCGCTTCTTGAGCGAGCGCGAGCCGCCGAGATAGACCGGAAACGAAACGGTGACGCGATCGAGCGCGAGGACGGGCTGGGTCATCGGCGTCATACCCAGTAGGAGATCCGCGCGCGGAAGCGCGCGAAGATCAGCCCCGCCAGGGCGGCATTGAACGCGGTGATCAGCACCACCGCGACATAGTTGTGCCACGACGGCAGCTCCCCGAGCAGCGGCGCACGCACCACCTCGATGAGGTGATAGAAGGGATTGAAGGTCATCAGGAAATTGTAGCGGGTCAGAAGCTGCGGCTTCCACATGATCGGCGTGACGAACAGCACGATCTGGGTGATGCTTTGCACGATCTGCGGAATATCGCGAAAGCGCGCCGAAACCAGCCCGAGATAGAGGCTGACGCAGGCGCCGTTGAACACCAGCAGCGCGAATGCCGGCAACGCCAATACCGCCGTCGCGCCGGGCCAGATCCGGAAGTAGAGCAGGATGCCGAAATAGATCACGAAATTATGGGCGAAGATGATCACTTTGCTCCACATGAAGCGGAACACGTAGACCGAATAGGGCAGCCGGATCTGCTTGATGTAGGATTCCGACCCGGTGAACAGCGTGCCCGCCTCGCCGAGGATCGAACTGATGAAATTCCAGACCAGCAGGCCGACGCACAGGAACGGCATGAAGTCGTCGATCTCGATCTTGAAGATCTGGGCATAGATCACCCCGAGCGAGACCACCATGATGGCCATGCTCGCGGTCAGCCACAGTGGTCCGAGCAGCGAGCGGCGATAGCGCTGGAGAATGTCGTTCCATCCCAGCATGCCCCACAGCGGCCACAGCGCGGCGCCCTCGCCGACGTCGGCGATCGCCCTGGCGAGTTGAGCATGACGCGCGCTGCCCGACCCGGCCGACGCCGACGTGGCCTCGACCGAGTTCATCGGACACCGCCCCGGCGCGCCGCGGCCTGGCGATAGAGCGCCTCCATCCGGGGCAGGAACTGGCCGAGATCGAATTCGGCGCGGGCCCGTGCCTGCCCGGCCGCACCGAGCCGCTGGGCCAGGTCCGGATCCTCGAGCAGGCGCCCGATCGCGCCCGCCAGCGCCTGCGGATCGTCGGGCGGCACCGTCAGCCCTTCGCGCTCGTGGCGCGCGACGTTGGGGACCGCCGTCGTCAGCGCGGTGTTGACCACCGGCCGGCCGGCGGCCATGGCCTCGATCTGCACGATGCCGAAGGCTTCCGCCGCGGTGACCGAGGGGAATGCGAACACGCGTGCGGCGTGGATATACTGCTTGAGCCGGTCGCGCTGCTGCGCCCCCAGGAGCGTCACCCGATCCGCGATCCCGAGGTCGCGCGCAACCCGCTCCAGCTGGCCGCGCAGCGGGCCGTCGCCGATGATGACGGCCTGGGCGTCCAGGCCCTGCAGCGCGCGCAACAGCACCTCGTAGCCCTTGTAGGTCACGAGCCGCCCAACGGCGACGACAAGACGGGGCGCGCGCGCGCGGATGGCCTCGACTTCGGCCTGCTGGCCGGCGTCGAGCTGCCCCCAGTAGGCCGCATCGCAGCCGAACGGCAGGGCCGTGCACTTGGCGGCATGCGGAGCGAGCAGCCTGGAATTGGCGAGCATCGCCGGGTCGGAGATCACGATGGCGTCGGCGCGCGCCAGCGTGCGCCGGATCAGCGGCGTCAGCAGGCTCCACAGCAGCGGCCGCCCGATCACCTCGGCATGCCAGTGCACGACCAGCGCCGTGCGGCGCGGGAAGAACAGCAGGATGCCGATGTCGGCCAGCGGAAACGGCGCGTGGCAGACGACGACGTCGACCTGCCGCGCCCGCGCGGCAAGAACGAACGGATATGTCGGCGCGATCGGCATGGACAGCACGGTGCCGAGCGAGCCGACCGCCTGGACGCTGGCGCCGTCGGCGCGAAAACTGCGGCCGAAGCCGAGAAGGCGCGCCACCAGCACGAAGGTCTCGATGCCGCGCCGCGACAGCCCCGTCAACGTCTCGATGACCTGCGGAATGCCGCCATACGAGTCCGGAAAATAGACCTTGTACGCATGAAGGACGCGCATCAGCTCACAATCAATATCGCGCCATGCCGGGGACTCGGAGCCGCAATCATGCAAGTTTAGCCTGACGATCCAACGCCTCCAGCTGGGCGTATACCATCATTTCCACCAGCTTGTCGAAGGCGACCCTGGGTTGCCAACCGGTTTCGCCGCGCAGCTTGGCGGGGTTGGCGCGCGTGTAGTGGCTGTCGGTCTTGCGCAGCAGCTTCGGGTCCGTGATCACATGCTCCGTCCAGTCCAGCCCGACGGCCCGGAATGCCAGGTCGCAGAATTCCTGGATCGAGTGCTCTTCCCCGGTTCCGACGACGTAGTCACCTGCGACAGAATGCTGCAGGATCGCGTGCATGGCCTCGGCGTAGTCCCCCGCGAATCCAAAGTCGCGCCGGACCCCGAGATCGCCGAGCACGAGCTTGCCGTTGGCGATGATGGGCTGTCCTCGCTCGTCCAGCTCGCGCGACTCCCTGACGCCGGCGGAAATCCGGGCGGCGCCGAACGCGATCTTCTGCGACACGAATGTCAGCGGGCGATACGGGCTCTCGTGATTGAAGAGGATGCCGCAGCAGGCATGGAGGCCGAACCGCGCCCGGTAGGTCCCGATGATGCGATGGGCGTAGAGCTTGGCGACGCCGTAGGGCGACGTCGGTTCGCAGGGCGTGTTTTCGTCCTGCTCGCGGACGAAGCCGTCGCCGAAGATGTCGGACGACGACGCCTGGAACAGGCGCGCCTCCGGCCGGTGCTTGACCAGCAGATCGCACAGCTGGTGCGGAAGGAAGGCGTTGATCTCGGCGGTTTCCCTCGGCGCCGCCCAGGACAGTGTCGGACGCGAGATCGCGGCCAGGTTGTAGACCTCGTCCGGCCGCGATTCGAGAATCATGGCCGTGAGAAATGCCGTGTCGGCCGGATCACCGACATGCCACCTGGCCTCGCCCGCGATGCCGGCCGGCGGCGCGCGCCGGGACTGGGCGTGGACGACGTAACCGCTGTCGTGCAGCAACGCCAGCAGGTAACGGCCGTCCTGCCCCGTCGCGCCGGTCACCAATGCGGTCTTCGTCACCCCGTTTCCCACCCGCTTCATCATGCCCATTGCCGGCCATGCCGACGGGAACTGCCTAGCTTAGTCGACTACTCGTTATAGTTGAAGTGCTTGAAGCCGTGCTTCTTGACCAGTTCGTCGCGTTGCGCGGACCTGAGGTCCTCTTCCATCATCTCGGCGACCAGGTCGGCGAAGGGTGTCCGCGGCGACCAGCCGAGGTTGCGCCGCGCCTTGGAGGCGTCGCCCAGCAGGGTCTCGACCTCGGCGGGACGGAAATAGCGCGGATCGACCTCCACGATGCACTTGCCGCTGGCGGCATCATAGCCCTTCTCGTCGACCCCCGTCCCTTCCCAGCGCACCGTCATCCCGGCGTGCTTCGCCGCGATCTCGAGGAATTCGCGGACCGAATGCTGCTCTCCGGTGGCGATCACATAGTCCTCCGGCTTGTCCTGCTGCAGCATCAGCCACTGCATCTCGACATAGTCGCGGGCATGCCCCCAGTCGCGCAGCGCGTTCAGGTTGCCGAGCCAGACCTTTTCCTGGAGGCCGAGCTTGATGCGCGCCAGCGCCCGGGTGATCTTGCGTGTCACGAAGGTCTCGCCGCGGATCGGCGACTCGTGGTTGAACAGGATGCCGTTGCAAGCGTAGATGCCGTAGGCCTCGCGGTAATTGACGGTGATCCAGTAGGCGTAGAGCTTGGCCACCGCGTAGGGCGAGCGCGGGTAGAACGGCGTGGTTTCGCGCTGCGGGACCTCCTGCACCAGGCCGTAGAGCTCCGAGGTCGAGGCCTGGTAGAAGCGGCTCTTCTTTTCCAGCCCCAGGATCCGCATCGCCTCCAGGATGCGCAGCGGGCCGAGCGCATCGGAATTGGCGGTATATTCCGGCTCCTCGAACGACACCGCGACGTGGCTCTGGGCCGCGAGGTTGTAGATTTCGTCGGGCTGCACCTGCTGCACGATCCGGATCAGGCTCGACGAATCCGTCAGGTCGCCGTGGTGCAGCGTGAGGTCGTAGCCCTTTTCGTGCAGGTCATGATAAAGGTGGTCGATCCGGTCGGTATTGAACAGCGACGTCCGCCGCTTGATGCCGTGGACCGCATAGCCCTTGGACAGCAGCAATTCCGCCAGATAGGCCCCGTCCTGGCCGGTGATGCCGGTGATGAGCGCAGTTTTCTTGGACATTCGACTTGGCCTACCCGTTGGTTCGCAGTATGCGGACGACTAAGAATGCGAGCACGTATAGAGCCTTTGTCTCGGAAATACGACGCCGAACCGGGGACCCTTCGCCCACCGATCAACTGGCGCTGGCGGGATCGCCGGGCCGCACCGCCGCAGAGGGCCCAAACTATTGAAATAAATAAATAAAACACGAAATATTGAAGAAATCTGTGGGGGAGCAGCCCGTATTCCAGGAACCGGACGCCGAATTGCCTCAAACTCGGCTAGGTTCAGCGGGCACTGCTGGCAGCGGCCCGATCGGGTAGAAGTCTCGGAGGAAAGCATTTCGGACGTGGTGGGTCGGGCCGGCACAATTCTGTATGTGGTCTCCGAGGACTGGGCCTTCTTGTCGCACCGCCTGCCGATGGCGCGCGCCGCGCGCGACGCCGGCTTCGAAGTTCACGTCGCCACCCAGGTCGGCTCGGACGCCGAGGCGATCCGCGCCGAGGGCTTCGTTCTGCACGCCATCCCGTTCCGCCGCGGCCGCATCTCGCCCATCGTCGCTCTCCCCACCATCCTGGCGCTGCGCCGGGTCGCCCGCGCGGTGGCGCCGGCGCTGGTGCATTTCGTCGGACTGCAATGCTGTGTGCTCGGCGGACTGGCGACGATCGGGCTCGACCGGCCCCAGGTCAACGCGCTCACCGGGCTCGGCTACACGTTTACCGGCGACCGCGCCCGCGCCAGCGCGTTTCGCGGCGTCCTGACCGCGACGCTGCGATATCTTCTCAATCGCGACAACGCGGTGGCGCTGGTGCAGAACCCCGATGACCGCGCCGCGCTGGAGGGCATCGGGATCTCGAGCCGTCGTCTCGCCCTGATCCCGGGCTCCGGGGTCGACACCGAGCTGCTGCAGCCCCTGCCCGAGCCGGAGGGGCCCATCACCGTCGGTTTCGCCGGGCGGCTTCTGACCGACAAGGGGATCCGGGCCCTGGTGGCGGCCCATCGGCTGCTGCGCCAGCGCGGCAGCGACATCCGGCTGCTGATCGCCGGCGAGCCGGACCCCGCCAACCCGGCCTCGGTCTCCCTCGCGGAAGCCCAGGCCTGGGCGCGCGAACCCGGCATCACCTGGCTCGGCCACATCGACGACATCGCGGCGCTGTGGCGGCAGTCCCATATCGCGGCGCTGCCGTCGCACCGCGAGGGGCTGCCCAAGAGCCTGCTCGAAGCCGCGGCCTTCGGCCGCCCGATGGTGGCCACCGACGCCCCCGGCTGCCGCGAGATCGTCATCGCCGACCGCACCGGGCTTCTGGTGCCGATCGAGGACCCCGAGGCCCTGGCGCAGGCGATCGCGCGGCTTGCCGCGTCCCCCGAGCTGCGCGCGCGCTACGGCGCCGCCGCCCGCGAACTGGTGGTGGCGCGGATGTCGGCCCGCGCTATCGGCGAGGCGACGCTGCAGCTCTATCGGACCCTGATCGAGATGCCGCGCCGGCCGGTTGTCAGCGCAGTCGCCAATCGATAGAGATCACCGCTGCGGTGCCTCGCCCCCGAGGCCGGCCGCCCGCATGCGCTGCGGCCCCGATCCATGATTCCGCGATGACCGCCCTCGCCCCGACCACCGCCTGGCCCCTGTTCACCATGGTCGTTCCGGCGGCCGCAGCCGCGCTGTGCGCGGCCGCAATCATCCTGCTGCATCCCCTCCTCGTGCGCTACGCGCTGGCGCGCCCCAACGCGCGATCGTCCCACACCACGCCGACGCCGCAGGGCGCCGGGATCGCGGTGATGGCCGCGACCATCATTCTCGTCGCGGTAGAGGGCTTCGTCACCCGATCCGTCGCCACCTCGCCCGCGGTGACCGTCGTGCTCTGTGCCGCGGTCGGCCTCGCCGCGACCGGCGCGATCGACGACCTGCGGCCGCTCGGGGTGCTGCCGCGGCTGGTGCTGCAGCTCGTCGCCGTCGCCGCCGCTGTCGCGGTGCTGCCCGACGGCCTGCGGGTCGTCGCGCCGCTGCCGGTGTGGCTGGAACGGATGCTGGAGCTGGTCGCGCTGGTCTGGTTCGTCAACCTGGTGAACTTCATGGACGGGCTCGACTGGATGACGGTCGCGGAAATGCTGCCGGTGACCGTCGCGCTCGCCGCCTTCGGCCTCGCCGGCGCCGCGCCGGCCGCCGTCGTCCCGGTCACGCTCGCGCTGGCCGGCGCGCTGGTCGGCTTCGCTCCGTTCAACCGGCCGGTGGCGCGGCTGTTTCTCGGCGACGTCGGCAGCCTGCCGCTCGGCCTCGTGGTCGGCTGGTGCCTGGTGCTGCTCGCCGGCGCCGGCCACCTCGTGGCGGCGCTGCTGTTGCCGCTCTACTACCTCGCCGACGCCACCCTGACGCTGCTGGCGCGGCTGCGCCGCGGCGAGCGGGTCTGGGAGGCGCACCGCAGCCACTTCTACCAGCGCGCCACCGACAACGGCTATCGGGTGATCGAGGTGGTGGCGGGGGTATTCGTGCTGAACCTCGTGCTGGCCACGCTCGCCGCGGCTTCGATCTGGCTGGTCGCGGCGCCGTGGAACGTCCTGCTCCTTGCCTTCGGCGGCCTCGCTGTTACCATCGTGCTGCGATCGTTTGCGACGATGAGGGCATGACGGGGGCGGCACTGATCGAGCGCGGGGAATTCGTTACCGACATGCGCGAAGCGGTGACGGCGCGTCGCCCGTTCGCCGCGGGCAAGGATAGGCTCACCGACGGCGGAGCGTCTTGGTGACGGCAGCGGCCGAGCGCCCGTCGCGTGACCGTTCGCTCGCGGCGGCGCCGGATTACGCGCGCGGCCAGTTGGCGGTTGCGTCGACCTTCGCCGGCGTGGTCGCGCTGCTGCTGGCCACCGCGTTGCTTGCGGCGCTGACGCGACGCGGGCTCTACCAGGACGGCGCCTACTATCTCTACCGGCTCGGCGAGCGGGAATGGTTCTACCTCGTCGATCCCGCGCGGACCACCGTGCAGGTGCTGCGGCAGGCGCCCGTGGTGGCGTTGATGAAACTCGGCGACGCGTCGCTGCCGACGCTGGCGGTGGCCTTCTCGCTGGCGATGCTTGCGCTGCCGATCGTGATCACCGCACTCACCTGGATCATCGCCCCGCGCGACGCCCGTGCGTTCGTGCTGTTTCCCCTGCTGCATCTCCTCGCCGGCTACAGCACGATGGACTTCGACGCGGTGGCCGAGGGGGCGATCGGCGCCGCCTATTGCTGGGTCCTTCTGTTCCTGCTGGTGTTCCGGACGCGCCGCATCCTGTCGCAGCTCGTCTTCGTCGCCCTCTGCATTCCGGCGTTCTGGCTGCACGAAGGTCTGTGCGTGCTGATGCCATGCCTGCTGCTCGCCGGCGCCCTGCGGCTGCGTACCGCGACCACCGCGCTCGAACGGCTGTTTCTCCTCGCCGTCGCGGTGCTGGTCGTCGCCATCATCCACTACCAGCTGCGCTGGATCATCCATCCGCGCATCCTTGGCGAACGTGAAAGCGCGCTGCAGGATCTCTACGGCTTCCACTTCATCTATCACGACGGCAAGTTGAACATTCCCGCGGTCTCGGCCTGCGTCGCGTCACTGGCGCTGCTGTGGATCTTTTTCGCGGGCGCCCGTGAGCCGGCCGCGGCCGGTACGGCGCGGCTGCTCGCCGCAGGCTTCGCCGTTCTGGCTGTCGCAATGGCGCCGTTGCCCTGGCTGGTCGAGCGCTGCATCGCGCCACACGCGCAGGTGGCCGCGCGCTATGATCCGGTGTTCGCCAGCGCAGCGCTCGCGCTGGTCCTGCTCTACGCCGTCGCGACGCGGCTGCCGACCCGGCGCTGGGCCAACGGGCCGAGCCTCGTCATCGTGCTGACGCTCGCGCTGGCGCAGAGCTCAGCCGACCTCGCCGCCACCGCGCGCTGGCGCGCCTACATGGCCGACTTCTCGGGCAGGCTGTCGCACCTCGCGGGACTCGTCCCCTGGCCATCGACGCTGGCGACCGGCGATGCCGCGCGCGACGCCGACTGGCGGATGATGTCGGCGGGCTGGGTGACGCCGATCCTCAGCATTCTCCTCGCCCCGGGCGGCACGGTTCACGCCATCATCGACTATCCCGCCGACGCCTGGCGGCCGATCGAACCGGCAAACGTCGCCAATCTTCCGAAGCTGCGCGGCATCACCTACGCCCCCTACGAGCAGGCGCTGCGCGGATCCGACGGAGTGCCCGCGGCCGCCGGCAACCGACCGGACACGAAGTAATCATGATGGGGGGGCACGGCACCGCACCCGACGCCTGGAGGCTCGACGACAACGACCGGCTGCTGCTGCGGGCCGCGCTCGGCCCCGCCCAGCCCGCGGCCGAAGCCTACCTGAGCTGGCGCCAGCGCGTGCCGCTCGACGACATCGGCGTCGCGGCGTTCAGGCTGCTGCCGGGCCTGATCCAGACCGCGCTGCAGCAGGGCGTCGAGGACAGCGAGCTGCCCCGCATCAAGGGCGTGATCCGCCACACCTGGCTCGCCAACCAGCTGCGGATCCATACCCTGCACCAGGCCCTCGACGCGTTCGCGGCGGCCGGGATCGAGGCCATGGTGCTCAAGGGCGCCGCGCTGTTCGCGCGCTACCCGCACCTCGTCGCGGCGCGCAGCACCGGCGACTACGACCTGCTGGTCCGCCGCAACGACGCTCCGCAGGCCGTGCAGTGCCTGGTGGCGTCCGGTTTCCGGCCGCGCGTCGTGCGCGTCGATCACTTCGCGCCGGAGGACTTCGACCGCATCCACGCCTACCCCTTCGCCAAGGCCGGCGGTCGCAGTGACGACGGTCTCGACCTGCACTGGCAGGCGCTGCCGTTCGACGTTGGCGGCGGCGACTACACCGATGATCTGTTCGCCCATGCGGAGGACGCCCGGCTCGGCGGGCGCACCATCCGCGTTCCCGGCCTCGCCGATCATCTGGCCCTGACGGTATGCCGGCCGACCTCGTGGGAGACGGGCGAGATCGTGCTTCGCGCGGCGGAAGCCGGATTTCTGCTGCGGGGCTGCGCCGGCGAACTGGACTGGGATCGCTTCGTGACGTTGACACGGCGGTTCGGCCACGAGGCCAAGGCCCGCCGCGTCCTCGAGCTGGTCAGCGAAGCGGGCGGCCCGACCGCACCCGCGTCGGTGATGGGGCGGCTCGATGGTCGCAACCGGTTGCACGCCCTCCTCGCGACCGCCTGGCGCGCGCGACCTCCCGCCGCCACGGCGCGGGCCCGGAACGTCCTGCGCGCGGCAGATCACGCGGTTCGGTCGGGCCTGCGGACGATGCGCACCGGGGGGCGGGGGCATGCGACCGCGCGGGACGACCGAGGCCTGGTCGGCATCTGGCGGACCCATGCGGCGCGGCCGGTCGCCTTTCACAACGACGCTCCGCGCTACATCACCGGCTTTTCGCTTCCCGAGACGGAAGGACGCTGGACCGATGGCAAGGTCGCGGTGCTCGCGATCCCGGTTGCGCCGGCGATCATCGGACCGCTGACTCTGCACCTGACCGCGCTGCCGTTCTGCGCTCCCGGCGCCGACAGCTTCACCTTCGATTCCTGCGTTGGGCCGAACACCTGCCAGCGCCATGTCATCCGCTTCGACGAGGGCGTCCCCGCCTGCGTCGTGATACCCGGGGCCACGGTGCTGCCCTCACCCCGCCGCATCGTGCTGGTCTTGCGGCTCCTCGACGCCGGCACGCCGCAATTCTTCGGTCTCTCCGACGATATCCGCGAGCTCGGACTGATGCTGCAGCGGATGAAGCTTTTCGACGGCACGTCCGTGATCGAAGCCATCGAGCTCGCGCTGCCGCCGCTCGACATCGACGTCGCCCGCTAGAGCATGATCCGGAAAAGTGGAAACCGGTTTTCCGAAAAGATCATGCTCAAACAAAAAGATGAGATCATGATGCGATTCAATCTATTCGCATCATGATCTAGACCGCCCCCGGCAGGCTGTCCAGAAACGCGCCGAACGCCTCCGGGATCGCGTCCGGCGCCGAGCCGGTATCGACGAAGAAGGCCGGCGCCAGCGCGACCAGCCGCGTGAGCTTGGCGGCGGTCCACTGCATCGGCCCGGGAAGGCCGAGCGCCGTGGTGCGGAACAGCGCCTCGAACGCCTGCGTGCGGGTCGCCGGCTCGAACTGCGGCCGCGCGGCGCCGCGCCGCCGCGGCAGCAGGACGGCCTCGACCCTGCCGCCGGCGATCCGCTCGCGCGTCAGCCAGCGCGACAGCCGCAGCTCATGCCGGCTGTCGCCGTCGTCGTCGGACAGGATCCGGCTGGTGGCCAGCAGCTCGGCGAAGGCCCCGCTCATGTCGGCGCGCAGGCGCGCCGACACGTAGAGCGGCTCGACCCGGCCGCTCTCGGTATCGGCGAAGAAGTAGTCGTCGCCGGCATAGTCCCACCCCGCCCGCGCGCAGGCCAGCGCGGCGGTGGTCTTGCCCGCGCGCCCCTTGCCCGCCAGCAGCAGGCAGCGCCCGTCGCGGCTTACGGCGCCGCCGTGGGCGATCACATGGCGCGTGCCGACGGTGAGGACGTTGATCAGCGGACACGCCGGCCGGCTGAGCTCCCATTCCGGCGCGGCGTCGTCAGCGAGCCAGACCAGGCCCCGGCGCGTCGCCCGGTCGAGCGCGTAGAGAATCCGCCGGCGGTCGGCGTACCAGGACACGAAGCAGGCGTCGGTGACGTGGGTGCGTCCCTCGTCCGCGTGCGCCGGGATGAGATGAGACAGGTCGACGTCGGACGCGGTGACCACGGCGAGGCGCATCGCGGGTGCGGCGTCCTCCTCCGGCAGGAACGAAGCCGCATAGGCCTCGGCGAGCGCGCGCGATGCGAATGCAAGCTCGATCGCATAGACACCTGCGCGCACCACGCTACGCTGCGCCGGCTGCGCCAGCGCACCGTCGTGCAGATCGGCGATGGTCCGGCAGAACAGCCGGTCGGCCGCCTGCTCGGCCTGTCGCACGCGTTCGCTGTCCGGCATCGTCAGATCCCCCGCCGCGCGCGGAATAGCGGATCCGCCTTTGGATCGGAAGTGGCTCGTGCTAACAAACAGGCCTCGCAGCGGCGCGCGTTGAAGGAGGGGCGATGGGAGCGAAGCCCACGACCAGCGTTATCATCCCCGTCTTCAACGGCGCAATGCTGGTCGGCGAGGCGATTGGTTCAGTTCTAGCGCAACTCGATCCGGCTGACGAGGTGATCGTCGTCGACGACGCCTCCACCGACGAAACGCCGCGGACGCTGGCGGCGCTGACGCCGCGCATCACGGTGCTGCAGGGACGCGGCGATGGCCCCTCGGCCGCGCGCAACCTCGGGCTGGCGGCGGCGCGGGGCGATTTCATCGCCTTCCTCGACCACGACGATCTCTGGCCGCCCGGCCGCCACCACGCGCTGCTGGCCGCACTCGAGGCCAATCCGGATGCCGACGCCGCTGTCGGACGGGTGCGGATTCGGGTCGACAGCAGCGACTGTCCGGCTTTCTATCGGCGGCTTGAGGGCCACCATGGGCCCGGGATGCTATGGAACTGCCTATATCGGCGCCGGCTGATCGAGGCCGTCGGACCTTTCGACGTCACCATGCGATTCGGCGAAGACAACGACTATTATCAGCGGCAGATCGAGGCCGGCATGACCGTGGTCCACTGCGACGTCGATTCGCTGATCTACCGGCGCCACGGCGGCAATGCGACCAACGCGGCGCCGCAGCGCGCCGCCACCCTGCTGCAGATGCTCGCCCGCAAGGTCGCGCGCGAGCGCGCGCGCGGGCGGCCGTAGACCCCTCGGCCCGCCTGTTGCCGCTGCGGCGATTGTCGCGTTGGCGCCAACCGCGAACTGTGCGATAAGCTGGCTATTTCCGCGGCTGCGCGAGGCGACGGTCCGGTCGGCGTTTGGGGGGATGATGACGACGGAAGCGGCCCGGTACCGTGTCAATCTGGCCAAGGTGGTCCACGAGGTGTTCGACGACGAGGTGCTGGTCGTCAATCTCGACAGCGGCATCTACTACAGCCTGCTCGGCCCGAGCGCCCGGATCTGGCTCTGCATCCAGGCCGGCGCTTCGCTGGCGGAAACGGTCGGGGCGCTCGGCGAGGCCTATGACGGCGACGCCGCGCAGATGCTGACGTCCGCCGAGAGCTTCATCCGCGAGCTGAGCGAGGAGAGCCTCGTGCTGCCCGCCGAGCAAACCGGGCTCTCCGGGACGCTGCCGCCGGCCGCAAGCGGATCGCGCAAGCCGTTCGAACCGCCGCGCCTGCAGAAATTCACCGATATGCAGGAACTGCTGCTGCTCGACCCGGTTCACGACGTCGAAGACGCCGGCTGGCCGGTGGCGAAACCGCAGCCACCGGCTCCCGCCGGCGAGTAGGACAACCGGTGTCGGAGACCTCCGCCCGCCCGCTGGTCCGCCACATCATTCCCCAACTGTCGCCGGGCGGCGCCGCCAGGGCCATGATCGGCCTTGCCAAGTACAGCGACCGCGTCGGCGGCTATCGCCACGAGGTGATCTCGCTCGGCCGGGCCGACCGCAGGGCGCTGGCGCTTGCCGCAGCGGCCGGCATCCCCGTGATCTCCGTCGCCGAGCCCGCGCGGGCAGCGGCGATGACGGGCGATGCCGATATCGTGCAGCTGCATTTCTGGAACGCACCCGAGCTTCAGGCTCTGCTCGCCGGCGGCTTTTCCGCAGTCCGCGTCATCGCCTGGTGTCACGTCAATGGCGCGTCGCCGCCGCACCTGATCCCGTCATGCCTGTTCGAGGTCGCCGACGTGGTCGTGGCGACGGCGGCGGACACGCTGGAGCAGGCCCTGTTTCGCGCCGCGGGCGCCGAGCGCGTCGCGCTGATCGGAGGCGGCGCCGATTTCGAGCGCGTCGCGCAAGTGCCCCGGCAGCCGCATGCCGCGTTCACGGTCGGCCATGTCGGGACACTCGATTTCGCCAAGCTGCACCCCGAATTCATCGCCATGAGCGCGGCCGTCCCCGGCGCGCGTTTCGTGGTCTGCGGCGAAGGCGCCGCCGTGCCGGAATTGCGCCGCCAGGCGGAAGCGGCGGGCGCGGCGGACCGCTTCGAGTTTCGCGGCTATGTCGAGGATCTCGCGGCGGTGCTGGGGGAGTTCGACGCCTTCGGCTATCCGCTGTGCGAGGGCAACTCCACCACCACCGAGCTGGTGCTGCAGGAGGCGATGCATGCCGGCGTCGCGCCGGTGGTGCTGCCGTTCGGCGGCGCCGCCAGCCTGGTGGTCGACGGCGAGTCTGGGCTGGTTGCGCCGAGCGTGGCCGACTACACCGCGGCGCTGCGTCGCCTCAAGTCCGATCCGGACGAGCGGGCGCGGCTCGGCCGCAACGCCGCGGACCGCGCCCGGACGCTGTACGGCGCCGACAACTGCGCCCGGCAGTTCGACACGCTCTATGCCCGGCTGATGGGCAAGCCCAAACGGCCGCGCCCGGCAGCGCGCGCCGGCGCGCTGTCCGCACGATTTCCCGGCGCGCAATTGTTGGTCCAGTCGCTCGCCGATGCCGCCGACGACTTTCGGCAAAGCGGCGAAGGCGACGATGAGGCCACCCTGTTCGAAGCCGACCGGCGCGTCGCCGCGAGCGGGATCGGGATCGGCAACACCGTGCTGCAATACCGCAGCTGCTTTCCCGGCGATGGCCTGCTCGCGCTGTGGTCGGGCCTCGTCTTGCGGCGGCGCGGGCGGCCGGCGCTCGCGCTGGCCGAGTTCAGCCGCGCCGTCCGCGGCGATTGTCCGCACTGGCGGGCGGCCTATTATCTGGCGTGCCTCGCCCGCGAGCTCGGATCGCAGGAGATCCTGGCGCAGGCCAGCGCCATCCTGCGCGAGGCCGCGCCGCATCGCGGGGCGGAGTTCGCCTGAGTGAGACGTCCATGCGTGCCGACCTGAGAGTTCGTGACGGCCTTCGCGCCTGCGCCGACCTGCTGAAGCGGCAGAGCGGCCGTATCGTCTACGCCGGAAACAGCGTGACGGCACAACAGGCGAGCTACCGCGTGCCGCTGCACGAGCGCCTCGTCGACCGGTTTGGACGGGCCCATGCCGCGGTCGGTGCCGGCCTGGGCGCGGCCGGGGCGATGGGCACGCTCTTCACCCTCCCGGATCTCGTGCTGCGGCACGCGCCGCAGCTGTGTTTCGTCGAATGCAGCGTCGGCGACATCGGAACCGGGCCCCCCGAACAAAGCATCGGCCCCGTGGTCGAGGGTATTGTCCGCAGGCTGGAGGCCGCCGGCACTGCCGTCTGCCTGCTGCACCTCTACCGCGACGATTGCGCGCTGGGCGACGCCAACCCGGTGGTTCGCGCCTACGAGCGCGTCGCGGATCACTACGGAATTCCGTCGATCGACATCGGAGCGACGCTCGCGCGCGCATTCGACCGGCAACAGATGGCCAGGACCGACCTGCTGATGGACGGTATCCACACCACGGCGGCCGGCGCTGGCGTGGTGGCCGATCTCATCGCCGGCGCACTGGACGAGATCTTCGACGCTCCGCCGCGCGCTGCGACCGCCATGCCGCCTCCGCTGCACGCCGACCACTTCGAGTTCTGCAGCCTGCTGCGCCCCTCGCCCGCCATGGTGCGGGATCCCGGGCGCTGCCGGTATGGCCGCTTCCGCCTGGCCTATCCCTATCTCGCCATCGAGGCCGACAATGCCGTGGTGCTCCAGACGGCAGCAGACAGCATTGTCGGTCTGCTGCTCGTCACCGGCCCCCACTGCGGCGATCTCGCGCTCGCGGCGGACGGCGGCGTCTCCGAATACCGGACGTGGGACCGGTGGTGCGAAGGCGAACTGCTCAGAACCGTGGTATTCCGCGAGCCGGTCCGGCCGCAGGCGACCATGACCCTCGAGGTTCTGGACCGCTGCACGCGGGACGATCGGGGCACGCCGCCCCTTGACGGAGGACGACGATTGCTGAAGCTGGCGGCCCTGATGAAGCACTCCCGGCACGGCGGCGCCGGGGACGACGGAGAGCAACGGGCATGAGTGAACCGGCGGTATCGGTCGTAATGGCTGTGAAGAACGCCGAGCGGTACCTCGCCCAGGCGCTCGACAGCATCGCCGCGCAGACCTTTACCGACTACGAGGTGGTGATCGTCGACGGCAGCTCGACCGACGCCAGCCTGCGGATCGCCGCCTCATACGCGAAGGTCCGCACCATCCAGCAGCAGGGCACGGGTTTCATGGGGGCGTGGAATGAGGGCATCGCGGTGTCGCGGGCTCCCTATATCGCCCTCCTCGACAGCGACGATTACTGGGTCGCCGACAAGCTCGCGACCCAGATGGACTACGTTCGCGCCCATCCCGGCACGGACTGCGTCATCGGTCATGTCCGCTTCTTTCTCGAGCCGGGCGTCACCGCCCCGCCGCCGGGCTTCAAGCCCTCGCTGCTGGAAGGCAGCCATGTCGGCTACATCCCCGGCACCTCGCTGATCCGCCGCGACGTGTTCGACCGGCTCGGTCCGTTCGAGGAGCGCTGGACCATCACCAGCGATCTGGTGTGGTTCGCCCGGCTGCGCGAGGTCGGCATGCGGATCGGCGTCCTCGACCGGATCATGCTGCACAAGCGCGTCCATGGCGGCAATCTCTCCTACACCACCCCGAAGCCGACCTATCAGAATGAACTGACACGTCTGCTGAAGGAATCCCTCGACCGCCGCCGTGGCAGCGTACCGCCACGGCCCGGCGGCGACTGAGAGGAGCCCATGCCCTCCTGCCCCGTCAGCGTCGTCATCCCGGTGCGCAACGGAGCCGCCTTCATCGGCGAGGCGATCGACAGCGTGCGCGCACAGACCATGGTGCCGCGCCAGGTCATCGTGGTGGACGACGGCTCGACCGACGCCACCGCCGCGGTGGTGGCCGGGTTTCCGGGTGTCGACTATCTCGCGCAGCCGCCGCTCGGCGTCTCGGCGGCGCGCAACGCCGGCGCCGGGCGCGCAAGCGAGACGTTTCTCGCCTTTCTCGATGCCGACGACCTCTGGCTGCCCGACAAGATCGCCGCACAGCTCGACCTGCTCGCCTCCGAGTCCGGCCCGGACATCGCGTCGTGCCGGATGCGCAACTTCCGCCGCACCGGCGAAGGCGAGATCGTCTACCTGACCCCGCCGACCGTGGTCAGCCTGCCGGGCGCGCTGCTGATGCGGCGTGACACCTTCCAGCGGATCGGGCCGTTCGCGGCGGACCTGACCCACGGTGAGAATCTCGAGTGGTTTTCGCGCGCGATCGACCTCGGCCTGCGCACGCTGGCGGCGCCGAGGGTGCTGATGCTGCGGCGGATCCATGGCGCCAACACCTCCTTCGACGCCGAAGGCTCGACGCGGAAATATCTCAAGGCCCTGCAGACGATCACCGCCCGACGGCGCGATCAGGGCGGCGGCTAGTACCCGCTTTCCGCTGTCGGGCGCCGCGCGTCCGCCGACCATCTCCGCGGCGGCGCTGCTGTTGCCGCTTTGTTTGCGAACGAGCCTGCGAGGCGCACCGCAGCCACTTCCTACCGGCGCGCCGCCGGGAACGGCCACCGGGTGATCAAGCCGGAGCAATCGCATCACGGCGTTCCATCACGGATTGCATCCCGCCGAACGCCCTCCTACTATGCGGCAAAATTACCTGATTACCGTTCTTGCCTCTGAAGCATCGGAAGACCTGATGAACGCCCCGATCAAGCTCGGCGTCGTCTGCCCCATGGCAAACGAAGTCGAAACCGCAAGCCGGTTCGTCGATGACGTCGTTGCCTTCTGCGTGAAGCAGGGCTTCGAGACTGTCCGATTTTATGCGGTTCTCGATGGCGTATCGACCGACGGAACGCTGGACGCCCTGCGGCGCAAACAGTCGACCTGCCCCCGGTTGGAAGTGGTCTGGGCACCCGAGAACCGGTGCGTGGTCGACGCCTACGTGCGCGGCTACCGGTCCGCGCTGGAGGACGGCTGCGACTGGGTGCTCGAGATCGACGCCGGGTACAGCCACCAGCCGGACGAGATCCCCCAGTTCCTGGCCAAGATCCCGGAAGGCTACGACTGCGTGTTCGGAAGCCGGTTCATCGAGGGCGGCGACATGCGGGAGAACTCGCTCAAGCGCAGGATCCTGAGCAAGGGCGGGACAATTCTGTCCAACCTGGTGCTGCATACGCGGCTGCACGACATGACGAGTGGATTCCAGCTGTTCTCGCGAGCCGCCCTGCAGGCCATCCTGGATCGCGGAATCCGCTCGCGCGGCCCGTTTTTCCAGACGGAAATGAAGGCCTACTGCCAACGGCTGCGCGTTGTCGAAGTCCCCATCAGCTACCGGGGCGCCAATCATTCGATCGGCAAGGCCGCCCTGCAGGATTCTCTCCTGGGCCTGTGGCGTCTTTACCAGTTGAGACTCCAGGGCCAGCTCTAGACCATGCGCGTCCCCACAGCCCTGGTCGTCACGACGATCAACGCACCGAACACCATCCTTCGCGCGCTCGCGGACGGCGCTGAAAGGTCGGGCATCGATTTCATCGCCATCGGCGACCAGAAAAGCCCGGCCGATTTCGCGCTGGACGGCTGCCGGTTTCTCGATCTGGCGGCGCAATCGCGGTTGCCGTTCGGCTTCGCCAGGGCATGCCCCGTTCGCCATTATTCGAGGAAGAACATCGGCTACCTGGTCGCGCTCAGCGAGGGCGCGGAGATCATCATCGAAACCGACGACGACAACCTCCCGCTCGATGGTTTCTGGGAAGATCGCCAGCGCTCGATTCCCGCGCGGCGGCAGGTCCAGAGAGGCTGGTTCAATGCCTACCGGGAATTTTCCGACGCCAACATCTGGCCGCGCGGATTTCCGCTCGACGAGATCGCGAAGTCCGCGAATTATCCCCCGCTGAGCGAGGTGGCCGCGGTCGACTCGCCCATTCAACAGGCGCTCGCCAACGGCAACCCCGACGTCGACGCCGTCTACCGGCTGGCGCTGCCGCTGCCGCAGGACTTCCGCAGCTCATCGCCGATCGCGCTCGGCGCAGGGGTGTGGTGCCCGTTCAACAGCCAGAATACGACCTGGTGGAAAGTCGCCGCGCCACTGCTCTATCTTCCCAGCCACTGCTCGTTTCGAATGACGGACATCTGGCGCAGCTTCGTGGCCCAGAGAATTGCGTGGGAGAATGGCTGGTGCCTGACGTTCCAGGGGCCGACGGTCTGGCAGGACCGCAACGAGCATAACCTCATGAAGGATTTCGAAGAGGAAATCCCCGGCTACCTGCACAACAGAGCCATCGTCGACGCCTTGAGCAAGCTGTCGCTTGCTTCGGGGATATCCGCCATCGCCGACAATCTGCGCATCTGCTACCGCGCCCTGGTCGATCTGCGCGTGATCGGAGCCGACGAGCTGTCGCTGCTCGACCTCTGGCTGTCAGATCTCGCGGGGCTCGCGGGATGAGGATGGCGATGCGGCTCGCAGCGCCTGGCGTACGGCCGCAGCTACTGCCCCTCCTGAGCGCAGCTCGCGGTCGTCATCCGGTCAAGACCAACGGGGCCGCGGCCCGCCGCGCTCAGTTGACGCCGCGCGTCCGGTCGTCCCAGAACGGCTTGCGCAATTCGCGCTTCAGCACCTTGCCGGCGCCGGACAGCGGCAACGGCGCCTCGCTGATCTCGACGCTGCGCGGGCACTTGTAGCCGGCAATGAGGGTCCGGGTGAATTCGATCAGTTCCTCCGCCGTCACCGTGACGCCGCCGCGGGTGACCACCACGGCGTGGACCTGCTCGCCCCACTGCTGGCTCGGAATGCCGATCACCGCGCATTGTGCCACCGCCGGATGCCGGGCGACGGCGTTCTCGACCTCGACCGAATAGACGTTCTCGCCGCCGGAGATGATCATGTCCTTGACCCGGTCGACCACGTAGATGAAGCCGTCGTCGTCCATGTAGCCGCCGTCGCCGGTGTGCATCCAGCCGTCGATCACGGCGCGCGCGGTTTCCTCCGGCCGCTCCCAGTAACCCATCATGACATTGTCGCCACGGACGACGATTTCGCCGACGATACCGAAGGCAACCGGCTTGTCGTCGGAATCGACGATGCGCACCTCGCAGCCGAGCGTGGCTCGCCCCGCGGCGCGGTGCCGGCCCTTGGCGCGAGCCTCGCCGATGTGCTCTTTCCAGTGCAGCAAGGTCGCGATCGGCGACAGTTCGGTCATGCCGTAGGCCTG
>JARLJA010000010.1 GCA_031291445.1 Xanthobacteraceae bacterium | reverse complement strand
GACGCCGCCGTCCGCGCCGGCTTCGGGCGCTTCGCCGACGCCCGCGCCGGGCCGTCGTCCTCGGTGACCGCAATCGCGGGCAACGCCTGGGTCGTATGCGGAGCCTTGTTGGAGGTCGTGTCTTGAACCGCGTCCGGCGCACCGGCCGGGTCCTGGACGGCGACCTCCTCGGCCGCGGCCGTCCGCTCGCCGGCCAGCAGCAGGAGCGCCACCGCGCCGGCGCGCCACCGCGAACCGGGGCGCCGGCGCCGACCTGGGTTGGCCATTGTCGAGGTGGGTGTCACTGGACCGCGCCGCGCCCGCGCGCGCGAATGCGACGCGTTGGCAATGCTCACTGAAAAAAAAACCTGCGGGCCGAGCGCCCGCAGTCGGCTTAGCGGAAGTTTTTGAAACTAATAATATGGGGGTTCGGCGTGCGCCCGCCGCCGGATGCAGGCGCGGGTTGCGCGCGGCGGTGGCGCGGCCCTTCACGCGCCGGCCGCCGTTAAACCGTTCTTCACGACGAAATCATTGCGCCGGGCGCCGCGGCGGCGCCGAATTGATCCAGCGCAAGGCCGCGGCTGCTTGATGCGCGATTCTTAATCAATTGCAGTGAATCATCACGTCATCATTATTGCCGTCGCCGCTTTGACGACGGGTGCGTACATGTTCATTGCGAAAGCAGGATCCCCATGGCCCAGGAGAAGATTTTGGACAGGATTTTGGCCAATGGCCGCGCGCCGGCCAGCACTGGCAAGGCGAACAACGGCAAGGCCGCGGCGGTGACCGCCAAGCCGGCGCCGCGCGCCGTGGCGCCGTCGGTCGTCCCCGCCGCGCCGCCGGAGGACGACGGCGCGCGTTTCATCGCGCGCACGGCCGCCGCGCTCGGCACCGAGGAAACCAAGCGCCGCAAAGGCGACAAGCCGGTCAAGCCGTTCGCCCAGATGCGGCACGATCCGGAAGCGATCCGCCGCGCCTTCGAGACCGGCGAATACCCGTATCACACGCGGGTGCCGAACAAGATGTACCTGGAGCAGATGGGCAAGCTCCAGGTCGAGCTCCTGAAGGCGCAGAACTGGATCAGGACCACCGGCGAGAAGATCGTCATCCTGTTCGAGGGCCGCGACGCCGCCGGCAAGGGCGGCACCATCAAGCGCTTCATGGAACACCTCAACCCGCGCGGCGCGCGCATCGTGGCGCTGGAGAAACCGTCCGAGCGTGAGCGCTCGCAGTGGTACTTCCAGCGCTATGTCGAGCACCTGCCCTCGGGCGGTGAAATCGTGCTGTTCGACCGCTCGTGGTACAACCGCGCCGGCGTCGAGCGCGTGATGGGATTCTGCTCGGCCGGCGAGTATCTCGAATTCATGCGCCAGTGCCCGCAGGTCGAGACCATGCTGGTGCGCTCCGGCGTGCGGATCTACAAGTACTGGTTCTCGGTGACGCAGCCCGAGCAGGTGCGCCGCTTCAAGCAGCGCGAGACCGATCCGCTCAAGCAGTGGAAGCTGTCGCCGATCGACCGCGCCTCGATCGACAAGTGGGACGATTATACCGAGGCCAAGGAGGCGATGTTCTTCTATACCGACACCGCCGACTGTCCCTGGGTGATCGTCAAGTCCGACGACAAGAAGCGCGCCCGCCTCAACTGCATGCGGCATTTCCTGTCGACCCTGGACTACCCCAATAAGGACGAGCACGTGGTCGGGCACGCCGACCCGCTGATCGTGGGTTCCACGACGCATGTGATCGGCCGCGCCCAGCACATTCTGGGAAAATCGATTCACCCTGATATGAAGCGCGGCGCGAACCCGTCACGAACTTGACAAAGATCAAGGCGCCTGCCGTCAAAACGGCCATTTTGACGGCATGGCATTTTATCGTTTCATCGTGCGCGATCCGATCAACCGGGTGGATGGACCCGGGCACGACGGTGCTGCGCTTGACGACGACATCGACGCGACGCTGTTCGCCGCCGGCGTGATCCAGCAGCTGATCGCCGAGCGCCGGGAGATTCCCGACGGCTGGGTGGTCGAGATCGTCCGCGATCACGAGCGCGTCGGCCTGTTGTCGTTCGCCGACGGCCGCCGCGTGGTGGTCGATCCGCACTGGGCCGATGACCGGCCGTATGTCGACATCCGCGACAGCGTGGTGACGCTGGAGTGCTGAGCCCGGCGGGCCGCGCTGCGGCGCCGTCCCGCAAGATTTTCCCCTCGCCCCCCTCGCCCCCCTCGACATGACGTCCGGCGCGCTATCGCGCGCGGCCGCCTGCACGCGGCTCCTGCGTTGCAACGGATCCGCTCTGCAATTCCGTCGATGGTATGAAAGTGCCGCGCCGTGCCATGGTTGCTTGATTCCAATCAAGCGGACCCCAGCGTCCCGCTTATAATACCAACAATCAGATAAATCAGATCAACAGCCGAGGTCATGCCATGCGGATCGTCGCTTCCACCGTCCTTCTCGCCGGCGTCCTCGACGTCACGCTCGGCGCCGGCGCGGCCCGCGCGGCCGATACCTTTCCGAAGTTCGACATCCAGCACAATTGCAAGCTCGAGACCTCGGAAACCAGTGGGGTCGGCGAAACCATGGAGTCCTGCGTCGGCGACGAAACGCGCGCCCGCGACGAGCTCAAGCCGAAGTGGGACGGTTTCAAGAAAGCCGACCAGACCACCTGCCTGCGCGAAACCAGCCTCGACGGCACGCCGAGCTATGTCGAGCTGCAGATCTGCCTCGAGATGACGCGCGACAGCGGCATCAACGACTGACGCCGCCGCGCGGCATTCCGACCGGGGTCGTCCCTCTCACCGGTTGGCCTTTTTTTGCTGCGCGCGCACGGCCGTCAGCGTCGTCGTGCCGAGCTTGCCAGCGTCGGCAGTCCCCGCTTGGGGGCCGGTTTGCCGCCGCCGCGGTCTCGCCGGGGTCGTCGACGTCGTCGGGCCCGAGACCTCCGTTCGCCGCGGACGCGGCCCTCGCGGTGCCGGCGTGGAGGTGATCGGCGGCGCGGATGGCGCGAGTCCGGGCGGACGACCCGTCGGGGCGCAATCCGGCCCGCGCCGTGCCGCGACGTCATCCACAGCCATGCCAGTTCAACACAATGCTACCGCCGGGATCGACGGCGCGCGCCGGCGCCCTGCCGTCCGGCCGGGGCTTCTCTTCTAAATATTTGGTTCTATTTAAATATTCGCGCGGTGGCCGAATCGGAACCGGCCCCGCGCACCGCACAAGTTGTCGTGATGGCAGCTAAGTCCTTGCCAATCCTGTCCGATTGTTAACGCGACAAGTTGCCTCGGATGCCGGCAAATGCGACGCTTCGTCGCGCCAACCGGTGCGGTGGATTTGGCGTTCCTCACGGCCTCAACGCGGCCTCAAGTGAACGTCAAACCCGAAACCGCATCAGAAACTGACAATCGCCGGTGTCCTTTTGGTTCCGATGTTCGCGAGAGTGGGCTGTAAGGTTTTGCGAATGTCGGGATCGGGACATCATGTGGGATTTCGGTGGTCGATCGCCGCCCGCACCGCCTCCCGTAGCCGAGGGACGTGGCGATGGCGCTCGAATCCTGCCATCCCGCATCCTGGCCCGATAGCCACCGCGTCAGCGGGCCGTCCAATCATGAGTGCCTTGCCGATGGATCGATCATGAACCGACCGATCAAGACCCTCGAACCCGACTCCGCCAAGACCGCGCGGCCGGTCGCTCCGCCTCCGCCACGTTCGCGGCGGACCTGGATGATCGGCCTGATCGTGGTGGTGCTGGCCGGAGCCATCTACTACTTCCGGCCACAGACCGCGCCGAACCAGCCGCCCGGCGGCCGCAATGCCGGCGCCATGTCGATCGTTCCCGAGGTCGTGACCACCGGTGATATCGGCGTCAATCTCAACGCGCTCGGCACCGTCACCTCGCTGGCGACCGTCACGATCCACAGCCAGATCAGCGGCTACCTGCAGAAGATCGATTTCGTCGAAGGCAAGGAGGTCAAGAAGGGCGACCTGCTGGCCGAGATCGATTCGCGGCCCTACGAGGCGGCGCTGGCCCAGGCCCAGGGCAACCTGGCGCGCGACGAGGCGCTTTTGAAGGGCGCCCAGGTCGATCTGGCGCGTTACCAGGGCCTCGCGGCGCAGAACGCGGTGCCGCGCCAGACGCTCGACACCCAGATCGCGCTGGTGGCGCAGGACCAGGGCACGGTGGAAGCCGACAAGGCCGCGGTCAAGGCGGCCGAGGTCAACCTGAATTATTGCCGCATCGTCTCGCCGCTCGACGGCCGCGTCGGCCTGCGCCAGGTCGACCAGGGCAACTACGTCACGCCGGGCGATGCCAACGGCCTGGTCGTCATCACCCAGCTGTCGCCGATCAGCGTGCTGTTCGTGCTGCCGGAGGACAATCTCCAGGCGGTCTCCAAGCGGCTGCAGGCGGGCGCCGTGCTGCCGGCGACGGCGATGGACCGCGCCGGCAACAACGTCGTCGCTCAGGGCACGCTGCAGACCTTCGACAGCCAGATCGATCCGACCACCGGCACCATCAAGCTGCGCGCCCAGTTTCCCAACGACGACCGCGTGCTCTACCCCAACCAGTTCGTCAACGTCCGCCTGTTGCTCGACACCCACAAGAACGCGGTGGTGATGCCTTCCGCCGGCGTGCAGCGCGGCGTTCCCGGCACCTTCGTCTATCTGGTCAACGACGACAGCACGGTGTCGGTGCGCAAGGTGACGCTGGGGGCGACCGACGGCGAGCGCGTCGAGGTGCTGTCCGGCCTCGCGGCGGGCGACCGCATCGTGGTCGACGGCGCCGACAAGTTGCGCGACGGCGCCAAGATCAACGTCCGCAGCGAGGCCGGCGCCGCCGACGCGGCGGGCGGCACCGCCTCCGGTGACGCCGCCTCCGGCGGTGACACGTCCGGCGGCAAGAAAAAGCGTTCGGAGAGCGGTCAGAAGCAATGAATCCGTCGCAGCCATTCATCCTGCGGCCGGTCGCGACCACGCTCCTGATGTTCGCGATCATGCTGTCGGGGTTGCTGGCGTTCCGCTTCCTGCCGGTCGCGGCGCTGCCGGAGGTCGACTATCCGACCATTCAGGTGCAGACCTTCTATCCGGGCGCAAGCCCGGACGTCATGACCTCGTCGGTCACCGCGCCGCTCGAGGTGCAGTTCGGCCAGATGCCGAACCTCAACCAGATGAGCTCGGTGTCGTCGGCCGGCGCCTCGGTGATCACCCTGCAGTTCGGGCTGACGATCTCGCTCGACGTCGCCGAGCAGGAGGTGCAGGCCGCCATCAACGCCGCCGGCAACCTGTTGCCCGCCGACCTGCCGGCGCCGCCGATCTACGCCAAGGTCAATCCGGCGGACGCCCCGATCCTCACGCTCGGGCTGACTTCCACCACCATGCCATTGATCGACGTCGAGGATTTCGTCGACACCCGTCTGGCGCAGAAGATCTCGCAGCTTCCCGGCGTCGGCCTGGTCAGCATCTCGGGCGGCCAGCGTCCCGCGGTGCGGATCCGCGCCGACATCCGCAAGCTCGCCGCCTACGGCCTCAACATCGACGACCTGCGCACCACGCTCGGCAACGCCAACACCAACACGCCGAAGGGCAATTTCGACGGGCCGATGCGGTCCTACACCATCAACGCCAACGACCAGATCCGCAACGCCTCCGACTACAAGTCGCTGATCGTCGCCTACAAGAACGGTTCGCCGGTGCGGCTGTCGGACATCGGCGACGTCGCCGCCGCGCCGCAGAACGACAAGCTCGGCGCCTGGATGAACGAGACCCCGGCGATCATCGTCAACATCCAGCGCCAGCCCGGCGCCAACGTGATCTCGGTGGTGCAGGGCATCAAGGCGCTGCTGCCGCAGCTGCAGGCCTCGCTGCCCAGCGCCATCGACCTCAAGGTCCTGACCGACCGCACCATCACCATCCGCGCCTCGGTGAGCGACGTCGAATTCGAGCTGTCGCTCGCGGTGATCCTGGTCGTGCTGGTGATCTTCGTCTTCCTCCGCAGCCCGCGGGCCACCCTGATCCCGAGCCTGTCGGTGCCGCTGTCGCTGGTCGGCACCCTCGGCGTGATGTATCTCGCCGGCTTCAGCCTCAACAACCTGTCGCTGATGGCGCTGACCATCGCCACCGGCTTCGTGGTCGACGACGCCATCGTGGTGATCGAGAACATCTCGCGCTACATCGAGGAGGGTGAGACCCCGCTGAGGGCCGCGCTCAAGGGCTCCGAGCAGATCGGCTTCACCATCATCTCGCTGACGGTGTCGCTGATCGCGGTGCTGATCCCCCTGCTGTTCATGGGCGACGTGGTCGGCCGCCTGTTCCGCGAGTTCGCCATCACGCTGTCGGTGACCATCCTGATCTCCGCCGTGGTGGCGCTGACGCTGGTGCCGATGGCCTGCGCCAAGCTCCTGAAGCCGGTCCACGAGGAGCGGGAAAACGCTCTGCAGCGCTTCAGCCGCGAGATGTTCGACGGCATCATCGAGGGCTACGGCCGCATCCTGAACTGGATGCTCGATCGCCAGACCGTGGTGCTGCTGGTCGCGCTCGCCACCTTCGCGCTCACCGCGTATCTCTATGTCGTGATCCCCAAGGGCTTCTTCCCGCTGCAGGACACCGGCGTGATCCAGGGCATTTCCGAGGCGCCGCAGTCGGTGTCCTATGCCGCGATGGCGGAACGCCAGCAGCGGCTCGCCAGCCTCATCCTCAAGGATCCCGACGTCGAGAGTCTGTCCTCCTTCATCGGCGTCGACGGCACCAACAACACGCTGAACAACGGCCGCATCCTGATCAATCTCAAGCCCCACGAGCAGCGCAAGGCCGACGTCGCCACGGTGATGAAGCGGCTCAAGCAGGCCACCGCCGATCTGCCCGGGGTGACGCTCTACATGCAGCCGGTGCAGGACCTCACCATCGAGGGCACCGTCAGCCGCACCCAGTACCAGTTCATCCTGCAGGACGCCGACCCGGTGCAGCTCGCCGAGTGGACGCCGAAGCTGGTCGACCGGCTCAAGGCCCTGCCGCAACTCGCCGACGTCGCCAGCGACATTTCCGCCAGCGGCCTGTCGGTGTTCGTCGACATCGACCGCGACCAGGCCGCGCGGTTCGGCATCACGCCGGCGACCATCGACAACGCGCTGTACGATTCCTACGGCCAGCGCATCGTCTCGACCATCTTCACCAATTCCAACCAGTACCGCGTCATCCTCGAGGCCGACCCCAGCCTGCAGACCTCGCTGGACTCGCTGAACTCGATCTACCTGCCGTCGTCGGTCGGCAGCACGCTGGTGCCGCTGCCGGTGATCGCCAAGGCGCGCATCGAGACCGCGCCGCTGCAGGTCTCCCATCTCGGCCAGTTCCCGGCGGCCACCGTGTCCTTCAACCTGGCGCCCGGCGCCTCGCTCGGCGAGGCGGTCGACGCCATCAAGACGGCGACGGCCGAACTGCGGTTGCCGGCGAGCGTGATCGTCAATTTCCAGGGTGCCGCGGCGGCGTTCCAGTCGTCGCTGTCGAACCAGCTGCTGCTGATCCTCGCCGCCGTCGTCACGGTCTACATCGTGCTCGGCGTGCTCTACGAGAGCTTCATCCACCCGCTCACCATCCTGTCGACGCTGCCGTCGGCCGGCATCGGCGCGCTGCTGGCGCTGATGGCGGCGGGCGAGGATCTCACCATCGTCGCCATCATCGGCATCATCCTCCTGATCGGCATCGTCAAGAAGAACGCCATCATGATGATCGACTTCGCGCTCGAGGCCGAGCGGATCGAGGGCAAGCCGCCGCGCGAGGCGATCTTCCAGGCCTGCCTGCTGCGCTTCCGCCCGATCCTGATGACCACGATGGCGGCGGTGCTCGGCGCGCTGCCGCTGATGCTGGGCTCCGGCGCCGGCTCCGAGCTGCGCCATCCGCTCGGCGTCTCGATCGTCGGCGGCCTCCTGGTCAGCCAGCTGCTCACGCTGTTCACCACCCCGGTGATCTACCTGTGGTTCGACCGGCTGGCGCTGCGCTTCGTCGGCCCGTCGCCCGAGCTCGGCCCGGTGCACGGGGAGGGGTGATGGTCATGATGGCCTCGGTCGATCCATGCCCACCCGCCTCCTGTCGTCATTCCGGGGCGCGCCGCGATAGCGGCGCGAGCCCGGAATCCATATCCACATGTGCTCGTGGTGGAGACGCCGCCGTCCGTCATGGCGACCGGGGTTATGGATCCCGGGCCCGGCGCGCGTTCGCGCGCCGTCCCGGGATGACTGGGGTGGGTGAGGTGCCCGCTCGACATCCGGCATGCGAGAGCCTCGCATGAGTCTCTCCACCCCCTTCATCCGCCGCCCGGTCGGCACCACGCTGCTCACCTTCGGGCTCGCGGCGGCGGGCGCCATCGCCTTCTTCAAGCTGCCGGTGTCGCCGCTGCCGGAGGTCGACTTTCCCACCATCTCGGTGCAGGCGACGCTGCCCGGCGGCAGCCCGCAGGACGTCGCCACCACGGTGGCGAGTCCGCTGGAGCGCCATCTCGGCCAGATCGCCGACGTCACCGAGATGACGTCGTCGAGCTCGGTCGGCAACACCCGCATCACCCTGCAGTTCGGGCTCAATCGCAACATCGACGGCGCGGCGCGCGACGTCCAGGCCGCGATCAACGCCGCGCGCGCCGACCTGCCGGCGAGCCTGCGGACCAACCCGACCTACCGGAAGGTCAATCCCGCCGACGCGCCGATCCTGGTGCTGACGCTGACCTCGGACATCCTGACCCGCGACGTGCTCTACGACGCCGCTTCCACCGTGCTGGCGCAGAAGCTGTCGCAGGTCGACGGCATCGGCCAGGTTTCGGTGGTGGGCGGGTCGCTGCCGGCGGTGCGGGTCGAACTGATCCCGCAAGCGCTGTTCAAATACGGCATCGGGCTGGAGGACGTGCGCGCCGCGCTCGCCAGCGCCAACGCCCACAGCCCCAAGGGCGGCATCGACGTCGACAACGAGCGCTATCAGATCTACGCCAACGACCAGGGGCTCAAGGCGGCCGACTACAAGACGCTGATCATCGCCTATCGCAACGGCGCGCCGGTGCGGCTGACCGACGTCGGCGAGGTGGTCGATTCGGTCGAGAACCTGCGCAACGCCGGACTTTCCAACGGCAAGCCGGCGATCCTCGTCGTCCTCTACCGGCAGCCCGGCGGAAACATCATCGACATCGTCGACAGGGTGAAGGCGCTGATGCCGCAGCTCGGCGCTTCGATCTCGCCCGCCATCGACCTGTCCGTCGGCGTCGATCGCTCGACCACGATCCGCACCTCGCTGCGCGACGTCGAGATGACGCTGGTCATCGCCATCTTCCTGGTCATCCTGGTGGTGTTCGCGTTCCTCCGGAACGGCCGGGCCACCCTCATCCCGGTGATCGCGGTCTCGGTGTCGCTGGTGGCGACTTTCGCCGCCATGTACCTGTTGGGCTACAGCCTCGACAACCTGTCGCTGATGGCGCTGACGGTGGCGACCGGCTTCGTGGTCGACGACGCCATCGTGGTGCTGGAGAACATCACCCGGCACATGGAGGCCGGGATGTCGCGGCTCGAGGCCGCGCTGCTCGGCGCCCGGGAAGTGGGCTTCACGGTGCTGTCGATGAGCGTGTCACTGATCGCGGTGTTCATCCCGATCCTGATGATGGGCGGCATCATCGGCCGCCTGTTCCGCGAATTCGCCATGGTGATCTCGATCGCCATCATGATATCGCTGGTGGTGTCGCTGTCGACCACGCCGATGATGTGCGCGGTGCTGCTGCGCCGCGATCGCGACCAGGCGCGCGGGCGGCTCTACCGCTGGAGCGAGGGCCTGTTCGAGGCCATGCTGGCGGCCTACCGGCGCACGCTCGGCGTCGCGCTGCGGCACCCGCTCTCGGTAATGGGCGTGCTGGTGGCGGTGCTGGCGCTGAACTTCTACCTCTACGATGTCGTGCCCAAGGGCTTCTTCCCGCAGCAGGACACCGGACGCATGATCGGCTCTATCCAGGCCGACCAGAGCATCTCGTTCCAGCTGATGCAGCAGAAGCTGACCCAGTTCGTGACCATCGTGAAGCAGGATCCCGCTATCGACACCGCGGTCGGATTTACCGGCGGCGGCCAGACCAATTCCGGCTTCATGTTCGTGTCGCTGAAGCCGCTCGAGGACCGCAAGGTCTCGGTCGACGAGGTGATCGCGCGGCTGCGGAGGAAGCTCGCGGTGGTGCCGGGCGCGACGCTGTTCCTGCAGGCGGTGCAGGACATCCGCGCCGGGGGACGCGCCGGCAACGCGCAGTACCAGTTCACCCTGCAGGGGCCGACCTTCGAGGAGCTCAACGAGTGGACGCCGAAGATCACCACGGCGCTGCAGGCGCTTCCCGACCTGCTCGCCGACGTCAATTCCGACCAGCAGAACAAGGGACTGGAATCCGACCTGGTGATCGACCGCGACACCGCGGCGCGGCTCGGAATCACCGTGAGCCAGATCGACAACACGCTGTATGACGCATTCGGCCAGCGCCAGGTCTCGACCATCTACGTGGCGCGCAACCAGTATCACGTCATCATGGAGGTGGCGCCGCAGTACTGGCAGAACGCCGAGACCCTGAAGGACATCTACGTCTCGACCGCCGGTGGTGCCGTCGGCGGGTCGCAGGCCACCAACGCGGTGGCCGGGACCTTCGTCGGGCCGGGCAAGTCGCCGTCGATCAATTCGGTCGCCGCGGACGCGGCGCGCAACCTCGCCACCAACTCGATCGGCGCCACCGGCCACGGCTCGTCGTCGACCGGCGCGGCGGTGTCGACCAACAAGGAGACCATGGTGCCGCTGTCCATGGTGGCGAGCTTCCAGCAGGGATCGACGCCGCTCGCCGTCAACCACCAGGGCCTGCTGGTCGCCAACACCATTTCCTTCAACCTGCCGCCCGGCGTCGCGCTCTCCACCGCGATCGAGGCGATCGAAACCACCATGAACCGGATCGGCGTGCCAGCGACGATCCACGGCTCGTTCCAGGGCACCGCCAAGGTGTTCCAGGATTCGCTCAGCAACCAGCCGTTCCTGATCCTGGCGGCGCTGGTGACGATCTACATCGTGCTGGGCGTGCTCTACGAGAGCTTCGTCCATCCGTTCACGATCCTGTCGACGCTGCCGTCCGCCGGTGTCGGCGCGCTGCTGGCGCTGATGGCCACGGGCACCGAGTTCAGCATCATGGCGCTGATCGGGGTCATCCTCCTGATCGGCATCGTCAAGAAGAACGCCATCATGATGATCGACTTCGCGCTCGAGGCCGAGCGCTCGCGCGGGCTGTCCTCGTTCGACGCGATCTACGAGGCCTGCCTGCTTCGTTTCCGGCCGATCATGATGACGACCATGGCGGCGCTGCTCGGCGCCGTGCCGCTGGTGATCGGCTTCGGCGAGGGCAGCGAGCTGCGCCGGCCGCTCGGTATCGCCATCCTCGGCGGCCTGATCCTGAGCCAGATCCTGACGCTTTATACAACACCGGTGATTTATCTGTATCTCGACCGGTTCCGGCTCTGGTCTCAGCGGATGAGGCGGGGCAACATGGCGCGGCCCGCGGGCGGGCCCACGCTGGCGCCGGGGGAATAGGGCGTGGGGGGCCAATCGACCCGTTCCTTCGTCATGGCCGGGCAGCGCGATCCGTCTTCGACGGATCGCCAGGACGAAGGTCTCCCGGCCATCCACGTCTTTCCTGCCGAGGTGCGGTAAGACGTGGATGCCCGACACAAGGCCGGGCATGACGACTGAGGGCAGCGGGTTAGTTGGGGCGCGTGAGAATGAAGTCGTTTGGAATGCTTTGGGGATCCGATGCGTAGTGTTGTCATGATCGTGAGGGCGTCACGTTCCGTTCGCCTGGTTCGCCGTCTCGCGGCGCTCTCCGTGGCTATGCTCTGTCTCGGCCTGTCCGGCTGCATCCTCGGCTCCGAACACCCCGCGCTCGATCTCGAGATCCCGACCGGCTACAGCCACGACGCGCACCCCTCGGACCGCGCCGTCCCGGCGCTCGATTGGTGGCGGGGCTTTCGCTCCCGCGAACTGATCGGCTTCATCGAGGAGGCCCAGATCCACAATACCGACATCGCGGTCGCGGTGGCGCAGATCCTCCAGGCCGACGCCCAGGTCGGCATTTCCGGCGCGCCGCTCTTGCCCTCGGTGAGCGGCACCGCCAACGTGGAGCGCCAGCACCAGGGGACCGCGTCCGCCGTCTCCGGGCTCGCAAGCGGCGGCGGCGCCGGCCTGAATAGCAACCAATTCAGCTCCGGCCTCACCGCGAGCTACATGCTCGATTTCTGGGGCAAGAACCGCGCCACCCTGCTCGCGGCGGAAGAGACCGCGACCGCCCAGCGCTACAACCGCGAGGTGGTGACGCTGTCCACCACCGTGACGGTGGCCAACGCCTATTTCTCGGTCCTGGCGGCGCAGGACCAGCTCCGCGTCGCGCGCGACAATCTGGCCGCGTCCGAGCGCATTCTCAAGCTGATTCAGAACCAGTTCAATGGCGGCACCGCCTCGCAGCTCGACCTCTCGCAGCAGGAGGCGCTGGTGGCCAACGTGCGCGCCTCGATCCCGCCGCTGATCGTGACGCGCGACCAGAACGTGGCCGCGCTGGCCCTGCTGCTCGGCCGGGCGCCCATCGGGTTCAAGGTCGCCGGTGGGTCGACCACGCAGATCGCGATGCCGCGGGTGACGCCGGGCCTGCCGTCGCAGCTGTTGTATCAGCGCCCCGACGTCCGCCAGGCCGAGGCGCAGCTCGCCTCGACCAACTTCAGCGTCGAAGCCGCACGCGCGGCATTCTTTCCGCAGATCACGCTTACCGGCACCACCGGCGTGCAGAGCGCGGCGCTGGCCGCGCTGTTCGGCCCCGGCGCCTGGTACTACACGCTCGCCGCCGGGCTGACCCAGCCGATCTTCGACGGCTTCCTGCTGGAGAGCCAGCTCAAGCTCGCCAAGGGCCAGCAGCTGCAATTCCTCGAGGCCTATCGCAAGGCGGTGCTGTCGGCGTTCTCGGACGTCGAGAAGGCGCTGGTGGCGGTGCAGCAGACCGTGCAGCAGGAGAAGCTACAGGCCTACGCCGTGGCCGCCTCGCGCAAGGCGTTCGAGGTCGCCGAGACGCAATTGCGCGGCGGCACGGTCAACCTGATCACCGTGCTGCAGGCCGAGCAGACGCTGTTCTCCGCGGAGAACACCCTGGTCCTGGTGCGGCTGTCGAAGCTGGAGGCGGCAACGAGCCTGTTCCAGGCGCTCGGCGGCGGCTGGACGCCGGAGATCGTCCAGGCTTCCGCCGTGCCGCCGGTGGTTCTGGTCCCCGGCGTGGCGCCGCTCGATGCCGGCCTGCCGCCGGCGCCGGCGCCGCAATAGGGCAGCCACAGCGCTTCCTGCGTCGTCATTCCGGGGCGGCGCCCATCGGGCGCCGAGC
Organism: Xanthobacteraceae bacterium; assembly: GCA_031291445.1. GTDB lineage: Bacteria > Pseudomonadota > Alphaproteobacteria > Rhizobiales > Xanthobacteraceae > Bradyrhizobium_A. The sequence continues at coordinate 6,364 of JARLJA010000010.1, read as the reverse complement.
CCGGAATCCATACTCACGAGCGCCAGTTTGAGATCTCGGTGGTCAATCGACTTGGACTGCTACTCGCGTATTGACGAGCGTTGTCGGCCATTCCTGCTACAGGGGCTATGGATACCGGGCCCGCGCGCGTTGCGCGCGCCCCGGGATGACGCGGTGAATGGAGCCATCGCTTTCCGGTCTACCGCTCTTCGCGGGGATCGCGTCACAATCGCTTGCGGAGGAAGAAGCGCTCGACGCCGCGCGGATAGTCCGGCAGCGTGCCGAACACCTCGTAGCCCTGCTTGAGATAGAAGCCCGGCGCCTGGAAGCTGTAGCTGTCGAGCCAGGCGTGGCGACAGCCGCGCTCGCGGGCGATCGCCTCGGCCTCGGCCAGCAACCGCGCGCCGAGGCCCTCGCCGCGCAGCACCTCCGGCACGAACAGCAGCTCGACGAACATCCAGTCGTAGTAGGTCTCGCCCCACAGGCCGCCGACGATGCCGCGTCCGTCGTCGTCCTCGATCACGACCGCGAGCGGCGCGTAGGCCGCTTCGCCGCTCGCCGCCTCGTTGAAGGCGAGGAGGCGGTCGTACAGCACGGCCCGGATGGCTTCGCTGGGCTGCCGCGCAACGCTGATGGTGGCCATGACGCGCTCCCGTGATGGTGGGCGCTGGTGGAGTGGATCTGACATTCGCTACCGACCTTGCCGCGATATATCACGAACTTCGAAAAGCGGGCACCAGGGAGGAAAATCCCGCGGTTTCCGCAGTTCCTCGGCGGCCGACCACCCGCGTGCCCGCGCCCGACGAGATCGCGCAGGCGAGGAGCGGAACCGAGACGCAGGTGCATCCGCCTTCGCCAATCGCTCGCAGCGAGCTGGCCTGAATTGAGCGCTCCGGCATTTTCCGGACAAGCATGCTGTTAAACATGAGGGACTAGAGAAGAAGAGCCATGAAGCGGCGCATGCCGCGCAGCAGTTGCGGGAGCAGAGGCAGGTCACCATGCAGACCGTCGAAATTACCGACGCGATCGACGTCAGGCGCTGCAAGCGCGCGCTGTATTTCGGTCGCCCGGTGACGCTGGAGCGCGAAGGCGCCGTCGTCTCGGGCTTGGTGCGGGCGATCCGCCAGGATCCCGAGCACGGTGACCGCTACGTCGCCACCATCGTCGTGTCGCGCACCGCCGCCTGACGTCCCGGCGCCGAGGAACGATCGCAGCTGCGGTCTTCGACCCGCCGTGCCATCTTCCGGGAAGAAAGGATTTCGCCCGCGCCGCGCAATGTCGCGCTCCTTCAAGCGCGTCGCATTTGCGCGGTCCCCCGGGCGCCCCATGCGGCCTTCCAGAGTATGATCCGGAAAAGTGGAAACCGGTTTTCCGCAAAGATCATGCTTGCGCGAAGGACCGCGCGGTATTCGCAAAGTCCGCGGCCATCGGGTAGGTTACATCCAGTGGCGTGAGGTCAGGAGGCGATCATCGGCACCGAAGTCATCATCGGCGGCGGCGGCGCCTCGCGACTCGCCCCACACAGCCTGCGCGCGGCGATCCTCGGCGAGGTTCACGCCCGGCCGTTCACGCCGCTGGCAGTGCCGGCGCGGGTGCTGCATTTCGCCTTCGAGACCGCCGGCGCGCGGGCACCCGAGGATCGGGCGAGTTTCGCGCGGCTGTGCCAGTCCCACGGCCAGCCCGGCCCGGCGCCGGACGACAAGCATCACCGGGTGCTGTTCGGCGCGACCGCGCTGCGCTGGGAGCAGCATTCCGAATTCACCACCTATACCTGGGAACTGCCGTCAGACGCGGCCGCGACCCCCTTTCACCCGGACGCGTCGGCGCTGTCTTCGCCGATGGGGCTGGTGCCGCAGCCGGGTCCGCTGCTGGTTGCGATCGACTTGCATCTGGTCAAGGACGATCCGGAGCGCACCGCGCCGGAGCGGCTGTTCGACCGCGCAAGCCTCGCGGTCGCCGAGAATTCCGACGGCGCGGCGCTCTACGCCACGGATTTCAAGGCCGATCCGTCGGGCTTCGTCCGCATCCTGGTCGCCGACCGAGGGCTCGGTCCCGAGCGCGCCGGGGCGCTGGTGCAGCGCGTGATCGAACTCGAGACCTACCGCACGCTGGCGCTGCTCGGGCTGCCGGAGGCGCAACGGCTCGCGCCCTCGATCGGCGCCGGCGAGCGCCGGCTCGCCGAGGTCACCGAGGAGATGCGCCGGCCTGGCGACCTCGCCGCCAACCAGCGCCTGCTCCACGATTTGACCGCGCTCGCCGCCGACATCGAGGCCGGCGCCGCGGCCAGCGGCTTTCGCTTCGGGGCCACGCGCGCCTATGAGGACATCGTCGAACAGCGGCTGCAGACGCTGGGCGAGCGCAAGGTGGGCGGCCTGCCGACCTGGTCGTCGTTCCTGGTGCGACGCATGAAGCCGGCGCTGCGCACCTGCGCCACCATCGAGCAGCGCCAGGCCAACCTGTCGGTGAAGCTCGCGCGCGCCGCCGAGCTGCTGCGCGCCCGCGTCGACGTCGAGCTCGAGCAGCAGAATCAGGAACTGCTCAAGTCGATGAACGCGCGCACGCGGCTGCAGCTGCGGCTGCAGACCACGGTGGAGGGCCTCTCGGTCGCGGCCATCACCTATTACGTGGTGAGCCTGTTCGGCTATCTCGCGAAGGCCGCACATGAAAGCGGCGCGATCGGCACCGACCCCGTGATCATCACCGCGCTGTTCGTGCCGGTGGCGGCGCTCGCGATCTGGTGGACCATCCGGCGCATCCGCCGCAAGCACATGGCGGAGTGAGCGGGGTCGATTTGATCGCGCTGATTGACGGCTGGCGCATTCCGGCACAGGGTCGGTCATCCGCATCTTACGAAGGGAGAGCACAATGGATCGCAGAGAGCTTCTCGGAATCGCAGCGGCGGGCGCGTCGCTCCTGGCTGCCGGGGCGGCTGCGGCGGACGAGCATGATCACGGCCACGATCACGCGGCGCATATGGGGCATTCGCCCGACGGCGCCAATGCCAGGCTTGCCGAACTGGCGCGGGCCTGCGTCACGACCGCTGGCGCCTGCCTGAGCCACTGTCTCCAGGCCTTTGCTGCCGGCGATACCTCGCTGGGCAGCTGCGCGCGGTCGGTCTATCAGATGAGCGCAGTCTGTGAGGCGCTCGCGCGCCTGGCCGCGGCCGGTTCCGAACGGCTTGCGGATTTCTCCCGGGTTGCCAATGCGGTCTGCCTCGACTGCGAGAAGGAGTGCCGCAAGCACCAGGACGAGCACGCCGAGTGCAAGGCCTGCGCCGAGAGCTGCGCCGCCTGCGCCGAGGAGTGCAAGAAGCATTTCACCTGACGGCGGCGCGTGTCGTGCCGGAGGCGGCAGACCCCGCCGTCACGATACTGGCCCGGCCGCATGGCGGCCGGAGCAAGCCGGGAAAAAAACGTCATCACCCGCGAACCCTTTTGCCGCCCCGGCCCCTCTGGAGCTGTAGACGGCAACACAGCAAAGGAGTTCCGTGATGATGTACCTGAAGACCAACCTTCCCGGCTGGGAGCGCGCGATCCGCGTCGCCCTTGGCGTCGTGATCGCGGTGATGGCCTGGCGCACCGCCGCCGCGCCGTGGATGATCTGGGCCGGCGCCGCGATGGGCACCATGCTGGCGGTCACCGGTTTCGTCGGCTTCTGCCCGATGTGCGCCATGGTCGGTCGCCGGGCGATCGCAAGGGAGTGACTGCGGCGTGGCCATGGCCGACCTGAAACTCGTCGAGGCGGCCTGCGGCGGCGACGCCGCGGCCGTCGAACAGCTGCTGGTGGTCTGCCAGCCGGATCTCAAGCGATTCGCGCGGCGCGCCTGTTCGAGCCGCGAGGACGCCGAAGAGGCGGTGCAGATCGCGCTGTGGCAGCTCTACCGCAGGATCGGCGCGCTCAAGACCGCGGCCGCGTTCGCGTCGTGGCTCATCCGCATCGTCGAGCGCGAATGCTACCGGCTGCTGCGGCTCGGCCGCCGCCTGGACTCGCTCGACGACGCGCTCGAGGACGTGCTGCGCCAGGAGCCGCTGCCGCTGGCGCTGCGGCGCGACCTCGGCGCGGCGATCTCGGCGCTGCCCGAGCCCTATCGCAGGGTGCTGGTGCTGCGCGACATCGACGAGCTCACCGCGGCCGAGGCGGCGGCCGAGCTCGGCGTCTCCGAGCAGGCGGTGAAGAGCCGGCTGCACCGCGCGCGCGCCATGGTGCGCGAGCGGCTGCTCGCTGGCGGCTATCTCGCCGCGGGCGCCACCCAACAGGAGTGACGGATGTTCTGCAGCCGTTCGGTTTCCATTCATCTGCTGCGCGGCGTCGGCGCCGTCGCCCTGGCCATCGTGTACGGCCCCGGTCGCGGGCTTCTCGTGCCGCCGCTCCTGATCGGCGCGGTGGTGCTGATGCGGGGTTGCCCGATGTGCTGGCTGACCGGCCTGATCGAGACCATCGCGCAACGGCGCGATGGCGCCGCCGTCGCGCGCGATCAGTAGAACGGAAACAGCGTGTCCTTCGGGAGGCGGGACTCGAAGCCGAGCCCGGTGCTCGGCCCGGTGCGGTAGTGGCCGTTGTAGCGGCCGCCGGCCGGACAGGCGTTGACGTCGTCGGCGAGCAGGAGGACGTCCGCCCGCGGTGCCTTCGGCGCGCGATAGGCGGTGTGCCAGCACTGGCAGTTCTGGTCGCACACCAGCCGCACCGCCTCGACCGGCGCCGCCGCGATGCCGGCGGGCGCCGCCGAGCGGGTGGCCAATGGCGCGGCAGTCGCCGCGCCCGTCAGCAGCGCCAGCGCGGCGACCACGGATACTCGCGAGATCATGGATCAAGGCCCCTCGTTGAACTCGCGCAAAACTAGACGGTCAGGCGCCGCGGATCAATGTGCCAGGCGATGCGCTTTCGGCGATTTCTTCGGAGCTTTCCGCGCGTTGCAATCGCGCAACCGGGACAAAAACCACTTGACCGCCGCGCGGGGCCGCCCAAGAGTATCCGGGATCCTTGAACCTCCATGCCTGCGACAGGACCTGTGATGCGCCGCCTCTCGACGTCCACGCTCACCCGCTTGATGCCCGTGCTTGCCGTGCTCGCGCTCGGCGCGATCCCGTCGGCGGCGGAGGCGGCTGCTGTCGGGGCGACGCCGGTGTGCCGCGCCCGCGTCGTGCACTCGGAAGAATTGCCCTATGCCTGGCAGGGCTCGTGGCTCGCCCGCGTGACGCTCGCGGTGGCGGCGCCCGACGGCGGCGTGTTCCGGACCACCGTGACCCGGACCATTCCGTGGCAGCGCTCCGCGCCGCGCTACGGCGAGACCTACTGGCTGCGCTGCGATCCTTCGGCGTCGGAGGTGTTCTACTGAGCGGATCGTAGCCGGCGAAGCGTCATTCCGGGGCGACGCCAACGCCGTTGGCGTCGAGCCCGGAATCCATAGCCCCGTTGGCTGAAATGATCCGCTGCCAATCCGCTCGCGCACCACACAGGAGGGCGCGCACACAGATCCAACGACGGGTGATGGTGGATATGGACTCCGGGCTCGCGCCGCTATCGCGACGCGCCCCGGAGTGACGATCGCGAGAACGTCGGCGCGCCCCTACTTCGCGTCCGCGACCTGCTGCTGCGGCGGCGGTTTGCCCATGGCGCAGTCGCGCCAGTTCGGCGTCTTGCAGTCGACCGGCCAGTTGCCGCCGAGCGCCATGAACAGCGCCGCGGTGTCGGACAGGCGGTTGGCCTCGGCCTGGACCCGGGCGATCAGGGCGTTGAAGTAGGTCTGCTGCGCGGTCAACACCGTGACCTGGTTGACCTGGCCGGCCTGCAACTGCTTGAAGACGATATCGAGGCTGACCTTCGCCGCGACCTCGCTCTTGACCGCGGCCTGGACCGCGCGGGCGTCGGTCTGCAGGCTCTTGACGGCGTCGGCGACGTTCTGGATCGCCGTGATGACGGTCTGGCGGTAGGTCGCGTCGGCCTGGTCGAGGAAGGCCTCGGCCGCCTTCTGCTTGTGGTAGAGCGTGAAGCCGTCGAACACCGGGGCGGTGATGCTGGCGGCGAGCGTGTAGAAGCCGGTGGCCGGCATGAACAGCGCCGCCGTGTTGACGGCGGAATAGCCGGGGTTGGCGCTCAACACGACGTTGGGCAGCCGCGCGGCGATGGCGACGCCGACCAGCGCCGCCGCCGAGTGCATGTTGGCTTCGGCGGCGCGCACGTCCGGGCGTTGGCGCACCAGTGTGCTCGGCAGGCTCACCGGCAGGTTTGTCGGCAGCGCCAAGCTCTTGAGCGTGAACTTCTGCAGCACCTCGTCGGCGGAGAACTGGCCGGCCAGCGCGGTCAGGAGATCGCGCTGCACGCCGAGCTGCTTTTCGAGCGGCGGCAGGGTCTGCTCGACCTGGGCGAGCGCGGCCTCCTGGGTCAG
>JARLJA010000082.1 GCA_031291445.1 Xanthobacteraceae bacterium | reverse complement strand
GCAGGCCTGCGCCGCGGCGCAGGCCATGCCGTCCTGGCCGAAGGCCGCGCTCGACCGCGCGGCCGGCCGCGGTGACGACAAGCGCAAGGCGCTCGACGCCCTGCAGGCGGTCATGACCAAGGCCGCCGGCCTGATCACAGCCAGCTGCCAGCCGGCCGATGCCACGACGCCGCCGGCCCGGCTCGCCGCCATCAAGACCCGGCTCGAGGCGATGCGCTCGGCGCTTGCCATGGTCGAAAACGCGCTGGCGCCGGTCTATGCCGCGCTTGATCGGGTGGAGACGGTGGATTTCGACGCCGTCGGCTCGGAGCCGGCGCGGGCGCTGGCCGAGGTGGCTGCCGCCCAGCGCTACCGTGCGCTGCAGTCGGCCGCCGCAAGCCGCCCGGCGGAAACCAGGGCAGCAGAAACCAGGCCGGCCGCCGCCGCGCCGGCTGACGGGCAGGGAGCGGACGCGGCAGAACGCGCCGAGGCCAGCCCGCCGCAGCACCATGGCGGTGGCCGCCGCCATCTCGCGCGCTACGCCCGTCACGTTCCCGGACCGGTGCACGCGATCGGCCGGGTGCTGGGTGCGCTGCTGCCGTAGAGCGTGCAGCGTGGCTGCGCGCCGTCGGGGCCTCAGGGTTTCTTCAGGAAGACGTAATCAGCCGAATACGGCACGCTCTGGAGCGCGGCGACCTTGTCGCAGGCGCCCTCGAGCTTGCCGCCTTTGGTGTTGATCCGCTGCACCGTCGTCGCCGCCGACAGGATGCCGCTGCCGCGCTGCGCGGTGACGTCGAGTTTCAGGAGGGCGATGTCCTTCGGCGTCGCGCCGGGCGCGGTGCCCGCCAGCTTGGCCGTGACGCCGCTGCCGTCCTGGTAGTCCCAGTTGGGGCCGGCATAGTGCCGCCCGACGGTCTGGCCTTCGGTCATGAGGGTGGCGATCGGCTCGCGGAAGGTCCACACCAGATGGCCCTGCGCGTCGGGCTTGCACTCGTAGATCTGCGCGCCCTCGGCATGCAGCTTCACGATGGTCGCGGCACCCGGCGCGGCGATCGGCTCGGGAACGGGAGCATCGTCGGCATGGCCGGCGAGCGTCGCGCCGAGCAGCGCGGCCGAGGCGAATGCACAGCGTTTGAGCAGGAACATCCGGGACCTCGTGGCGGCAAACGATGCGCCGTTGATGGGGACGTGCGTCCGCGGCTCGAGGCCGCGGGCGCGGGGGGACTTCGAGGCTGTCAGCTCTTGGCCAGCGCCTTGGTCAGGTTGTCGGCGACCTTGTCGAGGAAGCCGGTGGTCGACAGCCAGCGCTGCTCGGCGCCGACCAGCAGCGCGAGGTCCTTGGTCATGAAGCCGGCCTCGACGGTGTCGACGCAGACCTTCTCGAGCGTGTCGGCGAAATGCGCCAGGTCGGTGTTGCCGTCGAGCTTGGCGCGATGGGCGAGGCCGCGGGTCCAGGCGAAGATCGAGGCGATCGAATTGGTCGACGTCTCCTTGCCCTTCTGGTGCTCGCGATAGTGTCGCGTCACGGTGCCGTGGGCGGCTTCCGCTTCCACCGTCTGGCCGTCCGGCGTCATCAGCACCGAGGTCATCAGGCCGAGCGAGCCGTAACCCTGCGCCACGGTGTCGGACTGTACGTCGCCGTCGTAGTTCTTGCAGGCCCAGACGTAGCCGCCCGACCACTTCAGCGCCGAGGCCACCATGTCATCGATCAGGCGGTGCTCGTAGGTCAGCCCCTTGGCGTCGTACTGGGCCTTGAACTCGTTGTCGAAGATCTCCTGGAAGATATCCTTGAAGCGGCCATCATAGACTTTCAGGATGGTGTTCTTGGTCGAGAGATAGACCGGGTAGTTGCGGTTCAGCCCGTAATTGAGCGAGGCGCGGGCGAAATCCTTGATGGAGTCGTCGAGGTTGTACATGCTCATGGCGACGCCGGCGCTGGGCGCCTTGAACACCTCGCGCTCGATCACGGTGCCGTCGCTGCCGACGAACTTCATGGTCAGCGTGCCGGGGCCCGGGAACTTGATGTCGGTGGCGCGGTACTGGTCGCCATAGGCGTGGCGGCCGATGATGATGGGCTTGGTCCAGCCCGGCACCAGGCGCGGCACGTTCTTGCAGATGATCGGTTCGCGGAAGATCACGCCGCCGAGAATGTTGCGGATGGTGCCGTTCGGCGACTTCCACATCTCCTTGAGGCCGAATTCCTTCACGCGGGCCTCGTCCGGCGTGATGGTGGCGCATTTGACGCCGACGCCGACCTTCTTGATGGCGTTGGCGGCGTCGATGGTGATCTGGTCGTTGGTTTGGTCGCGCTTCTCCATGCCAAGGTCGAAATACATCAGGTCGATATCGAGGAAGGGCAGGATCAGCTTGTCCTTGATGTACTGCCAGATGATCCGGGTCATCTCGTCGCCGTCGAGCTCGACGACCGGATTGCTCACCTTGATTTTCGCCATGGAGGGGAGGCCTTCTCTTCGGGATAGCGCGTTGTTTGAACTCGCCGGGCTATAGCACCGCCACTCGCCCGGCGAAAGCTCGTCTCCTCCCCACTTTCGGCCTGTTTATTATGCTCCGCGCGCAGGCTCAGAACGGCGCCTGGGTCGCCGTTCCCGCCACGATGTACCAGGTCACGACCAGCCCGCAGATCAGGGCGCCGGGCAGGCTCGATCCGGTCCTGCGCCAGGTGTGGGTCGCGAGCACGCCGACGGCGGCGAGCAGGGGCACGAACTGGATGGCGATGATGGTGGTCAGCGGCACGAACCCGACCTGGTCGGGCGCGGTCAGCGGGTTGAACAGATGCCCGGTGAGCCACAGCGTGCCGTATTGCAGCACCAGCAGGATGATGAACCCGGTGGTCAGCGCCAGCGCGTTGGTGACCGCGAGCGCGACCATCCCGGTGTCGCGCCGGCTGAAATTGCGGTGCAGGACGTGGAGCGCCGCGACGAAGAACGCGGTGATCGGGATCACGTAGATCAGGAAGATCAGCCACTGCTTGGCGCTCATCAGCTTGAGCGCGACCACCCAGAACCGGAAGTCGATCTTGAAGGCGAGATCGGACAGCCAGAGCGCGACGTAGCCGATCGCGACGGTGACTACGGCAATGCCGATCGAGGTGCCGATGATGCCGCTGCGGCTCGGGCGCTTGCGCGCGAAGCGCATCAGGGCGAGCGTGATCACCAGATTGACCAGCGCCCAGACCATGATCTGGTTGGTGATGCCCTGGGGCAGATAGGGCATCCAGGGCAGCAGCGCGCCGGCGACCGCGAAGCACGGGTAATAGGTCAGCGCCGGGATCAGGGCGGTGAACCAGAATGCCGTCCACCACCGGCCGCCGCTGCCGATCGGGGCGGTGGCGAACGCCGCCGGCTCGGTCTGCGGCTGCGGTACCGCGAGCGCGGCGAACATCGGCAGGCCGAGCAGCAGGTCGAAGGCGCCCATCAGCAGCGCGACGAAGCCGGCCAGCGCGATCAGGGTGCCGATTTCCTTGGTGAGCCAGATCTGGTCGTCGACCGGCCGGGGCGTGCCGCCGGTCAGCGTCTTGCCGAACCAGTCGAGTGCATGGCCGATGGCTTCGTGGGAGATGTGCTCGGCCGGATGGGTCATGGCCGGGGTGTAGAGCACCCGGGCGGTTCCCTGGGCGATGTCGCCGTAGAGCTTGCCGGGTTCGGCCGCGCTCGTGGTGCCGAACAGCGCCTCGAGCTTCGGGCTCTGCGTCACGTCCCTGGCGCGCGTAACGCCCCACATCAGCTCGGGGAACTCCTCGTATTGGGCGAACACCAGCGCGACATTGCGCGGCCAGGTCGGCGTGCCCTCGGCGGCGAACGGCTTGCCGGTGGAGGAGCCCTCGAGCACCATGGACTTGTAGTCGTTGGGCATCGCCGCCGCGGCGGCGAGCACGGTCCAGCCGCCCATCGAATGGCCTTCGAGGCCGATATTGTTCTTGTCGACCTGCTTCAGGCCGCGCAGGTAGGCGAGCCCATCGGGGCCGCCGAAGCCGTTGGCGAAGGCAGGCGGGTCGCTGTAGCCGTGGCCGGTCTGGTCGATCGCCACCACCACGTAGCCGCGGCGGGCGAATTCGATGGCGAAGCCGTCCTGGGTCTCGCGCGAATTGATGTAGCCGTGGACCGCGAGGATGCCGGGGGCGGGCTTCTCCGGCGTCGCGTTGGGCGGGGTATAGACCAGCGCGCTCATGGTGTTGCCGGCCGCGCCCTTGAAGCGGACGTCCTCGATGCGGATGCCGCCCGCGGTCTGCGTCGCCGCGGCGAGCCAGCCGCCGGCGACGATCAGCACGATCCCCAGAATCGCCCAGAACCACTTGTTTTGCATGGATTTCCCTCCCCGGAGCCGGCCTTCGGGCGCGAACGGCCGTGGCCTTTGCTTTTGTTTCGTTCGATAGCCTATCTGAAAGTCGACCGCGCGCAACTGTCGAAGGTATTTGCTGCCGCCGAGTTCACTCTCCCCTTGAGAAATCCAGCCCATCGGGGCAAGCCGGCGCCGGGCGTCGGCCATCCCGGACGCAGCATGATGCAGGAAGGTGTCGCCAGTCGATGTCGGGCACGGACAGAACCAAGACCGCGGTGGACCTGAAGGGACCGGTCGTCATCCTGGTCGAGCCGCAGCTCGGCGAGAATGTCGGGATGGCGGCGCGCGCCATGGGCAATTTCGGCCTGACGCGGCTGCGCCTCGTCAATCCGCGCGACGGCTGGCCCAATTTGCACGCCGCCCGCGCCGCCGCCGGCGCCGACCACATCCTCGACAAGGTCGAATTGTTCGATACGCCTGCCGCCGCCATCGCCGACCTCAATCTGGTGCTGGCGACCTCGGCGCGGCCCCACGACCAGGCCAAGCCGGTGATCGGGCCCGAGGCCGCGGCCGGCGAGATCATCGCTCACATCGCCGGCGGCGGCGACGTCGGCATCCTGTTCGGCCGCGAGCGCTTCGGCCTGAAGGCTGAGGAAGTGGCACTGGCCGACCGCCTCGTCACCTTCCCGGTCAATCCGGGGTTCGCCTCGCTCAACCTCGCCCAGGCGGTGCTGCTGGTCGGCTACGAATGGTTCAAGCGAGCCGCCGGCGCCGCCCTGCCGCACGCCATGCCGGAGCGCAGCCCGCGCGCCGGCAAGCAGCAGATCGACGCCTTCTTCGACAACCTGGTGCGCGAGCTCGACAAGGTCGAGTTCCTGCGGCCGGCGGAGAAGCGCGACACCATGCTGGTGAATCTCCGAAACATCTTCACGCGGATGGAGCCGACCAAGCAGGACATGCACACCCTGCACGGCGTGGTGATGGCGATCGCGGAAGGCCGCAAGGGCCCCGCCAAGGGCGGCGTGCTCGACGGCACCCAGGCGACGCGGCTGCGCGCGCTGCTGGCCGAACAGGGCACGGGCCGGGCGCCCGAGGAGGGCGGATCGGTGCGCGGACTGGCGCGGCTCCTGCGGCGCAACCCCACCGACGCCGAGCGCATGCTGTGGGAAGCGCTGCGCCGCGACCGTCGCTTCGCCGGCGACTTCAAGCGCCAGACCCCGGTCGGCCGCCACATTCCGGATTTCGTGTCGTTTCCGCGCCGCGTCGCCATCGAGCTGGTGGCGCCGGGCGAGTCGGAGGCGATCGCCGCCGACCGCGCCGCGCGCGCAAGCTGGCTCGCGGAGCGGGGCTATCGGGTGGTGGCGCTCGAAACCGCGGAGATCGAGCGTGATCTTGGCGCCGCGCTCGATCGCCTCGCCGCTGGCGGTTAACGGCGCCTGAACCGAAGCCCGCAAACGGCGGTGGTAGCATTCTGACGGCGGCAATGTCTGGTTGCTAGAACGCGGCTGCGCCTGACGCGCTTGACCCATGCATTCCGGGAGTTTGCAATGAAATTGACCCGCGCCGCGACCATCGCCGGCCTTTTCGCCATGTTTGCCGAACCTGCCGCCGCACAGATGATGGGGCGCGGCGAGGGGCAGGTCCGGATTCAGTCAAGCATCAATTTCTTTCTGCCGGGGCCGACCGGCGACGGTGAAGAGGCGCAGAAGCTTCGCGACCAGGCGCGCCGTACCGTCTACGAGATGGCCGCGCGCGAGTGCGAACTGCTGCGCGAGACATTGGCGAAAGACTGCCGGCTGGAGGCCGTCAACGCCAATATCAACACGAACCGCGGCGACTACGGCCGCCAGCAGCAGGAAGGCTACAGCGTCAACGGCTCGGTGAATCTCCAGATCACCGTGAAATAGCCGGACCAGCGCGTCGGGCCGCCACGCCGGACGCGCGCGGGGGCAGTTCATCGCAGCGCCGGGCAGAATACGCGCAGCCGGTGGCCGTCGGGATCCAGCGCCACGAAGGTGTGGCCGAAATCCATCTCGGTCGGCGGCTGCGCCATCGGGATCTCGAGCGCGCTCCACCGCGCGTAGAGGTCCGGGACGTCTTCCGGCGTCGCCACCGTGAAGGCGATCTCGCTGCCGCCGGCCGGCGCGGCGGCTGGCGGGGCGACGTCGCCGCGCAGCCACAGCCCGAGCATGACGTCGGAGGACATCTTAAGCATGGCGAAGCCCGGCGTCGCCTCGAGTGGTTCCTCATTCAGGAGTCGCGTGTAGAAGCGGGCGCTGCGCATCGGATCGCTGACGTAAAGCAACACGAAATCAAACTTGATCGCGGGGGCGGGCATTGGACGTTCTCCGTGGTGGGACGGAGACGTTCTAGATCCGCGGCCTGTCAGTTTCTGTCAGGAGCGATCAGTCGGCGAGCGCGGCGGGATTGGTGCGCCGCCACTCCGCCACCAGCGCGGTGCGCCGCCTCGGCAGCGGTTCCGCCGTCAGTCTGGCGTCGACGATGCGGTCGATGCGGAAGTGCCGGAAGTCCTGCCGCGTCTCGCACCACGCCGCCAGCACCTCGGCGTGTTCGAAGAAGCCGAGCATCAGCGGCCAGATCTTGCGCGAGGTCCGCCGCTGGGCGACGTCGAGATAGGTGATCTCGAGCTTGCGCTCGTCGCGCATTGCCGCGCGCACCACCGCGGGCCGGTAGCCGGTCGGCCGGCGGGTGACGGGGGCAACCCGCAGCGCGGTGCGGTCCGCGCGCTGACGCAGCGTCGGCGGCAGCACGTCGGTGATCTTGGCGGAGGCGTCGCTGGCGCCGCGGGCGAGATCCTCGTCGCCGCGTTGGGCCACCCAGCGCAGTCCGAGGATGATGGCCTCGATCTCGTCGTCGGTGAACATCAGCGGCGGCAAGGTGAATCCCGCCGCCAGCACATAGCCGAGCCCGGCCTCGCCGCGAATGTCGGCGCCCTGGCCATTGAGGGTCAGAATGTCGCGGTAGACCGTGCGCTCGGAGACGCCGAGGCTCGCGGCGAGAGTCTGCGCCGTGACCGGCCGCCGGCTGCGGCGAAAGATCTGAATGAGCTCGAGCAGGCGGGCGGCGCGCGACATCGTGGTCACTCCATGGAGCACCAGATTAGCGCATTCCACGGCCCGGGACCGCCCGCGGACGGCGCCCGGCCGCGCCGGACGGCCTTGCGAAACGGCCCGTCCGTTAACATTTTGGTGTTGCAGACGTTGTGCCGCCGCTTTGGGCCCCGAGGGGCGGTAAAACTGCCCGAATCCGGGCCCCGTCGATTGTGTCAGGGGGCCCGATCGAGTAGGTTCGATCCTGGTTTGGCCGTTCCGGGAACCGGCCGGCGTCAGGCTTCCCCGCAAGGGGGCGTCGAGCCGCCAAAGTCAGCTTGAAGTCGGCTAAAGACAGTCGAAGTCATACGAAAATCAAAGGAATCTGGTGTCCTGCCCATATCGAACCTTGCTCTCGGAGGGGAACCCGGATGACAGCGACGTTCGAACTCGCAACACTCGCCCCGGCCCCCCGGTCCGGGGTCTCGCGGCAGCTCCGCCGTGGGTCATGTTTCAGACGGAGCGATCACATTCATGGACAACAACTCACGGTACATCCCAATGAGCCGTCGGCGTCGCATTTATGAAGGCAAGGCCAAGGTCTTGTACGAAGGACCGGAACCCGGCACCTTGATCCAGCACTTCAAGGACGACGCCACCGCGTTCAATGCCAAGAAGCATCAGGTGATCGAGGGCAAGGGCGTCCTCAACAACCGGATCTCGGAATATATCTTCCAGCACCTCAACGACATCGGGGTGCCGACCCATTTCATCCGCCGCCTCAACATGCGCGAACAGCTGATTCGCGAGGTCGAGATCGTTCCGCTCGAGGTGGTGGTGCGCAACGTCGCCGCCGGTTCGCTGTCGCAGCGGCTGGGGATCGAGGAGGGCACGCAGCTGCCGCGCTCGATCATCGAGTTCTATTACAAGAACGACCAGCTCAACGACCCGATGGTGTCGGAAGAGCACATCACCGCGTTCGGCTGGGCGACGCCCCAGGAGATCGACGACATCATGGCGCTCGCCATCCGCGTCAATGATTTCCTCACCGGGCTGTTCCTCGGCATCGGCATCCGCCTCGTCGACTTCAAGATGGAGTGCGGCCGGCTGTTCGAGAACGAGATGATGCGGATCATCGTCGCCGACGAGATCTCGCCGGATTCGTGCCGGCTGTGGGACATCAAGTCCAACGAGAAGCTCGACAAGGACCGCTTCCGCCGCGATCTCGGCGGGCTGGTCGAGGCCTATACCGAAGTCGCCAAGCGGCTCGGCATCCTCGGCGAGAACGAGCGTCCGGCCGGCGCCGGCCCGGTGCTGGTGAAGAGCTGATCGCGATGAAGGCGCGCGTCACGGTCACGCTGAAGAACGGCATCCTCGATCCCCAGGGCAAGGCGATCGAGGGTGCGCTGAAGTCGCTCGGCATCGAGGGCGTCGCCAGCGTCCGCCAGGGCAAGGTGTTCGACATCGAACTCGCGGGCGGCGACAAGGCCAAGGCGGAGGCGGCGCTCAAGGCCGCCGCCGACAAGCTGCTCGCCAACACGGTGATCGAGAATTATCGTGTCGAGGTGGTCGGCTGAGGATCATTCAATGGCTGTGGTCACGAACGAATTGATCTACGAGACGCTCAAGCAGATGCAGGAGCGTCACAGCCGGTCGGATCACAAATTGGATGAACTGAAGACCGAACTGCAGGCGATGCGCGGCCATATCGTGGCTGTTCAGCAAGATATCGGGAATATCTACCAGACGCTGATTCGTCATGAAGCGCGCCTGGAGCGGATCGAGCGCCGCCTTGAATTGAACGAAACCGTCACACCATGAAATCCGCCATCCTCGTCTTTCCTGGAATCAACCGCGAGCGCGACATGGCGCGCGCGCTCAAGCTCGTCTCCGGCCAAGAGCCCGCCATGGTGTGGCACGCCGAGACTGAGCTGCCCGCCGGCACCGACCTCGTGGTGGTGCCGGGCGGCTTCTCCTACGGCGACTACCTGCGCTGCGGCGCCATTGCGGCGCGCGCGCCGGTGATGGACGCGGTCCGCGCCTTCGCCGCCAGGGGCGGCCTGGTGCTCGGGGTCTGCAACGGCTTCCAGATCCTGTGCGAGTCCGGGCTGTTGCCGGGCGTCTTGATGCGCAACGCGGGCCTCAAGTTCATCTGCCGCGACGTCCATATCCGGGTCGAGCGGTCCGACACCCCGTTCACCGCCGGCTACAATGCCGGGCAGGTGATCCGGGTGCCGGTGGCGCATGGCGAAGGCAACTACGAGGCCGACGACGAGACGCTCAAGCGCATCGAGGGCGATGGCCGGGTGCTCTACCGCTACTGCGCGGCCGACGGCGTGGTCGATGCGGCCTCCAACATCAACGGCGCCGCCGCCTCCATCGCCGGCCTCCTCAACGAGGCGGGCAACGTGCTCGGCATGATGCCGCACCCGGAAAACCACGTCGAAACCATCATGGGCTGCACCGACGGCCGCGGGCTGTTCGCCGGCCTCGTCGCCCATCTCGACCGCGCGGCTTAGTACAGTTTTTCACCGTCATGCGCGAGCTTGACCCGCGCATCCACTCTCAAAATCTGCTCGGCGACTGCCGTAAAGCGTGGACCCGTAGCAACTCGGCTCTCGCCGAGTTGCGTCCGCTTTATATACGCAAGTCCGCGGGTGACGCTGAGGTTGCGGTCGGCTCATTTGGCGCTCACGTCCGCTTCTTGATCCGCTTGATGGTGCCCGAAAAATTCAGCAGCGGGCGGTCGGCGCTGTGCATCATGCCGCGCACGAAGATCAGCGATCCGCCGGCGCGGGTGACCTCGCCGGTGGCCTCGATCCGTTCGCCCTCCTGGGCGCCGCCGAGGAATTCGGAATTGAACGCCACCGTCAGCCCCGGGCTGTGGAGCTCGCGCCGGGCGAAGGCGAACAGGCAGTAGTCGGCGAAGGTCATGAAGCAGCCGCCATGGACGTGGCCGAGCCCGTTGAGGTGCTTTCTCTCGACCCGGAAGGCGCAGCGGATCCGGCCGTGCTCCTCGATGTGCCAGAACGGGCCGTTCTGCGATTCGAAAGTGTCGCGGGTCCAGGTGGTCCAGCCGGCGAACTCGCCTTCGGTGGCGACGAAGGTATCGGGGCGGTGCGGTTGGGTCGGCGGAACGAGGTTCAAGGGCGGCTCCGTGGTTGCTCGTGCGGCTCATAATCGGTTTGGCCCGTGGGGTGCAATGGGTCGCCGGACATGGCGATCCCCAACCTTTGGCAGTCCCGCGAAATCAAGGGGTTAAAAAGCCCTTTTCCGGTCCCCATGTTGTCCGTAAAGAAGGACCTGACAGCCCGCGCGAGTTCCTGACCACATGATGTCGAACCAGCCGAAGATCACCCCCGAACTCGTCGCCAGCCACGGGCTGAAGCCTGATGAATACCAGCGCATCCTCGACCTGATCGGGCGCGAGCCGAGCTTCACCGAACTCGGCATCTTCTCGGCGATGTGGAACGAGCACTGCTCGTACAAGTCCTCGCGCAAGCATCTGCGCGGCCTGCCGACCAAGGCGCCGTGGGTGATCCAGGGGCCGGGCGAGAACGCCGGTGTGATCGACATCGGCGACGGCCAGGCGGTGGTCTTCAAGATGGAGAGCCACAACCACCCGAGCTACATCGAGCCTTACCAGGGCGCCACCACCGGCGTCGGCGGCATCCTGCGCGACGTCTTTACCATGGGGGCGCGGCCGATCGCCTGCCTCAACGCGCTGTCGTTCGGCGATCCCAGTCATCCCCGGACGCGCCACCTGGTGTCGGGCGTGGTGGCTGGCGTCGGCGGCTACGGCAACTCGTTCGGGGTGCCGACGGTCGGCGGCCAGACCCGTTTTCACACCCGCTACGACGGCAACATCCTGGTCAACGCCATGGCGGTGGGGTTGGCCCCGGCCGACAAGATCTTCTACGCCGCCGCCTCCGGCGTCGACATGCCGATCGTCTATCTCGGCTCCAAGACCGGGCGCGACGGCATCCACGGCGCCACCATGGCGTCGGCCGAATTCGACGACGCCTCGGAGGAGAAGCGCCCGACCGTGCAGGTCGGCGACCCGTTCGCCGAGAAGCTGCTGCTGGAGGCCTGCCTCGAGATCATGGCCAAGGGCTGCGTCATCGCCATCCAGGACATGGGCGCGGCGGGATTGACCTGCTCGGCGGTGGAGATGGGCGCCAAGGGCGACCTCGGCGTCGACCTCGACCTCGACAAGGTGCCGACCCGCGAGACCGGCATGAGCGCCTACGAGATGATGCTGTCGGAGAGCCAGGAGCGCATGCTCATGGTGCTCAAGCCAGAGAAGGAGGCCGAGGCCGAGGCGATCTTCCGCAAGTGGGGGCTCGACTTCGCGGTGGTGGGCCATACCACGCCGACCAGGCGCTTCGTCGTCAAGCATGGCGGCGACGTGATGGCGGACCTGCCGATCAAGGAGCTCGGTGACGAGGCGCCGCTCTACGACCGGCCTTTCGTCGACGGCGCCAGGCTGCCGGTGATCCACGCCCGCGACGTGGCGGCGCCGTGCGCGCCGCTCGCGGCGCTGACGCGGCTTTTGGCGACGCCCGACCTGTGCTCCAAGCGCTGGGTGTGGGAGCAGTACGACCACGTCATTCTCGGCAACACCGTGCAGCGCCCCGGCGGCGACGCCGCGGTGGTGCGGGTCGAGGACGGCCCCAAGGGGCTCGCGCTCACCGTCGACGTCACGCCGCGCTACTGCGAGGCCGATCCGTTCGAGGGCGGCAAGCAGGCGGTGGCGGAAGCGTGGCGCAACATCACCGCGGTCGGCGGCCGGCCGCTCGCCATTACCGACAACCTCAATTTCGGCAATCCCGAGCGCCCCGAGATCATGGGCCAGTTCGTCGGCTGCCTGCGCGGCATCTCGGCGGCCTGCACCGCGCTCGACTTCCCGGTCGTCTCCGGCAACGTCTCGCTCTACAACGAGACCAACGGCCGCGGCATCCTGCCGACGCCCTCGATCGGCGGCGTCGGCGTGCTCGCCGACTTCACCCAATCGGCGACGCTGGCGTTCAAGGTCGAAGGCGAGGCGATCCTGCTGATCGGCGACACCCACGGCTGGCTCGGCCAGTCGGTGTATCTGCGCGACATCTGCGGCCGCGAGGACGGCGCGCCGCCGCCGGTCGATCTCGCCACCGAGAAGCGCAACGGCGACGTGGTGCGGGGCATGATCCACGCCGGCACCGCGACCGCGGTGCACGACCTCGCCGACGGCGGCCTCTTGGTCGCGCTCGCCGAAATGGCGATCGCCGGAAAAATCGGCGCCACCCTCGACGCCGCGCCCGATGGGCTGGTGCCGCACGCGTGGTGGTTCGGCGAGGATCAGGCGCGCTACCTCGTGACGGTGCCGCAGAGCGAGCTGCTCGGCGTGCTGACCAAGCTCAAGGCGGTGGGCGTGCCGGTCAGCCAGATCGGCGTCACCGGCGGCGATCGCCTCGCGATCGCCGGCGAGGGCGAGGTCGCGGTCAAGGATCTCGACGCCGCCTTCGAGCGCTGGCTGCCGGAGTACATGGCGGGCGGCGCGAGCTGACGCGGCGTACCGCGTGCCCTCGGGCCGCCGTCACGCCGTGATCAGCTCCCGCGCCCTGGTCCGGACCGCCTGGTCGAAGGCGCACGACTTGCGGGCCTCGCGGTCGATATGAACCCCGGTCAGTTCGCACAGCGCGGCCACCTCGCCGGACTCGGCGTTGCGCATCTCGTGGACGAAGCGCACCACCTTGTCGCGGATCTCGAGCAGGTTGCTCTCGATCTCGACGATATCGCCGGCCAGAAGCTCCCGCTTGTAGCTGATGTTCTGCTGGACGGCGGCCATGCCGCGCCCGGTGTCGCGCAGGTAGCTCGGCGTCAGCCCGAGCTGGGCGAACAGGTGCCAGGTCGCCTCGTCGAACTTCCCCACGTACCACATGACGTTCATGTGGCCGACGTGGTCGCACTGCCACGGATAGACCGTGCCCCTGTAGGTCGAGATCCTGGTCATGGTCGCCGTCGCCTCCCGTCGTGTCCGGCTGATGATCCCCGCTTGATACGGTAGCGTATCGAGGCGCGGGCGCCTATGCAATACGGTGCCGTATCAAGGCGGCGCGACCGGAGGGCGGGTGGTCATGGCGGACGACGGCGGGCGCGAGGTCTGGATCAAGGCGGGGCTCGTCCAGCTCGGGCAGGGCGGGGTCGACAGCGTCCGCGTCGAGGTCGTCGCGGCCGGTCTGGGCGTGACCAAGGGCGGCTTCTACCGGCGTTTCCGCGATCGCCAGGAGTTTCTGGAGGCGCTGCTCGCCGCCTGGTCGGCCGGCCGGATCGGCGCGATCGAGAAGCAGACGACGCTCGACGGTGCCGGTGTCCGCGATCGCCTGCAGTCGCTGGTCAGGCTCTATTCCGAGCGTCACAATGCCGAAGCGATGGGAATCGAACTGGCGGTTCGCCAGTGGGCCAGGGCCGACCCGGTCGCCGCCGGAGCGGCGGCGAAGGTCGACAAGGCGCGGCTGGAGAACGTCGCCCGGCTCTATGGCGCGCTGGGATTGCCGGCGGCGGAGGCCCACGCCCAGGCGTTCCTGTTCTACGCGTTCCTGTTCGGGCAGAGCCTGCTGTTCGTCGACCAGGGTGGCAAGAAGCGCGCCGACCTGCTCGCCGCCTGTACCACCACGCTGACCGCGATCGAGGGGGCGGGCTCGGCGGCGGCATCGTCGACGCGGCGCCGGCGCGGCGTCTGACGGCCTCAGCCGGCGAGCTGTTCGATGGTGACCTTGTCGGGATAGAAGGCGAGATGGCCGGTGATCGGCTTGACCGCGTCGAACGGCGTCTCGTAGCTCCAGATCGCGTTCTCGATCACGCGGTCACCGACCTTGATGCTGAAATAGCTGGCATCACCCTTGTACGGGCAACGGGTGACGAGCGTGCTCGGGATCAGCAGGGCCGCGTTGGCGTCGGCGCGGGGAATGTACTGCACCGGCGGATAGCTCGCTTCCTTCAGTGTCAGCGCCCGGGTGGTATCGGCGATCGTGGTGCCGTCGCGCGTCACCCGGACGCGGCCGGGGGTTGACGCGATCGTGATCGGGTGATCGGGACCTGGGACCTTCATGAACGGACCTCCGGCTTGGGCCTCGAGTTTGGCCCTGGAAACTCGCGGGGATATGGGATCGAAATGGGTGACGAACCAGAGGGCCCACGCTAGATTGACCCCGAACCAACGCGGGGAGTCTGGAGACCTTCAATGCCTATGGATGCGCGGGACATCGAGACCATGATCAAGGCCGCCATTCCCGACGCGGCCGTGACCATCCGTGACCTCGCCGGCGACGGCGACCACTATGCCGCGACCGTCATCTCCGAATCCTTCCGGGGCAAGTCCCGGGTGCAGCAGCACCAGATCGTCTACCAGTCCCTGAAGGGCCAGATGGGCGGCCTGCTGCACGCGCTGGCGCTGCAGACCGGAACGCCCGAGAAGTGATGGTGGCAGCGGCCGGTCGCGCTGTCACCGGGCCACCTGGCATCGGTCGCGTCGGCGCCGCATGAGCGAGAGCGCGCCGTCGTCGATGCTGCGGTTGCGCGTGCCGCACCAGCACCACCGCGTCACCGCCGTCGAATTGTTCTTCGATCTGGTGTTCGTATTCGCGGTCACCCAGATCTCCCATACCCTGCTCAAGGAGCTCTCGCCGCTCGGGGTGCTGCAGGTCACGCTGCTGTTCCTCGCGGTGTGGTGGGGCTGGATCTACACCTCCTGGGTCACCAATTGGCTCGATCCCGACCGCACCACGGTGCGGCTCCTGCTGTTCGCGCTGATGCTGTGCGGCCTCGTGATGTCGATCTCGCTGCCGGAGGCGTTCGGCGCGCGGGGACTGCCGTTCGCGCTGGCCTTCGCCGCGCTGCAGATTGGCCGCTCGGCGGTGACGCTGTGGCTGCTGCCGGCTTCCGAGCCGGGCCTGCGGCTGAACTTCGTCCGCATCCTGGCTTGGCTCTGCTGCAGCGGCGTGGTCTGGATCGCCGGCGGGTTCGCCGCACCCGGGCCCCGGCTTGTGCTGTGGATCATGGCGATTGCGATCGAATATTGCGGGCCGGTGGCGCGGTTCTGGCTGCCGGGCCTCGGCGCCTCGGCGATCGAGGACTGGAACGTCGAGGGCGGCCACATGGCCGAGCGCTGCGCCGGCTTCATCATCATCGCGCTCGGCGAATCCGTACTGGTGACGGGGGCGACGTTCGCCGAACTGACCTGGAGCGGTGCGACCATCGCCGGCTTCGTCGGATCGTTCGTCGGCAGCATCGCGATGTGGTGGATCTATTTCCACAAGGGCGCCGAGGCCGGCGCCGTGCGGATTTCCGAGGCGGCCGATCCGGGGCGAATCGCGCGGCAGGCCTACACTTATTTCCACATGCCGATCGTGGCCGGCATCATCGTGGCGGCGGTGGCCAACGACCTGGTGCTGGCGCATCCGACCGGGCCGTCACCGCCGTCGACCGTGCTCAGCGTGGTCGGCGGCATGCTGCTGTTTCTGTTCGGCACGCTGCTGTTCAAGCAGGCGATTCACGGCCGCTGGCAGCTCTCCCACCTGGTGGGGCTCGGTCTGCTGGTGCTGCTCGGCGCCGCCGGACACCTGATCCCGCCGGTGTGGCTGAACGGCCTCGCGACGCTGATCATGGTGGTGGTCGCGCTCTGGGAGGCGGTGTCGCTGCGCGGCGTCGCCGCGCCCGGGCGGGTCTAGCTCACGCCGAGCACGTGCACCGCGAACAGGCGCTCGGCGTCGGTCCACGACTGCAGCGAGGTCCAGCCGGCGTCGCGTGCCAGCGCCGCGAAACGCGCCAGGCTGTACTTGTAGCTGTTCTCGGTATGGATGCTCTCGCCGCTGCGGAACGCGATGCTGCGTCCGAGCAGATGCACGGTCTGGGCCGTGCGACTCACCAGGTGCATTTCGATGCGGTGGCGGTCGGCGCGGTAGAGCGCGCGGTGGGTGAACGCCGACAGCTCGAAATCGCCGCCGAGCTCGCGGTTGATGCGGGTCAGCAGGTTGAGGTTGAAGCGGGCGGTGACGCCGGCGGCGTCGTCATAGGCCGGCTCGAGCAGGCTGACGGCCTTTTCCAGGTCGATGCCGATGATGAGGCGGGCGCCGTCGCCGAGGATCGCCCGCGCCCCCCGTAGGAAGGCCCCGGCGTCGCGCGGTTCGAAATTTCCGAGCGTCGAGCCGGGAAAGAAGCCGACCCGCGGCATGCCTGCGATCTCTTGGGGCAGCGCGAAGGACGCGGTGAAGTCGGCGGCGACCGGAAGGACCCTCAATTGCGGCAGGTCGCGGGCAAGCTCCTGCGCCTGCTGGCGCAGGAAGTCGCCGGAAATGTCGACCGGGACATAGGCGCCGAGGCGGCCGGCGAGGTCGCCGCGCTCGAGCAGAAGGCGCACCTTGGTAGTGGCGCCGGCGCCGAACTCGACCAGCGCGGCGCCGTCGGGGACGAAGCCCGCGATCTTGCGCGCGTGGTCATGCAGGATGCCGAGTTCGGTGCGGGTCGGATAGTATTCCGGCAGCCGGGTGATTTCCTCGAACAGCTGCGAGCCCGCCGCGTCGTAGAAATATTTCGGCGCCAGGTATTTCGGCTGATGGGTCAGGCCGGCGATCACGTCGGCCGCGAAGGTGGTGTTGATCGCCATCGCCGCCAGCCCGCGGGCACGCGCGGTCGCCAACCCCGAGACATGCAAACTCATGACAGACTCCCGTGGTTGGTGAATCAGAGGGAATAATCCGCCAGGCGCAGGCCGGTGAACTGCCAGCGCTGATGCGGATAGAAGAAGTTGCGATAGGTGAGGCGGCTGTGACCCTCCGGCGTCGCCAGCGACGAGCCGCGCAACACCAGCTGGTTGACCATGAACTTGCCGTTGTACTCGCCCAGCGCGCCGTCGATCGCGCGGTAGCCCGGATAGGGCGCATAGGCGCTGCGGGTCCATTGCCAGCCCACGCCGAAGGCGTCCTCGAGCTGGCCTGCGCGCGCCGCGACCTCCCACTCCATCTCGGTCGGCAGATGCTTGCCGCGCCAGCGCGCGAACGCATCCGCCTCGTAGTAGCTGACGTGACAGACCGGCTCGTCGGGATCGATCGGCCGCAGCCCGCCCAGTGTCAGCGCGTGCCAGCGGCCGTCGACCTCCTGCCAGTAGCCGGGCGCGTTCCACTCCTCGCGGGTCGCGGCGGCGAAGCCGTCCATCAGCCACAGGGTCGGCCGGCGATAGCCGCCGTCCTCCATGAAGGCCAGCCACTCGCGGTTGGTGACGAGGTGGCGCGACAGCTTCACCGGGCCGACCAGGGCGCGATGCGCCGGCCGTTCGTTGTCGAAATGAAACGTGTCCGGCTGGTGCCCGATGGTGTGGATGCCCTCGGTCAGCATCACTTCGGCGTCGCCCCCGCGATGGGTCGGCGGCGGGGTCCAGCCGGGGTCGTAGGCGGGGGGCAGCGGGTTGCACGAGAAGGCGTGCAGGATGTCGGTCAGAAGCAGCTCCTGATGCTGCTGTTCGTGGTTGAGGCCGACCTCGATGAGCGGGCCGACTGCGTCGAGGGTGGCGGCGTCGCAGCCGGTCAAGAAGGTCTCCACTGCCGCGTCGACATGACGGCGGTAGGCGGTGACGTCGCCGACGCCGGGCCGGGTCAGGAGGCCGCGGGCATTGCGGGCGTGGCGAGGGCCGGCGGAGACGTAATAGGAATTGAACAGGAAGGCGTAATCGGGATGAAACGGCCGGTAGCCGGGCGCGTGGGCAGCGAGCAGGAACTGCTCGAAGAACCAGGTGGTGTGGGCGCGATGCCATTTGGTCGGACTGGCGTCGGGCATCGACTGGACCGTCTGGTCCTCGGCGCTGAGCGGGGCGGCGCGGCGCTCGGTCTCGTCGCGCACCGCCTTGAAGGCGCTCAGTAATTCTGCGGCGCGGGATTGCGTGGATGTCAATGCTGGGGGCGAGGTGAGCGAGGGGCTCGTGGCTGGTGACGACACGCAGGACTCCGGTCTGGGAGGAGAAGAACGTTGCAGCCCGGGGACGGTTCCCGGTCACCATGTTCTGCCAGATAGGTGGCCGGCAGGACAAAAACAGGGGGGCGCCCCCCGGCGGGCTGCCATTCCTTGCTACGATTGTCGCGAGGTTGTCGTTACGCCGGGGGGCGGGCTTGTTACGGCGGGGGCCGCGCGCGGAAATGTGTTTGGGATGCAAAACCGTTTCGGCTACATATATCCGGACAATGACAACAGGCCGGTTGGCTCCGGCGCGCAGCGACGGCCGCGAGCAAGGCCGAGGGTAGGACCAATGAGCATCGAGCAATTCATCGAAAACGAAGTGAAGTCGAACGACGTGGTGCTGTTCATGAAGGGCACGCCGCAGTTTCCGCAGTGCGGGTTCTCCGGTCAGGTGGTGCAGATTCTCGACCACGTCGGCGTTCCGTTCAAGGGCCTGAACGTGCTGGAATCGGCGGAGCTGCGCGACGGCATCAAGGTCTATTCGAACTGGCCGACCATTCCCCAGCTCTACGTCAAGGGCGAGTTCGTCGGCGGCTGCGACATCGTGCGCGAGATGTTCCAGGCCGGCGAGCTGCAGCAGTTGTTCACCGAGAAGGGCGTCGTCGTCGCCGCGTCCTGACGCGACCGGGCATCGTTCTGATTGGATCGAGACTAGGAGGCCGTTGCTCTTGGCAGCGGCCTTTGTCGTGAGAAGCTCTCAGGCCCGGCGCGCGAGCGCGCGGATCGTGTCGAGCGTCTCGTCGATCATGGCTTCGTCGATGTCGAGATGGGTGCAGGCGCGGACCCGTCCGCCCAGCGCGCCCAGCAGGATGCCGTGGCGCCGCAGCCCGGCGATCAGGTGGGGTGCCATGAGGCCGGCACCTGCAACGTCGAAGAACACCAGGTTGGTGTCCGGGGTCTGGACCTCGAAGCCCGGGATCTGCGACAGGCCCGCCGCCAGCTTTCGGGCGAGGGCGTGATCGTCCGCCAGCCGCTCGACATGGTGATCGAGGGCGTAGAGACAGGCGGCGGCGCACAGGCCGGCCTGGCGCATGGCGCCGCCGAGCCGCTGCTTCCAGCGCCAGACCTCGTCGATGAACGGCCGCGATCCCGCCAGCACCGCGCCGAGCGGGGCACCGAGGCCCTTGGTGAAGTCGAGCCACACGCTGTCCCAGCCGGCGGCGATGTCGCTCGCGGCAACTCCGCTTGCCACCGACGCGTTCATCAGCCGCGCGCCGTCGAGATGGGTGGCGAGCCCCGCCGCGCTGGCCGCGCGCGCCACCGCGGCGAGCTCGGCCCGCGGCCACATCGTGCCGCCGCCGATATTGGCGGTCTGCTCGGCGCTCACCAGCGCCTGGCGCGGAGCGTAGCGTGACGGCTCGCGCAGCGCCGCCTCCAGTGTCGCCGCCGAGAACTGGCCGCGCTCGCCCGTGAGCGGCAGGATCTGGAAGCCGCCAAGCGCGGCATGGGCGCCGCCCTCGCTGGTGAGGATATGCGCGGTCTCGTGGGCGAGGATCTCGTCGCCGGGCCGGCAGTGGGTCAGTTCCGCGGCGACGTTGCACATGGTGCCCGACGGCATGAACACCGCGGCCTCCTTGCCGAGCAGCGCCGCGGCGCGCGCGCACAGTGCGTTGACCGTGGGATCCATGCCCAACTGCTCGTCGCCGACCTCGGCGCGCGCCATCACCTCGCGCATTGCCGGCGTCGGACGGGTCTGGGTGTCCGACAGGAGGTTGATGCGGACCGGCGGCGCGGCGGGATCGGCGGCGAGCGGCGTATAGGCCATGGCGAACCTCGGAAGCGGATGCAGCGAGCGTAGCGGCCGGTGCGGCGTAGACAAGCGTGGCCATGAAAAAGGCCCCGGAAACCGGGGCCTTTTTGCGAGTCTTGCCTTGCCGCGATCCGTGTCGTGATCGCCGGCGCGAGGATCGATCCTCAGCGCGAATAGAATTCGACGATCAGGTGCGGCTCCATCTGCACCGGGAACGGCACTTCCGTGAGGCCGGGAATGCGGTTGAACTTCGCGGTCTGCTTGCCGTGGTCGACCTCGATGAAGTCCGGCACGTCGCGCTCGCCGAGCTGGTTGGCTTCGAGCACGTGGGTGAGCTGCTTGGAGGATTCCTTGATCTCGATGACGTCACCCACCTTGACCTTGTAGCTGGCGATGTTGACGCGCTTGCCGTTCACCTTGACATGGCCGTGGTTGATGAACTGGCGCGCGGCGAACATCGTCGAGACGAACTTGGCGCGGTAGACCACGGTGTCGAGGCGGCGCTCCAGGAGGCCGATCAGGTTGGCGCCGGAATCGCCCTTCAGGCGGGTCGCTTCCACGTAGATGGCGTGGAACTGGCGCTCGGAGATGTTGGCGTAGTAGCCCTTGAGCTTCTGCTTGGCGCGCAGCTGCACGCCGAAGTCGGAGAGCTTGCCCTTGCGGCGCTGGCCGTGCTGGCCGGGGCCGTATTCGCGCTTGTTCACGGGGCTCTTCGGGCGGCCCCAGATGTTCTGGCCCATACGTCGATCGATCTTGTACTTCGACTCACTGCGCTTTGTCATCGCGTCCTCATGTGTTGCGTATCAGGGTGTGAGGATCGCGCCCTCCTGTGCCCGGAACCGTTCGTTGAACGAATCCGGGCCGACAGATCCTGCTCCAAAAGCTTGACGGAGGGGACCACGGGTCGCGAAACTTAAACGCGGGCCGAACCCGGCCCGCGCGTGAGCGGTGTCTAGGGCAATTCGGCAGGCGGGTCAACCTCTTGCGGAGCCCGGGCGAGGTCTTGGTGTGGCCCGGATTGGCTGGATTTCCATCTATATTTCAATGCGATGACTGCGTGGCGCGCTCAGGCGGCCACCGCCTCGCCGAAATACGGCACCAGCGCCCGCGCCAGTGCGGGTGCGGGGGCCGCGCCCGAGGTCAGGAGGAACCGCGCGGCCGGCGCGGCGCGGCCGCGCGGCAGCGCACGGATGAGGTCGGCGCTGCGCCGCGCGATGGCGGGCGCCGGATCGATCCAGTCGACCGGCCACGGCGCCAGCGCCGCGAAACGCTCCATCAGCAGGGGATAGTGCGTGCAGGCCAGCACCACGGTGTCGGTGCGGGTCTCGCCGGCGATGAAGCAGGGCGCGATCTCGGCGGCGATGTCGGCGTCGGCGATGGCCTCGCCCTTGAAGGCCGCTTCCGCCAGCGAGGCGAGATCGGCCGAGCCGACCAGCGTGACGTCGCAACCCTGGGCGAAGTCGCGGATCAGGCCCCTGGTGTATTCGCGGCGCACGGTGCCCCTGGTGCCCAGCACCGAGACCCGCCGGGATTTCGAGGCGGCGCAGGCCGGCTTGATGGCCGGAACGGTGCCGACGAACGGCACCTGATAGGCGGCGCGCAGCTCGGCCATCACCAGCGTCGAGGCGGTGTTGCACGCGATCACCACGAGGTCCGGCGCATGGGCCGCAATCAGCTCGCCGACCAGCGGGACCACGCGGGCGATGATGGCGGCTTCGCTGTGGTGGCCGTAGGGAAAGAAGGCATCGTCCGCGACATAGACGAAGGCAGCGTCGGGCCGCGCCTTCACGACCTCGCGATACACCGTGAGGCCGCCGAGACCGGAATCGAACACCAGGATGGTGGGGGAGCGTGACACGTCGGCAATCATAGCAAAATACGGGTTACGATCCAGTTTCCGGCGGTTTGGACGTCGATTCGGCGGTGCCCGGATGCGCTGGCTTATATTCGTTCCAGATTGGAGACGATCTATTTGAGGTCGGCGCCCATAGCCGCTAGCCAGCGTATGCGACGGGATTGGGGCGGGGCGGGAGCGTGTCGATGGGGCCGATGACGGGCGTTTTGGCGAAGGAGCTGGTATGGCGCCCCAAGGCGTGGGGCATGCTGGCGCTGATGCTGGGCGCCGGACTGACGCAGGCGGCGCGCGCCGACAGCGTTCTGCGCCCCGACGACGAGATCGAGACCAAATATGTGTTCGGCTTCACCACCGGCTCCGGCATCGGGCTCGAGGGCGAGAAGGAGGTCGAGACCAACACCAAGATGAGTTTCGGCAAGCGTGACGGGCGCTATGGCGCCAGCGAGACCCAGTTCGAATACGAGACCACGCCGACGCAGTTCATCCAGATCGAATTCGGCGCGCTCGGCGCGACCCACAACATCTCCGGCGTGACGGGGCTG
The DNA here is from genome assembly GCA_031291445.1 of Xanthobacteraceae bacterium. Taxonomy (GTDB): domain Bacteria; phylum Pseudomonadota; class Alphaproteobacteria; order Rhizobiales; family Xanthobacteraceae; genus Bradyrhizobium_A. The sequence continues at coordinate 45,473 of JARLJA010000082.1, read as the reverse complement.
GACGACCGCAACCAGGTGGCGCTGGGCGGCGTGTTCGGCGAATTCCGCTACCTCGCGGTCGAACGCACCGACACCTGGCCGCTGGCGGTGACCTTGTCGTTCGAGCCGAATTGGCGCCGCATCGACGAGACCAGCGGCGCCAGGGTGACCAATTTCGAATACGAGACCCTGGTCAATGCCGATCTCGAGGTGGTCAAGAACAAGGTCTATGCCGGCTTCAACCTGCTCTACGAGCCGGAAACCACCGCGGCGGCGGGCACCGATTTCGCCCGCGAGGCCACGTTCGGGGCATCGGCCGCGCTGGCCTTCCGTATCCATCCGGATGTGATGATCGGTGGCGAAGTCTGGTATCTGCGTCACTATGACAGCATCGGATGGAGTGACTATACTGGGGATGCCGTCATGATCGGACCGACGGTGTTCGTCCAGTTGACGCGGAAGGCCTTCATTGCCGCCGCCTGGAACACGCAGGTGGCGGGACACGAGGTCAGCAACGGTGTGACCAATCCCGCGCCGTTCAACCTGGCGGAATTCCAGCGCAATCGGGCCAAGCTGCGGCTCGGCATCGAATTCTGAGGGATCTGACGGCCGGGTCGGTCGATCGACGAGAAGAATTGGGGAGAGACAAGGCCATGACAACCACGTTTGCATCGCACGTCGCGGCGCGCGGCTTCGCCGTGCTCGCCCTGACGGCCGCAGTCGTTCTGCCGGCGCGCGCCCAGGACGCGGCGCAGGTTTCGATCGGCTATGCCAACCAGAGGTTCGAGCCCGCGGAGGCGAGCGCGCCGGCCGACCGTCCGCTGGTGATCCACGTCCGCAACGGCGGCGCCAAGGCCATCGAATTCGAGAGCAAGTCGCTGCGGGTCGAAAAGGTGATTGCGCCGGGGACCGAGGGTGTCATGAACATCCGCGCGCTGAAGCCGGGGCGGTACGAGTATTTCGACGACTTCGATCACGCGGTCCGCGGCGCGCTGGTGGTGAAGTGAGGGTGACGTGCTCGCGGCGCTGATCATCGTCTTTCGCGAGGTGTTCGAGGCCGGTCTGATCATCGGCATCATTCTCGCGGTGACGCGCTCGGTCCCGCGTCACGGTCTGTGGATCGTCGGCGGCGTCGCCGCCGGCGTGCTCGGCGCCAGCGTGGTGGCGGCGTTCGCCGGCGCGCTCTCGACGCTGTTCGCGGGGATGGGGCAGGAGCTGTTCAATGCAGCCATCCTCGGCGTCGCTGTGGTGATGCTGACCTGGCACAATGTCTGGATGGCCCATCACGGCAGCGAACTCGCCGGCGAGATGCGGGCGGCGGGGCAGGCGGTCGCCGAGGGCTCGAAGTCGCTGTTGGCGCTGGCCGTGGTGGTCGCGGTCGCGGTGCTGCGCGAGGGCAGCGAAGTGGCGCTGTTTCTCTACGGCATCGTCGCCGCCGACGGCGCCAGCCTGAGCATGCTGTTCGGCGGCATCCTGGGGCTCGCGCTCGGCGCCGGCGTCTGCCTGCTGACCTATTTCGGGCTGGTGCGGATTCCCATGCGGCCGCTGTTCCGCGTCACCACGGTGCTGATCGCGCTGCTCGCCGCCGGCATGGCGTCGCAGGCCACCGCCTTCCTCGAACAGGCCAACTGGTTGACGTGGCTCGACACCGTGGCGTGGGATTCGAGCTGGCTGTTGCCCGACGACAGCATCCTCGGCAAAGCGCTGCACACCCTGATCGGCTATACCGACCAGCCGACCGAGATGCAGCTCGTGGTCTACATCGCGATCCTCTTGGCGACCTTCGGCCTGATGCGGATCTTCGCGGCGCCGGGGCGACCAGTGGCGCAGCCGGCGTGAGGGTGCGCCGAGTGTGAAGCGATGAGTTGGAACCGGCGCACCGGGCTCATGCATCCTGCTGCGCCAAGGCGCCGTCAACAGCGGGCCGGAGCGCCAGCACCAGCGGAATGATCACGGCCGCCGTCAGAGCCGCAGCGAGGACGCCGATGGTCCGATTGGAATGATCGGCAATCGCGCCGTAGGCGATCGGTGCAAGGCCGCCGGCGCCGATGACGCCGGTGTAGAACAGCGCGAAGCCACGGCCGACGTCGCCTTTGGGGGCCAGCTCCGGGACGGTGCCATACAGGACCGACGAGGTGCCGTTGAGGACGATGCCGAGAAGCGGAAGAACCACCAGCATCGGCGCGAGCGGGAGCATCAGGGTCGCGGCGATCAGCAACGCAGTCGCGGCTTCGGTGACGATCACGCTCCACACCACGCCGAGCCTCTGACCGAGCCAGCCGCAGGCCGCCTTGCCGAGCGCGCCGCCGATGAAGAGCAGGGCCAGTCCGAGACCCACCACGGCCTCCGTTCCGCCGCGGGTGTGCAGCAGAAACGGCAGGAACAGCAGATAGCCCATCCGCGTCGCCGTATCGAGCGCGCCGATGGTGAGGAGCAGTCCGAAGCCGCCGCGGCCTTGTGGCCGGGCCGTGGATTTCTCCTCGACGGGTGCGATGAACGGTTGCCGCGGCACGAGAACCAGCAACGCCGCAGCCACCGCCAGCCCGACGATGGCCGTGAATCCGATCACCGGCCGCCAGGTGGCGATGGGCAGCAGCAGCGCGACCACGGCCGGAAACGTGGCCTTGCCGAGATCGCCGGCGAAATTATAGATGCCGAGCGGCCCGCGAGCGGACTTGCCGTAGGCGTTCGTCACCAGCAGCGAGGCGCGCGGATGCTGCACGCTCGATCCGATGCCGGCGAGGATCAGGCCGGCGCACAGGCCCGGAAATCCGCACGGCAGGGCCATCACCAGATATCCCGCTGCCGCCACGAAGGTCGCCAGTGCCAGCGCCGCGCGCGGGCCGAGCCTGGTGATCAACCGGTCGCCCGGAACCTGCAAACCGCCCATGGTGCCGGAGTAGAGCGCGCGAACCATCGCGAGACCGGCGTAAGACAGGCCGAACTCCGCCTGCCAGACCGGCAGCAGTGCATAGAGCTGATCCGTATAGCCGTCGTGCAGTGCATGGGCGAGGCATGCGCCGGCGAGACTCCGCCGCTGCGGTGAAGACCAGGCACTCGGCCCGATTGCCGATACGTTTGCTGTGCTCGTGCTCTGCATGGTCAGGTCCATCCTCCCCGGCCGAACCCTATACATGTGAGTTTTTGACGAATAGAATCGCAATCTTCACATGATCTGTCGGTTTTCCTCACGGGTTCCATGCGCCGTCTGCCTCCGCTCAATGCGCTGCGCGTCTTCGAAGTCGCGGCCCGCACCGGCAGCTATGCCGAGGCGGGGGCCGAACTCGGCCTGACCCACGGCGCCGTCAGCCGTCAGATTGCCGCGTTGGAGGACTGGCTCGGGCAACGCCTGTTCGTGCGGACGGGGCGGCGGATGGCCGCCACTCCCGCGGCGCGTGTCTTCGCGGCGGAGGTGAGCCTCTCGTTCGACCGCGTCATCACTGCTGCCGAGGCCTGCGGCCGCCTGGACGCCCGCCGGATCCTTCGGGTCAGCGCGCCGACGACGTTCGCCATGCGCTGGCTGATCCCGCGGCTGGAGCGCTTCCACGCCGCACGCGCCGAGGTCGAGGTGGCGGTCACCACCACGACCACGCTGCATGACGAACTGCGTGGCGGTTTCGATGTGGCCATTCGGCGCGGATCGGCGGAGCGAGAGGCATGGCCGCAGCATCGCGCCGTCGCGTTCCTCGGCGAGGCCGACACCCTGATCATGAGCCCGGCGCTGTTCGCGCGCCAACCGGTCCGGCAGCTGGAGGATATCGCAGGCCATGTCCTGCTCGCGACCGAGACCCGGCCAGGCGATTGGTCCGATTGGCTGGACCGTGCCGGACTGGGGCACGCGGCCGCACAGCGGCGACGGGTGTTCGATCATTTCTTCGTCACACGGCAAGCCGTCGAGGATGGTCTCGGGCTTGGCATCGGCCCGCTGCCTGTCCTCCAAACCGACCTGGCGGCGGGACGCCTGCTGGCGCCATTTCCCACCATCATCGTGCCGCGCCAGAGCTATGTCGCCCTGATCCCATTCGACGCCGACAAGACATCGACGTTGACGCGTTTCATCGACTGGCTGGTGGCCGAGGGGAGGGTGGTGCCTTGATGAAATCGACGAACGCGCGCAGCGGCGCCGGGACCAGCCGCCGGCCGGGATAATAGAGATACGGCCCGTCGAAACTTGGCCACCAGGTTTCGAGGACCGGTTCCAGCGCGCCGCTGTCGAAGTGGGGGCGCAGCCAGTCCTCGAACAAGGTCACGATGCCGGTACCCGCGATCGCGGTGTCGACGAGGAGATCGGCGGCGCCGCCGATGCTCACCGTCAACGGCCCCGTCACGTCGACCTTGACGACCTCACCGTCGCGCTCGAACTCCCAGCCGACGCGCGCCCCGCTCGGAAACCGTCCCTGCAGACACGTGTGTCCGAGCAGATCGCGCGGGTGCTCCGGCCGTCCGCGTCGATCGAGATAGGACGGGGCGGCGCCCAGGGAAAAACGCTGCCGTCGCGGACCGATCGGGACCGCGATCATGTCCTGCTCCAGCCGCTCGCCATAGCGGATGCCGGCGTCGCAACCGGCCGCGAGGACGTCGACGAAGCTCTCCTCGGCGATGACCTCCAGGCGAATGTCCGGATAGGCTGCGAGAAAGGCCGGAACGATCGTCGGCAGCACCAGCCGCGACGCACTGACCGGGACATTCAGCTTCAGAGTTCCCGCCGGCCGGTCGCGCAGCCCATGGGTCGCATCGACGGCGGCTTCGACCTCGTTCAACGCCGGCGTCAAACGTGCCAGCAGGCGCGCGCCCGCCTCGGTCGGCATGACGCTGCGTGTGGTCCGGTTCAGCAGCCGGACGCCGAGCTGCGTCTCCAGCCTGCGAACCGCCTCGCTCAGGCCCGAGGCGCTCACGCCGCTGGAGCGGGCGCCGTCGCGAAAGCCGCCGGCCTGGGCGACCGAGACGAAAGCGCTGAGGTCGGCAAGGTTTGGTTTCATTGTTCGGAGTTTCGTACGGCCTGTTCAGACTGTGCCTATTTCCGCGCATGCCGGCAAGAGCTAGTTGAGGGCAACCCCTCAAGGAGATCGATCATGACCAGTGTTCAACAATCCGGCGTTTTCCCGCTCGGCGACCGCGCCGTGCTTCGCCTGGGCTATGGCGCCATGCAACTCGCGGGGCCCGGCGTTTTCGGGCCACCGAAGGATCGCGACGCGGCCGTGGCGGTGCTGCGCGAGGCCGTGGACAGGGGCGTGAATCACATCGACACCAGCGATTTCTATGGGCCGCATGTCACCAACCAGATCATCCGCGAGGCGCTGCATCCTTACGCGAACGATCTCACCATCGTCACCAAGGTGGGCGCCCGGCGCGGCGCCGACGGATCGTGGATCCCCGCCATGACGCCGGCTGAACTGACCCAGGCCGTGCATGACAATCTGCGAAATCTCGGGCTCGACGTGCTCGACGTCGTCAACCTGCGCAGCATGCTCAGCGTGCATGGCCCGGCCGAAGGATCGCTCGAAGCGCCGCTCTCGGTGCTCGCCGACCTGCAGCGCAGCGGGCTGGTGCGTCATATCGGGCTAAGCAACGTCACGCCGACGCAAGTCGCGGACGGACGCAAGATCTGCGAGATCGTCTGCGTGCAGAACTACTACAACCTGGCGCACCGGGCCGACGACGCGCTGATCGACGATCTGGCGCGCGATGGCGTCCCCTATGTGCCGTTCTTTCCGCTCGGCGGTTTCAGTCCGCTGCAATCGTCGACCCTGTCCGCCGTCGCCGCGCGCCTCGGCGCCACGCCGATGCAGGTCGCGCTCGCCTGGCTGCTTCGTCGCGCGCCGAATATTCTTCTCATTCCCGGCACCTCGTCGGTGGCGCATTTGAGGAAAAATCTCGCAGCAGCCGGGATCGTCTTGTCGGATGATGTCGTGGGCGAACTGGACGGCGTCGCAACCAAAGCCGCCTGACCGGCGAGCTTTGCCGGCGATCCCGTCAGGTTCAGACGGACGTTGCCGGAACGGCTTGGTGGGCTTCGGCCGCAACCCGTCGCTCGGCGTAGCGCCGGGCGAGCCACGCGCAGACCATCAGCTGAATCTGGTGAAACAGCATCAAGGGGATGACCAGCAGCCCGACGTTGCCGGCGAACAGCAGGGTTGCGATGGGCAGGCCGCTGGCGAGACTTTTCTTGGATCCACAGAACACGATGGTGATCTCGTCGGCCCGGGAAAAACCGAGCCGCCGGCTGGCGAAGGTCAGCAGGGTCATGACGGCCGCCAGCAGCGCCACATCGGCGATGGCGACCTTGAGCAGTTCGGCCGCATTGATCTGATGCCAGATGCCGTCGACGACGCCGTGACTGAATGCCGAGTAGACGATCAGCAGGATCGAGCCGTAGTCCACGCTCTTGAGCGCGCGGGCATGGCGGGTGACGAAGGCCCCGATCCACGGCCGCAGCAACTGGCCGGCCACGAACGGCAGCAGCAGCTGCACGACGATGGCGAGAACCGCGTGCCCCGAGACGTCGATGCCGTGGCGGGCGAGCAGGACGCCGGCGATCACGGGCGTGAGGAATACGCCGAGCAGATTTGAAGCGGACGCGCTGCACAGGGCGGCCGGGACGTTGCCGCCCGCCAGCGACGTGAAGGCGATCGAGGACTGTACCGTCGAGGGCATCGCCGTGAGCAGGATCACTCCGGCCCACAGCGGGGCGGGCAGAAACCCCGGCGCGAGGAAGCGCGCGGAAACACCCAGCAGCGGAAACAGCACGAACGTACTGAGGAACACCACCGTATGCAGCTGCCAGTGCCGTGCGCCGCGCAACGCGGCCTCGGGCGAAAGGTGCGCTCCGTGCATGAAGAACAACAGCGCGATGGCGCCATCGGTCAGCCAGCCGACGGCCACGGCCGTCTCGCCACGGGCCGGCAGGACGGTGGCGATAGCGACCGTCAGCAGGATGGCTGCGAGAAACCTGTCGATGCGTGACCAGAGGAAGCGGACGAACGTCATGAGAGCCTCTTTTTTGCTGGCCCTTCTGATATAGCCAGCGATCGTCATTGTGAATTGCGACTACAGCTATTACTGTCATCACATATCGTGATGAGGGTGCCATGCTGGATCCGGTGCTGCTGCGGACATTCCTGGCGGTCGCCCAGACCCGGAGTTTTACCCGGACCGCGGAGCGCCTGGGTCTGCGCCAGTCCACGGTCAGCCAGCATATCCGCAGGCTCGAGGACGAAGCCGGGCGCCGCCTGTTCGTCCGCGACACCCATTCGGTGACCATGACGGCCGACGGCGAGGCCATGATCGAGTTCGCCAGGGGCATTCTGACGGCCAACGAGCGGGCGGAACGCTATTTCGCGGGCTCCGAGCTGCGCGGCCGGCTGCGGTTCGGCGCCTCGGAGGATTTCGTCACGACGTTGCTGCCGGGGGTGTTGCGGGAGTTCGTCCGCACCCATCCGCTGGTCGAATTCGAGCTCACGGTGGGACTGAGCGGCGAACTCATCGCCAAATTGGGGCGCGGCGAACTCGACCTCGTCTGCGGCAAGCGCCGTCCGGGAGAGGACCGCGGCCGCGTCGTCTGGCGCGACCGGCTGGCCTGGGTCTCCGGCGTTCAGCCGCGCCTCGATCCGGCGACCCCGGTTCCCCTGATCCTCTATTCTCCGCCCAGCGTCACCCGCGACATCGTTCTCGCCGCCCTCGAGCGGAGCGGTCGTGCGTGGCGCATCGTCTGCACCAGCGGCAGTCTGAGCGGGCTGCGCGCGGCAGCGCTCGCCGGGCTCGGCGTCACGATTTTTCCGGGCGATCTCATTCCGGCGGGCCTCTCCGAGATCGCGAGCGGTCACGGTCTGCCGGATCTCGGCAGCGTCGAGTTCGTCCTGCTCGGCGCGGGCCGGACCTTGAGCGGCCCCGCCGCCGAGCTCGCGGACGCCATCCTCGCCAGCGGCATTCGGGTGTAGCGGGCAGGTGCGTTCTCCGCGCACTTGTTGCTCCACGTGAGACGGGCTTTTGATGGGGCCGCCGCTCCATTCAGGCGGCGACACGCCGGGAATTGCAGGGCGCCTTACTCATCTCTGATACGTTCGCGCCGTCCTTGCGGAAATGGATAAAGTGTCCAGGTACTTCCAGTAATTCCCGATCACTATCCGCAGCGGAGTTGATTGCATGGACATCTCGCGCGCGAGCAAATGGTCGCCCCTGCTGCTGGCATTGGTCGCCTGCGTGGCGCCTTGCGCCGCGCCCGCAACCGCAGCCGATGATCCTGTGCCAGTCAGTTCGACCGGCAAGATGCTGTACGAGCAGCGTTGCGCCGGTTGCCACGACCGCGCCAGCGACCGCACGCCGTCGCGCGACATCCTGGCGCACAATCCGCCTGCCTTCATCTTCAACGCGATGCGTGAGGTGATGGCGCCGATGGCGGCCGGCCTGTCGGGGGACGAGATGAAGGCAATCGCACTCTATCTCAGCGCGGCTGCGCCCATCCCCGGCGACCCGAACCCGAACGCGATCTGGGGGCCGTCATCCGCGCAGATGCCGCTCGACGGCCCGAAATGCGAGGGCCCGCCGCCGCCGATCGATCTTTCAGACCGGCAATGGAACGGCTGGAGCCCGCGGCCGGACAACGCCCGATATCAGCGGGATCCGGGACTCCCCGCCGCCGACGTGCCGCGGCTCAAGGTCAAATGGGCGTTCCACTACCCCGGCTCGAAGAATGGCCAGGCCACCGTGATCGGCGATCGACTCTATGTCACCAGCATGTCGGGCGCGGTCTACGCGCTCGATGCGCGCAGCGGCTGCGTCTACTGGCGCTTCGACTCGCTGGCGGCGACACGCTCGAGCGTCTCGATCGGCCCGATCACGAACCGGCCCGGCCACCGTCATGCCCTCTATTTCTCCGACTGGACCAGGAGCGCGGTGGCGATTGACGCCGAGACCGGCGAGCCGATTTGGCGCACCACGGTCGACGACAGCTCCGGGGTACAAATGACCGGCTCGCCGACACTCTATGACGGCGTGCTGCTGGTGCCGATCTCGACCGGCAACGAGGCGTTTGCCCAGAACGATGACTATGTCTGCTGCAAATTCATCGGCTCGCTGGTCGCGCTCGACGCCAATAGCGGCGAGATTCTCTGGAAGACCTACACGACGGACAAGAAGCCAGAGCCCTATCGACTGAACGCCAAGGGCAAACAAATGTGGGGGCCTTCGGGCGGCTCGATCTGGAGCGCGCCGACGATCGATCCGGCGCGCGGCCTGATCTATGTCGCCACCTCGAATTCGCACACCGATGCCTTCCACGATGGCGCCGACTCCGTGATCGCGATGGACTTCAAGACCGGTGCGATCCGATGGAAGAACCAGCTCCTGAAAGACGACAACTACATCATCGGCTGCCCGGCGGCCGCCAACTGTCCGCGTCCCGTCGGACCGGATTTTGCGCTGGGCGACTCCGTCATCCTGCATACGCTGAAAGACGATCGGCAGGTGCTGATCGCGGGCCAGAAATCGGGCGACGTGTATGCCCTCGATCCCGACGCTGATGGCAAGATCATCTGGCGCCGTCGCTTGAGCAATGGCAGTGCGCTGGGCGGCGTGGAGTTCGGCTCGGCGGCGGACGACGACAATGTCTATGTCGGCATTTCCGACGTCGTGAATTTTCGAGATCCCAAGCCAGGGCTGACCGCAATCCGCATCGCCGACGGTACCATCCTGTGGAACACGCCGGCCCCAAAGATGCCCTGCCGATGGACCAATGTCTTTTGCTCCGGTGCCATCTCGATGGCTGTCACCGCGATCCCCGGCGTAGCGTTCGCGGCCTCGATGGACGGGCACTTCCGCGCCTATGCAACGACGGATGGCAACGTCATCTGGGACTACAACACGGCGGCCGGCCCCGTGAACGATGTGCTGGGCAGGCCCGCTTATGGCGGCGTGATGGATGCGGCCGGGCCGACGATCGTGAACGGCATGGTCTACGTCCACTCGGGCTATGCCGGACGGTCGACCGCGAACATCTATGACCTTAAGGGCAGGGAAGGCAATTTGCTGATCGCCTTTTCCGTGGACGGCCAATAGCCCATGGCGTCATGGGCGAGGCGAGCGCGTTGTGCAACCGCGGTCGGCTTTGGGGCAATCCCGAAATATTTGCTGTCCGGGTTGCCTGATTGAAAGCGGTCAGATGGGATCGATGAGCCGCGAACTGCGCTCCTTCTTCATGAAGGTGAACGCGGTGAATCTCGTCCTCACGCCTCGCCGAACACCCGCTTGAAGATCGTATCGACGTGCTTGAGGTGGTAACCGAGGTCGAAGTTTTCCGCGATCTCGGCGTCGCTCAGATAGCGCTTCACGTCGGCGTCGTTCTTGAGCAGCGTCAGGAAATCGCCTTCGCCGCGCCACACCGGCATGGCGTTGCGCTGTACCAGCCTGTAGGCCTCCTCGCGGCTCGCGCCCTTCTGGGTCAGCGCCAGCAGCACGCGCTGGGAATGCACCAGGCCGCCGAGCCGGTCGAGGTTCTTCAGCATGTTCTGCGGATAGATCAGGAGCTTCTCGACCACACCGGCGAGACGGTTGAGCGCGAAGTCGAGCGTCACGGTGGCGTCGGGCGCGAACATCCGTTCGGCGGAGGAGTGCGAGATGTCGCGCTCGTGCCACAGCACGACGTTCTCCAGCGCCGGCGTCACATAGGCGCGCACCATGCGCGACAGGCCCGAGAGATTTTCCGTCAGCACGGGGTTGCGCTTGTGCGGCATCGCCGACGAGCCTTTCTGGCCCTCGGAGAAGAACTCCTCGGCTTCCAGCACCTCGGTGCGCTGCAGGTGGCGGATCTCGGTGGCGAGCCGCTCCACCGAGGAGGCGACCACGCCCAGCGTTGCGAAATACATGGCGTGGCGGTCGCGCGGGATCACCTGGGTCGACACCGGCTCGGGCACGAGCCCGAGCGCCCTGGCGACGTGCTCCTCCACCCGCGGATCGATCTGGGCGAAGGTGCCGACCGCGCCGGAGATCGCGCAGGTGGCGACCTCCTTGCGGGCCGCCACCAGGCGGTCCCGGGCGCGGCTGAATTCGGCATAGGCATAGGCGAGCTTGAGGCCGAAGGTCAGCGGCTCGGCGTGGATGCCGTGCGAGCGGCCGATGGTCGGCGTCAGCTTGTGCTCGAAGGCGCGCCTCTTGAGCGCGGCCAGCACCTTGTCGACGTCGGCGATCAGGAGGTCGGCGGCGCGCACCAGCTGGACGTTGAGACAGGTGTCGAGCACGTCCGACGAGGTCATGCCCTGGTGGACGAAGCGCGCCTCGGGGCCGACGATCTCGGCGAGATGGGTGAGGAAGGCGATGACGTCGTGCTTGGTCTCACGCTCGATCTCGTCGATGCGCGCGACGTCGAAGATGGCGTCCTTCGCCTTGGCCCAGATGGTGCGCGCGGCTTCTTTCGGGATCACGCCGAGTTCGGCCATGGCGTCGGCGGCATGGGCCTCGATCTCGAACCAGATCTTGAAGCGGGTCTGCGGCTCCCAGATCGAAGCCATCTCGGGACGGGTGTAGCGGGGGATCATGCGATTTCTCCACGCGCTTCCGCAGCAGTGCGGCGGATGGCGGCGATGTTGCTCTTGTAGGCCTCGGGCGTGCCGCCCTTGAACACGGCGGAGCCGGCGACGAAGGCGTTGGCGCCGGCGGCCGCGATGGCGCCCACCGTCTCGGGCGTGACGCCGCCGTCGACCTCGATGTCGATGGGGCGGCCGGCGGTCAGTGCCCGGACCTGGCGGACTTTCTCGATCGCCGCCGGAATGAAGGCCTGGCCACCGAAGCCGGGATTGACCGACATCACCAGCACCAGGTCGATGATGTCGACCACGTTCTCGATGCTCGAGACCGGCGTCGCCGGGTTGAGCGAGACCCCCGCCTTCTTTCCGAGCGCGCGGATCGCCTGCAGCGAACGATGCAGGTGAGGGCCGGCCTCGACATGGACGATGATGTGATCGGAGCCCGCCTTGGCGAAGGCCTCGAGATAGGGATCGCACGGCGCGATCATCAGGTGGGTGTCGAAGATCTTTTTGGTGTGCGGCCGCATCGCCTTGATGACGTCGGGACCGTAGGAAATGTTGGGCACGAAATGCCCGTCCATGACGTCCATGTGGATCCAGTCGGCGCCGGCGTGGTCGACCGCGCGCACTTCCTCGCCCAGCCGGGAAAAGTCGGAGGCGAGGATGGAGGGCGCGATGATGAGCGGACGCGTCGCGGGCTGTGGGGACATGACCGAATTCAATCCTTGGCAGGCGGTGGCGTTTCGTGGCCGCGGCGGCGTCCGGAGCGGCGAGGTGGGCGGCAGGACCTCGGCGGCATCAGGCGGCCGATGTGCCCGAACCCGGCATGTCCGAAGCGCCGGCCCCCGCCTAACATGCTGGGAATAGGGGGGCAACGCGCGCCCGGCCGGCGTGCACAGCCAGCACCAACCAAGGTGGCCGGGGGCTGCCCTTTCGCGCGGCAACCTTGCGGACCGCCTCTTGGCCGGGCAGCGTCTGGTATACCAATTGGCACGGCCCTTGCCACTGCCCTTGTGATGGGCGCCGCGATGATGCTGCCCGATATCGAGGTGCCCATGAGCGCGACCACCCAGCCGATCGCCGTCGACCTGCCGAAGACCCGCTGGATCCAGCTCGGGCTCGGGCTGATCGCGATGATGGCGATTTCCAGCCCGCAATACGTCTGGACGCTTTTCGTCAAGTCTTTTCAAACGACTACGGGCGCGGAGCTGTCCGCGGTCCAGGTCACGTTCTCGCTGCTGGTGGTGCTGCAGACCTGGCTGTCGCCGCTCCAGGGCTGGCTGGTCGAGCGGTTCGGGTCGCGGCTCCTGATCACGGTCGGCTGCCTGCTGAGCGGCCTGGGGTGGGTGACCTCTGCCCAGATTCACGGCATCTGGGGCCTTTACCTCACCTATGGCCTGTTTTGCGGCGTCGGCACCGGCATCGTCTATGTCGGGATCGTCGGGCTGATGGTGCGCTGGTTTCCCGACCGGCGCGGCCTAGCGGCCGGCGTGGTTGCCGCCGGCTACGGTTTCGGCGCCATCCTGACCACGTTTCCCATCGACGGCATGATCAAGAGTTCCGGCTATCAGCCGACGCTGGTGACCTTCGGCATCATCCTCGGCGTGGTCGGCGCGCTCGCCGCGCTCGGCCTGCGTGATCCCTCGGCCGGCGAAGTCGCCGCCGGGGTGCCTGACCACACGCCGCGGGTCGTCGCCGACGTCGCGCCGGCGGCGATGCTGAAGACGCCAGTGTTCTGGCTGATGTTCGTGATGATGACCATGATGTCGACCGGCGGCCTCATGGTGATCTCGCAGTTCGCCTCGTTCAGCAAATCCTTCGGCGTCGCCGACACGCTGGTGTTCGGTCTGGCGGCGCTGCCCTTCGCGCTGACCTTCGACCGCATCACCAACGGGCTGACGCGGCCGTTCTTCGGCTGGGTGTCGGACCGCATCGGGCGCGAGGTCACCATGCTGATCGCATTCCTGCTCGAGGCCGCGGCGATCTACCTGCTGCTGGCGTTCCGCGACAACGCGGCGCTGTTCGTGCTGCTGTCCGGCGTGGTGTTCTTCGGCTGGGGCGAGATCTTCTCGCTGTTTCCCTCGACCCTGACCGACACCTTCGGCACCCGCAACGCCACCACCAATTACGGCTTCCTCTATATGGCCCAGGGCGTCGGCTCGGTGCTCGGCGGGCCGGTGGCGGCGAAGATCTTCGAAGCGACCGGCAGCTGGATGCCGGTGTTCGCGGTGATCATCGTCATGGACGTGATCACCGCGCTGCTCGCCTTCTTCGTGCTCAGGCCGATGCGGGCGCGCTTCCTAGCCCGGGCCTGAAAGGGCCGGCAGAACTTGCCGGCGCTGGCAGGAATTGCCGGACTTCGGCGGCGGCTCCGCGCTGTAATATATTGATGTTGCGCGTTATTTCGCGCGGCACGGCATTTGCTCCAAGAATGGCGTCATCCAGTGCGGCCGGCGTGTGCGGCCATTCCCGGAGTGTTCGTCATGATCATGGCCCTCGGCGCCGCGTCCAGCCTCTCGCAACTGCTCGCCTCTCTGCGGAATTCGTCCGGCGGCAGCCAGACCGGCACGTCCGATCCGTTTGCGGTCTCGAGCAGCACCAGCTCGTCATCCTCGAGCTCGACGACTACAGGCAGCAGCAGCACCAGCGGCCCGCTGTCGCCGAATTCGTTCGCCGCGCTGCTCGCCGAACAGAGCCAGGGCACGAGCGCAAGCCAGAGCTCGTCGCAAAGCTCGTCGTCGGCGATGGACAAGCTGTGGGCGGAGTTGAACCCCAACAGCAGCGGCCAGGTCACAAAGGCGCAGTTCGAGGCCGACCTCGGCGCCGGCGGCACCAATACCAAGGCCGCCGACGCGGTGTTCAATCAGATCGACACCAGCGGCAGCGGCTCCATCAGCGAGAGCCAGCTGGCTTCGGCGCTCAAGGGTAGCGGACACCATCACGGCGGCCATCATATGCATGGCGGCGACATCGAATCGCTGCTGGGATCGTCCAGCTCAAGCTCAAGCTCAAGCTCAAGCTCAAGCTCAAGCTCAAGCTCCAGTTCCAGTTCGTCGAGCTCCAGCGATCCGCTGATGCAGCTGCTGCAGGGCGCGTCGAGCTCGACGTCGACCGCCAGCAATGGCGCGACCACGACCACCATCACCTATGCGGACGGCTCGACGGTGAGCATGACCGGTGCGGTCCCGTCGACGTCGTCATCGTCCAGCAGCGGGTCGAGCGCGACCAGCAGCCAGTCCTACACCTTCAACATGCTCGAGCAGATGATCCAGCGCCAGGCCAACATGCTGGCGAGCGCGAGCTCAGCCTCCTCGACCCAGTCGGTTTCGGTGACCGCGTAAGAGCCTGAGCGGTTCGCGCCCTTCAAGGCGCCCCGAAACGATCGCGCCACGCCGGCAGGCTGGCCGGAAACGGCAGCGCGGTGGCCTCGTAGACGCCGCGGGCAATCGCCCGCGCCACCACATTCGCTGCCACCATGCCGAGCTCGGTCAGTCCGACCAGCGGGTCGACCGGCCGCTGTCCGGTGGCGGCGGCGAACACCACGTCGCCGTCGAGCGGCGCATGCACCGGATAGATCGCCCGCGCAAAGCCGGTCTGGGCGATCATGGCGAGCCGCCTGGTCTGCGCCTTGGTGAGCGCGGCGTCGGTCACAACCACCGCGAGCGTGGTGTTCTCCGCCGCGGTCGCGGCGGGGCCGCCTTTCAGGCGCATCGCCAGCATGTCGGGGGAGAAGTGGCCCGGCCAGCCCCGGCCGCCGAACTCGCTCCCGATCTCGAACGGCGCGGCCCAGAACCACGGACCGTCCCCCATGGTGACGCTGCCGACCGCATTGACCACCGCCAGCGCCGCCACCGCGATGCCGTCGCGGGTGACCGCGGAGGCCGACCCGACGCCACCCTTGAAGTTGGCGGTGGTCGCGCCGAGCCCGGCGCCGACGCTGCCGAGCGCGAAGCCGTCGGAGGCGGCCGCGGCCGCGGCATAGCCGAGATCGCGATAGGGCGCGAAACGGCCCCAGGCCTTGTCGCCACCGTTGAGCAGGTCGAACACGATGGCGCCCGGCACGATGGGAATCACGGCGCCGCGCACCTGGAAGCCGCGGCCTTGTTCCGCGAGCCAGGCCTGGACTCCACCGCCGGCTTCGAGGCCGAAGGCGGAGCCGCCGGCCAGCGCGAAGGCATCGACCCGTTCCACCGTGTTGACGACGTCGAGCAGGGCGCCTTCGCGGGTGCCGGGGCCGCCGCCGCGCACGTCCATGGCGGCGACCGCGGGCTGATCGAACAGCACGGCGGTCACGCCGGAGGCGAGGCGGGCATCATCTGCGTGGCCGACGCGCACGCCGGGGATGTCGGTCAGAAGGTTCTTCACGCGAAAATCTCCTGGAGAGCCGGGGCCAGAATGGGCGCGGGCGTGGCCGCCGGTCAACGGTCGGGGCGGTGCCATCAGATCTCGATCACAACGGCTGGAGCGGACCGTGCCGGGGGCTTGCCTTGCTCTGCCGCGCGGGTGCATGTAGCCCCGCATGGACGCCAATGTCACCTTTCCCGCCGCCCTGATCGCCGGGTTGATCAGCTTTCTGTCGCCCTGCGTGCTGCCGCTGGTGCCGCCCTATCTGGTGTATCTCACCGGCGCGACCATCGAGCATGTCGCCAGCGACGAGCAACTGGCGGCGTCGAAGCGCGCCGTGATGCTGTCGGCGCTGGCCTTCGTGTGCGGGTTTTCGACGGTGTTCGTGGCGCTCGGCGCCAGCGCCAGCCTGATCGGCGCCGCGATGCGGGCGTGGTCGGCGCAGCTCTCGATCGTGGCCGGCGTCGCCATCATCATCATGGGCCTGCACTTCCTCGGCCTGACCCGCATCGATCTCCTGATGCGGGAGCGGCGGCTGCCGATCCCGCGGCCGGTCGGACTGTGGGGCGCCTATGCCATGGGGCTCGCCTTCGCCTTCGGCTGGACGCCCTGCATCGGGCCGATCCTGGCGGCGATCCTGTCGGTGGCGGCCTCCGCCACCACCGTGACCAAGGGCGCCATGCTGCTGGCGACCTATTCCGCCGGCCTCGGCATTCCGTTCCTGCTGGCGGCGCTTGCGGTCGAACAGTTTTCCGCGGCGTTCGCGCGGATGAAGCGGCACCTCGCCCGCGTCGAGCACGCCATGGGCGCGCTCATGGTGCTGACCGGGATCGCGTTCCTCACCGGCTCGATCTCCGACGTCAGCATCTGGCTGCTGGAGACGTTTCCGGTGCTGTCGAAGTTCGGCTAAACCCATGAAAAAGGCCGCAGCGCCAGCGCCGCGGCCTCTTTGTGAGCGAATTGCGGTGAGGCGTTACGTGCCCTTGCCGGGCGCGAGTTCGGTGTAGTTGCCCTTGTCGTCGAACTTGTAGACCACGTAGTCGATCGCCTTGATGTCGCCCTTGTCGTCGAACGACAGCTTGCCGAGCACGGTGTCCCATTCGCCGGCCTTGATGGTCTGGGCGACCTTCTGGGCGTCAGTGGTGCCGGCCTTGGCCACGGCCTGGGCCCAGACCTGCACGGCGGCGTAGGTGTAGAGCGTGTAGCCTTCCGGATCGATGCCCTTGGCCTTGAACTTGTCGACGATGGCCTTGGCGGTCGGCTTGTTGCGCGGGTCGGGGCCGAAGGTGAACAGCGTGCCGGCGCCGGCCGGACCGGTGACCGAGGAGAATTCCTTGTCGTTGAGGGCATCGCCGCCCATCAGCGTGGTCTGCAGGCCCTGGTCACGCATCTGCCGCACCAAGAGGCCGCTCTCCTGGTGGTAGCCGCCGACATAGACCAGATCGATGTTGTCGCGCTTCAGGCGCGAGACGATGGCGGTGAAATCCTTGTCGCCCTTGTTGTACGACTCGAACATCTTCTCCTGGATGCCGGCCTTGTTGAGTGCCTTCTTCGTCTCGTCGGCGAGGCCTTTGCCGTAGGTCGACTTGTCGTTCAGGATGGCGATGTTCTTGCCCTTGTAGTTCTTGACCAGGAAGTCGGCGGCCACCACGCCCTGCTGGTCGTCGCGGCCGCACAGCCGCAGCACGTTCCACAGCTTGCGTTCGGTGAACAGCGGGTTGGTCGAGGCCGGCGTGATCTGCAGCACGTTGCCTTCGGCATAGGCTTCCGAGGCCGGGATCGACGACGACGAGCAGAAATGTCCGGCGACGAACGGGATGCCCATGCCGGCGAGCTTCTCGGCGATGGAGCGCGCCTGCTTGGGGTCGCAGGCGTCGTCGCCGATCTCGAGCTTGAGCTTCTTGCCCAGCACGCCGCCGGCGGCGTTGAGGTCGTCCACTGCCATGGTCGCGCCGTTCTGGAGCTGGCGGCCGAACGCGGATTCGCCGCCGGTCATCGGGCCGGCGACCGCGATCGGGATGTCCTGTGCTGCGGCGCCGGACAGGCCGGCGAGCCCCAGCGCCAGCGCCGCGCCCACGGCCACTGCCGCCGATCTGAAAGCGAGCATGGGTCCAATACGACGAAATGATGTCATGCGGTGTTCCTTTGCGAATGCGGCGCGGGATGATGCTCGATGCGGATTTGATCGCCAAGTCGTGGGCGCAGTCAAGCGCGGCGGCTCAGGTTGGGCCGGTGCCGGCGCCGGTCCGCTCCCGCCAGCCAAGCCAGCCGCGCGCCTCGTACAGCCAGTAATATTGCCGCACCATCTGCTGCGCCCGGGTGCGGCGCCAGGCCAGCAGCGCGACGCCGAGCAGGATGGCGAATTCGATCGCCAAGGTGAGCGGCGCCAGCAGCGGCTCGCCGAACAGCGCGAAATGGACGAAGCGGACCGCGAGCGACAGCAGCACGGCGGCGCCGGCCACCATCGGCGGCGGCCGCCAGGTCTGCGCGATGGCGCGCCCGGCGAGCCAGGCGCAGCCGCAGCCGAGCAGGCCGGTGATGAACGCGAAATGCGCGAGCGTGGCGACGTTGAATTCATTGCTCATGCGCGCTGCCTTCCGCCTTCGAGATAGGCGGCGCGGATCTCGGGCCGCTGCAGCAGCTCCCGGCCTTCGCCGGAGAGCGTGATCTCGCCGTTGACCATGACGTAGCCGCGATGGGCGAGCCGCAGCGCCTGGTTGGCGTTCTGCTCCACGATCAGCACGGTCAGGCCGTCGCGGCGGTTCAGTGTGCGGATGGCGTCGAAGATCTGCCGCGTGATCAGCGGCGCGAGGCCGAGCGAGGGCTCGTCGAGCATCAACAGCCGCGGCCGCATCATCAGCGCGCGGCCGATCGCCAGCATCTGCTGCTCGCCGCCCGACAGCGTGCCGCCGCGCTGGGTCAGCCGCTCCTTCAGCCGCGGGAACAGGCCGAGCACCCGCTCGAGGTCGACGGCGTGGTCGGCGGCGCTGGCCTCGGTCGCGTCCGCGCCCATCTTGAGGTTTTCCGCGACCGTCATGCGCGGGAAGATGCGCCGGCCTTCCGGCGCCTGGGCGATCCGCAGCCGCGCGACCAGGTGGGTCGGCAGGTGGGTGATGTCGCGGCCGTCGAAGGCGATGCGGCCGTCGCGGGCGCGCGGCCGTCCGAACACCGTCATCATCAGTGTCGACTTGCCGGCGCCGTTGGCGCCGATCAGCGCCACGATCTCGCCGGCGCGGACGTCGAGGTCGACGCCCTTCAGCGCCGCGATCTTGCCGTAGGAGGCGCGCAGGGCGCGGATGGTGAGCAGGGGCGGGGCGGGCGCGTCGGTCATGCCGAGCCCTCCATTTCGGCGACGGCGTCTTCCTCGTCGCTGCCGAGATAGGCGGCGATCACCCTGGGATCGTCGCGGATCTCCTTCGGCGTGCCCTCGGCGATCCTGACGCCGTGGTCGAGCACCACGATGCGGTCGGAGATCCCCATCACCACCGACATGTCGTGCTCGATCAGCAGCAGCGACGTTCCGGTGTCGCCGCGGATCGACAGCAGGAGCTCGCCGAGAGCCTCGCTCTCGCGCGCGTTGAGCCCGGCGGCGGGTTCGTCGAGGCACAACAGCGCCGGCTCGGTGCACATGGCGCGCGCGATCTCGAGGCGACGCTGGTCGCCATAGGGCAGGTTGCCGGCGGCGTCGTCGGCCCGCGCGATCAGGCCGATGCGGTCGAGCCAGTGGCGGGCGCGGTCGATCGCCGCGCGCTCGGCGGCGCGATAGCCCGGCGCGCCGAACAGCCCCAGCACGGTGAAGCCCGAGGCCCGCATCAGCGGGTTGTGCTGCGCCACCATGAGGTTTTCCAGCAGCGTCATGCCGGAGAACAGCCGGATGTTCTGGAAGGTGCGGGCCACCCTGGCGCGCTTGGCGATGCGGAAGTCGAACAGCCGCTCGAGCAGGAAGTCGCGGTTATCGTCGTGGACCAGGCGGATCATGCCGGTGGTCGGCTTGTAGAAGCCGGTGATGCAGTTGAAGACGGTGGTCTTGCCGGCGCCGTTGGGCCCGATCAGCGCGGTGATGGCGCCGCGGCCGGCGGTGAAGGAGAGGTCGCTGACGGCGCGGATGCCGCCGAACGTCATCGACAGGTGGGTGACCTCAAGGATGTCGGAGCCCGTCATCCGTGGCCTTCCTTGACGAGATCGGCGGCGATGGCGTCGCGCCGCGCCAAATAGACCGAGGGGGCGCGGTGGCCGATCAGCCCGCGCGGCCGCCAGATCATCAGCAGTACCATGGCGACGCCGAACACCAGCATGCGGTACTGGTCGAAGCCGCGGAACAGCTCGAAGCCGCCGATCATGGCGACGGCGGCCAGCGCGACGCCGAGCTGCGAGCCCATGCCGCCGAGAACGACGATGGCGAGCACCAGCGCCGATTCCTGGAACGAGAACGATTCCGGGCTGATAAAGCCCTGCCGGGTGGCGAAGAAGGCGCCGGCGAAGCCGCCGAACATGGCGCCGAGCGCGAACGCGGTGAGCTTGGTGACCACGGTGTTGATGCCGAGCGCGCGGCAGGCGACCTCGTCCTCGCGCAGCGCCTCCCAGGCCCGTCCGATCGGCAGCCGTCGCAGCCGGATCGTCGCCCAGTTGGTCAGCAGCGCCAGCGCCAGGATCAGGTAGAACAGGAACACGATGCGATGGGTCGGCGAGAACGGGATGCCGAGCCGCGCGGCGAGGCCGTCGGGGCCGGCGGTCAGCGGAATGCCGAACGCGGTCGGCCGCGGGATGCCGCTGATGCCGTTGGGGCCGCCGGTCAGGCTCTGCCAGTTGAGCAGCACGATGCGGATGATCTCGCCGAAGGCCAGCGTGACGATGGCGAGGTAGTCGCCCTTCAGGCGCAGCACCGGAAAGCCGAGCATCATGCCCCAGAACGCCGCGAGAATGCCGGCGAGCGGCAGGCAGATCCAGAACGACAGTCCGAAGGTGGTGGAGAGCAGGGCGTACGAATAGGCACCCACGGCGTAGAAGGCGACGTAGCCGAGGTCGAGCAGGCCGGCGAGGCCGACCACGATGTTGAGTCCCCAGCCCAGCATCACGTAGGTCAGCACCAGGATGGAGAGGTCGAGGATGTAGCGCTGCTGGTAGAAGATCACCGGGATCAGCACCGCGAAGACGAGCAGCGCCGGGACCGCGAAGCGCCGCAGCGCGGAGAGGCCGTTGCGCAGGCCGTCCGGCACGCGCCGCGCGATCTCGACCGGTCCGAGGAAGGTGCGGATGAGTTCGACAATGATGCTGCCGACGAAGACCGCGCCGACCAGCGCCGCGAGGTCGCCGAACCGGGTCCAGTAGATCAGGACGCCGGTCGGACCGGCCTCGGTGCGCACGCCGATCATCAGCGCGAACAGCACCAGCGCGATCGCCGCGCTGATCAGCGCGCGCCTGAGGATGAAGGCGAAGCCGTGCGGCGGGGCGGCGGAGTGGGTGTCGGAGGAGGGGTGCGCCACGCCGGAACCCGCTCAGACTTTCTCGACTTCCGGACGGCCGAGCAGGCCGGTCGGAAGAAAGATGAGGACCACGATCAGGATCGAGAACGCGGCGACGTCCTTGTACTCGGACGAGAAATACGCCGCCCAGAAGGTTTCGATCAGCCCGATGGCGAGCCCGCCCAGCATCGCGCCGGGCAGCGACCCGATGCCGCCCAGCACCGCGGCGGTGAAGGCCTTGATGCCGGCGACGAAGCCCATGAAGAAGTCGACCACGCCGTAATAGAGCAGGTACATCAGCCCGGCGACGGAGGCGAGCGCCGCGCCGATGACGAAGGTCATGGAGATGGTGCGGTCGACATCGACGCCGAGCAGCGCCGCCATGGTCTGGTCCTGCTCGCAGGCGCGCATGTCGCGGCCGAGCCGGGTGCGGCCGACGAGCCAGGAGAACGCCAGCAGCAGCGCCACCGTGGTCAGCACGATGAAGATCTGGATGTTGGACAGTCGGACCGCGAAGCCACCGGTCTCGAACAGCGTGTAGCCGCCGGTGATGATCGGGGCGATCGACTTGATCCGGGCGCCCTGTGAGACCTGGGAGAAATTCGACAGCACGAACGACATGCCGATCGCCGACAGCATCGGCGCCAGCCGGAAGGAGTGGCGCAGCGGGCGATAGGCGATGCGCTCCACGGTCCAGCCGTAGAGCGCGGTGGTCGCCATCGCCACGATCAGCACCAGGAGCAGCACCACGGGCACCGCGGTGACGCCGATCGACACCAGCACCAGGAACGAGATCAGCGCGATGAAGCCGCCGATCATGAAGATGTCGCCGTGGGCGAAATTGATCATGCCGACGATGCCGTAGACCATGGTGTAGCCGATCGCGATCAGCCCGTAGATCGAGCCGAGGGCAATGCCGTTGATGAGCTGCTGGGCGAAGTAATCCATGGGCTGCCGTCAGCGAGAGGGGCATCGTGCGCGGCGGGATCGGCCACGACAGGGCCGGGTCCCCTCGCGAGAGGGACAAGACGCGCCGTGGGGCTCCGGCAGCCGGACCATGGCATCTCGTTGCAATTCCTAACAGCGGGAACCGGGCCCCGCAACACCGCGGCGGAGCCGCTAAGCCTCTGTCCACGGAACACTTTTGCCCTGCGCCGGTCGCCCGGCACCGCGCGGCATCCGAACCGACGTCGTCCCGGCGGGGCCGGAGCAGATCACGATCAAGGTTTTTTGGGCCGGAACCGCAACCAGGACGCCGGCCGGCAGTTGGCTCAGCGTTGCAGAGAAGCACAGTGGAGACTTGGCATGTCCAATCCGAACCAGAACGACCAGCAGTCCCAGCAGAATCCGAACCAGAAGCCGGGTCAGCAGCAGGGCGGCGGCCAGAAGCCTGGCCAGCAGTCGCAGCAGACCCCCCAGAAGCCGCAGAACCCCGACCAGCGGCCGCAGCGCTAGGACCCGAGGCGGGCGGGGCTCCGAACCGCCTGCCCGAACTGGCAATGAATACGAGAATCCCGCCGCGAGGCGGGATTTTTCGTGTCAATTTTCGTGCCAGACGACCCGGCGGGTTCCGATTCCCACGAGAATTCTTCGCGTTAGGGTAAACAAATGGTTTCCATTGCCTGACGGCGTTAACGTCCGCTTAATTCGTAACCTCAATCGACCTCTTACGGCGCTTGCCAGGAGGGGCATCGGCAGGCGGATCCGGACATGGTCAAGGGCTGGAAGCTCGGTACGTTCAACGGCGCGCTGGTCGCCGCCTACATCATCCCGACCTGGGCGATCCCGGCGATCAAGATCGCGATGTCGCCGGTCCACGGGCTCTATTACGAGCGCGCCAACATGGCGGTGGCGCTGTTCGTCAGCGACTACCTGCAACTCGGCACGCTGGCGACGGTGCGGTTCGCCTGGCTGCTGGCGCTCGCCAAGCTGACGGTGGTGGCGTTCTTCGCCCTGTTCGTCGCCCTGGCCGCGCGGACTTCGACCCGCGATCGCGGCGAGACCAACGAAGCGCTGGCGATCGCGCTCGCGCTCGGCAGCGTCGTCAGCTTCATCTGCATGGTGCTGGCGGCCAGGGTCGGCGAGGCCGCCGGCCTGCGGCTGCACGCCAGCGAACTCCTGCTGCTGCTGTCGATTGCGATCGTCATGCTGGTCGAAACCGCGCCGGCGCTGGAGAAGCCGGTGGCGGAGAGCGCGCCTAGCGACGACGGCGCGCGGTCCGGTGAGTTGTCGCTGACGTAGACGTTGACCTCATCGTCATGCGCGGGCTTGTCCCGCGCATCCACTCTTCACTTTCGGTAGTTGCGGCAAAGCGTGGACCCGTAGCAGCTCGGCTCTCGCCGAGCTGTGTCCGTCTAAAGTGCCGTAAGTCGGGCAAGCCCGACTTACGGTGGTCAAGCCCGCGGGTGACGAGATGGAGTATCGCTCGCGCAGCGGGTCTCACGACCGCCGCCGGGCCGCCGCCCCTCAGCGCTGGGTCAGGAAGCCGACCACGGCGTCGGTGAAGGCGTGCGGCTGCTCGACGTTGGAAATGTGCGCGGCGTCGAGGATGGTCATGCTGGCGCGGGGAATCTGGCTGCGGATCAGTTCACCCGCCGCCAGCGGCGTCGAGGGATCGTGCCGTCCGGCGATCACCAGAGTCGGCCGTGAGATGGTGGGCAGCAGCGCGCGCAGGTCCAGCGTGCGCAGCGCCTCGCAACAGGCGATGTAGCCCTCGGCCGGCGTCGCCGTCAGCATCGCCGTCATCTTCGCCACCACCTGCGGCGCGCGCTCGCGGAAGTCGGCGGTGAACCACGCGTTCATGACGGTGTCGGCGATGGCGGCGAGACCGCCCTCGCGAATGGCTGTGATGCGGGCGTCCCAGCCCGACGGGTCCGGGTAGTAGCAGGCGGTATTGGCCAGGATCACCTTGTCGAAGCGCTCCGGCGCATGGGCGGCCAGCCACTGGCCGACCATGCCGCCCATCGAGATCCCGCACCAGTGCGTCCGGGCGATGTTGAGATCGTCGAGGATCGCCAGCACGTCGCGGCCGAACCGCTCGATGCTGTAGGGCGTCGTGCCGATGTCGGACTTGCCGTGGCCGCGCCGGTCGTAGCGGATGACACGGAACACCTTGGTCAGCGCCGGCATCTGCGGCTCCCACAGCTGCATGGTGGTGCCGAGCGAATTCGAGAGCATCAGGGTCGGGCCGCCGTCGCGGCCTTCGACCGCGACGTTGAGCCGGCAACCGTCGGCATCGACCATGGGCATGAGCGTCTCCTCGTGAACCGGTTCAGATCCGTCCTGAAGTCCGTGCCTTGAAGTCCGTCTGTTCGAGCCCATCTCTTGGCAGATTCTGCGGCGCGCCGGAACCGACACCGCGCCACGTCGCCCGCCGTGACCCTGGTCAGCCGGGCCGTTCGTGCCACTGCGCTTGGTGCCGCACGGCGCCTACTACTTGTCGCTGCCTTGTCGGGCCCCGCCGGGCCTGTTTCAATCACGGCCAAACAGCGGTATCGAGGGCGGCCGGCGGGCCGGTGACAATTCAGGGAGTAAACGCGATGGCGATGACAATGAACGGGGAGGTTCAACTGCCCGCGTCCCGGGAGGTGGTGTGGAGCAAGCTCAACGATCCGGAGGTGCTCAAGGCCTGCATCCCGGGATGCGAGGAGCTGGAGAAGACCTCGGACCACGAGTTTCGCGCCACCGCCAAAATGAAGGTCGGGCCGGTGTCGGCGCGCTTCAAGGGGCGGGTGACGCTGAGCGATTTCGATCCGCCGAACAGCTACAAGATCTCCGGCGAAGGCGAGGGCGGGGTGGCCGGCTTCGCCAAGGGCGGCGCGACGGTGGCGCTGAAGGACAGCGATGGCGGTACGCTGCTGACCTATGAGGTCGAGGCCCAGATCGGCGGCAAGCTGGCCCAGCTCGGCCAGCGCCTGATCAACGGGGCGGCCAAGAAGCTGGGCGACGACTTTTTCGCCAAATTCGCCGACGCGGTGAAGGCCGGGAGCTGACGGCGGCTGCCGACCGATTGCCGCCGGCGAGCCCCCGCAGGCCGGCGGCAACGCCGAAAACTGCATGGCGCTGAGGCGGTTGCCGCGGTTGCCCAAGCCGGCGCGGGCACTTATGATCGCGCCGAATTTCGAACATCCCGCAATCTGACGTCCTTAAAGAGTGGCGCCGCCCCCCGCGGTGTCGGAGGAGACCCTTCTGGTGGCCAAGATTTCCCTCATCGTGAACGGCAATCCGGTCACGGGCAATGTCGACCCGCGCACCCTGCTGGTTCAGTTCCTGCGTGAAAACCTCGGCCTGACCGGGACCCATGTCGGCTGCGACACCTCGCAGTGCGGGGCCTGCGTGGTCCATGTCGACGGCAAGGCGGTCAAGTCCTGCACCACGCTCGCGGTGATGGTCGACGGCCAGAACATCACCACCATCGAGGGGCTCGCCGCCGGCGACACGCTGCATCCGATGCAGGAGGCGTTTCGCGAGCACCACGGCCTGCAGTGCGGCTACTGCACGCCCGGCATGATCATGACCGCGGTCGACCTGGTGCGCCGCAAGGGCCATGACCTCGACCACCACACCATCCGCGAGGAGCTCGAAGGCAATCTTTGCCGGTGCACCGGCTATCACAACATCGTCGAATCGATCGCGGCCGGCGCCAAGGCCATGGCGAAGTCGGCCTGATCTTTCGTTCTGAGCGAGCGCGCGCTTTCCAGGGACACCCTCAAGGATACCCGATGTACGAATTCAAGTTTCATCGTCCGGCCACCGTGCGGCAGGCCGCCAACCTTCTCGCCAAGAACGAGGACGCCAAGCTGGTAGCCGGCGGCCATACCCTGATCCCGGTGATGAAGCAGCGGCTGGCGAGCCCGCCCCACCTGGTCGATCTCTCCAAGGTGGAGAATCTCTCCGGCATCGAGATGAAGGGCCGGGCGCTGTCGATCGGTGCCATGACCACCCACGCCGACGTCGCCGGTTCGCCCATCGTCGGCGAGGCGATCCCGGCGCTGGCCTATCTCGCCGGCGTGATCGGCGATCCGGCGGTGCGCCATCGCGGCACCATCGGCGGCTCGCTCGCCAACAACGATCCCACCGCCGACTATCCGGCGGCCTGCCTCGCGCTGGGCGCCACCATCGTCACCAACAAGCGCCGCCTCAAGGCCGAGGAGTTCTTTGCCGGCCTGTTCACCACCGCGCTCGAGAGCGACGAGATCATCACCCGCGTCACGTTCCCGCTGCCGAAGAAGGCGGCCTATGTGAAGTTTCGCAACCAGGCCTCGCGCTATGCGCTGGTCGGCGTGTTCGTCGCGCGGCGGCCCTCGGACGTCGGCGTCGCGGTCACCGGCGCGGGCGCCGACGGCGTGTTCCGCGTCACCGCGTTCGAGGAGGCGCTGAAGAAGCGCTTCGCGTCGAAGGCGCTCGAGGGGCTCAGCGTCCCGGCCGACGGGCTCAACGCCGACATTCACGGCAGCGCGGAATACCGCGCGCATCTGATCGGCGTGCTCGCGGCGCGCGCGGTTGACGCGGCCAACGGCAAGTAGGCAGGCAAGCACGCAAGACGGGCGCGGCGCCCGCCTCATCAGGATGAATCGGCAGGCGGCATGAACGCTCCCACTCCCATTCCGGACTCGGTCGACGCCACGGTGGAGCTGCTGGCGCGGCAGGGCTACCTCGCCGAACGGCCGCTGGCGACCACGACGTTTCTCGCGCTGCGCATGGGCCGGCCGCTGTTCCTGGAAGGCGAGGCCGGTGTCGGCAAGACCGAGATCGCCAAGGCGCTGTCCGCGGCGCTGGGGCGCACGCTGATCCGCCTGCAATGCTACGAGGGGCTCGACGTCGCCTCCGCCGTCTACGAGTGGAACAGCGCCGCCCAGATGATCGCGATCCGGCTCGCGGAAGCGACCGGCGACACCGATCGTGACCGCCTGTCCCACGACATCTTCGCGGAGCAGTACCTGATCAAGCGGCCGCTGCTGCGCGCGCTCGAACCCGATCCGGCCGGCGCGCCGGTGCTCCTGATCGACGAGCTCGACCGCGCCGACGAGGCGTTCGAGGCCTACCTGCTCGAGATCCTCAGCGACTTCCAGGTCACCATCCCGGAATTCGGCACCGTGCGGGCGGCGCAGCCGCCGATCGTGATCCTGACCTCGAACCGCACCCGCGAGATCCACGACGCGCTCAAGCGCCGCTGTCTCTATCACTGGGTCGACTACCCGTCCGCCGAGCGCGAGCTCGCGATCGTCAGGTCGCGGGTGCCGGGCATCGCGGCGAAGCTGTCGGAGCAGGTCGTCAGCTTCGTCCAGGTGCTGCGCGACCAGGACCTGTTCAAGGTGCCGGGCGTGGCCGAGACCATCGACTGGGCGACCGCGCTGACCCAGCTCGACGCCCGCACGCTGACGCCGCAGGTGGTCGGGGACTCGCTGGGCGCGCTGCTGAAATACCAGGACGACATCGCCCGCATGCAGGGCGAGACGCTGCAGAAGACCATCAAGCAGGCCGTGAGCGAACGGGCCTGACGCGGAGCGCGATGCCCGACCAACCCCAATCCCCCGTCACCGGACTGATCGCCGACAACATCGTCGGCTTCGCCCGTGCGTTGCGCGCGGCGGGCGTGCCGGTGGGGCCGGGCGCGGTGATCGACGCGCTGCAGGCGCTGCGCCTGATCGACATCGGCCGGCGCGCCGACGTGTTCGCCACCCTGCAGGCGATCTTCGTCAAGCGCCACGAGCACATGCTGGTGTTCGCGCAAGGCTTCGACCTGTTCTTCCGGGTCGACCAGCCGTGGGAGAGCATGCTCGATTCCATCCCGCTGCCCGAGCATGCGCGCAAACCGCCGCCGGCGGCGGCGCGCCGGGTCCAGGAAGCCTTTTCCCAGCACGCGGCGCAGCAGGAGACCGAGGAGGTCGAGCAGGACGTCCGCCTCTCGATGTCCGACCGGGAGATCCTGCAGAAGAAGGACTTCGCCCAGATGAGCGCGGCGGAGATCGCGGAAGCGGTGCGCGCGGTCGCCGCCATGCGGCTGCCGCAGGCCGAGCTGCGGACGCGGCGCTTCAAGCCCGACGCCAGGGGCAGCCGCTTCGACCTGCGCCGCACCCTGCGCGGCAGCCTGCGCACCGGCGGCGACATCGTCGACATCCGCCGGCTCGGGCGCATCGACAAGCCGGCGCCGATCGTGGCGCTGCTCGACATTTCGGGCTCGATGAGCGACTACACGCGGCTGTTCCTCCAGTTCCTGCACGCCATCACCGACGCCCGCAAGCGGGTCTCGGTGTTCCTGTTCGGCACGCGGCTCACCAACGTATCGCGGGCGCTGCGGGCCCGCGATCCCGACGAGGCGCTCGCCGCCTGCACCGGCGCGGTCGAGGACTGGTCCGGCGGCACCCGGATCGCCAGCTCGCTCCACACCTTCAACAAGCTGTGGGGCCGCCGGGTGCTGTCCCAGGGCGCCATCGTGCTCCTGATCACCGACGGGCTGGAGCGCGAGGCCGACGACCGGCTGACCTTCGAGATGGACCGGCTGCACCGCTCGTGCCGGCGCCTGATCTGGCTCAATCCGCTGCTGCGCTACGAGGGCTTCCAGGCCAAGGCCCAGGGCATCAAAATGATGCTACCCCATGTTGACGAATTCCGCCCCGTGCACAATCTTGAATCCATCGAAGGGCTCGTCGCCGCGCTGTCGGCGCCCGTGCAGGGCCACCGCTTCGCGGCGCAGGCCGTAGCCTGAGGGAAAATACCATGCTCAGCCGCGACGACGATATTCTCAAGACCGCCGAGCAGTGGCGCAACGCCGGCCACGGCGTCGCGCTCGCCACCGTCATGGAGACCTGGGGGTCGGCGCCGCGCCCGGCGGGGTCGCACCTGGTGATCAACGACGACGGCACTTTCCTGGGATCGGTGTCGGGCGGCTGCGTCGAGGGCGCGGTCGTCACCGAGGCGCTCGACGTGATCGCCAGCGGCGAACCCCGGATGCTGGAGTTCGGCGTCGCCGACGAGACCGCCTGGAACGTCGGCCTGTCGTGCGGCGGCACCATCCGCGTCTTCGTCGAGAAGGTCGGATAGGGCCAATCGCGCGACGCCACACCGGCGCGCACCATCCTCATTCCCCGGGGCCAGCCTTGAAAAACGAACTGCTTGCCGAACTGAACGCCGAGCGCGCCGCGCGCCGGCCCGTGATCGTGGTGACGGAGGTGCCGACCGGCGCCCAGCGCCTGGTCAAGATCGCGGACTTCGCCGGCGACCCGCTCGCCGCCGAACTCGACCGGCAGTTGCGCATGGGCAAGAGCGGCATGATCGAGGCCGCCGGCCGCAAGCTGTTTCTCACCGTCCACGCGCCGGTGGCGCGTCTCGTCGTCACCGGCGCCGTCCACATCAGCCAGGCGCTGGCGCCGCTCGCCCGTTCGCTCGACTACGACGTCACCATCGTCGATCCGCGCACCGCGTTCGCTTCGCCCGAGCGGTTTCCCGACATCGCCTTGATCGCCGAGTGGCCCGATGCCGCGCTGCCGCCGCTCAATATCGATCGCTACACCGCTTTCGTGGCGCTGACCCACGATCCCAAGATCGACGATCCGGCGCTGCTGCACGCGCTGGCGCGCGAGTGCTTCTACATCGGCGCGCTGGGCTCGCGCAAAACCCACGCCAAGCGGGTCGAGCGGCTGAAGGCGCAAGGCGCCTCCGAGGCGGCGCTGGCGCGGATCCATTCCCCGATCGGGCTCGCCATCGGCGCGGTGTCGCCGGCGGAGATCGCGGTGGCGATCATGGCCGAGATCACCGCCGTGCTGCGCCTGCCGCGCGAGGCGGGCCACGCGCCCGCGGCCGCCGTGACCGGGACCGCAGCATGAAATTCGGCCCCGTTGCACCGGCGGATGCCGTCGGCGGCGTCACCGTTCACACCATCCGCAGCGGTTCGCTGGTGCTGAAGAAGGGCACCACGGTCGGTGAGCGCGAGGCCGAGGCGCTGACCCGCGCCGGGGTCGGCGACATCGTGGTGGCGCGGCTCGAGGCCAGCGACGTGTCCGAGGACGTCGCCGCCGCCTCGATCGCCGCCGCCGTCGCCGGCGACGGCGCGGTGGTCGAACGCGCGGTGACCGGGCGCGCCAACCTGTTCGCCGCCCATGCCGGCGTGCTGATGATCGATCGCGGCGCGGTCGACCGCATCAACACCGTCGACGAGGCGATCACGCTCGCGACCCTGCCGGCGTTCAGGGCGGTGGTGGCGGGCGAGATGATCGCAACCGTCAAGATCATTCCGTTCGGGATTCCGGCGGCGCTGCGCGATGCCGCCGTCGCCGCGGTGTCGCCCGAGACGCTGCGGGTCGCGCCGTTCGTGGTGCGCCGGGTCGGGGTGGTGTCGACCACCCTGCCGGGGCTGGCGCCGAAGGTGATCGACAAGACCCTGCGGGTGACCCGGGAACGGCTGGCGCCGGCCGGCGCCGAGATCATCGCCGAGCGGCGGGTGCCCCACGGCGAGGCCGAGCTCGCGGCGGCGATCGACGAGTTGCTCGCGCTTGGCGCCGAACTGGTGATCGTGTTCGGCGCGTCCGCCATCGCCGATCGCCGCGACGTGATTCCGGCGGCGATCGAGCGCGTCGGCGGCGCCATCGATCAGTTCGGCATGCCGGTGGACCCGGGCAACCTGCTGCTGATCGGCCACGTCGGCCAGCGCGCCATCGTCGGCGCGCCGGGCTGCGCGCGCTCGCCGACCGAGAACGGCTTCGACTGGGTGCTGGTGCGGCTCTTGGCGGGGTTGCCGGTGTCGCGCACGGACATCATGGGGCTCGGCGTCGGCGGCCTCCTGATGGAAATCGTCACCCGGCCGCAGCCGCGCAACCCGGCCGGCAGCGACGGCAACCGCAACGTCGCCGCGGTGGTGCTGGCGGCCGGACGCTCGACCCGGATGGGCGGGCCCAACAAGCTCCTGGCCGAACTCGGCGGCAAGCCCCTGGTGCGCATCGTCGCCGAGCAGGCGCTGGCGTCGAAGGCGTCGTCGGTGGTGGTGGTGACCGGGCATCAGGCCGCCGAGGTCCGTCGCGCGCTCGAGGGCCTCGACGTCACCTTCGCGCACAACCCGCGTTTCGCCGCCGGCCTCGCCAGCTCGGTCAAGACCGGCATCGGTGCGGTGCATGGCGACGCCGACGGCGCCATCGTCTGCCTCGGCGACATGCCGCTGGTCGACGCCACGCTGATCGACCGGCTGATCGAGGGCTTCGCGCCCGATCGCGGCGCGCTGATCACGCTGCCGGTCAGCGAAGGCCGGCGCGGCAACCCGGTTCTGTGGTCGCGGCGCTTCTTCGCCGAACTGATGACGCTCGACGGCGACATCGGCGCGCGCCACCTGATCGAACGCCATGCCGAGGCGGTGGCCGAGGTCGCGGTCGAGGGGCAGAGCGCCTTCCTCGACATCGACACCCCCGAGGCGCTGGACGAGGCGCGGCGCGGCTGAGGTCCGTTGTCGGGTCGCATTTGCAACCTGTAAACCAAGTTGAAACGACCTGCCCCTAGAGTGGCCGCCGCGAGCGCGAGGCGGCGTCGAGTCGTCGTCGCGCTCCGCCGTTCAGGAATCGCATGACCCGCTCGGGGCAACCGGGATCGACGGTCCCGGATCATGCGCGTGACCTCGGGGGAGGGGATGTTCGTAAGTGTATCGGCCTGGCGCCGCCGCGCCATCATTGCCATCATCGTGTCCGTCGCCGCCGCGGCTCCCATGCCGGGAACGGCGTTTGCCGCGGGAGCGCTCGCCATCGGAAAATGCGGGACCTTCGGCCAGGCCATCGACTATCCGGCGCAGGCCGCGGCGGTGGCCGCCGCGCGCAAGCAGTGCAAGGGCGACTGCTCCACCATCACCATGAGCCGGTCGTGCGCCGCGTTTGCCGTCGACATGGCCAATCCCTGCGGCTCGTTCGGCCAGGCGGTGGCGCCGCACATCTCCAGCGCGCTCAATGCCGCGACCAGGTACTGCTACCAGTACGGCGGCAAGGAATGCGTGATCCGCGCCTGGGCCTGCGACGCAAAGGGCTGAGCGGTCGACCCGTTCGACGATCGGTAAGTAGCGGGCGGCGCACCGCGCGGCCTATTTGATGGCCGCGACCGGTGCTGGGCTGTGAAGGCGCCTTGCCACCAGTTTCGTTCCAGGTCTTGCTGCTCCGCCCGGTCCGGCAATCGCCGTCACGGTCTCGGCCGTGACCGGTTCCGTGCAAGCCGAGCACGTCACGCGCGGCTCGAACCGGTGGCCGCACGTCGTGTGCACGAACAGGATGGGGCTGCCTTCGCGTGGCCGTGCCCAGCGGTCGCCCCATGCGGTGAGCGCGAGAATGGCCGGCACGAGATCGCGTCCGGCTTCGGTCAGACGATAAGCGTAGCGTGCGGGCTTCTGCTGATAGGCCGTCCGCTCGACAATCCCGTTCGCTGCCAGGGACTTGAGCCGTCGCGTCAACAGATTGCGCGAGATGCCGAGGTCTTCGACCAGTTCATCGAACCGCGAGAGTCCCAGGAACAGGTCGCGAATGATGAGGGGCGACCACCAGTCGCCGATCAGTTCGAGGCCGCGGGCCAACGAGCAGCGCATGTGCGCAAAGCTGGTTCTTTCCATGGTCCAAGCCTACTCAGTTGCGTCATTGAACTCAATCCGATATATAAGTTCAATGAATGAACTCGAGGAGGCGGCATGTACCACGTGATTGTCGTCCGCCGCGTTCGTGCGCTGTTTGACGCCGTCAATCGTGGCGACGCCGAGCCGGTGCTGCGGGCCTTTGCGCCGCGCTTCGAACATTCGTTTCTCGGCGAGAACCATGCCCTGAGCGGGTCGAGGCACACGCTGGCGGCGACCCGCCGATGGTATGAGCGTCTCTACCGCCTGCTGCCGGACATTCGGTTCGAGGTGGGGCGGGTGGTGGTCAGCGGCGGGCCCTGGAAGACGCTCGTCCTCGCGGAGTGGACCGAGACCAACTCGGGGACCGATGGGGTCATGACGTCCAACCGAGGCGTTCACGTTCTGCAGTTGCGATGGGGACGGGCAACCCGACTGGTGATCTGCCCGGACACGGTTGGATTGAAGGCCACGCTTGATCGCCTCGCCGCTTCGGGGAATGCCGAGGCACACGCGGCGCCGATCATGGATTGATGGGCGCGACGGGCTCGGGGGCAGGGCCATTGTCGTCACCGGAGCGTGCCCGGGCTCTCCGCAGCCAGATCGCGCGCGCCTCACTCGATTGAAATCAAGGCGCTTTATCGGCGTTCGTGGCTCATGGCGCCGCGGCCGAAATGCCTGCTTGAAAATGACTGACCGGTCAGTCATGATACATACATGAGTTCCACGCCTTCCAGGACCCGGACAGCTCCCAAGTCGACGCCGACAGCGCCGCGCCGGGCGACCACAAACCGGCGCGGCGCCGGTGCCGAGCAGCGCCGGGCGGCGATCACCCAGGCGGCGTTCGATGAATTCACCGCGCGCGGCTTCGCGGCGACGCGGCTCGACGACGTCGCCCGCCGCGCCGGCGTCGCCAAGGGCACGATCTATCTCCACTTCCAGGACAAGGAAGCGCTGTTCCAGGAACTGGTGCGGACCGCGCTGGTGCCGCTAATCGAACGGATCGCGCAGCCTCCGGAGGCGGGCGGCTCGGCGCGCGCATTGCTGGAGCGTTTCGCGGAGACCTTCGTCAATGAGGTCGCCGGCACGCGGCGCGGCGACATCCTGCGCCTGATCATCGCCGAAGGTCCGCGCTTTCCGGCGCTGTCGGAATTCTACTATCGCGAAGTGGTGGCGCGCGGGCTCGCCGGCATGACCCGGCTGATCGAATACGGCATCGCCCGCGGCGAGATCCGCCACGAGGCGCTCGCGCGCTTTCCCCAGCTGGTGGTGGCGCCGGCGATGGTGGCCATCGTCTGGCAGGGCCTGTTCGCGCGCTACGCGCCGCTGGACGCCGCGGCGATGCTGCGGGCCCATCTCGACATCATCTTCGGACCACGGAGCAGCCCATGATGCCGTCACGCCTGCTCATGCGCGTGGTCGCTGCGCTCACACTCGGACTCGCGCTCGCCGGCTGCGGCGAGAAGGGCCCGCCGAGCTTTCAGGGCTGGGTCGAGGCCGACATGATCTTCGTCAGCCCGGACGAATTCGGCCGCGTGGTCAAGCTCACCGTGCGCGAGGGCGACGAGGTCAAACCCGGCATGCTGCTGTTCTCGCTTGACGACGACCTGCAGCAGGCCGACCTCAACCAGAACAAGGCGACGCTGGCCAACGCCAAGCAGACCTTCGACCGCGCCAGCTCGCTGGCCAGGACCGGATCAGGCACCCAGATGGCGCTCGATGCCGCGGTGGCGGATCTGCGCGTCGCCGAGGCGCGCGTCAACACCTCGCAGACGCGGCTGGCGCGCCGCAGCGGCTACGCGCCGATCGCCGGCGCTGTCCAGCAGATCTATTTCCGCGAAGGCGAGACCGTCGGCGCGCAGCGGCCGGTGCTGTCGATCATGCCGCCGGGCAACATGAAGATCCGCTTCTACGTTCCCGAGGCGAGCCTACCGGGCTTCGCGCTCGGCGACGACGTCCGCATGAGCTGCGACGGCTGCGCGGCCGATCTCAGCGCGAAGATCTACTTCATCTCGACCACCGCCGAATACACTCCGCCGGTGATCTACAGCCTCGAGGAGCGGGTCAAGCTGGTCTACCTGATCCAGGCGCGGCCCAACAAGCCCGGCATGCTGCGGGTCGGCCAGCCGATCACCGTCACGCCGATCCCGAAGACGGTCGCGTCGGTTCCGAAAGGAAGCTGAGGGGCCATGCCCGAGCCCGTGTCATCCGCAGCGCCCCCCGCCGCGCCGGCGCAGGCCGAAATCGCCATCGAGGTGTCGGGGCTGACCAAGTCCTTCGGCGACCGCGTCGTGGTGCGCGACCTGTCGATGCAGGTCAAGCGCGGCTCGATCTACGGCTTTCTCGGCCCCAATGGCTCGGGCAAGACCACCACCATCCGCATGCTGTGCGGGCTTTTGACCCCGGACAGCGGCACCGGCACCTGTCTCGGCTTCGACATCCTGACCGAGTCCGACAAGATCAAGCGCCGGGTCGGCTACATGACGCAGCGCTTCAGCCTGTACCAGGACCTGTCGGTGCGCGAGAACCTTGAATTCGTCGCCCGGCTTTACGCGGTGCCGCATCCGCGCGACGCGGCGCGCGACATGATCCGGCGGCTCGGTCTGGTCGGCCGCGAAGGCCAGCTCGCGGGCGAACTGTCGGGCGGCTGGAAGCAGCGGCTGGCGCTCGGCGCCTGCACGCTGCCGGGGCCCGAACTGCTGCTGCTCGACGAGCCGACCGCCGGTGTCGACCCCAAGGCGCGGCGCGATTTCTGGACCCAGATCCACGATCTCGCGGCGGAGGGCCTCACCGTGCTGGTCTCGACGCATTACATGGACGAAGCCGAGCGCTGCCACGAGATCGCCTACATCGCCTACGGCAATCTGCTGGTTCACGGCACGGTCGAGGCGGTGATCGCGAAATCGAAGCTGACGACCTACACGGTCACGGGGCCGGACCTGCATCACCTCGCCGTCGCGCTCGCTGGCAAGCCGGGCGTCGACATGGTGGCGCCGTTCGGCACCAGCCTGCACATCTCGGGGCGCGATCTCGCGGCGCTGGAGGCCTCGATCGCGCCCTATCGCAACCAGCGCGGCCTCATTTGGCAGCACGGCGCGCCGTCTCTGGAAGACGTCTTCATCGAGTTGATGGGGCGCACCCCGGATAATTTTCAATGAGCGCAGCCCAAACCGATCGGCGCGATCGCGCCGCCAGCGGGGTGCTGTGGCGCACCTGGGCCATGCTGGTGAAGGAGTTCATCCAGCTCAGGCGCGACCGCGTCTCGCTCGCCATGATCGTCGTGCTGCCGGTGATGCAGCTGCTGCTGTTCGGCTACGCCATCAACACCACGCCGCACCACATGCCGGCGGCGGTACTGCTGCAGGAGGACACCGATCTCGGCCGCTCGGTGGTGAAGGCGATGGAGAACACCGCGTTCTTCGACTTCATCTACCTGGTCAAGACCGAGGACGAGTTCGACGACCTGCTGCAGTCGGGCAAGGTGCTGTTCGGCGTCGAGATCCCGCGCGGCTTCGAGCGCGGCGTGCGGCGCGGCGACCAGCCCGCGATCCTGGTCGCGGCCGACGCCACCGACCCGGTGGCGGCGAGCTCGGCGCTGGCGGCGCTGGCGCAGCTCGCCCAGACCGCGCTGGCGCATGACCTCAACGCCGGCGAGCCCGCCGTGCCGCCGTTCGAGGTCCGCACCCACGCCCGCTACAATCCGGCGGCGTCGTCGCGGCTCAACATCGTGCCGGGCCTGGTCGGCGCCATCCTCACCATGACCATGCTGATCTTCACCGCGCTGTCGGTCACCCGCGAGGTCGAGCGCGGCACCATGGAAAGCCTGCTGTCGATGCCGATCACGCCGGTCGAGATCATGCTCGGCAAGATCATTCCTTATGTGATGGTGGGCTTCGTCCAGGCCAGTCTGATCGTGGGGATCGGCGTGACGCTGTTCGGCGTGCCGATCCTCGGTAATCTCTTCCTGCTGGCCGGCTTGAGCACCCTGTTCATCGGCGCCAATCTCGCGATCGGCTACACCTTTTCCACCATCGCCCAGAACCAGCTGCAGGCGCTGCAGATGTCGATGATGTTCTTCCTGCCCAACATCCTGCTGTCGGGCTTCATGTTTCCGTTCGCCGGCATGCCCCGATGGGCGCAGTGGGTCGGCGAATGCCTGCCGCTGACCCACTACATCCGCATCGTCCGCGCCATCCTGCTCAAGGGCTCGACCCTGCACAACATGCGCTACGACGCGGTCGGACTGGTCGTGCTGATGCTGATCGCCATGACCATCGCGGTATCGCGGTTCCGGCGGACGCTGGATTGACGCCGCCGGGGAGTTGGTGCGGGCTCAGACCTGGGGCGCTTCGAGGTTTTCGACTGCGACGTGATCACGCTCGGCGATGATCTCGGCGATGAAGCGGCGGTGACACTGGCGGTGGTCGCGCTCGTAGCACAACAGGCACACCGGTCCGGCGGTCTTCACCAGCGCCGCCAGTTCGTCCATCTCCTCGCGGGCCTGCGGCGTCCCGAGATGGGCGCCGTAGATCCGCGTCAGCGCGGCGACGTCGCCGCTGCGGGCGGCGAGGCGTCCTTCCTTCGGCGTGCCGAGGCCGCGCAGGTGGACGTAGCCGATGCCGCGTTCGTCGAGGCCGGCGGCGAGCTGGGTCTTGGAGAAGCCCGGCCGGCGCGACGCGGCGATGGCGCGGACGTCGACCAGGAGCTTGACGCCGGCGCTCTGCAGTTCGTCGAGCACGGCCTTGGCCGGGGTCTGTTCATAGCCGATGGTGAAGAGCGGCTGCGTTTGCTTGGGCATTGGCGGATCCGGAGTTGCCACGATTGCGGTATGAAATTGAGGTTCCGTCGTTCCGGGGCGGCGCCAACGGGTCCGCGCGAAGCGCGGCCCGATGACAGGCTCCGCGCCGAGCCCGGAACCCATAACCCCTGTGCTGGAAATGGCCCATCACGTCCGTCCACGCGAGCGTAGACCGCGCACTGAGGCGCCAAATTGATGTTTGTGGCTATGGATTCCGGCCTCGCGCGTTGCGCGCGCCCCGGAATGACAGGCCGCAAATCATCTTGCGTCACTTCAACCGGGCGATCAATTCCATCGCCCCCGCGGGCGCGCGGATCTTGCCCTCGTGGATCACGTAGGCGAACACGTCGCGCGGCTGCTTTTTGGCCACCGTGGCGTCGACCTTGGGCAGGTCCTTGGGCTCGCCGCCGGCCGCCCAGGTCTTCAGCCGCTCAGTCCAGGCATCGAGCGCCTTGGGCGGATAGCAGGTCGCGATGTCGTCGCTGCCTTTTTGCAGGCGGGCGTAGACGAAGTCGGCGGTGACGTCGGCGATCGCCGGATAGCTGGCGTGCTCGGCGAACACCGCGGCGACGCCGAACTGGCGCAGCAGGGCGACGAACGCCGGCGTGCAGAACGAATCGTGGCGAACCTCCACCACGTGGCGCAGCGCGAGGCCGTCGCGCTCGCGCGGCAGCAGCTCGAGGAACTTGCCGAAATCGGCCTCGTCGAACTTCTTGGTCGGCGCGAACTGCCACAGCACCGGCCCGAGCCGGTCGCGCAGCTCGGTGAGGCCCTGGTCGTAGAACCGCTTGATCGAGTCGCCGGCTTCCGCCAGCACCCGGCGGTTGGTGGAGTAGCGCGAGGCCTTGACCGAGAACACGAAGCCGTCGGGAACCTCGTTTGCCCATTTGCGGAAGGTCTCCGGCTTCTGCGAGCTGTAATAGGTGCCGTTGACCTCGATCGAGGTCAGCTTGCTGGCGGCGTAGTTCAGTTCCTTCGCCTGCGGCAGCTTTGCGGGATAGAACACCCCGCGCCACGGCTCGAACGTCCAGCCGCCGACGCCGACATAGACCCGACCGGATTTCACCGCCATGTTCCACGCTGCCACTTGCGGTTTGGGATTTGCCCACCATATGGCTTGTAACGGCGATGTCGAGCGTGCCCCCCACACGCTCCACCGCAAACGGTCAGGAGACTGGCCGAGACGACCACGTAATGATTTGGCTGCGCCGGATGTACGCGCGCCTTTCGTTCCGTGGTCGTTGACGTTTTGGGGCTCCCGAAACCCATCCAGGACCGATGCGGCAGCCGACCCGGGACCGGGCTTCCGGCCGCGGGCCCCGGCGTCCGGCCGAAAGTCGGGCCGGGCGGGGGCGGGAACCCGCCTTGGCACCCGGGGGTTACGCCGTTATATGCTGCGGCCATGTCCGAATCCCTGCCTCCGGCCGTTGCCGCCGCCCCCAGTCCGGCCTCCAGCGAGGCGCCGCCCCGGCCGGCGGCCGAGGAGCGCCAGCTTTCGGTCATCGTCCCGACCTTCAACGAGCGTGACAACGTCGTGACGCTGTTCCGCCGCCTGGAGACGGCGCTGGCGGGCGTCGCCTGGGAGGTGATCTTCGTCGACGACAATTCGCCGGACGGGACCTGGAACGTGGTGCGCGATCTCGCCGCGACCGACACCCGGGTGCGCTGCCTGCGGCGGATCGGTCGGCGTGGCCTGTCAGGCGCCTGCATCGAGGGCATCCTGGCCTCCAGCGCGCCCTATGTGGCGGTGATCGACGCCGATCTCCAGCACGACGAAACCCGGCTGCCGGTGATGCTGGCGCCGCTGCAGCGCGGCGAGGCCGATCTCGTGGTCGGCAGCCGCTATGTCGACGGCGGCAGCGCCGACAGCTTCAACCGCACCCGGCTCGGCTTCAGCGTCGCCGCGACCATGATGGCGAAGTGGCTGCTCGACATCAGGATCGCCGATCCCATGAGCGGCTTCTTCATGATGCGGCGCGACCGCTTCGAGGAGCTGGCGCCGTCGCTGTCGGTACAGGGCTTCAAGATCCTGCTCGACATCGTCGCCACCGCGCGCGGCCACCTGCGGATCGTCGAGATTCCGTTCGTGTTCGGCACTCGCCAGCACGGCGAGAGCAAGCTCGATTCCATGGTGGCGCTCGACTTCTTCGGGCTGGTGCTGGCCAAGCTGACGCGCGATGCGGTGTCGCTGCGCTTCCTGATGTTCGCGCTGGTCGGCTCGATCGGTCTCGTGGTGCATCTGGTCACGCTCGGCATCGTGTTCGAGCTGCGCCCCGCCTCGTTTTCCATCGCCCAGGCGATCGCGGCCTTCGTCGCCATGACCAGTAACTTCCTGCTCAATAACGTGCTGACCTACCGCGACCAGCGGCTCAAGGGCTTAGGGATCCTGCGCGGCCTCGTGGTGTTCTACCTGGTCTGCGCGGTCGGGCTGCTCGCCAATGTCGGGGTGGCGTTCTCGATCTACAATCACCAGCCGATCTGGTGGCTGGCCGGCGCCTCCGGCGCGCTGATGGGCGTGGTGTGGAATTACGCCCTGTCGAGCCTGTTCGTCTGGCGCAGGCGATGATCGAAGCCGGACGCGCGGGCAGGGGACAGCTCGCGGTCGTGGTCGCGGCGCTGGTCGCCGCGCGGCTGCTCGCTGCGGCGCTGACGCCGCTCACCTATGACGAGGCCTATTACTGGACCTGGTCGCAGCATCTCGCCGGTGGCTATTACGACCACCCGCCGATGGTGGCGCTGGTCATTCGCCTCGGCACCCTGATCGCCGGCGACAGCGAGTTCGGCGTCCGGCTGGTGTCGGTGCTGCTGGCGCTGCCGATGAGCTGGGCGATCTGGCGCGCCACCGCGCTCCTGTTCCGCGACGACGCCATCGCCGCCAGCGCGACGCTGCTGCTCAACGCCACCCTGATGGTCGCCGCCGGCACTCTGATCGTGACGCCGGACGCGCCGCTCCTGGTCGCCTCGACCTTCGTGCTCTACGCGCTGGCCAAGGTGCTCGACACCGGGCGCGGGGCGTGGTGGCTCGGCGTCGGTCTCGCGGTCGGCCTCGCGCTGGTCTCGAAATACACCGCCCTGCTGTTCGGCGTCGGCATCCTCGCCTGGCTGGTCGCGGTGCCGGAACTGCGGCGCTGGCTGCGCTCGCCCTGGCCTTATCTCGGCGGCGGCGTCGCCTTCGCGGTGTTCGCCCCGGTGATCGCCTGGAACGCGCAGCACCAGTGGGTGTCGTTCATCAAGCAGCTCGGCCGCGCGCGGGTCGACAGCCTGACCTTGCGGTTCTTCGGCGAGATGATCCCGGCGCAGATCGGCTTCGCCACGCCGCTGGTCTTCGTCCTCGGCGTCATGGGCCTTGCGGCGCTGATGCGCGGCGCCGACGGCACGCGGCCGGCGCGGGCGCTGGTCAATGCGATGTTCTGGCCGATCGCGCTTTATTTCACCTGGCACTCGCTGCACAGCCGGGTCGAGGCCAACTGGTTCGGCCCGGTGTATCCGCCGTTCGCCGTCGCCGCCGCGGTGGCGGCGCACCGGACGTGGGGAATACGCGCCCGGCGAGTGGCCGATGTCTGCCGGCGCTGGGCGATTCCGGGCGGCGTCACGCTGTGGCTCGCGCTGGTGGTGCAGTCCGACACCGGCGTGCTGTCGGGTTACCGGCGCGATCCCACCGTCAAGACCATCGGGGTGGGCTGGCGCGAGCTCGCGGCCGGGATCGACGCGGTGCGCCGGGAGAACGGCGTCGGCTGCGTGCTCGGCCCCGACTACGGCACTACCGCCTGGCTGAAGTTCTATTTGCCCCACGACGTCTGTGTGGAGAGCCGGATCCAGCGCATCCGCTGGGTCAACATGCCACAGCCCGATCCGGTCCTGCTCGCGGGCAAGTTGCTGTTCGTCGACGAGGTGCGCGCCGATGGCCAGGCCGCGCTGCGGCGGCAATATGCCCATTTCGAGAAGCTCACGGTGCTGCCGCGCAAGCGCGGCCCCCTTGTCATCGAGACCTACGAACTCGACCTCCTGGAGGGCGCGACCGGCGACGTGCTCGATCGCTCGCCGCCGCCGGAGCTGGAGTAGGGGCGAGGGGACGGACGATGAAGGCTCAGACGCTCGCTGTCGTATTCGTCGCGCTGGGCGCGGTCATCGCCGCTCTCGGCCGTCTCTTCCAACCGCGGCGGCGCCGCGCCGGCGGCGACGGCGGCTCGGACGGCGGAGGCGACTTCAGCTTCGCGTCCCATGATGGCGGCGCCTGCGACGGCGTCGCGGGCGATGCATCCTGCGGCGACGGTGGAGGGGGCGACGGCGGAGGAGGCGGCGACTAGCGCTCGCTGAACCCGCGGCAAGTCGTCAGTAGAGGATGCGCTGCGGGTTTTTGAACCATTCATCGAAGACGACCTTCGCTTCGTGACCGCAGAGCTGCTCGGCTGCGACCGTCCTCTGCGATGGCGGCAGGCTCAGCTCCCGATAGAAGGCGTTGTCGTCGAACCCGATGGCGGCGGCATCAGCCTGGGTATTGCCGTAATAGATCCTGGCAATCCGTGCCCACCAGATGGCGGAGAGGCACATCGGGCACGGCTCGCAGCTGGTGTAGATCTCGCAGCCGGTGAGCTGGTGGCTCCGGATCTCGGCGCAGGCCATGCGAATGGCGCAAATCTCGGCGTGGGCGGTCGGGTCACGGGAGGCGACCACCTGGTTGACGCCTTCGCCGATGATCCTGCCCTCCAGGGCCACCACCGCACCGAACGGCCCGCCGTTCTGCTTTGTCGACCGTGACGACAGCTCGATCGCCCGCCGCATCAATGCAACGTCGCCCATCTGCAATTCCCCTTCGACAGCAGCGCGTGTCGGGGAACCTTAGAATTTGTGGGCGTTGTCCTGCAACGGGTGGCGGCAAGGTCGCGTCGGCGGCGCATCGGCGAAGGAGACCTCCACCAAGCGAGCCTCGGTTGTTCTCGGAGCAACGCCGGCTAGCCCGTGTCAGCCCGGCGCGGCAAGGGGGCGCGACAGCGACGATCGCGCGAATTTCTGCCGCGCCGCCGGCCGGCCGAACAGGAAGCCCTGCACCTGGTTGAAGCCGAGCTCGCGCGCCGCGACCATGTCGGCGCGGGTTTCGACGCCTTCGGCCACGGTGCGCGCGCCGTAGCCCGATGCCATCTCGATGATGCTCCGGCAGACCGACCGCTTCAGCCTGTCGTCGGCGCAGCCCTGGACGAATTTGCGATCGACCTTGATCTCGGCGAACGGAAAGTCGTCGAGCCCGATGAACGAAGGCCATTCCGCGCCGATGTCGTCGATCGCGACGGCGATGTTGTGGAAGCGGACCCGTCGCGTGACGTCGGTCAGGAGAGCGAGGTTGCGGAGGATTTCGGTGCCGTTGATCTCGATCGTCAGCCCGCCGAACGCCGGATGACGGGGCATTCGGCGGCACAGCGCGTCGATCGCATCGAGATCCTCCAGAAACGACACCGGCAGGTTGATCGCGAGCTCGATCGGATAGGCCTGAACCAGGAAGTAGTGCCAGTCGTCGAGCGCCTGCCCGAGGACGAATTCGGACAGCTGGTGGAAGTGGGGGTCGCCGTGGTCGGGGATGAAATAGGCCGGCGGCACCACGCCCCACGACGGATGCCGCATCCGGACCAGCGCCTCGGCGCCGCGGGAGGCCAACGTGCGCGCGTCGACCTTGGCTGGTACCACAGTTCCAGCCAGCCCGATTTCAGCGCCTCCGCGACGTCGACCGGCGCGTTCGGCGGAGCCTCCCGGGACAACAGGTCCGCGACGCTGTTGCGAAGGGTGTCGATGCTGAACGGCGTGGCGAGGGTCGGGAGCAGCGCGAGCCCCCGCTGTCCGGCCAGGTGCCGGACCGCCGCCACCACCGGCGAGCCGGCCTGGCCGATGACCAGAAGCTGCCCGGCGAACGACCGTGCGGCGAGACCCTCGATGACCCGGCTCGCCTCGACGCCGCCCGCGGACAGCCCGAGCACCACGATATCGGCATAATGAGGGGCGAGCGGCGTCTCCAGGTCCTGCGCGCCGCCCAGCGTCGAAACCAGAA
Source organism: Xanthobacteraceae bacterium (assembly GCA_031291445.1). Taxonomy (GTDB): domain Bacteria; phylum Pseudomonadota; class Alphaproteobacteria; order Rhizobiales; family Xanthobacteraceae; genus Bradyrhizobium_A. The sequence continues at coordinate 1,768 of JARLJA010000082.1, read as the reverse complement.
AGCCGAGCTCCTCGAATGCGTCGCCGAGAAACGTCCGGATGTGTTGCTTGTCATCGATGATGCAGACGTTGGGGATCATTCTGCGCCGCCCGAAGGTGGCTGCTCCCGTTGGTCTCTCCGTCGGCTGGTTCTGCATTGCGCTTGCTCCCCCATGTTGTCCCGCACCCCCGCGAGGACTGCTCTTATCTGACAACGGTATGACGCTGGGGCGAGGCCGAAATCCGGTTTCGTTCGAGGGAACACACTGCAATTGCCCGGTAACGTTAAAGCGGCGGGCACGACTCAAATCGGACTCAAATGCGCTTTGAATCCAGTAGAGCAGGTCAGGCTGCTCAACGATAGGTTTTGCTCGAATCGATCCGGCGAGGATCGTCCAAAACAAAAAGCCCGGCATCGCTGCCGGGCTTTCTGTCTTGAGATCGGTCGATGGATCAGAAGTCCATGCCGCCCATGCCGCCGCCCGGAGGCATCGCGGGGCCGCCGGCGTTCTTCTTCGGCAGTTCGGCCACCATGGCCTCGGTGGTGATCAGGAGGCCCGCGACCGAGGCCGCGTTCTGGATCGCCGCGCGCACCACCTTGGTCGGGTCGATGATGCCCTTGGTGACCAGGTTGACGTATTCGCCGCTCTGCGAGTCGAAGCCGTAGGCGTACTGCTCCTTCTCCAGGATCTTGCCGACGATGACCGAGCCGTCTTCGCCGGCGTTGATGGCGATCTGGCGGGCCGGAGCGGACAGCGCCCTGCGGACGATCTCGACGCCGGTCTTCTGGTCGTCGTTCTGGGTCTTGATGCGCTTGAGCTGCTCGGAGGCGCGCAGCAGGGCGACGCCGCCGCCCGGCAGGATGCCTTCCTCGACCGCGGCGCGGGTCGCGTGCATCGCGTCGTCAACGCGATCCTTGCGCTCCTTGACCTCGACCTCGGTGGCGCCGCCGACGCGGATCACCGCGACGCCGCCGGCGAGCTTGGCCAGGCGCTCCTGCAGCTTCTCGCGGTCGTAGTCCGAGGTGGTCTCCTCGATCTGCGCCTTGATCTGCGCGACGCGTGCTTCGATGTCGGCTTTCTTGCCGGCGCCATTGATGATCGTCGTGTTCTCCTTGTCGACCATCTCCTTCTTGGTGCGGATGCCCTTGAGCTGCTCGGAGGCACGGAGCAGGGCGACGCCGCCGCCCGGCAGGATGCCTTCCTCGACAGCCGCGCGGGTCGCATGCATCGCGTCATCAACGCGGTCCTTGCGCTCCTTCACCTCGACCTCGGTCGCGCCGCCGACGCGGATCACCGCGACGCCGCCCGCGAGCTTGGCCAGACGCTCCTGCAGCTTCTCACGGTCGTAGTCCGAGGTGGTCTCCTCGATCTGCGCCTTGATCTGCGAGATTCTCGCCTCGATGTCGACCTTCTTGCCGGCGCCGTTGACGATCGTGGTGTTCTCCTTCTCGATCATCACCTTCTTGGTGCGGCCGAGCATCTGGATGGTCACGTTCTCGAGCCTAACGCCGAGATCCGATGACACCATGGTCCCGCCGGTGAGGATAGCGATGTCCTCGAGCATGGCCTTGCGGCGATCGCCGAAGCCAGGCGCCTTGACGGCAGCCACACTGAGGGTGCCACGCAGCTTGTTGACGACCAGGGTTGCCAGCGCTTCGCCATCGACATCTTCCGCGATGATGACGATCGGTCGGCGGGACTGCGCGACCTTCTCCAGCACGGGGATCATATCGGCAGCGGAGCTGATCTTCTTCTCGTAGATGAGGATGTAGGGGTTCTCGATGACCG
>JARLJA010000081.1 GCA_031291445.1 Xanthobacteraceae bacterium | reverse complement strand
GCGGCGCTGGCGGCGGCGCCGGCGCGGCTCGCCGCCATGGCGTCGGCGGCCCGTTCCGTGGGCACGCTCGACGCGGCGGCACGGCTCGCGGACCTGGTGGCGCGGGTCGCGGCCGCGTAGACCGCGCCGTCAGGAATTCGGGACCGCCGCGCTCAGCCGTTTCGCCAGGCCGGCTGCGGTCGCCGCCATTCGCGGCGTCTTCCAGCACATGGCAATCGTGCGCTCGAGTTCGAAATCGACCACGCTCAGGCCGTGAAGCGGCGCACGTTTCCAGCTCCGCGGCGCCAGGGTGCAGCCGATGCCGGCGGCGACCAGGCTCGCTGCGGTCGCCTCCTGGCGGGCTTTCGCCACGATGGTGAGCTTGACGTCGGTCTCCTTCAGCAGGCGGCGCCCGGTCCCCAGCCGCTCGCAGCATTCCCGCAACACGAACGGCTGGCCGTCGAGTTCAGGCAGGGTGACGGACTGTCGTTGCGCGAACGGATGGCTCGGTCCGACGAACAGCATGAAGGGCTCGCGGGCGATCACTCTCGCGGACAGCTGTTTGGTTTCGGGCGCGATGCTCAGGGCCAGGTCGAGGGATCCGTCGATGACCGCCCGCTCGAGATCGCCGGCGAGCCCCTCGGTCACCCTGAGCGGTCGCTCGAAGCTGCCGATCAGCCGGTGAAGCCAGCCGTCGGCGAGGCTTTGCAGGACGCCGATGCGGAGCGCGGCCGGCGCGGCGGGGTTCAGGTCGTCCTTGGCCTGGGCGAGGGCGCGCACTGCCGGTCGAATGCGCTCGGCCAGCGCGATGGCCGCGGGCAGTGGCCGGATGCCTCGTCCTTCCGCGCGAAACAGCGGCGTTGCGAACTCCCGTTCCAGGCGCTTCAGCGCCAGCGACAGGGTCGGCTGCGTGACGCCGGAGATGTCCGCGGCCCGGGAGATCGACCCGCTGTCCATGACCGCGAGAAAATAGCGCAGGTGCTGGATATTCATAGAGATCTCCAATGAGATATCTCAATATATCAAATATACCTTTCGATCGCGGGCTGTACAATCGACGCGGTCCATCGCCGAAGGAGAGGAGACCTGTCGTGATCGGTGTCAACAAGACCGAAGCCGTCGCGGAATTGATGCTGAACCGCCCCGAGGCGCGCAACGCGCTGTCGCGGCAGCTGATCGCGGCCTTGTCACGGGAGCTCGACCGGTTCGAGGCGGCGCCGGACACGCGGGCGATCGTCGTGACCGGCAAGCCGGTATTCTGCGCCGGCGCCGACATCGCGGAGATGAGCGGAATCACCGTCCTCCAGGCGCTGGCGGAGGATTTCTCCGGTTGCTGCGAGCGCCTGGCGCGGTGCACGAAGCCGGTGATCGCCGCCGTCGAAGGCTACGCCATCGGCGGGGGCTGCGAACTGATCGAGATGTGCGACATCGTCGTGGCCGCCGAAGACGCGCGCTTCGGTCATCCCGAAATCACGCTGGGAACGCTGTCCGGCGCGGGGGGCACGCAGCGCCTGGCGCGCGCCGTCGGGCGGGCCAAGGCGATGGACCTGGTGCTGACCGGTCGACTGATCGGCGCCGCCGAGGCGGAGCGCATCGGGCTGGTCAGCCGCGTCGTCCCGGCCGGCGCGGCGCGCGCCGCGGCGCTCGACATCGCACGCGACCTCGCGCGTCAGCCGCCGCTTGCGGTCCGCCTTGCCAAGGAGGCGGTCGACCGGGCCGTCGGCTTCGGTCTCGAGGACGGATTGCGGCTCGAGCGCCGGCTCTTCCATCTGACCTTCGCCACCGGCGAGTTTCACCGTGGCATGGACGACTTCCTGCAGCGGCGTGCGGGCAGGGGATAGCAGGGACCGGATATCCCGGCCGCGCGGGGTCGGAGCCTGGAGTGCGACGCTTTCGCGGGTGTCCGGCGTGGCGCGCCGAAACGGCCCCGGCCATTGAGTCCGGGGACCTTTCCGGGCTCTTTGCGGCCAGATTTGTCTTGTCAGGTCCCGGGAAAGCGGGGCATCCAAGGGGTGTCCCCGGCCGCTGAATCGGGCTGCGGGGGCGCAAGCGGTCGCCGCTTGTCGCGATCAGCCGCCACGACCCGGATCCAAGGACCTGAAGCGATGAAACTGCCGCGCGAGATCGGACCCATTCATTTCGTCGGCATCGGCGGGATCGGCATGAGCGGCATCGCCGAGGTCCTCAACAATCTCGGCTATACCGTGCGCGGCTCCGACGTCGCGGAAAACGCCAACGTCAAGCGGCTGCGCGACAAGGGCATCGCCGTGACCGTCGGCCATGCCGCGGAGAACGTCGCCGGCGCCGGCGTCATGGTGGTGTCTTCCGCCATCAAGCGCGACAATCCGGAGCTGATGGCGGCCCGCGCCCAGCGCATCCCGGTGGTGCGGCGCGCAGAGATGCTCGCCGAACTGATGCGCCTGAGGAGCTGCGTCGCCATCGCCGGTACCCACGGCAAGACCACCACGACCTCGCTGGTCGCGACCCTGCTGGACGCCGGCAATCTCGACCCCACGGTGATCAACGGCGGCATCATCAACGCGTATGGCACCAATGCCCGGCTCGGCGCCGGCGAGTGGATGGTGGTCGAGGCCGACGAGAGCGACGGCACCTTCCTGAAACTGCCGGCCGATATCGCCATCGTCACCAACGTCGATCCCGAGCATCTCGATCACTTCGGCACCTTCGACGCCGTGCAGGACGCGTTCCGCAATTTCGTCGAGAGCGTGCCGTTCTACGGCTTCGCCGTGATGTGCATCGACCATCCGGTGGTGCAGGCCATCGTCGGCAAGATCGAGGACCGCCGCATCATCACCTACGGCGAGAACCCGCAGTCCGACGTCCGCCTCATGGATCTCGTCGCCGCCAACGGCGTCTCGACCTTCAAGGTCGTGATCCGCAACCGCAAGGACGGTGCCGAGCACGAGATCGCCGGTCTCACGCTGCCGATGCCGGGCCGCCACAACGCGCTGAACGCCACCGCGGCGATCGCGGTGGCCCACGAGCTCGGGCTGTCCGACGACGCTATCCGGAGCGCGCTCGCGGGCTTCGGCGGCGTCAAGCGTCGCTTCACCCGGACCGGGGAGTGGAACGGCGTCACCGTGATCGACGACTACGGCCATCACCCGGTCGAGATCGCCGCCGTGCTGCGGGCGGCGCGGGAATCGGCCAGGAACAAGGTGATCGCGGTGGTCCAGCCCCACCGCTATACCAGGCTGCAGTCGCTGTTCGAGGAGTTCTGCACCTGCTTCAACGACGCCGACACCGTGGTCGTGGCCGACGTCTATCCGGCGGGCGAGCCGCCGATCGAGGGCATCGACCGCGATCATTTCGTGCTCGGCCTGCGCGCCCACGGCCATCGCGAGGTGATCGCGTTGAAGGATTCGACGGAGCTCGCGGAGGTGATTTCCGGCGTCGCGCGCGACGGCGACTACGTGGTCTGCCTCGGCGCCGGCAACATCACGCAATGGGCCTACGCGCTGCCGGCCGAGCTGAAGGCGCTGGAGACGGCGAAGTGAGGTTTGGAACGGACAGTTCGTTTTCGTCATGGCCGGGCAGCGCGATCCGTCTTCGACGGATCGCTAGGACTTAGGTCTCCCGGCCATCCACGTCTTCGTTGCCGGGGCGTCGCAAAGACGTGGATGCCCGGCATAAAGCCGGGCATGACGGGGGGTGGCTTGATGGCCTTTCCTGATCTCGCTGTGGAACTCAAGTCCGCGATGCCCGAACTGCGCGGCCGCCTGCTCGGCAACGAGCTGCTGGCGCCGCTGACCTGGTTTCGTGTCGGCGGCCCGGCGCAGGTGCTGTTCACCCCGGCCGACGAGGCCGACCTCGGCTATTTCCTGGCGCGGCTGCCGGACGACGTCCCGGTCTACCCGATCGGGGTCGGCTCCAACCTGATCGTGCGCGACGGCGGGGTTCCCGGCGTCGTCATCAGGCTCACGGCGCGCGGCTTCGGCGAGGTTACGGCCGACGGCGACACCGTGCGGGCCGGCGCGGCGGCGCTCGACAAGCGGGTGGCCGAAGCGGCCGCGGCCGCCAGCATCGGCGGCCTCGAATTCTACTTCGGCATCCCGGGGTCGATCGGCGGCGCGCTGCGGATGAACGCCGGCGCCAACGGCGGCGAGACCAGGGACGTGCTGGTGGAGGCCACGGGGATTTCCCGCAGTGGCGAACGGCGGGTTTATGCCAATGCGGACATGAGGTTCACCTACCGGGGCTGCGGTGTCGACAGCGGGGTGATCTTCACCTCGGCGCTCTATCGCGGCACGCCCGCCGACCCGGCGGCGATCCGCGCCCGCATGACCGAGGTCCAGACCCACCGCGAGACCGCCCAGCCGATTCGCGAAAAGACCGGCGGCTCGACCTTCAAGAATCCACCCGGGCAGAGCGCCTGGAAACTGGTCGATGCCGCGGGGATGCGCGGCCATCGCGTCGGCGGCGCCCAGGTCTCGGAGATGCACTGCAATTTCCTGATCAACACCGGGACCGCCACCGGGCACGACATCGAGGCGCTCGGCGAGGCGGTGCGCGAGCGCGTCAAGGCGAACTGCGGCATCGAGCTGCAGTGGGAAATCAAGCGGATCGGGGTTGAGACCTAGTTCCTCATGGCGAGGAGCCGCGGCGCGCCGTCTCGAACCATGAGGCCTCATCCCGCGAGACGCGTTGCCTGCGCAACGCGCCTCGGGATGAGGATTTGATGCTGAGCTTCCGGATCCGCGGCTTCGGCGCGGCCCGGAATGACGGATGAGGACACCATGACGAAACACGTGGCGGTGCTGCTGGGGGGCTGGTCGTCGGAGCGGGAGGTGTCGCTGCGGTCGGGCAAGGCGTGCGCCGATGCGCTCGACCGGCTCGGCCACCGGGTCACCCGTATCGACGTGGAGCGGAACATCGCCACCGTGCTCGACCAGCTGCGGCCCGATGTGGTGTTGAACCTGCTGCACGGCCGTCCCGGCGAGGACGGGACCATCCAGGGCGTGCTGGAAACCCTGGCCATTCCGTACAGTCACTCCGGGGTCCTGGCCTCGTCGCTGGCGATGCAGAAGGACCTCGCCAAGACGGTGATGGCCGCCGCCGGGGTGCCGGTCGCCGAAGGCATGACCCTGACCCGCGCCGAGGTCGGAAGCGTCCATCCGATGCCGACGCCCTATGTCATCAAGCCGGTGGCCGACGGTTCCAGCGTCGGGGTGTTCATCGTCACCGCCGAGCACGCCCATCCGCCGCAGGAGCTGTTCCGCGACGACTGGCCCCACGGCGACCAGCTCCTGGTCGAGCGCTACATCGCGGGCAAGGAGCTGACCTGCGCCGTCATCAACGGCCAGCCGACCGGGGTGATCGAGATCGTTCCCACGGTAAAATTCTATGATTACGAGGCAAAGTATTCTCCCGGCGCATCAAAACACATCCTGCCGGCACCGGTTTTACCAATTGTTTACCAGGAAGTCCGAAGGTTAACGCTGGCGGCGCATGATGCGCTTGGCTGCCGGGGCGTGAGCCGTGCGGATTTCCGCTACGACGACCGCATCGAGGGGTCGGGAGGTCTGATCTGTCTTGAGGTCAACACCCAGCCCGGCATGACCGAGACGTCACTTGTGCCAGAGCTTGCAGCGCACGCAGGCATAACATTTGACGAGCTCGTGCAATGGATGGTGGAGGACGCCTCGCTCGGTCGCTGAGACTGCCGGGGGCCCGATCCGAAAAAACGGTCAGGACCGCGCGCCGCGCCGGGGATCCGCGCGCGCCCGTGCCGCCGCGCCCGGGCGACGCTGAGGTGACCCCGAGCCACGACGACCTGCCGCCGTTTCTCTCCGAGCTGCAGCGCCGGCTGCCGCGGCGGTTCGGCCTGATGGCGACGGCCGCGATCCTGCTCGCCAGCCTCGGTTTCGGCGTCGTCAAGGGCAACCATGTCGACGAGTTCGCCGCCGCCCTGAGCGACGCCCGCAACGCCACCGCCAACGCGGTCGGCTTCCGCATCACCAATGTCGCCATCACCGGCCGCAGGCAGCTCACCCAGGACGAAGTGCTGGCGACCGGCGGCGTCACCGGGCGCTCATCGCTGTTGTTCCTGGATGCCGCCACCGTCCGCGACAGGCTCAAGGCGAGCCCGTGGATCGCCGACGCGACGGTTCTCAAGCTCTATCCCGGACAGCTGCACATCGACATCACCGAGCGCACGGCGTACGCGCTGTGGCAGCAGGACGGTGCGGTCTCGGTCATTGCCGATGACGGCACGGTGCTGGAGCCCTGGGTGGCGCAGCGGTTCACCTCGCTGCCGCTGGTGGTGGGCAAGGGGGCCGCAACCCGGGCGCGCGACTTCCTGACGCTGCTGGCGCAGTATCCGCAGGTCCGTGCCGCGGTGAAGGCCATCGTTCTGGTTGGCGAGCGGCGCTGGAACCTGCGGCTGGCCGACGGGCTCGACGTCCGCCTGCCCGAGACCGGGGTCGAGGATGCGCTCGCGCTGCTGTCGCGGCTCGACAAGGACGATCGCCTGTTTTCGCGCGACATCACCGCGATCGATCTCAGGCTCTCCGACCGCGTCACCGTTCGTCTGTCCGAGGACGCCGCCAAGGCGCGGGACGAGCAGCTGAAGAAATCCGTCAAGCGCAAGGGCACCGACGCATGACCAGTCTCGACGGTCAACAGGCGCCCAAGACCCGCGCCCTGCCGCCCAACCGCACCGCGCTGGTCGCGGCGCTCGATATCGGCACCAGCAAGATCGCCTGCCTGATCGGGCGGCTGCGGCCATGCGCGCCGGGCGGCGCGCTGCGCGGCCGCAGCCACGCGATCGAGCTGATCGGCATCAGCCATGTCCAGTCGCAGGGGGTCAAGGCCGGCGCCGTGGTCGACCTCACCCAGTGCGAGCAGTCGGTGCGCCAGGCGGTGGCGATCGCGGAGCGCATGGCCAGTGTCCGCGTCGAGTCGGTGCTGCTGTCGGTCTCGGCTGGACGCCTGCAGGGCCAGCTGATCGAGGCCGCCGCCGACATTCGCGGCGGCATCGTCACCGCCGCCGACGTGGCCCGCGTCACCAGCTCGGGCATGCACTACGCGACGCCGGCGGGTCGTACGGCGCTGCACGCGCTGCCGGTCGGCTACGCGCTCGACGCCGTGAAGGGCATCCGCGACCCGCGCGGCATGGTGGCGCGCCAGTTCGGCGTCGACATGAACGTCGTGACCACCGACGCCACCGTCGCCAAGAACCTGATGCTGGTTGTCGAGCGCTGCCACCTCAATGTCGAGGCGATGGCGGCGAGCCCCTATCTGGCCGCGCTTTCGGTCCTGACCGACGACGAACTCGACACCGGGGCGGCGATCGTCGACATGGGGGCGGGAACCACCACGCTCGCGGTCTATGCCAACGGCCGCTTCGTGCATGCCGTCGGATTTGCGCTCGGCGGGCAACACGTGACCATGGATCTTGCGCGCGGAATCGGCAGCTGCATTGCGGATGCCGAGCGAATCAAGACTTTATACGGAACCGTGCTGACGGGCGGATCGGATTCGCGCGAACTGATGAGCGTCCCCGCGGACGACGAACGGGAAGCGCCCCACGTCGTCTCGCGCGCCACGGTCGCCAACATCATCCGCCAGCGCGCCGAGGAGATTTTCGAAATGGTCCGGGATCGGCTGGCGGAGTCTCCCTTTGCGGCGGAGCCGCGCGCGCGGGTGGTCCTGACCGGCGGTGCCGCCCAGTTGACCGGCGCGCCCGAGCTCGCCCGCCAGATTCTCAACCGCGAGGTCCGGGTCGGCCGGCCGCTCGGCTTCGGCCGGCTTCCGCCCGAGGCCAAGGCCGCGTCATTCGCGGTGCCGACCGGGCTCTTGGTCTACCCGCAATTCGCTCACCTCGAATACGTCGAGACCAGCAACCCGCGCCAGCTCAAGACCGGCACCCATGGCGGCTATCTCGGCAAGGTCGGCCAATGGCTCCGCGAGGGGTTCTGATGATCGGAAGCGTCCAGCAGTTCAACTATCCCAACGCTGCGGTCGGTAGCCGCAGGCAACCCGGCACCAAGCGCGCGTAATCGAGAGGCAGACATGACCATCAATCTCAACGTCCCCGACATTCGCGAGCTGAGGCCGCGGATCACCGTCTTTGGCGTCGGCGGTGCCGGCGGCAATGCCGTCAACAACATGATCACCGCGGGGCTGCAGGGGGTCGACTTCGTCGTCGCCAACACCGACGCCCAGGCGCTGACCATGTCCAAGGCCGAGCGCATCGTCCAGATGGGCACGCAGGTGACCCAGGGCCTCGGCGCCGGGTCCCAGCCCGACGTCGGCGCGGCCGCCGCCCAGGAGGTCATCGACGAGATTCGCGATCATCTGTCGGGCGCCAACATGGTGTTCGTCACCGCCGGCATGGGCGGCGGCACCGGCACCGGCGCAGCCCCGGTCATCGCCAAGACCGCGCGCGAGATGGGCATCCTGACCGTCGGCGTCGTCACCAAGCCCTTCCACTTCGAGGGCCAGCGCCGGATGCGAACCGCCGAGGCCGGCATCGCCGAGCTGCACAAGGTGGTCGACACGCTGCTGATCATCCCGAACCAGAACCTGTTCCGGGTCGCCAACGAGAAGACCACCTTCGCGGACGCCTTCGCGATGGCGGACCAGGTGCTCTATTCGGGCGTCGCCTGCATCACCGACCTGATGGTGAAGGAGGGCCTGATCAATCTCGACTTCGCCGACGTCCGCGCCGTGATGCGCGAGATGGGCAAGGCGATGATGGGCACCGGCGAGTCGTCCGGCGAGAAGCGGGCACTGACTGCGGCGGAAGCCGCGATCGCCAATCCGCTGATCGACGATTCCTCGATGAAGGGCGCCCGCGGCCTGCTGATTTCGATCACCGGCGGCAAGGACCTCACGCTGTTCGAGGTGGACGAGGCGGCGACCCGCATTCGCGAGGAAGTCGACCAGGACGCCAACATCATCGTCGGCGCGACCTTCGACGAGGCGCTCGACGGCGTCATCCGGGTATCGGTGGTGGCGACCGGCATCGACCAGACCGCGACCGCGCGCCTGACCGCCGCCCCGTCGCAGCCCGCCGTCGCGGCGGTCGCGGCAGCTGCCGCCAGCCCCGACAGCCGGCTCGCCGATCTCACGGCGCGGCTCAAGGCCGACAACGAGCGGCTGGCCGCCCGCCTGAACACCAAGCCCGAGGCGCCGCGTCCGGCCGCCGCCCCGCTCGCGGCGGCTCCGGCCCAGCGGCCCGCCGCGGACATCGATCGCGCTGCGCTGGCGGCAATCGCGGCCGCGGTCGACGCGCCTGCGCCCGCGCCGACCCAGCCGGCGTCCTATGGCGACGTCACGATCCGGCCGATCCCGCCGAAGCCGACGATGTTCGCCGAGCAGGCCCCGGCGGCCGAACCGGTCTATGAGCCCGAGCTGCCAGCGACCTTCATTCCGCCGGCCGCCGAGCGCGCGCCGCTGCGCGCGCCGCGGATGCCGAAGTTCGAGGAACTGCCGATGCCGGCGCAGAACCAGATCCGGCAGGCCAGCGGGGACGCGGCCGACGACCATCCGCACAAGACCCGGATGTCGCTGTTGCAGCGGCTGGCCAACGTGGGCCTCGGGCGCCGCGACGAGGACGCCGAGCCGCCGGTCGCGGCCCGCGCCTCGGGGCCTGCGATGCCGGCGCTGCCGGACCGCAAGCCGCTGCGGCCGACCCCGACCGCCTTGCCCGGCGAACCGGTGTCCGAATACGCCCGGCGGCCGGCGCCGCAGGGCCTTGATTCGCACGGCCGCCCGGCGGCGTTGCCGCAGAGCCAGGGCGACGACCATCTCGATATCCCGGCTTTCCTGCGCCGGCAGTCGAACTGATCGGGCTGTAACAGTTTGCTTGGGGGAGACGGGTCCTGGCCGGCGACGGTCGGGACCCTTTTTCTTTAAGGGGGTATTCTAAGGATTTGAAGATAAACACGAAATTTTCCAAAATCGGCGCCGTAGCGAGACGCCGAATTTGGTTAACGGGCGGCGCAAATACGGCGGAGTTGGGTAACAATCCGTAAAAAAGCGTGACTGGCGCGACTCCGGGCAAGGAGTATGGTCAGCGCAATCCGCCGCCGGGTCCGCCCGTCGGCGTCGCTGCCCGGGGTGTTTGGCGTAAGGTTCGGTCCGGGGTCGTTGACGTGGGGATCGTCTTGTTGATCGGGATCGCCGGGCCTTCCGGCGGGGGAGTCTCGCACAAGACGGCGTTAATGGGTGGGTAGTCGGAATGAAATCTGGCCGGCAGACGACGCTTCGTTCGCACGTCACGGTGACGGGCGTGGGTGTGCATTCGGGCTCGACGGTCAATCTTTCGATGGGACCTGCGGACGTCGACGCAGGTTTTATTTTTGTCCGCACCCATGGCGACGGCGTCGAAGGCCGTGAAATTCGTGCCGGCGTCGGCGCGGTGGTGGCGACCGATTTCGCCACCGTGCTGGGCGATCGTGACGGCGCGCTGGTGTCGACTGCGGAGCATGTGCTTGCGGCCCTGCGCGGCATGGGCGTCGACAACGCCACCATCGAGGTCGATGGCCCTGAAGTACCGATCATGGACGGCAGCGCCGCGCCCTTCGTGGCCGCGATCGACCGCGCCGGGATCGCGCAGCAGGCGGCGCCGCGCCGCTTCATCGAAATTCTCAAGCCGGTGCAGGCCACCGTGGGCGACGCCTTCGGCGAATTGCGCCCGCATGCCGACGGTTTCCGCGTCGAGGTCGAAATCGACTTCGAAAACGCCCTGATCGGCCGCCAGAGCTGCGGCCTCGACGTCACCCCCGAGATGTTCCGTCGCGATGTCGCGCGCGCCCGCACCTTCGGCTGCATGAGCGACGTCGAGCGGCTCTGGAAGGCGGGCTACGCCCGCGGCGCGTCGCTCGACAATTCGCTGGTGTTCGACCACGATCGCGTGCTCAACCCCGAGGGGCTGCGCTATGCCAACGAGTGTGTCCGCCACAAGATGCTCGACGCCATCGGCGATCTGGCGCTGGCCGGGCTGCCGTTGCGCGGCCTGTACCGTTCGGTGCGCGGCGGCCACAAGCTCAATCATACCGTTCTCTCGGCCCTGATGGCCGACCGCAGCGCCTGGCGCGTGGTCGAGGACGAGCCGGCGCGGATTCGCCGCCAGGCCCGCGGCCACGCCGACGTCGTCGGCGGCATGCTGGGCGGCATGGTGCCGGTTTACGGCCCGGACGTGTCCTGACGGTTGTCCGGCGTTCCGGAAACGGCCAATAGCGGCCAATCGCAGAGCAATACCAACCAATATCGAAGGCGCTTGCGTCCAATTGGCGCGTGGCGCGGACCAAGAGCTGTGGCGTTCGCCTTAATCCGGGCGAAATGTGGCCCTAACCGGTTGGTCTAGGCGGGGTTTTCAGTTACATAGGCCGACGATTTCGGCGCTGCGTGGGCCGCTCGCCGGCATGCAGCGTCGCCTAGTCTGCGAAGGTCGCCGGGCGGCGCGATGCGTCAGGATGGGGCGGAGCGCGGCAACAACGACGTTCGAAAAGCCGGACGTTCGCATCATGGATTTTGGATTTGATGGGGTTGGCAGTCGCATGACGGTCGCGCAACGAAACGTCCGTTCTTCCCGTGGCGCCTGCTCCGCAACCGGGGACCGGTCCGGGCCGGGTTTCGGGCTGGGGCGCCGCCTCGCTTTGTCCCTGTGCCTGACGATCGCGGCGGCTACCCTCGGCGGCTGCGGCAGCGATTCGATGTGGGACAAGTGGTTCACCAAGGAAGAGGTGTCGGTCGATGAGCCGGCCGACAAGCTCTACAACGAGGGCCTCTACCTCCTGAACGTGAAGAAGGACGCCAAGGCCGCCAACAAGAAGTTCGAAGAGGTCGATCGCCAGCATCCCTATTCGACCTGGGCCAGCAAGTCGCTGCTGATGTCGGCCTATGCGTCCTACGAGGCCAGCGATTACGACGCCGCGATCGGCTCGGCGACCCGCTTCGTGACCCTGCACCCCGGTTCGCCGGACGCCGCCTACGCCCAGTACCTGATCGCCGCGTCCCATTACGACCAGATTCCCGACGTCAGCCGGGATCAGGGCCGCACCGAAAAGGCGCTGAGCGCGCTGGAAGAGGTGGTCCGCAAATATCCCGATTCGGAATACGCCGCGGCGGCCAAGCGCAAGATCGAGGCGTCGCGCGACCAGCTCGCCGGCAAGGAGATGGCGGTCGGCCGCTATTACATGGAGCGCCGCGACTTCACCGCCGCGATCAACCGCTTCAAGCTGGTCGTGACCCAGTACCAGACCACCCGCCATGTCGAGGAGGCGCTGGCCCGCCTCACCGAGGCCTACATGTCGATCGGCGTGGTCAGCGAGGCCCAGACCGCGGCCGCCGTGCTTGGCCACAACTTTCCTGACAGCCCGTGGTACAAAGACGCCTACAATCTTGTAAAGTCGGGCGGTCTGGAGCCTGCCGAGAACAAGGCCTCCTACATCAGCAAGGCCTTCAAGAAACTGGGTCTGGGATAGGAACTTCGGTCACATGCTGGCGCGCCTTTCGATCCGCGACATCGTCCTGATCGAGCGGCTCGACATCGATTTCGGGCGGGGTCTCGCGGTTTTGACCGGCGAGACCGGCGCGGGCAAATCGATTCTGCTCGACGCCTTCGCGCTGGCGCTCGGCGGGCGCGGCGATGCCGGCCTGGTGCGGCACGGCGCCGAGCAGGGCCAGGTCACGGCGGTGTTCGACGTGCCGAAGAATCACCCCGCCGCCAGGATCCTCAGCGACAACGGCCTCGAAGACACCGGCGAGATGATTCTGCGGCGGGTCCAGCTCGCCGACGGCCGGACCCGCGCCTTTCTCAACGACCAGGCCATCGGCGTCCAGACCCTGAAGGCGGTTGGCGGCGCGCTGGTGGAGATCCACGGCCAGCACGACGAGCGGGCGCTGGTGGACGCCGCGACCCATCGCCGGCTGCTCGACGCCTTCGCCGGCCTCGACAAGGACGTCGCCCGGATCGAGACGCTGTGGGCGGCCCGCCGTGCCGCCCGCGCCGCGCTCGACGAGCATCGCGAGAGCATGGCGCGCGCCGCGCGCGAAGCCGACTACCTGCGCCACGCCTCCCAGGAGCTGGCGCAGCTGCGGCCCGAGGCCGGCGAGGAGACCGCGCTCGCCGAACGCCGCGGCGTGATGATGCAGAGCGAGAAGATCGCCGAGGACCTGCGCGAGGCGCGCGAGGCGGTGGGCGGCGGCCACTCGCCGGTGACGTCGCTGGCCGCCGCGGTGCGCCGGCTGGAACGGCGGGCGGCGAGTTCGCCGAAGCTGATCGAGCCCGCGGTGCGCGCCATCGATGCCGCCATCAACGCGCTGGAGGAGGCCGACCAGCACCTCAACGCGGCGCTGATGGCCGCGGATTTCGATCCGGCGGAACTCGAGCGGATCGAGGAGCGGCTGTTCGCGCTGCGCGCCGCGGCGCGCAAATATTCGACGCCGGTCGACGACCTCGCGGCGCTGGCGCGGCGCTATGAGGCCGATGTCGCCCTGATCGACGCCGGCGCCGACCGGCTCAAGGTGCTCGAAGAGGCGGCGACCGCGGCGGATGCGGACTACGCGGCGGCCACCAAAAAGCTCTCTGCGGCGCGGCTGAAGGCGTCGGAGAAGCTCAACAAGGCCGTCAACGCCGAACTTGCGCCGCTGAAGCTCGAGCGCGCCAAATTCATCACCCAGGTCGAGAGCGACGACGCTGCGGCCGGGGCGCAGGGCTGCGACCGCGTCGAGTTCTGGGTCCAGACCAATCCCGGCACCCGGCCGGGGCCGTTGATGAAGGTGGCGTCCGGCGGCGAGCTGTCGCGCTTCCTGCTGGCGCTCAAGGTGGTGCTGTCCGACCGCGGCTCGGCGCCGACGCTGGTGTTCGACGAGATCGATACCGGGGTGGGCGGCGCGGTGGCCGACGCCATCGGCGCGCGGCTGGCGCGCCTCGCCGGCAAGGTCCAGGTGATGGCGGTGACCCACGCGCCGCAGGTGGCGGCCCGCGCCGACCAGCATCTGCTCATCACCAAGGACGCGCTCGACAAGGGCAAGCGCGTCACCACCCGCGTCGCCGCGCTTGCCAGCGAGCATCGCCGCGAGGAGATCGCCCGCATGCTGGCCGGCGCGGAAATCACCGCCGAGGCGCGCGCCGCGGCCGAACGGCTCTTGAAAGCGGCGACGGCGTAGTTCTCGTCACCATGGCCAGAGCAGCAAAAGCCAGACCCCTTCCCGACGTCGCCGATCTGTCCAAGGCGCAGGCCAGGACCGAATGGATGCGGCTGGCGCTCGAGCTCGAGGAGCACGACCGCCTCTACTACCAGGAGGACGCGCCGAAGGTCTCGGATGCGGAATACGACGCGCTGCGCCAGCGGTTCAACGCCATCGAAAAGCGCTTTCCGGAGTTCGTCTCGGCACAATCGCCGTCGCAGAAGGTCGGGGCCGCGCCGTCGGGGCGGTTCAGGAAGGTGCGCCATGCGGTGCCGATGCTCTCACTCGACAACGCCTTCGCGGAGGAGGACGTTCGCGACTTCGTCGGCCGCATCACGCGCTTCCTCAAGCTCGCCGACGACAGAATCGACTTTTCCGCCGAGCCCAAGATCGACGGCCTCTCGATGTCGCTGCGCTACGAGGGCGGCGAACTGGTCACGGCGGCGACGCGCGGCGACGGCGCCGAGGGCGAGGACGTCACCGCCAATATCCGCACGCTGGAGGACGTTCCGCAGCAGCTGAAAGGCCGCCATGTCCCCGACGTCTGCGAGGTGCGCGGCGAAGTCTATATGACCAAGAAGGCCTTTCTGGCGCTCAACGAGCGCCAGAAGGCCGCGGGCGACACCATCTTCGCCAATCCGCGCAATTCGGCCGCGGGCTCGCTGCGGCAGAAGGATCCGTCGATCACGGCTTCGCGGCCGCTCGGCTTCTTCGCCTATGCCTGGGGCGAGATGAGCGCGATGCCGGAGGCGACGCAGAGCGGCATGATCCACTGGTTCGAGCGCTGCGGCTTCAGGACCAATCCGCTGACGAAGCTCTGTCACTCGGTCGAGGCGCTGCTCGCCTTCCATCGCAGGATCGAGGAGCAGCGCGGGGAGCTCGATTACGACATCGACGGCGTGGTCTACAAGGTCGACCGTCTCGATTGGCAGGAGCGGCTCGGTTTCGTCTCACGTACGCCGCGCTGGGCGATCGCGCACAAATTCCCCGCCGAGCGCGCCACCACCGTGCTCCGCGACATCGAGATCCAGATCGGGCGGACCGGCTCGTTCACGCCGGTCGGCAAGCTCAAGCCGGTCGGGGTCGGCGGCGTCATCGTGCAGAACGTGACGCTTCACAACGAAGACTACATCAAGGGCGTCGGCAACAAGGGCGAGGTGTTGCGCGAGGGGCGCGACATCCGGATCGGCGACACCGTCGTGATCCAGCGCGCCGGCGACGTCATCCCCCAGGTGGTCGACGTCATCATCGACAAGCGGCCGAAGGGCGCCAGGGAGTTTCATTTCCCGAAGACGTGCCCGTGTCCGCTGCACACCGACGTGGTGCGCGAGGAAATCGCGACGGGCGAGGAGGGCTCGCGCGCGCGCTGCAGCGGCGAGTTCGCCTGTCCTTATCAGAAGGTCCAGCATCTTCTGCTGTTCGTGTCGCGCCGCGCCTTCGATATCGACGGCCTCGGTGAGAAGCAGATCGAATATTTCTTCGAACAGGGCTGGGTGAGGGAGCCCGCGGACATCTTCACGCTGCAGCAGCGCAACGCCAGGCTCAAGCTCGAGGACATCGAAGGCTACGGCGAGACATCGGTGCGCAACCTGTTCAACGCCATCGAGGCGCGCCGCCGGATTGCGCTGGAACGCTTCATCTACGCGCTCGGGATGCGCCATGTCGGCGAGACCACGGCGCTGGCGCTGGCGCGTGGTTACGGCTCCTGGGAGGCCTTTCACGACGCCTGCCTGAAGGTCGCCAGGGGCGACGAGGAGGCGGTCGCGGAGATGGATGCGCTGGACCAGATCGGCGAGACCGTGATCGAGAGCATCGCGGCCTATTTCGGCGAGAGCCATAACCGCGGCATCGTCGAGCGGCTGGTCCGCGAAGTCACTATCCTCGATGCCGAGAAGCCGAAGAGCAATTCGCCGATCGCCGGCAAGACGGTGGTGTTCACCGGGACGCTGACGCGCTTCACCCGCGACGAGGCCAAGGTCGCGGCGGAGCGGCTCGGCGCCAAGGTCGCGGGGTCGGTTTCGAAAAAGACCGATTACGTCGTGGCCGGCGAGAGCGCCGGGTCCAAGCTCGACAAGGCACGGGAACTCGGGGTCCGCGTGCTATCCGAAGAGGAATGGCTTAACCTGGTATCCTGAGCGGGCGGGCAGGCGGAGGAGAGCGCCGGACGCATGAGCGATGTCGCGACCAGGCGGCGAACCACGACGAGGCCCAAGGTCGAGCGGCCGCGGCTCTACAAGGTCATCCTGCTGAACGACGACTTCACCCCGCGGGAATTCGTGGTCATGGTGCTGAAGGCCGAATTTCGCATGACCGAGGACCAGGCCTACGGCGTCATGATCACCGCGCACCGCAAGGGCGCCTGCGTGGTCGCCGTGTTCGCCCGCGACATCGCCGAGACCAAGGCGGCCCGCGCCACCGACATGGCGCGCGCCCAGGGCTATCCGCTGATGTTCACCACCGAGCCGGAAGAGTAGCGGGGCCGGCGCGGAACGATGTCCCGGCGCCGGAGTTTCCAAAGTCCCGTAACAGCGCCAGCGAGGACGCTTGCCAGACCGGATCGAGGACTACGCGCTCGTCGGCGACTGCTTGACAGCGGCCCTGATCGGCCGCGACGGTTCGGTGGACTGGCTGTGCTGGCCGTCGTTCGACTCCGATGCCTGTTTCGCAGCCCTGCTCGGAGAGCCGGGGAACGGCCGCTGGAAGCTCGCGCCCCGCGGCCATGTGCGCTCAGTGACCCGGTCCTATCGCGGCGAGACGCTCATCCTGGAGACGCGATACGTCTGCGACGGCGGCGAAGTGCTGGTCACCGACTTCATGCCGCCACGGGGCGTCGCGTCCGATCTGGTCCGTCTGGTCACCGGCGTCACCGGCTCCGTCGACATGACCATGGAACTTGTCCTGCGGTTCGGTTCGGGCACCAACATCCCCTGGGTGCGCCGGCGCGATCCAGAGACCGCGCTCGCGGTCGCCGGTCCCGACATGGTCGTGCTGCGAATGCCGGTCGAGACCCGTGGCGTCGACATGAAGACCGTGGCCGATTTCAGCGTCAGCGCCGGAGAGACCGTGCCGTTCGTGCTGACCTACCAGGCGTCGCACCTGCCGGTCCCGGACCCGATCGATGTCCAGCAGGCGCTCGTCGACACCGAAACGTTCTGGACCGAGTGGTCGAGCGCGAACCAGTACGACGGCAAGCACCGCGCTTTGGTGCAGCGCTCGCTGATCACCCTGAAGGCGCTGACCTACGCCCCGACCGGCGGCATCGTCGCGGCGCCGACCACGTCGCTGCCGGAAAAGCTGGGCGGTGCGCGCAACTGGGACTATCGCTACTGCTGGCTGCGCGACGCCACCTTCACGCTGCTCGCCCTGATGAACAGCGGGTATTTCAGGGAGGCGCGCGACTGGAACGCCTGGCTGTTGCGCTCGGTGGCGGGCTCTCCCGTCGACATGCAGATCATGTACAGCATCACCGGCCAGCGCCGGCTGATCGAGTGGGAGGCGGACTGGCTGCGCGGCTACGAGGGCTCAAGGCCGGTTCGCTTCGGCAACGCCGCACATGCCCAGCTTCAGCTCGACGTCTACGGCGAACTGATGGACACGTTCTACCAGGCGCGCAAGGCAAACATCGCGCTCGACGACGAGACCTGGCAGGTCGAGGTCGAGTTGCTGAAGCACGTCGCCGAGGTCTGGACGCTGCCCGACAACGGCATATGGGAGCGCCGCGGGCCACGATTTCACTACGTGTTTTCCAAGGTGATGTGCTGGGTGGCGTTCGACCGCGGCATCAAGAGCGCCGAACTGCTCGGCGCCGAAGCGCCGCTCGATCGCTGGCGCGCCATCCGCGACACCATCCACGCCGAGGTCTGCGCCCATGGCTTCGATGGCGGGGCGAACTGCTTCGTCGTGGCCTATGGCTCGAGGGATCTCGACGCCAGCCTGCTGCTGCTGCCGGCGGTCGGCTTCCTGCCCGCCACCGATCCGCGGATCGGCGGCACCATCGCGGCGATCGAACGGCACCTGATGCGTGACGGCTTCGTGCTGCGTCACGACCCGCGCGAGCCGCGCCCTGACGAGGCCGAGCCGATCGAGGGGGCCTTTCTGGCGTGCACGCTGTGGCTTGCCGACGCCCATGTGATGCGCGGCGAAATCGACCAGGCGCGTGAACTGTTCCACCGGGTGGCGGCGGTGGCCAACGGTCTCGGCCTGCTGGCGGAGGAGTATGATACGTTCGCCCGGCGCCAGACCGGCAATTTCCCCCAGGCGCTCACCCATATCGCGCTGGTCAACACCGCCCACAACATCTACGAGGCGCTGCATCCTTCCAGAAAGCCGGCCATGCAGCGCCAGCAGTGAGTTCAGGCCGCGTCGCGCAACAACCGGTCGATCGCCTTGGCGAAGCCGTCGGCGTCGTTGGCATCGGTGACGTGGGCCGCCCTGGCCTTGACCGCGTCGCTGGCGTTGCCCATGGCGATGGAATAGCCGCTCGCCGCGAACATCGGGACGTCGTTGGTCATGTCGCCGATGGTGGCGATCGCGCTTGACGGAATGCCGAGACGGCGGCCGAGCGCCGTGACGAAGGTGCCCTTGTCGCGCCCCGGCGGGGTGACGTCGAGGTAGTAGTGCTGCGAGCGGGCGGCATGGGCGGAATCGCCGAGCTCCGAGCGCAGTTCGCTTTCGCCGGCCTCCAGCCGCGCGAAATCGCCGCTGACGCCGACGATCTTGGCGGCGTCGGCGATGGCGTTGCCGAAATCCGCCACCACCCGCGGCGCGGTGGCGATTGCCGCGGCCTCGCGCGGCACGTAGCGGTCGTCGTGGTTCTGGACGAGCCACTCGGTCGCGGTGAAGACCCAGGCGTCGAAGCCGTGGCGGGCGAACAGCGCTAGGCTTTGCCGCGCCGCCCTCGCGGGCACCACGCTCTGCTCGAGCACCGAGAAATCCGGGTTGACGATCGAACTGCCGTTGAACGGCCCGATCGGCAGATCGACCTTCAGGGCGTCGACCAGCGCGCGCATGCCGAACGGCGGCCGGCTGCTGGTGAGCGAGAAGGCGATGCCGCGCCGGCGCAACTCGTCGACCGCGGCGACGGACGCGGCCGTGAGGCGCTTGTCGGTGGTGAGCAGCGTGCCGTCGACGTCGGAAACCACGAGTGAAATGCGGGTCATGGCGAGGCCTCGTTCGGCGCGAGGCCGAGTCGTGCGATGATGTCGTCGACGATCATATTGATCGGTCGGTCGATGTCGATGGTGACGGCCGGTTCGTCGTCGCCGGGTTCCTCGAGCGTGGCAAGCTGGCTGTCGAGCAGCGCGGCCGGCATGAAATGGCCATGACGCTTCGCCAGCCGCTGCGTGATCAGCGCGGGCGTGCCCTTGAGGTACACGATCGCGACGTCGCGACGGCCATGGACCAGCACGTCGCGGTAGGCCCGCTTCAGCGCCGAGCAGGCTACCACCATCGCGGCCTTGCGGTCCGCTGCGTCGTCGATCGCCTGGGCGATCGCCGCCAGCCACGGCGCGCGGTCGGCGTCGGTCAGGGGAATGCCGGCGCGCATCTTTGCGATATTGGCCGCGGGGTGAAAGCCGTCGCCGTCGCGAAACGTCAGGCCGGCGCGGCGGGCGAGCGCCTCCGCGACCGTCGATTTTCCCGAACCCGAGACGCCCATGACGACGATTGCGGCGAGGCCGTCCATTGCCATCATGCTGCGGCCCGCGGATCGGCGGCCTCGTCCAGCAGCCACACGGTGTCGCCGCCGCCGTCGGCCCGCGCGCGGTTGGCGGGAAGGTCCTCGCCGGCGAAGACGCGGCGCAGGATGTCGCGTTTGCCGCGGCCGGTGGCGAGAAACAGCATTTCGCGGGTGCTTGCGAGGCAGGAGAGCGTGAGCGTGATGCGGGGCACGAACGGCGCCACATTGGCGCGGTCGACCCCGATCACCAGGCGGTCGTGCTCCTCGAGTGCCGGTGCGCCCGGAAACAGCGATGCCACATGGCCGTCGGGGCCGACGCCGAGCAGCACCAGGTCGAACAGGGGAAGTCCCGGGCGGTGGTGGTGGAAGTCCTCCAGCTCGCTTTCATAGGCGCGGGCTGCTGCGTCGGGCGAGGTGGCGGTTGCGATCATGTGGACGTTGCCCCGCGGGGCGCAGCGGTCGAGAAAGGCCTCCCGCGCCATGGCGCCGTTGCTGAGCGGATCGTCGGGCGGCACCGCGCGTTCGTCGCCGAGGAACCAGTGCACCCGCGGCCATGGAATTTCGGCACGCCATCGTGGTGTGGCCAGCAGCCGGTACAGCGCCTGCGGCGACGATCCGCCGGTGAGGCAGACCGCGGCGACCGGCATGGCGGCGACACGCGCAATCAACCGCCGCGCAGCGGCTTCGGCCACCGTGGCGGCGTCGGCCTGCACGATGATGTGGCGCGCCGCGCTCATTCGCCGTCGATCTTGCGCCAGCGCCGGCCGTCGCGTTCGATCAGCTCATGGGCTTCGCGCGGCCCGTCGGCTCCGGCGCGGTAGAGCGCCAGTCCGTTGCCGCCGGCTTTGTCCCAGGCGTCGATGAAGGGCTGCACCGCCTGCCATCCCGCCTCGATGCCGTCGGCGCGCTGGAACAGGATGTTGTCGCCGATCATGCAGTCGTAGATCAGGGTCTCGTAGCCGGTGCTCGGCGCGACCTTGAAATGGTCCTTGTACTTGAAGCGCATGTCGACGCCGTCGATCGCGACGGTGGGGCCGGGCACCTTGGTGTTGAACTGCAGCGTGATGCCTTCCGTGGGCTCGATCCCGATGATCAGGTAGTTCTGCGACAGCCGTTCGACCGCGGTCGCCCGGAACATCGAGAACGGCGCCTGCTTGAACCGGATCGCCACCTCGGTACGCTTGGAGGCCAGCGCCTTTCCGGTCCTGAGGTAGAACGGCACGCCGGCCCAGCGCCAGTTGTCGATGGTGAGCTTCATCGCCACGTAGGTTTCGGTGATGCTGGCCGGGTCGACGTCGGGCGCGCTGCGATAGTCGCCGATCTGGCGATCGCCGACCCGCCCGGCGACATACTGGCCGCGCACCGAATTGCGCAGGGCTTCCTCGGGCGACTGAACCTGGATCGCCGCCAGCACCTCGCCTTTTTCCGTGCGCACCGAGTGGGCGTCGAAGCGCGACGGCGGCTCCATGGTGACCAGCGCCAGCAACTGAAACAGGTGGTTGGGCAGCATGTCGCGCATCGCGCCGGTGGCGTCGTAGAAGCTGCCGCGGCGGCCGACGTCGATGGTCTCCGATACCGTGATCTGCACGTGGTCGATGTGGTTGCGATTCCAGATCGGCTCGAACATGCCGTTGGCGAAGCGGAACACCAGGATGTTCTGGACCGTTTCCTTGCCGAGATAGTGGTCGATCCGGTAGATCTGGTGCTCGGTCACGATCTTGAGCAGGTCGTGGTTGAGTTCGCGGGCCGATTTCAGATCGGTGCCGAACGGTTTCTCGATCACGAGGCGTCGCCAGGACTCGCCGTCGTCGTGCAGCAGTCCGGTGCGCCCCAGTTCATCGCTGATCGGCTTGAACGCGGTTGGCGGCACCGCCAGGTAGAACAGCTGATTGCGGATGCCGCGGGCGGCGATGGCGTCGAGATGGGCCTTCAGGCGGTCGAAGGAGCCGTGGTCGCTGGGATCGGCATTGACGCTGGTCACGCAATCGAACAGCTTGCTCGCGATCGCCTCATTGATCGGCCGGGTGGCGAACTGCCGCAGCGCCTTCATCAGGTCTTCATGCAGCGACTTGCTCTGCATTTCGGTGCGGGTCACGCCGACCACGCAGAACTTGTCCGGCAGCAGGCCGGCCTCCGCGAGATTGTACAGCGCAGGCGTCACCAGCCGGTGGGCGAGATCCCCGGTGACGCCGAAAATCACGAAACAACAGGGGTCGGGGATCCTCGGTTTGGCGGCGCTGGTCATGATCGGCGGTCTCGGGCTAGCTGGGCGAGAACTCGGAAAAGTCCCGAGCCGCCGTTCTGGTTCCTGATCACCCGGCGCTAACCCGCCTTGGGCGGTTCCACGTGGCCGCCGAAGCCGTGGCGCATGGCGGAGAGCACCTTTTCGGCGAAAGTGTGATCCTTGCGCGAGCGGAAGCGGGCGTAGAGCGCCGCGGTGATGACGTCGGCCGGCACCGCCTCGTCGATCGCAGCATTCACGGTCCAGCGGCCCTCGCCGGAATCCTCGACATGGCCCGAATAAGCCGCGAGGTTGGAATCGCCGGCGAAAGCGATGGCGGTGAGGTCGAGCAGCCAGGAGCTGATCACGCTGCCGCGGCGCCAGACCTCGGCGATGTCGGCGAGGTCGAGCTCGAAGCGATGGTCCGGCGGCAGGGCGTCGATGCCGGCATTCTTCAGGATGTCGAAACCCTCGGCGTAGGCCTGCATCAGCCCGTATTCGATGCCGTTGTGGACCATCTTGACGAAATGCCCGGCGCCGCTCGGTCCGGCATGGATGTAGCCCTGCTCGGCGCGGGGGTCGCGGCCGGCGCGGTTGGGGGTCGCGGCGACAGTGCCGCGGCCGGGCGCGAGGGCGCGAAAGATCGGGTCGAGGCGCTCGATCACCGCGGTATCGCCGCCGATCATCATGCAGTAGCCGCGTTCGAGCCCCCAGACGCCGCCGCTGGTGCCGACGTCGACATAGTTGATGCCGCGGTCGCGCAGGCTCCTGGCGCGGCGGATGTCGTCCTGCCAGAAGCTGTTGCCGCCGTCGATCAGGGTGTCGCCCTGCGACAGCGCGGCGGCCAGCGTCGTGACCGTCTCCTCGGTGACGGCGCCGGCGGGAAGCATCAGCCAGATGGTGCGCGGCGCCGCGAGCTTCGCCACCAGGTCGGCGAGCGAGGAACAGGCGGTGGCGCCGTGGGTGGCGAGATCGGTGACCGCCTTCGGGCTGTGGTCGTAGACCACGACGCGGTGCCTGCCGTTTGTCATCAGCCGGCGGGCGATGTTGCCGCCCATCCGGCCCAGTCCAACGAGTCCGATCTCCATGCACGCGTCCTATGTTGGTCTCACGACGTCGCGGCGCGGATCGCCGCGGCGATGGCGGCGAGGCCGTGGGCCAGATTGCCGGTGACATGCAGCCGCAGCGCCCGGCGCCCGCGCTCGGTCAGGACGTCGAAATCGCCGCGTGCCTGGGCCGCGATGATGGTTCCGAACGTCGCCTTCTGTCCGGGCACCGCGAGGTCTTCCCTGTCGTCGGCGGTGATCTGAAGGAACACGCCGCTGTCGGGACCGCCCTTGTAGGCCTGTCCCGTCGAGTGCAGGAAACGCGGCCCGAAGCCGACGCAGGTCGCCACATGCTTGCCGTCGCGGATCGCCATTCGCATGTCGTGCAGCGCGGCGATGTGCTGCGGGTCGCGGTCGATATAGGCCAGCAGCGCCACGTAGTCGCCGGCCTTGATGCGGCCGAGGTGCGCCGTGATCCAGGATTGCAGGTCGGCCTTGGCGCCGGAGGTCCGCAGGGCGTCGGCGTTGCGGCCGTCGGTGTAGATCGCGATGCCGCCGTCGACGGCCGCCGGGTTTTCCGTCGGCAGCGCACCGGCCTTCTCGAATTCGGCGGTCAGCGCGCGGGTCTTGACCTTGGCGGCCTCGACGTCGGGCTGGTCGAAGGGATTGATGCCCATCACCGCACCCGCCACCGCGGTCGCAATTTCGAAGCGGAAGAACTCCTGGCCGAGGTTGATGCGCTTTTCGAGCGCGATGCGGATCACCGGATGGCCCGCCTGTACGAGCGCCGAAAGTGCGGCGTCGCGATCCGGGTCGACCGTGCCGATGAGGTCGAGATCGATGAAGACACGGTCGTTGCCATAGACGGTGAGGTCGCCGCCATAATAGGCCTTGAAGGCGGGGAGGCTTTCGCCCTCCAGCGGAATCAGCGCCTTGCCGTGCTTGCCGGTGGATTCGGCAACCAGCTGTTCGACCCAGGCGCCGAAGTCCGCGATCGGTTTCGCGGCGGTGAGCGTGACCTTGTCGCGGCCGCTCTTCCAGGCCGCACCCAGAGCAAGTCCGAGCCGCACGCCCGGATTCTCCTCGGGAGGCACGTCGGGGCCGCAGGCGCGCACCATCACCGCCGTGGCATCGAGAAATGCGCCGAGATCGAGTCCGGCGACGGCCGCCGGCACCAGGCCGAACGGCGACAGCACCGAATAGCGGCCGCCGATGGCGGGCTCGCCGTGGACGATATGGGCGAAACCGCGTGACGTCGCGACCTTCTCCAGCGACGAGCCGGGGTCGGTCACGGCGATGAAGTGCTTCCCCGGCTTGCCGCCGAGAGCGTGTTCGGCGCGCGCGAAGAAGTAGTCCATCAGCGCGTTCGGCTCGGTGGTGCCGCCGGACTTGCTGGCGACGATGAACAGCGTCGATTTCAGCGCGATCGATTGTTCGAGCCGGCGGATCTGGGCGGGCGCGGTCGAGTCGAGAATATGAAGCTTCGGAAATCCGGCGACGGCATCGAACGTCGTTGCCAGCACCTCCGGCCCGAGGCTCGATCCGCCCATGCCGAGCACGACGGCGTCGGTGAAGCGCTCCGATTTCGCCCAGGTCGCCAGCGTCTGGTAGCGCGGCAGCGCCGCCTGTTCGCGGGCCAGGGCATCGAGCCAGCCGAGCCATTTGGCCTCGTCCTGGTTGCTCCAGACCTTCGGATCGCGTGCCCACAGCGCCCGCGTGGTGCCGGTCGCGCGCCAGTCGGCGCAGAGCGCGCTCACCGCGCGATCGAACTCGGGAGTCAGCATTGCCGCCTGGGTGTCGAGCTGCGCGCCGAGCAGGGCGGTGCGCTTGTGCGCCACCGCGCCGAGCAGCTTGTCGAAGGACTCGGCGAACAGGTCGAGACCTTCGCTCACCAGCCGGTCGGTGACCTGGTCGAGCGAGATGCCGGCTGCGGCCAGCTCGCGGAGCTGGCGTTCGGCGGCGGCGAGGTCGTCCCCGAGGCTGTCGCGGATCTCGCCGTGGTCGCGGAAGGCGTCGAGCGTCGCCGGCGGCAGCGTGTTGACGGTGTCGCGGCCGATCAGTTCCTCGACATAGAGCACGTCGCGATAGGCCTTGTTCTTGGTGCCGGTCGAGGCCCACAGCAGCCGCTGCACCTGGGCGCCGCGCGCCGCGAGCGTCTTCCAGCGCTCGCCGGCGATGGCCGTGGCGTAGTGCCGGTAGGCGAGCTTGGCGTTGGCGACGGCGATCTTGCCCTTGAGCGCCGCGAGCGACGTCGCCTGCGGGCCGCCCTTGGCGATCGCGTCGTCGATCAGCTTGTCGACCGCGGTGTCGATCCGGCTGACGAAGAAGCTCGCCACGCTGGCGATTCTTGCCGGATTGCCGCCACCGGCGATCCAGCGCTCGAGGCCGGCGAGATAGGCCTCCAGTACCTCGGCGTAGCGCTGCTGCGAGAACAGCAGCGTGATGTTGACGTTGATGCCCTGGCCGATCAGCGCCTCGATCGCCGGCAGACCCTCGGTTGTGCCCGGCACCTTGATCATCAGGTTGGCGCGGTCGACCGCGCGCCACAGCCGCTCGGCCTCGGCGATGGTCGCCGCGGTGTCGCGGGCGAGGTAGGGCGAGACCTCGAGGCTGACGAAGCCGTCGCGGCCCTCGAGCCGGTCGTAGACCGGGCGCAGCACGTCGGCCGCGCGCTGGATGTCCTCCACCGCCACCGCCTCGTACAGCTCCATCACCGGGCGGTCGCGGTCCTTCAGCAACGCCGCGATGGCGCCGTCATATTCGTCGCTGCCGCCGATCGCCTTTTCGAAGATCGAGGGGTTCGAGGTGACGCCACGGACGCCGTCGTCGATCAGGGCCTTGAGATCCCCCTTGGCGATGAAATTGCGCGCGAGAAAGTCGAGCCAGACCGCCTGGCCATGCTCCTGGAGTTTCAAAATGCGGTTCATGTCGTCATTTCGCTGTGAGGGACGCGGGGGCTAACGCCGAGCCGGGCAAAAGTATCCCGCCTTGACGGACGTATGCTCCAGGGACTTGGCTTGCCCCGGAACTCGCCGACTACACTAGGATCAAAACCGCAATGTGTCCTCTCCGATCCGGCCGCTCGGGCCGGACGGGACCGTTTCATCGTTCCGACACAAAGCCGGGACGGGCGCGCGCGCCGGGCTCCCCTGCGTCGTGCGGGGCATCGGCCGCCACGTCGCTGGTCTGCGGCAGTCCGAGCCCCTGTTCGATCTTGGTCAGCGCGTGCTCGAAATGGCTCAGTTCGCTCGGCGACAGGCATGACAGGATCTCGCGCTCGCGGCTCAGCAGGCGCGGAATCAGGCCATGGTAGAGCGCCTTGCCCTCGCGCGACAGCTGCAGGCTGTTTTCGCGGCGATCCGCCGGATTCTCGACCCGCTCGATCAGGCCGCGGGCGATCAGGCTTGCCACCGCGCGGCTGATGGTCGACTTGTGGGTCCGCGTGCTGTCGACGATGGACTGGGCGGAGCAGGGCGCCCCGCGGAAGCCCAGCGTTGCGATCACCCGCCATTCCGGAATGTCGATGCCGTAGCGGTCGCGGTATTCGCTGGACAGCGCCTGGCTGATCTCCGCCGCCAGACGGTTCATGCGAAACGGGACGAATTTGAGCAGATCGAGCTTGGTCATGAAGTCGAAGACACGGTGCGGTGAGTTGACGGAACAGCTGGCATTGGCCTATATAGTTGCAAGTGAGACTAATTCGCCGTTTGGCCGGGTGCAACCGGGATTTCGCCAGAAAACGGGGGGAAGTGAATGAGTTCTGGAGCGGTGGTCCAGTTCGGCTACAGCCGTCATCCGGATCAGGAGTGTCCGTCCGCAGCGCCGGCGCATCACGCCGTCGTGGTGGTCGGGGCGGGGCCGGTCGGGCTCTCACTCGCCATCGATCTCGCCCAGCGCGGCCAGCCCGTGGTGTTGCTGGACGATGCCGACCGCATCGGCGAGGGCTCGCGGGCGATCTGCTTCTCCAAGCGCTCCCTCGAATACTGGGACCGGCTCGGCGTCGGCGCGCGCATGGTCGACAAGGGCGTGGTCTGGAACATCGGCCGGATCTACCACGGCGCCGACCAGCTCTATCAGTTCGACCTGCTGCCCGAGGACGGTCACAAGATGCCGGCCTTCATCAACCTGCAGCAGTACTATGCCGAGGCCTATCTGGTCGATCGCGTCGCCGAACTCCCCGGGATCAGCCTGCGGTGGCGCAACAAGGTCACCGCGCTCGAGCAGCGCAACGATCAGGTGGTGCTGATGGTCGAGACCCCCGAGGGGCCCTATCGGCTGGCCGCGGCCTACGTCATCGCCTGCGATGGCGCCCGCTCGAACCTGCGGCAGATGGTCGGCGCCGACTTCGACGGCCAGGTGTTCGAGGACCAGTTCCTGATCGCCGACGTCAAGATGACGGCCGAATTTCCCACCGAACGCTGGTTCTGGTTCGATCCGCCGTTTCACGCCGGGCGCTCGGCGCTGTTGCACCGCCAGCCGGACGACATCTGGCGCATCGACCTGCAACTCAGCCCGGACGCCGATCCCGCCGTCGAGCGCCGCCCCGAAAACGTGCGGCCGCGGATCGCGCGCATGCTCGGCCACGACGATTTCGATTTCGAATGGATCTCGCTCTACAAGTTCCAGTGCCGGCGCATGAAGCGGTTCGTGCATGGCCGCGTCGTCTTCGCCGGCGACGCCGCCCATCAGGTGTCGCCGTTCGGCGCCCGTGGCGCCAATTCCGGGCTCGAGGACGCCGAGAACCTGTCGTGGAAGCTGGTGCGGGTGCTCGACGGCTCCTCGCCGGCGTCGCTGCTGCAGAGCTATGACATCGAGCGCAGCTTCGCCGCCGACGAGAATATCCGCGAATCGACCCGTTCGACCGACTTCATGGCGCCGTCCTCGCCGGCCGAGGCGCGGCTGCGCCAGGCGGCGCTGGCGCTCGGCCGCGATACCGCGTTCGCCAAGCGCATGATCAACGGCGGCCGGCTGTCGGTGCCGAGCGTCTATCCGTCGCCGCTGTCGACGCCGGATGGCGACGCCTGGTCCGGCGGAGTGGTGCCCGGTGCGTCGCTGGTCGACGCGCCGCTGGCGACGCGCGATGGTGCCGCCACCTATCTGTCGGACGCGTTCGCGGCCGCCGGCAAGCGCTTCACGCTGCTGCAGTTCGCCAACGGTGCCGCGATCGAGCCGCCGGCCGACGTCGCGGTGATCCGCATCGGTGAAAGCGAACCGCTCGCCGACCGCGCCGGCTTGCTGGCGAAGCGTTACGACGCGGCACCGGGCGCGGCCTACCTGCTGCGGCCCGACGGCTACGTCGCGGCGCGGTTCAAGCATCCAACCCGGGCGGCGATCGACGCCGCGCTGGCGCGCGCCGTGGGCGAGGTCTGGTCATGACGCTGTCGACCGCATCGAATTTCGCAAAGCCCGACGACGCCTTCCGCCTCGTCGTCGAGGCCCATCGCGGCCTCTCCGACGAAACCAGCGCCGTGCTCGATGCCGCGCTGGTCCTGGTGCTCGCCAACCACATCGGCGACATCGACGTGCTACGGGAGGCGATCGCGGTGGCGAAGCGCGCTCTCACCGACCCGGCGGCACCCGCCGCCGGCGCGGCCTGACCATCCAACTCTGCCCTCGAAAGGACAAGCTCATGAACGCCAAGGGGTTCGCCTCCACCACCGACCTCTCCGAAAAGAAGGTCACCTTCTCCGAAATCGGCCCCGACCTCTACGCGTTCACCGCGGAGGGCGATCCGAACTCGGCGGTCATCGTCGGTGACGACGGCTGCCTGGTGTTCGACGCCCAGGCGACGCCGGCGATGGCCAAGAGCGTGATCGAACGGGTCCGCACCGTCACCGACAAGCCGATCAAATACGTCGTGCTGTCGCACTATCACGCCGTGCGCGTGCTCGGCGCCTCGGCCTACCACGCCCAGGGCATCGTGGCCTCGGAAGAGACCCGGCGCCTGATCGTCGAGCGCGGCAAGCAGGACTGGGATTCCGAATACGGCCGCTTCCCGCGCCTGTTCCGCGACGCCGAGAGCATCCCCGGCCTGACCTGGCCGACGCTGACCTTCGAAGGCGAGATGTCGATCTTCCTCGGCAAGCGCGAGGTGCGCCTGATGCAGCTCGGCGCCGGCCACACCTCCGGCGACATCGTCGCCTGGGTGCCCGACGCCGAGGTGATGTTCTCCGGCGACCTGATCGAATACCACTCGGCCTGCTACTGCGGCGACGCCCACCTGCGCGAGTGGCCGATGACGCTGAGCGAGATCCGCGAGTTCAATCCCAAGGCGATCGCGCCGGGCCGCGGCGACGCCCTGAAGGGCACCGCGACGGTGCGCGAGGCCATCGCCATGACGCGCGACTTCGTCAATTCGCTCTACGGCACCGCCGAACTGTCGGTCGCCAAGGGACGCAGCCTCAAGGAAACCATGGCCGCGACCCGCGAGGTGATGGATCCGAAATTCTCGAAATTCGCCATCTACGAGCACTGCCTGCCGTTCAACGTCTCGCGCGCCTTCGACGAGGCGTCGGGCATCGACGATCCGGTGATCTGGACGGCGGAGCGCGATCGCGAAATGTGGGCGGCGCTGCAGGGAGCATGACCATGAACTACCAGCCAGGTTCGGACATCGTCGGCAAGTCGGTCGGCACCGTCACCCCGGGCTACATGTCCGGCTTCGGCAACAGCTTCGAGACCGAGGCGCTGCCCGGCGCGCTGCCGATGGGACGCAATTCGCCGCAGCGCTGCGCCTACGGGCTCTACGCCGAGCAGTTGTCGGGCTCTCCGTTCACCGCGCCGCGCGGCACCAACGAGCGCTCGTGGCTCTACCGGGTCCGCCCGTCGGTGCGCCATTCCGGCCGCTTCACCAGGATCGACGCCGGACTGTGGCGCACCGCGCCCTGCGTCGAGCACGACATGCCGATCGCCCAGCTGCGGTGGGACCCGACGCCGATCCCGAGCGGCGAGGTGACCTTCGTCCAGGGCGTGCAGACCTTCACCACCGCGGGCGATGCCGGCACGCTCGCCGGCATGGCCGCGCATGTCTACGTCATCACCAAGTCGATGGTGGCGCAGCACTTCTACAATGCCGACGGCGAGATGATGTTCGTGCTGCAGCAGGGCAAGCTGCGCTTCGTCACCGAATTCGGCGTGATCGACGCCGAGCCCGCCGAGATCGTCGTGATCCCGCGCGGCGTCAAGTTCCGCGTCGAGCTCAATGGCGGGCCGGCGCGCGGCTATCTGTGCGAGAACTACGGCGGCGCCCTGACCTTGCCCGAGCGCGGGCCGATCGGCGCCAACTGCCTCGCCAACGCGCGCGACTTCCTGACGCCGGTGGCGGCGTACGAGGATCCCGATACGCCGACCGAACTGGTGGTGAAATGGGGCGGCGCGCTGTATGCGACGAGGCTGCCGCATTCGCCGATTGACGTGGTGGCCTGGCACGGCAACTACGCGCCCTACAAATACGACCTGCGGACCTTCTCGCCGGTCGGCGCCATCGGGTTCGATCATCCGGATCCGTCGATCTTCACGGTGCTGACCTCGCCGTCGGAGACCCCCGGCACCGCCAATATCGACTTCGTGATCTTTCCCGAGCGCTGGATGGTGGCGGAAAACACCTTCCGCCCGCCGTGGTACCACATGAACATCATGTCAGAGTTCATGGGACTGATTTACGGCGTCTACGACGCCAAGCCCCAGGGCTTCACGCCGGGCGGCATCAGTCTGCACAACTGCATGCTGCCGCACGGCCCGGACCGCGAGGCCTTCGACCACGCCAGCAACGGCGAGCTCAAGCCGGTCAAGCTCACCGGCACCATGGCCTTCATGTTCGAGACCCGCTTCCCGCAGCGCGTCACCAAGCATGCCGCGACGGCGGCGACGCTGCAGGATGATTATGCCGATTGCTGGAGCGGCCTTGAAAAGATATTTGATCCGAACAAGCGCTGAGCTTTAGAACTCCCAGCTCTTGGCGCGCCGTCCAGCCCTGGGCGGCGCGTCGTGATCCCGCACGCGAGGAAGACGCACGATGTCCCAGCCCACCGGCGCCACGCTTTACGGCTATTTCCGCTCTTCGGCGGCCTATCGGGTGCGGATCGCGCTCGGGCTCAAGGGCCTCGGCGCCAGCCAGAAATACATCCACCTGCGCAAGGGCGAGCAGACCGCGCCCGATTACCTCAAGCTCAATCCGGCCGGGCTGGTGCCGGTCTGGATCGAGAACGATTTTCACGTCTCCCAGTCACTCGCCATCATCGAGTATCTCGACGAGACCCATCCGGAGCCGCCGCTTCTGCCGCGCGAGCCCAGGCTGCGGGCGATCGCGCGCGAGATCGCGTTGACGGTCGCTGCCGACATTCATCCGATCGGCAACCTGCGCGTCCTCAACCTGCTGGCCGGCATGGGGATCGACGAGGCCGGCCGCGGCGCCTGGTCGAAGCACTGGATCACGCTCGGTTTCGACGCCATCGAGGCGCGGCTCAAGACCACCGTCGGACCATTCGCGCTCGGTGACCAGCCGACGCTGGCCGACATCTGCATCGTGCCGCAGGTCTTCAACGCGCGGCGCTTCGGCGTCGATCTTGCGCCTTACGAGCGCATCCGCGGTCTCGACGCGGCCGCGGCCCAGCTCGAGGCCTTCGCCGCCGCCGAGCCCGGCCGCCAGCCCGACGCCGAATAATAAGGCGTGATGAGTTGAGATTGGAATGGGTCCGTCATCATGCTCGCAAATCGACTTTTCCTTCGTCATGGCCGGGCAGCGCGTTCCGTCTTCGACGGATCGCTAGGACTAAGGTCTCCCGGCCATCCACGTCTTTACTTTGCTGAGCTGTCGTTAAGACGTGGATGCCCGGCACAAGGCCGGGCATGACGAGTAACGTAACAAGGGCCTGGTTTTGCTAGCTGCATTTTCGGTCAGGCCCTCAGCATGACGACAACGAGTGACAGGACACCGATGACCAGCCCCAACGATCCGACGCTGCGTTCGTTCATTGACGTCGACGCCAGCTCCGATTTTCCGATCCAGAACCTGCCCTACGGGGTGTTCTCCACCGCGGCCAATCCGTCGCCGCGGGTCGGCGTCGCGATCGGCGACCAGGTGCTCGATCTCGCCGTGCTCGAGCGCGAGGGATTGATCGCGGCGGCCGGGGCGAACAGCGTGTTCGCGCAGCCCGCCATCAATCCGTTCATGGCGCTGGGACCGACGGTGTGGACGCAGACACGTGGGCGGATCAGCCAGCTGCTGCGTCACGACCATCCCGAACTCCGCGACAACGCGGCGCTGCGCGCCCGCGCGCTGGTGCCGCGGCGCGACGCGAGGCTGCATCTGCCGCTGCATGTCGAGGGCTTCACCGACTTCTATTCGTCGAAGGAGCACGCCACCAATGTCGGCGTCATGTTCCGCGACAAGTCGAACCCGCTGCTGCCGAACTGGCTGCACATCCCGATTGGCTACAACGGCCGCGCCTCCACCGTGGTGGTCAGCGGCACCGCGATTCACCGGCCCTGCGGCCAGCTCAAGCCGCCGACCGCGGAGGTGCCGAGCTTCGGGCCCTGCAAGCGCCTCGACTTCGAGCTCGAGATGGGCGTCGTGGTCGGGCAGCCGTCGCGGATGGGCGATCGCGTCACCGCCGCCGAGGCCGAGGCCATGATCTTCGGCTTCGTGCTGTTGAACGACTGGAGCGCGCGCGACGTCCAGCAGTGGGAATACGTTCCGCTCGGGCCGTTCCAGGCCAAGGCCTTCGCCACCTCCATCAGCCCCTGGATCGTCACCCGCGAGGCGCTGGAGCCGTTCCGCGTCGAAGGGCCGAAGCAGGACCCTGCGCCGCTGCCGTACCTGCAGCAGAACCGGCCCAACAACTACGACCTCACCCTCGACGTCGGCCTGAAGACCGCGAAGATGGGCCACGCGCAGCGGATCTGCCGCACCAACTTCAAGTACATGTACTGGTCCTCGGCGCAGCAGCTGGTGCACCACGCCTCCAGCGGCTGCGCCATGACGGTGGGCGACCTGCTGGGCTCCGGCACCATCAGCGGCGCCGACAAGGACCAGCGCGGCAGCCTGCTCGAACTGAGCTGGGGCGGCGCCGAGCCGCTGGAGCTCGCCGACGGCGAGCGCCGCACCTTCCTGGAGGACGGCGACTCGCTGGTCATGACCGGCTGGTGCCAGGGCGACGGCTACCGCGTCGGCTTCGGCGAGGTCGAAGGAACGATCCTGCCGGCGAAGTGAGGGATCTCACTTTCGGAAACGATGTGTTTCCGTAGTTTCTATTTATGCGATCGGGCGGCGAGCCTAACTGTGGTGGCAGAAAGCGCCCCGGACCGGGGCGCCTCAGCCCCCACGGAGGATCCGTCATGATCGAACGCAAACCTTTCGAAAAACTCGGCGGCGCCGACCACGGCTGGCTCAAGGCGCGGCACCATTTCTCGTTCGCCGACTACTACGACCCCAAGAACATGGGCATCGGCTCGCTGCGGGTCTGGAACGACGACGAGATCGCGCCCAACACCGGCTTCCCGCCGCATCCGCACGCCAACATGGAAATCATCACCTATGTCCGCGAGGGCGCCATCACCCACCAGGACAGCATGGGCAACAAGGGCCGCACGGCGGCCGGCGACGTCCAGGTGATGAGCGCCGGCACCGGGGTGCGCCACGCCGAATACAATCTGGAATCCGGCACCACCAAGATCTTCCAGATCTGGATCATCCCGGAGAAGGACGGCGGCCAGCCGGCCTGGGGCGCCAAGCCGTTCCCCAAGGCCGATCGCTCCGGCAAGTTCGTGGCGCTGGCGAGCGGCTTTGCCGAGGACGCCGAGGCGCTGCCGATCCGCACCCACGCCCGCGTGCTGGGCGCGACGCTGAAGGCCGGCGAGACCACGAGCTACCGGATCGGCGCCGAGCGCCACGGCTACATGGTGCCGTCGAAGGGGACGATCGAGGTCAACGGCGTTCAGCTTTCGACCCGCGATGGCGCGGCGATCTCCAGCGAGGAGACGTTGACCGTCACCGCGATCGAGGACTCCGAGATCGTGTTCGTCGACGCCGCCTGATCCAATAGCGATAGACCCCGGCGCGGGCTCCGCGCCGGGGTCACGATGGACGAAGCGATCGCGAAAATCCGCGCGCTTCGGCGCGTTACAGCTTCCGATGCGCCATGTCGGCGACCTTGTCGGCGGCGTCCTTGGCGGCCTGCTTGGCGTCACCCATGGCCTGCTGGCCGTGGCCCTTGATCTCCTGCGCCGCGCCTTCGCCCTGCAGCTTCGGAGAATCGATCTTCTCGCCGATGCTCTGCTTGGCCTTGCCGATCGCCTCGTTGGTGGCGCCTTTGATCTTGTCGGTCGTGCTTCCCATGACATCCTCCGCGTGGGGTTGATAGGTGCCCCGTCAACAGTGCCGTTGACGAAGCGTTCCACATCTGGTGTCGTCATTTGAGTTCCCCGGCGCGAAAAGAAAGTCACCATGAGCGGATCCCACGACCATTCACACGATCATCACCATGATGAACGCTGGAAGCACGACGGCGTGCGCGTGATCCCGGGCAACCAGCTCGATCCTAACGTTCCGTCGACCGCGGGCATGGACCGCAAGGCCGCGATCACCTTCGCGCGCGTCGGCGCCCAGAAGCTGTGGGCCGGCACGGTGACCATCAAGCCGGACGCCAAGACCGGCGCCCATCACCACGGCCACCTCGAAAGCGTGATCTACGTGGTGCGCGGCAAGGCGCGGATGCGCTGGGGCGAGCATCTGCAGTTCACCGCCGAGGCAGGCCCCGGCGACTTCATCTTCGTGCCGCCCTATGTGCCGCATCAGGAGATCAACGCCAGCCCCGACGAGCAGCTCGAATGCGTGCTGGTGCGCAGCGACGGCGAGGCCATCGCGGTCAATCTCGACATCGAGCCGGTGGAAAAGCCGCAGACCGTGCTGTGGGTCGATCCGGTGCACCCGGAGCCGAAGGGGAAGCCGTAGTTATTTCGTCATGGCCGGGCTTGTCCCGGCCATCCACGTCTTTCTTGCTGCAGCGCTGTGAAGACGTGGATGCCCGGCAGACCTCAGTCCTAGCGATCCGTCGAAGACGGATCGCGCTGGCCGGGCATGACCACTAGAGCCAACAGCCTTATTTCGACGCAAACACTCACACCCCCGGCGGCTTCGCCGGATGAATGAACGCCCACGGGCTCGTCTCGGAATCGCGCGGCACGTCGATGGCGATCAGGCACGGGCCGCCGTCGCCGAGCGCGGCTTCGAGCGCCGGCTGGAACGCCTGCGGTGACGATACCCGCGCGCCGCGCACGCCGAACGACTCCGCGAGCTTGACGAAATCCGGATTGACCAGGTCGGCGGCGACCACGCGGCCGTCGAACACCTGGCGCTGGTCGCGCCGCACGTTGCCGTAGGACTGGTTGTCGAACACCAGCGTGACGACGCCGATCTTGTATTGCACGGCGGTGGCGAGCTCCTGTACCGCGAACATGAAGCCGCCGTCGCCGGTGATGGCGACCACCGGCCGCTCCGGAAACGCCACCTTGGCGCCGAGCGCGGTGGGAAAGCCCGAGCCCAGCGTGCCCTGGTAACCCGAGGTGAGGAAGGTGCGCGGCTGATAGATGGGGAAGCCGAACCACGACGCGAAGCCGACCTGCGATAGCTCGTCGGTGACGATGCCGTCGGCCGGCAGCACTTTCCGCAGCACGTCGAGATAGGCCATCTGCGGCTGGATCGCCTGGATCTCAAGCTGCGCGGTCGCGCTCGCCTCGGCAATCTCGCCGCGGCGTGTGGCACTCTTCGCATAGCCGACCTTGCGGACCGCGGCCGCCAGCGCCGCGGCGCCGGCGCGCGCGTCAGCGACGATCGCGGCATCCGGCGTGAAGCGGCGCATCTCGGCGGCATCGATGTCGACGCGGATCGATTTCAGACCCGCGGGCTTGAACGGCCAGCGCCAGTCGGGCAGTTCGAGCCGTGTGCCGATGCCGATCATCAGGTCGGTCTGCGGCCACAGCCGGTAGGCCGCCGCCATGCCGACGCCGAGCTCGTGGGCGTTGCTGACGATGCCGCGGCCGCTGCGGAAGGCCACCACCGGCGCGTCGATCAGTTCGGCGAGGTCGAGCACCTCGTCGCCGGCGTCGAGCGCGCCGCCGCCGACGAAGATCATGGGCGCGCGGCTCGCGGCGAGCAGCTTTGCCGCTGCGGCGACGCGGTCGGGGTCGGGCTCCGGCGCGGCAAAGGGCGAAAGCGGGGCGAGCGGAGCCACCGCCGCGCGCTGGGTGAAGACGTCCCACGGCATCTCGATCGAGGCCGGGCCGCGGCGGCCCGACAGCATTTCCTGGAACGCGCGCGCCACCACGCCCGGCGCGTCGCCGGGATATTCGACGCGCTCGGCCCATTTCAGGATCGAGCGTAGCGTCGCGAGCTGGTCGGGCATCTCGTGGAGGTGGCCGCGGCCGCGGCCGAGAAACGAGGTCGGCACCTGGCCGGTCAGACACAGCACCGGCTCGTTGCAGCCGAAGGCGGTCAGCATCGCCGCGCTGGCGTTGAGCACGCCGGGGCCGGGAACGACGCTGAACACGCTCGCCTTGCCGGTCGCCCGCGCGTAGCCGAACGCCATGTAGCCGCAGGCCTGCTCGTGGCGAGCGCCGACCACCCGCAGTTGGTTCTCGGCACGCTTGAAGGCGTCGAACAGTCCGTAGATCTGGGCGCCGGGCAGCCCGAACACGGTGTCGACCCCGTGCGCCAGAAGGGCGTCGACGATGGCCTCGCCTCCAGTTCGTTGCGCCATGGGCTGGTCCTTCAGGGTTGCTCGTCGACGACGCCGTTGCGTAGCACGCCGATCGTCTCGGCTTCCACCTCGACGACATCGCCGGGCGTGAGATAGCGCGGGGGATCGAAGCGCGCGCCGGCGCCGGTCGGGGTTCCGGTGACGATGACGTCGCCGGCCACCAGCGTGGTGAAGGTCGAGATGTAGTGGATGAGATAGCGGAAGCCGAAGATCATCCGGCTGGTGCGGTCGTCCTGGCGCAGTTCGCCGTTGACCTTGGTGGTGAGGCGGATGTCGGCGATCTGGGCTTCACCGGTGAACGGCACCAGCCACGGGCCGAGGCTGCCGGACGAATCGAAGTTCTTGCCCTGGGTGACGTTGAACTTGGCGTGCCGGACCCAGTCGCGCACGGTGCCTTCGTTGCACAGCGTGACGCCGGCGATGTGGTTCATCGCATCCGCTTCGCTGATGTGGCGGCCCGGCTTGCCGATCACCAGCACCAGTTCGCCCTCGTAGTCGAGCTGCGGCGAGGCGAGCGGACGCACCAGCGGCGCGCCGTGGCCGGTGAAAGAGCGTGGCACCCGGATGAACATGCTGGGGTATTTCGGCGCGGCCTGGCCGTCCTTGTACTCCTCGTTGCGGTCGGGGTAGTTGACGCCGATGCAGATGATCTTTTCCGGCGCCGGGATCGGCGGCCGCAGCACAACGTCAGAAAGCGCCACGTCCGGCGTGGCCTTGGCCGCGGCATCCGAAAGCCGCGCCAGCGCGCCGGCCGCGATCACTTCGCGCAGCGTGGGAAATTCGCTGGCATGGCGCGATGAGAGGTCGACGACGCCGTCGCCGACGACGGCGCCGTAGCGCTCCGCGCCGTCCTTCGAGAACGTGACGAACCGTGTCGTTGTGCTCATGGCAGGATCCTGATCACACGCCGAGCCGCTGGATCTTGTGGGTGCCGCGGGCGAGCGAGATGTTCTTGGTTTCCATGTAGAACTCGAACGAGTAGTCGCCGCCGTCGCGGCCGATTCCCGAGGCCTTCATGCCGCCGAACGGGGTCGGCAGATGGCGCACGTTCTCCGAGTTGACCCAGATCATGCCGGCTTCCAGCGCGTCGGAGACCCGCAGGCCCCGGCCCATGTCGGCGGTCCAGACATAGCCGGTGAGGCCGTACTCGACGCCGTTGGCGATCGCGATGGCGTCGGCCTCGTCCTTGAACGGAATCACGGTGAGGAACGGACCGAACACCTCTTCCTGGGCGACGCGCATGGTGGCCGACGCGCCGGTCACCAGCGTCGGCTGGACGTAATGTCCGCCGCCGGGCCCGTCATGCGGCTTGCCGCCGACCGCGATGGTGGCGCCGTCCTGCCTGGCGATGTCGAAATAGGACACCACCTTGGCGAGATGGCGGGCGTGGATCAGCGGCCCGATCTCGGTCGCCGGATCGAGCGGATGGCCGACCTTGAGCGCGCGCACCCGCGCCGCGAGCTTCACGTTGAATTTCTCGGCGATGGTGTCCTGCACCAGCAGCCGGCTCGACGAGGTGCAGCGCTCGCCGTTCAGCGAGTAGATCATGAACACCACGGCATCGAGCGCGCGCTCGAGGTCGGCGTCGTCGAACACGATCACCGGGTTCTTGCCGCCGAGCTCGAAATGCACGCGCTTCAGGGTCGGCGCGCCCTGGGCCATGATCGCCGATCCGGTCGAGCTCTCGCCGACGAAGGCGATCGCCTTGATGGCGCGG
The DNA here is from genome assembly GCA_031291445.1 of Xanthobacteraceae bacterium. Lineage (GTDB taxonomy): Bacteria > Pseudomonadota > Alphaproteobacteria > Rhizobiales > Xanthobacteraceae > Bradyrhizobium_A. The sequence continues at coordinate 64,962 of JARLJA010000081.1, read as the reverse complement.
TGCTCGGTCAGCGACTTGCCGGCGTCCTCGCCGAAGCCGTGCACGGTATTGAAGACGCCGTCGGGAATGCCGGCCTGCTTCGCCAGCCGCACTAGCAGATCCGCCGTCACCGGCGACCACTCCGCCGGCTTGTGCACCACGGTGCAGCCGGCGGCCAGCGCCGGCGCGATCTTCCAGGTCGAGAGCATGAACGGTGTGTTCCACGGCGTGATGACCCCGACCGGGCCGATCGGCACCCGGGTCGACATGTTCCAGTGCTCCCCGGCCGGCATGTTCCTGCCGTCGCGCGCTTCAGGCGCGCGGTCGGCGAAGAAGCGAAAGTTCTCCGCCGCGCGCAGCGCCGCCTTCGCCATGAAGCGCCAGGCCTGTCCGGTGTCGATGCACTCCAGCACGGCGATGTCGTCGGCATGATCCTCGATGGCGTCGGCGACCCTGTGGAGCAGTGCCTTGCGCGTCTCCGGCGCCAGGTCGCGCCACGGCTTGAACGCCTTCTCGGCGGCTTTCGCGGCGGCGTCGATGTCGGCGGCGCTGCCGCGCGCCACCGTGGCGAGCAGGGCGTTGTCGATCGGCGAGTGGGTCTCGAAGGTCGCGCCGGAGACCGACGGCACGGTCTTGCCGTCGATGAAGTGACCGATGCCGTCGGCGCGAAGCTTCGCCAGCAGCGGCTTGGCGCGATCGAGATTGGCGGCATGGACCGCGGCGGGGTCGGCGGGCGATTTAGCCATGCTCTTTTTCCTTCAGGTAGGTGTGGATGTTGTTCTTCTTCCAGCTGGTCTCGCTCTTGATCTCGACCATTTCGAAGGTGAGGCCGAATTTGGCGGACTCGAACACCGGCTCGAGATAGGCGCTGAGCGCCGCGAAGATGTGCTCGCCGGCCGCCTTGCGCGCCGCCAGCTCGCGGCCCTCGCCGAGCCGCAGGCCCATGGCCAGGAAGCACAGCTCGGGATTGCCGTCGGCGATGGCGTAGTGGTCGCAGCGGATGGCGCGGACGCGGATGCCGCCGACCGGGAAGATCCCGGTCTCCACCGCGGCGCTGCGCACCAGTTCGCAGATCGCGCCGATGTCGGTGCGCGCGGCGAGGTTGGCGGAGTACTCGATCGTGAAATGCGGCATGTCATGTCACTCCCGTCAACGCGCGGCTTCCCGGTCTGAAGTCCACCTCTCCCGTCATCCTGATGTCGACGGGTCCGTGCTTTTTGTCGTCATGGCCGGGCTTGTCCCGGCCATCCACGTCTTTCTTTCGGCTGCGCGGTCAAGTCGTGGATGCCCGGCAGGCCTTAGTCCTAGCGATCCGTCGAAGACGGATCGCGCTGGCCGGGCATGACGAGTTCTTCAACAATCCTCATTCGACCCGACCACTAGCCGAAGTAGCAGCTCACAGAACCGTAGGCGCCGAAGTCGGCCTGGATGGTGTCGCCCTTGCGTGCCTCGATCGGGCGGATGAACGAGCCCGCCAGCACGACCTGGCCCGGCTCCAGCGCCAGCCCGTGCGGCGCCAGCTTCTTCGTCAGCCAGGCGATGCCGTTGGCCGGATGATTGAGCACGCCGGCGGCGAGGCCGGTTTCCTCGAGCTGGCCGTTCTTGTAGCAGAGCGCGCCGATCCAGCGCAGGTCGGCCTCCAGCGGACGGATCGGCCGGCCGCCCAGCACGATGCCGGCATTGGCGGCGTTGTCGGAGATTGTGTCGACGATCTTGCGCGTCGCCTTGGTGGCGGGGTCGACGCGCTCGATCCGGGTGTCGAGGATTTCGAGCGCCGGCACCACGAAGTCGGTGGCGTTGAGCACGTCGAAGATCGTGCAGTGCGGGCCGGCGAGGCGGGTCTTGATCACGAAGGCGAGCTCGGCCTCGATCCGGGTGGCGATGAAGCGCCCAGCCGGCACGATGCCGCCGTCGGCGAAGAACATGTCGTCGAACAGCACGCCGGAATCCGGCTCGTCGATGTCGAGCGCGCTCTGCATCGCCTTGGAGGTCAGGCCGATCTTGTGGCCGCGCACCACGCCGCCGGCGGCGACCTTGAGGGCGACGAAGGCCTTCTGCACCGCATAGGCGTCGTCGACCGTCATCGCCGGGTATTGGACCGAGAGCTGGCGGATCTGGGTGCGGGTCCGTTCGGCTTCGAACAGCTGCCGGGCGGCGGTGCTGATGGCGTCGGGGCTCAGGCTCATGGCGTGGATCCTAGGAGAAGACAAAAAGTAATTAACATGTTAAATTGATCCGATCAACGTCGCTGTGGCGGAAATCTGCCGGCCGCGTTTGTGCGTTGCCAAATTTGCCTCCGCCGTGGTGGATTGGGACTATCTCGAACGGCGGCAGGGACTTCCATGGCGCGATCCAAAGCAGAGGCTGATCCGGTGCCCGCCGCCACCGCCGACAGCGCAACCGGCCGCCTGCCGATGCGCGAGTTCTCGCGGTCGCTGCCGATGGCGCTGCTGCGCGCCCGGGAAGCGGTGATGCGCCAGTTCCGGCCGTCGCTGCGCGACGCCGGGCTGACCGAACAGCAGTGGCGGATCCTGCGCGCGCTCGCGTCCCTCGATCAGATCGAGATCAGCGAACTGGCGCGCGAGACGTTTCTGCTCGGTCCCAGCCTGTCGCGCATCCTGCGCGACCTCGAGGCGCGCCGGCTGATCCGCCGCCGCTCGCCGCAGAGCGACCTGCGCCGCGGCCTGGTCTCGGTGACGCCGGCGGGGCTTGCGCTGCTCAACGCGGTGGCGCCGGTGTCGGAGGCGATCTACGCCGAGATCACGCGGCGGTTCGGGCCTAAGAATCTGGAAACCCTGCACGCCATGCTCAACGCGCTCGAGACCGAGCTTCTGGAAATTCCCGTGGAGCATGGCAGGCAAGTGGACGACGCCGGCGATTGAAATTCGGACGCGAATTGGCCACGGTGGGACACACAAGAAACAGAAATACAGGGAGTAGGGCGCAATAGCGAAGCGTATTGCGCCATCTTCGCGAATGCGGCGGGTTACGCCTTCGGCGAACCCGCCCTACGAGCTACTGAAGCAAGAAACACGATACAAGAGGGAAACGTCGATGGATGAGGCCGCCTCACGGCTCAGGGCGTCGTCGAAGGACGCCGGCGATCTCGAACGCAGCACGATCCGCACCGTGTCCTGGCGCCTGCTGCCGTTCCTGGCGCTGGCCTATTTCCTGGCCTATCTCGATCGCGTCAATCTCGGCTTCGCGGCGCTGACCATGAACGCCGAGTTCGGGTTTTCCCCCACCGTGTTCGCCTGGGGCGCGGGGATCTTCTTCATCGGCTACTTCCTGTTCGAGGTACCGAGCAACGTCATCCTGCACCGGGTCGGCGCGCGCCGCTGGATCGCGCGGATCATGGTGACCTGGGGCGTGCTGTCGGCGCTGATGGCGCTGGTCGCGGGGGAGGCCAGCTTCTATGCGCTGCGCTTCCTGCTCGGCCTCGCCGAGGCCGGCTTCTTCCCGGGTATCATCCTCTATCTCACCTTCTGGTACCCCGCCGAGTATCGCGCCCGCATCCTGGCGCTGTTCGCCATCGCCGTGCCGGTATCCACCGTGATCGGCGCGCCGGTGTCGGGCCTGCTGCTCGGCCTCGACGGTTTTGGCGGACTGCAGGGCTGGCAGTGGCTGTTCATCCTCGAGGGCGTGCCGTCGGTGGTGCTGGGCGTCGTGACCTGGTTCACGCTCACCGACCGGCCGGCGGTGGCGATGTGGCTGCCGGAGACCCAGCGGCAGTGGCTGATGACCAGGCTCGCGGCCGAGGAAGCGGCGCGGGCCTCGGCCCACGGCATGACGCTTGGTGAAGCGCTGACGCGGCCCAAGGTGCTGGCGCTGAGCGCGGTCTATTTCGGCTTCGTCTCGGCGCTCTATGGCATGCAGTTCTGGCTGCCGCAGATCGTCAAGGCCTTCGGCCTCACCAACCTGCAGACCGGCTTCGTCACCGCGATTCCCTACGCCTTCGGATCGGTGGCGATGGTGCTGTGGGGCCTGCATTCGGACCGCACCCGGGAGCGGGTGTGGCACGTGGCGCTGCCGCTGTTTCTCACCGCGCTCGCGCTGGCGCTGTCGGGCTATCTCGCCAACCCGACCCAGACCATGATCGCGTTGACGGTGGCGGCCATCGGCGTGTTCTGCACCTTCGCCCTGTTCTGGACTCTGCCGACCGGCTTCCTCAGCGGCCGCGCCGGCGCCGGCGCCATCGCGCTGATCAATGCCATCGGCAATCTCGCCGGCTTCGGCGGTCCCTACCTGATCGGATGGATCAAGGAGAGCACCGGCAGCACCGCGCCGGGGCTGCTGGCGCTGGCCGCTGCGCCGCTGATCGCGGGCGCGCTGGTGCTGGTGCTCGACCATGACCGCGATACGGAGTTCGCGGCGGCCCGGTGAGGCTGCGGCATTCCGACGCCAGCCGCGGACTGCCCCTTTCCGACGGCAACGCCCCGCCGGTTGCGCAGCGAGTAGGGCGCAATAGCGAAGCGTATTGCGCCATCTTCGCAAATGCGGCGGGTTACGCCTGCGGCCAACCCGCCCTACGAGCCACGAGCAATGAGCTGAGGCTGCGGCGATCTGACGCCGGTTGCGGCCGCCGCCCGCTCCGCAACCGCGACACCCCTCCTGTTGCGAAGGATTTTCAAGGATTTGGCCCGGCGGCCGGCCACACGCGGGTTCGCGTGGGATCTCACGATGTCTTAATCGTGATCACTGACGATAATTGACAATCATCAGTCGTCAGATAGCCTTTGTGTGTTGCATCGCAGCAGGAGCGCGCATATGGCCAGACCGCGATTTTCTTTGCTTGAAATCAAAGGCTTGGGGAAAATCTCCGCCGCCGTTTTGGCGCTGGCGCTGGTCGGCTGCAACGAAAAGGCCGCCGACCAGGCCAAGCCCGGGCGGCCGGTGCTGGTGACGGCGGTCCATTACGAGGCCGAAACCGCCGAGCGCAGCTTCGTCGGGGTGATCCGCCCGCGGATCGAAACGGACATGGGCTTCCGCGTCGCCGGCAAGGTGGCCAAGCGACTGGTCGAGGTCGGGCAGCGGGTCGAGGCCGGTCAGCCATTGGCCGAGCTCGACGAGGTCGACCTGCGGCTGCAGGCCGAGCAGGCCGAGGCCGAGCAGCGCGCCGCCACCGGCGTGGTCGCCCAGGCGGTGGCCGCCGAGAACCGCACCAAGGAATTGAAGGCCAAGGGCTGGGCGACCGACGCGCAGCTCGACCAGACCAAGGCCGGGGCCGACGAGGCGAGGGCGCGGCTGTCACGCGCCGAGCGCTCCGTCGAACTCACAAAGAACGCGCTGTCCTACACCACGCTGACCGCGGACGCCCGCGGCGTCGTCACCGCGACCCTGATCGAGCCCGGTCAGGTGGTGGCCTCGGGCCAGACCGCCGTGCGCGTCGCGCGCTCGGCGGAGAAGGAAGTGGTGGTGGCAATCCCCGAGACGCTGACCCTGCGCGCCAAGAACGGCCTGGCCCATGTCACGCTGTGGTCGGACCCCGACCATCGCCATGTCGCCAGGCTGCGCGAGCTGTCGCCGACCGCCGACGCGGCGACGCGGACGTACCTCGCGAAATTCTCGCTGCCCGACGCCGGCGACGATGTTCAGCTCGGCATGACCGCGACGCTGATGCTCGCCGACTCCGACCACGACCGGGTCGCCCGCGTGCCGCTGTCGGCGCTGTTCAGCCAGGGCGACCATCCGTCGCTGTTCGTGGTCGATGACAAGACCGGCCTGCTGACGCTGCAGCCGGTGGTGGTGAAGTCCTACGAGACCAACGATGCGGTGATCTCGGGCGGCGTGCCCGAAGGCGCCCGCGTCGTAGCGCTCGGCGTGCAGAAGCTCGACCCGGCGCAGAAGGTGCGGGTCGTGGCGTCGTTGGCGTTCTGACGAGGGAGGCCCGCGATGAAGCGCTTCAACCTGTCCGCCTGGGCGGTCGCCCATCCCACGCTGATCCTGTTCTTCATCATCACGATCGGCGTCGCCGGCTTCTTCTCCTACCAGCGCCTCGGGCGCGCGGAAGATCCGTCCTTCACCATCAAGCTCGCGGTGGTCACCGCGATCTGGCCCGGCGCCACGGCGGCCGAGATGCAGTCCCAGGTCGCCGACGCCATCGAGAAGAAGATGCAGGAGCTGCCCTACTTCGACAAGGTCACGACCTACACCAAGCCGTCGTTCACCGCGATGCAGGTCGCGTTCAAGGACAACACGCCGGCCAGGGACGTGCCGCAGCTGTTCTACCAGATCCGCAAGAAGCTCTCCGACATCAAGGCCGACCTGCCGGACGGGCTGATCGGGCCGAACGTCAACGACGAATACGGCGACGTCGATTCCATCCTCTACATGATGACCGGCGACGGCGCCAATTACGCCCAGCTCAAGACCATCGCCGAGGGCCTGCGCCAGCGCCTGCTCAAGGTCCCCAACGTCACCAAGGTCAACCTCTACGGGGTGCAGGACCAGAAGATCTTCGTCGAGTTCTCCAACGCCAAGCTCGCCACGCTCGGCATCGCGCCGCAGGCGATCTTCGCTTCCCTCGCCAAGCAGAACGCCGTCAATCCCGGCGGCGTGGTCGAGACCTCGTCGCAGCGGGTGCCATTGCGCGTCAGCGGCGCGCTCGACGGCGCCAGGGCGGTGGCCGAGACGCCGATCGAGAGCAACGGCCGCGTGTTTCGCCTCGGCGACATCGCCACCGTGACCCGCGGCTACGAGGATCCCACGGACTACAAGGTGCGCCAGCGCGGCAAGCCGGCGCTCGGCGTCGGCCTGGTGATGGCCAAGGGCGCCAACATTCTCGAACTCGGCCAGGACGTCGACAAGGCGACCGCGGAGTTCATGGCGTCGGTGCCGCAGGGCATCGACCTCGAGCGCATCGCCGACCAGCCCGACGTGGTCGAGCATGCCATCAGCGAGTTCGTGCATTCCTTCGTCGAGGCGCTGGCGATCGTGCTGTTCGTCTCGTTCCTCGCGCTGGGCTGGCGCACCGGCATCGTGGTGGCGCTGTCGGTGCCGCTGGTGCTCGGCATCGTCTTCATCATCATGAACGCCATGGGGCTCGACCTCCACCGCATCACCCTCGGCGCGCTGATCATCGCGCTCGGCCTCCTGGTCGACGACGCCATCATCGCGGTCGAGATGATGGTGGTGAAGATGGAGCAGGGCTGGGACCGGGTGCGGGCGGCGTCGTTCGCCTGGGAGTCCACCGCGTTCCCGATGCTGACCGGCACCCTGGTGACCGCGGCGGGCTTCCTGCCGATCGGCTTCGCCAATTCCGCGGTCGGCGAGTATGCCGGCGGCATCTTCTGGATCGTCGCGATTTCGCTGGTGGCATCGTGGATCGTGGCGGTGATCTTCACGCCCTATATCGGCGTCAAGCTGCTGCCGGATTTTTCCATGCACGCCGCCAAGCATGGCGGCGCCCATGATCCGCTGGCGATCTACCACACCCGGCCCTACCGCGTGCTGCGCGGCGTGGTCGATTGGTGCGTGCGCCACCGCGGCGTCGTGGTCGCCTCCACCATCGGCATCTTCGCGCTCTCGATCGCCGCCTTCGGCCTGGTCCAGCAGCAGTTCTTCCCGCTGTCGGAACGCCCCGAGCTGTTCTTCCAGCTGCGGCTGCCCGAGGGCACCGCGATCGGCGTCACCGAGAAGACGGCGCAGAAGGCCGAGAAGCTCCTGAAGGACGACGCCGACATCGCGACCTACACCACTTATATCGGCCAGGGCTCGCCGCGGTTCTGGCTCGGCCTCAACCCGCAGCTGCCCAACGAGGCCTATGCCGAGATCGTGGTGATCGCCAAGAACGTCGAGGCGCGCGAGCGGATCAAGACCCGGCTCGAAAAGGCGGTGGAGGACGGACAGCTGTCGGAAGCCCGCGTTCGCGTCGACCGTTTCAACTTCGGTCCGCCGGTCGGCTTCCCGGTCCAGTTCCGCGTGGTCGGCCCTGATCCAATGAAGGTGCGCGAGATCGCCTACCAGGTGCGCGACGTGATGCGGACCAGCGACAAGGTGATCGATCCGCATCTCGACTGGAACGAGATGACGCCCTACCTCAAGCTGGTGGTCGACCAGGACCGCGCCCGCGTGCTCGGGCTGACACCGCAGGACATCTCCCAGGCGATGCAGATGCTGATCTCCGGCGTGCCGGTGACCACGGTGCGCGACGGCATCGAGAAGGTCAGTGTGGTCGCCCGCGCGGTCGCGTCCGAACGGCTCGATCTCGCCCACGTGCCGGATCTGACGATCTATTCCCGCGACGGCGTCGCGGTGCCGCTGTCCCAGGTCGCCCGGATCGAATACGATCACGAGGAGCCGATCCTGTGGCGCCGCAACCGCGACATGGCGATTACCGTGCGCTCCGACATCGTCGACGGCGTCCAGCCGCCCGACGTCAGCAACGCGATCTGGCCCAAGCTCGAAGGCATCCGCAACGCCCTGCCGCCGGCGTACCGCATCGAGATGGGCGGCGCCATCGAGGAATCGGCCAAGGGCAATGCCTCGATCTTCGTGCTGTTTCCGCTGATGGTCATCACCATGCTGACGCTGCTGATGGTGCAGCTGCAGAACTTCTCGCGCCTGGCGCTGGTGTTCCTCACGGCGCCGCTCGGCCTGGTCGGGGCCGCGCTCGGCCTCCTGGTCGCCGACCGGCCGTTCGGCTTCGTGGCGCTGCTCGGGCTGATCGCGCTCGCCGGCATGATCATGCGCAACACCGTCATCCTGGTCGATCAGATCGAGAGCGACGTGGAGAGCGGACTGTCCCGCCGCGAGGCCATCGTCGAGGCCACGGTGCGGCGGGCCCGGCCGGTGATCCTGACGGCGCTGGCCGCGATCCTCGCCATGATCCCGCTGTCGCGCTCGGCGTTCTGGGGGCCCATGGCGATCACCATCATGGGCGGATTGTTCGTGGCGACCTTCCTGACCCTGCTTTTCCTGCCGGGTCTCTATGCGCTATGGTTCCGCAAGAGTCTGGGGGAACGCGGGGTGGCCGAGACCGTTGGTCTTGCCCCCGACCTGTCCGGCGACGACGGGCTTCTGGCACCGCAGCATTCCCCCCTCCCGCAGCCGGCCGAATGAGGCGGCCTCCCGGGAGCGACGCACGGGCCGCGGGTGGGGGATCGCGGCGGACGCCATGACAGGCGCCGATCGACGGCGATACGCGGCGATACACGGCGACACAACGATAAGAAGACACGAGAACAAGGCTGATCCGACCCATGGCGATGATCGCGGAAACTTCCGAATCCGACACGCGCGAACGCGTGGTCGCGACCGCCGAGCGTTTGTTTCGCGAGATCGGCTATCAGAAGACGACCGTCGCCGACATCGCCCGTCTGCTGCGCATGAGTCCGGCGAACGTCTATCGCTTCTTCGAGTCCAAGCGCGCCATCTACGAGGCGGTGGCGACGCGGCTGATGGGCGAGGTCGAGACCGCCGCCACCGCGATCGCGTTCGAGACCGACGCCCCCGACACGCGGCTGCGGCGCCTGCTGTCGGCGATCCACCACATGAACGCCGAACGCTACACCGGCGACGAGAAGATCCACCACATGGTGGCGATGGCGATCGAGGAGGACTGGGAGGTCTGCAACGCCCATTTCGAGCGCATCACCGGCATCGTCGCCAAGGTGATCGACGACGGCGCGCGCCAGGGCGTGTTCGCGACCCCCGACGTGTCGCTGGCCGCCATGACCGTCACGACCGCGATGACCCGCTTCTTCCACCCCCAAGTGATCGCCCAGTGCACCGCCAAGCCGGGACCCTCCCTCGACCAGATGGTCGATTTCGTCATCGCGGCGCTGGCACCGCGCCTGCCCGCGAAATAGACGCGCAAGCGGTCGGGCCAGATTTTGCACAGTCAGGCCTGGTGCGGCCGAGCCTTTCGGGGCAAAACCGGTTAGTCTCCCGGCTGGTTGATGTCCGAGAGGGATGCTGGCGCCGATGACGGAGCGGGATTTCCACTACTATGAGCCGGCTGCCGGCCACGGCCTGAAGCACGATCCGTTCAATGCCATCATCGGCCCGCGCCCGATCGGCTGGATCTCGTCGCGCGACCGCGAGGGGCGGGTCAATCTCGCGCCCTACAGCTTCTTCAACGCCTTCAACTACAAGCCGCCGATCCTCGGCTTCTCCAGCATCGCCGAGAAGGACACCGTGCGCAACGTCCGGGAGACCGGCGAGTTCGTCTGGAATCTCGTCACCAGGGACATCGCGGGGCAGATGAATGCGACCGCCGCCCACCTGCCGCACGGTGTCGACGAATTCACCGTGGCCGGCCTGACGCCGGTCCCCGGCAGGCTCGTCAACGTGCCGCGGGTCGCCGAGAGCCGGGCGGCGATGGAGTGCAAGGTCCTCGACATCATCCAGTTCAAGACCAAGGAAGGCCGCGATGTACCGGGCTGGCTGACGCTCGGCGAGGTGGTCGCGGTCCATATCGATCGCTCCCTGATCAGAGACGGCGTCTACCAGACCGCCGAAGCGCATCCGATCCTGCGGGCCGGCCGGATGGGCGACTACGCGGAGATATCGCCGGAGATCATGTTCGAGATGACGCGCCCGGACTAACCGGACCGAATGAAAGTACATTGCCAATGACCGATCAGGCTTCTCGGCGGGCGCTGGATGCGCCGACCCAACCGACCGGCGAACTCTGCATCCGCACGCTCGCCATGCCGGCCGACACCAACCAGAACGGCGACATCTTCGGCGGCTGGCTGCTCAGCCAGATGGATGTCGGCGGCGGCATCCGGGCGGCGAAGGCGGCGCGGTCGCGCACGGTCACCGTGTCGATCGAGGCGATGACCTTCCGCAAGCCGGTCTATGTCGGCGACGTGGTCTCGGTCTACGGCTCGGTGGCGCGGATCGGACGCACCTCGGTCACCATTCGCGTCGAGGCCTGGGTCAGCCGTCGCAACGAGTCGGCGGAGATTTTGGTGACCGACGGCAACTTCATCTACGTCGCCATCGATGACGACGGGCGCCCGCAGGCGATTGCGAAAACCTGACCGCCAGGCCGCGGTGCGTGCAGTGTGCAAAAAAGATGGGCAGCGGCGCACGGCGGTGATTTACCGGTCATTCACTCAAATCGTGCAAAACAAGCTCGAATTTGATGTTGTTGTTGACGGTGATGACTGATTTCGGCCCGCCCGCGATTGCAGCTGAGACGGCCGGCCTCATGAAGTGGGGGGAGCCGTGTTGACCACAGGCAGCCTGGCGCCCGCCGCCACGCAGACGACGGACGACGCCCTCGATATCTCGACCTTGACCGGCCGGTTGACCAACGAGGTCAACCAGATTGCCTGCGACAAGACCCGCAATATCCAGCAGATCACCGGCAAGATGAAGATGCTGGCGCTCAACGCGCTGATCGAGAGCGCGCGGGCCGGCGAATACGGCCGCGGCTTTGCCGTCGTGGCCCAGGAGGTGCGCGACGTCGGTCAGCAGATCGAGGCCATCGCCCGCGAGCTGGAGTCGCAGTTGATCCATCGCACCGGCGACCTCAAGCATTCGATCAGCCGCATGATCGGCCGGGCGCGCGGCGAGCGCATGACGGACCTCGCGCTCAACGCGGTGGAGTTGATCGACCGCAACCTCTACGAGCGGACCTGCGACGTGCGGTGGTGGGCGACCGATTCCGCGGTCGTGGACTGCGCGACAACACCCGGCCCGGACACCGCGTCCCACGTCTCCGAGCGGCTCGCGGTGATCCTCGGCGCCTACACCGTCTATCTCGATCTCTGGCTGTGCGATCTCGACGGCGTCGTGCTCGCCAACGGCCGGCCTGATCGTTTCAACGTTCGCGGCCAGAGCGTCGCCTCGGCGGAGTGGTTCAGGGCGGCGCTGGCGCTGCGATCGGGCAACGACTACGTCGCCGGCGACGTCGGCCGCCAGCCGATGCTCGGCAACGCGCAGGTCGCGACCTACTGCGCCAGCGTGCGGCGCGATGGGGATGCCAATGGCGCGCCGCTCGGCGTGCTCGCCATTCATTTCGATTGGGAGGCGCAGGCCCGCGCGATCGTACAAGGGGTGCGGGTGGGCACCGACGCCAACGCCCGCGTCCTGCTGGTCGACTCCAACTGCCGGGTGATCGCGGCGTCCGACGGCGCCGGCCTCCTCACCGAGCGCGTTCCGCTGCGGCTCGAGGGCCGGCGCAGCGGCTTCTACGAGGAAGCCTCCGGCACGCTGGTCGCGTTCCACGTCACCCCGGGCTACGAGACCTACGCCGGTCTGGGCTGGTACGGCGTCATCATCGCGCCTCCGGCCCCGGGGGCTTGAGCGCCGGAACACGGTCCGGGCGAGGGCGAAAGCTGTTTCGAATTCCGCGTCGACCTTGGAAGAATGCTGTGCCGTCCGCGCCCGGCACAGCATGGGCATCGTTTTCTTCGCAGCCAGGTTGATTGCGGCGGGCCTCGCCCACATTCTCTCTGTCCGATCTGACGACAACGAAGCGCCGTGCGCGACAGCGGATCAGACATGACTTTCGATGCACTTGCCCGCATTCTGCCTCGCGACGACGAGGTCGCCTCCGAGGGGTTTCGATCCGCCATGCGCCAGCTGGCCGGCGGCGTCAGCGTCGTCACGGTCGGACGGGGCGCCGAGATCTCGGGCATGACCGTGACGTCGGTGACGTCGCTGTCGGCTGAGCCGCCCAGTCTCCTGGTCTGTGTCAACCGCGGCGCGTCGTCGTGGCCGCTGCTCGAGAAACACCGCGCGTTCGCAGTCAACATCCTGAACGCGGACCAGCAGGACATCGCCGATCGCTTTGCCGGCCGCCACGGCGTCAGCGGGGCCGCGCGCTTCGACGGCGCGCGGTGGACCACGCTGGTGACCGGCACGCCGGTGCTCGCCGATTGTCTCGCCTCACTGGACTGTCGGGTCGAGGAGGTGATCGAGCGGCATTCGCACGCCATCGTCATCGGCCGCGTCGCCGCGGTGCGCGCCGGCGAGCGAACCGCCGCGCTGGCCTACTGGCATGGCGACTACGTCGCGCTCGACCGCGACGAGGACGCGGTGCGGCTGGCGGACGTCAGTCTGCCGCTCGCGCGGCACCGCGGCTCCTGAAGCCGTCACCTTCCTGTCGCGCGAAGCACCTAAAGCCCGCAAGCAACGGTCGGCGGTTCCGAATCGAATCCGCGAACCGCCAATGGCGACGCCGGTCAATGTGGAAATTCCCGCCGGCACCATCGAACCTTTTTGCGCCTTGTGGTGTTATCGGGCCGATTGCGTCGTTCGACGCGCTACGGATGATCCATGGCAGATACCTACATCATCGAGGTCGGTTCCGGACCCGCGGGGATCGTGGTTCGCGACCAGGCCGGCTATCGCTTCTTCGCCGCCACCCACGACTTCAATCCGCTGGAAGGGCGCTATTTCCGCAACGCACGTGACGCCGAGCGCGCCGCGATGCGGTGCGATCACGACCGTCGCGCGGCGGTGACGACGCAGCGGCCTGCCGAGGCAGCGGCCTCTGCTGCCGGGTCTGACGGCGACGCGTTGGTGCGAGCCGGCTGACGTCCGAATCGGCCGGCTGACGGCTGGCGCGCAAATCGCGTGTTGACCGTCTGCAACGCGGCGATGCACCATGAGCCCAATTCTTGGGCTCTGTGGTGATCACCGTGGCAGGTCTGACGCATCGACAATCGGAAATCCTGGCGATCGCGCGCTCGGTCGGGCGGGTGACGGTGGAGGACCTGGCGCGCCGCTTCGAGGTCTCCGCCCAGACCATCCGCAAGGATCTCAACGACCTCTGCGACCGCCGCTCCATGAGCCGCGTGCACGGCGGCGCCATCATCGCCTCCGGCGTCGAGAACCTCGCCTACGAGGCCCGCCGGTTCGTCGCCGCGGAGGAAAAGAAGGCCATCGGGCTTGCGGCCGCGGCGCTGATCCCCAACGGCTGCTCGCTGTTCATCAACATCGGCACCACCACCGAGGAGGTCGCGAGCGCGCTGGCGTCGCACGAGGACCTGCTCGTGATCACCAACAACCTCAACGTCGCGATGCTGCTCTATCGTCATCCGCGGATCGAGGTGATCGTCGCCGGCGGCAACGTGCGGCGCGCCGACGGCGCCGTGGTCGGGTCGGCCGCGATCGACCTGATCGGGCAGTTCAAGGTCGACTACGCCATCATCGGCGCGTCGGCGATCGACGAGGAGGGCGGCCTGCTCGACTTCGACTACCGCGAAGTGCAGGCCGCGCAGGCGATCATCGCCAACGCCCGCAGCGTCATGCTGGTGTCCGACAGCACCAAATTCGCCCGCAGCGCCCCGGTCCGGATCGCCCATATCAGCCAGATCCACACCTTCGTCACCGATCGGGCGATTCCGCCGGCCTTCCGCACCCTGTGCCGCGAACGCGGCATCCAGGTCATCGAGACCGGCCCGAAGCATGGCGACGACAGCGGCGAGGCCGAGGAGGGTGACGACCGGAAATGACGACGAACCGATGACTTTCGAATATGTTTCGCTTGCTTTCGTTTTCGGGTGTGATGTAATCCAAATCCGAAAGACAAATCGCCCGAGACGAAACCGGGTGAGCTGGGGAGCGGAAGCGTTCAAGTGGATCAGGTGTTCGATCTCGCCATCATCGGAGGCGGCATCAACGGCTGCGGTATCGCGCGCGACGCGGCCGGCCGGGGAAATTCCGTTTTCCTTTGCGAAATGAACGACTTGGCTAGCGGGACATCGTCCTGGTCGACCAAGCTGATCCACGGCGGGCTGCGTTATCTCGAATATTACGAGTTCCGGCTGGTGCGCGAGGCGCTGATGGAGCGCGAGGTACTATGGCAGATCGCGCCCCACATCATCCACCCGCTGCGCTTCGTGCTGCCCCATCACCGCGGGCTGCGTCCGGCCTGGCTGTTGCGGCTCGGCCTGTTCCTCTACGACCATCTCGGCGGCCGCAAGCTGCTGCCGTCGGCGCGATCGGTCGATCTGCGCCGCGACGAGGTCGGGCGGCCGCTCGCGCCGGGACGCTTCACCAGGGGCTTCGAATATTCCGACTGCTTCGTCGATGACGCGCGCCTGGTGGTGCTGAACGCGGTCGATGCCGCCCGGCGCGGCGCGGTGATTCGCACCCGCACCCGCGCCACCGCGGCGGTGCGCGAGGCCGGTGGCTGGCGTGTCACCATCCAGGACGTGGCGACCGGCGCGGAGGACACCGTGCGCGCGCGGGTGCTGGTCAACGCCGCCGGCCCCTGGGTCGAGGAAGTGCTGACCCGCCGCGCCGGCGTCAACGCCAAGGCCCGCGTCCGCCTGGTACAGGGCTCGCACATCGTGGTCCGCCGCCTCTACGAGCACGACCGCGCCTACATCTTCCAGAACGAGGACGGCCGCATCGTGTTCGCGATCCCCTATCAGGGCGACTTCACCCTGATCGGCACCACCGACCGCGACTACGAGGGCGACCCGTCCAAGGTTGCCATCACGCCCGACGAGATCACCTATCTGTGCGCATCGGTGAGCGAGTATTTCGCCAAGCCGGTGCGGCCGGAGGACGTGGTCTGGACCTATGCCGGGGTGCGCCCGCTCTACGACGACGGCGCCAGCGAAGCCAAGGCGGCGACGCGTGACTACGTCATCGAGCTCGACACCCCGGGCAACGCGCCGCTGCTGTCGATCTTCGGCGGCAAGATCACCACCTACCGGCGGCTCGCCGAAGAGGCGCTGGGGCACATCGCGGCCAACCTGCGCGGCACCGCGGCGGCGGCGGGATGGACGGCCACGGCGGCCCTGCCCGGCGGCGACATGGACGTGTCGGCGCTTCCGGCGCTCAGCAACGAATTGCTCCGGGACTATCCGTTCCTCAGCCGCTTTCATGCCGACCGTCTGGCCCATGCCTACGGCAGCCGGGCGCGGGGCATTCTTGACGGCGCCAGGACGGCCGCCGACCTTGGGCAGTCTTTCGGCGCCACCCTGACGGAACGGGAAGTGACCTATCTGATGACCGAGGAATGGGCGCGGACCGCCGACGACGTGGTGTGGCGGCGGTCCAAGCTCGGGCTGCGCCTGTCGGCGGACGAGATCGCCGCGCTCGACCGCTGGATGGCGGCGCAGCGGCCCGCTGCCGACACGCCGCGGCGCGAGGCGGGGGCGCGGCCATGAGCGTCACCCTCGACAACGTCTCCCATGAGGTCGGCGGCATCTCGCATATCCGCAACGTCTCGATGACGCTCGAGCGTGGCAGCCTGAGCGTCCTGCTCGGGCCGACGCTGGCCGGCAAGACCACTTTGATGCGGCTGCTCGCCGGCCTCGACAAACCGACCCGGGGCTGCGTGCTGGTCGACGGCATCGACGTCACCGGGCGCGACGTGCGCCAGCGTTCGGTCGCCATGGTCTACCAGCAGTTCATCAACTACCCCTCGCTGACGGTCTACGAGAACATCGCCTCGCCGCTGCGGGTGCAGGGCCGGCCGCGCGAGGAGATCGAGACGCGCGTGCGCGAGGCGTCGCGGCTGCTCAAGCTCGATCCCTATCTGCAGCGCACCCCGCTGCAGCTGTCCGGCGGCCAGCAGCAGCGCACCGCGATCGCGCGCGCGCTGGTCAAGGGCGCCGACCTGGTGCTGCTCGACGAGCCGCTCGCCAATCTCGACTACAAGCTGCGCGAGGAGCTGCGCGCCGAACTGCCGCGGATCTTCGAGGCGTCCGGCGCGATCTTCGTCTATGCAACGACCGAGCCGTCCGAGGCGCTGCTGCTCGGCGGCAACACCATCTGCATGTGGGAAGGCGAGGCGCTGCAGATCGGCCCGACCCCGAAGGTCTATCGCCGGCCCGACACGCTGCGGGTGGCGCAGGTGTTTTCCGATCCACCGCTGAACACGGTGCCGATCGAAAAGTCCGGCACCGAGGTGGTCTATGGCGGGCGGGTGCGGGCGCAGGCCGACGGGCTTTTCGCCGCGCTTCCCGACGGCGCCTACCTGGTCGGCTTCCGCGCCCATCAGCTCGAACTGGCGAGCGGCAGCGGCACCCGCCACGGCTTCGCCGCCACCGTGGTGCTCACCGAGATCACCGGCTCCGAGAGTTTCGTTCATCTCAAGCTCGACGACAGCTACTGGGTCGCGGTGCTGCCCGGCGTGCACGAGTTCGAGCCCGGCGACCATGCGGAGGTCACGCTCGACTCCCATGACCTGTTCGTGTTCGAGCCCGGTGGCCGGCTGGTCGCCGCGCCGTCGGCAATGTGAGGATCGCCATGGCCCGCATTGACCTCGTCGATCTGGCGAAATCCTACAGCGGGGAGGCCGCCGACGTGGACTCCTACGCGCTCAAGCCGCTGTCGATGACCTGGCGCCAGGGCGGGGCGTATGCCCTTCTCGGACCGTCCGGTTGCGGCAAGACCACGCTGCTCAACATGATCTCCGGCATCGTCGCGCCGAGCCGCGGCAAGATCCTGTTCGACGGCGTCGACATCACCGCGCGTTCGACGCAAGCGCGCAACATCGCGCAGGTGTTCCAGTTCCCGGTGATCTACGACACCATGACGGTGGCAGAGAACCTGGCGTTTCCGCTCAAGAACCGCGGCGTGCCGCGCCCCCAGATCGACGCGCGCGTCGCCGAGATCGGCCGGCTGCTCGATCTCACCCCGCACCTCGACCGCAAGGCGACGCGGCTCACCGCCGACGCCAAGCAGAAGATCTCGCTCGGCCGCGGCCTCGTGCGCTCCGACGTCTCCGCGGTGCTGTTCGACGAGCCGCTGACCGTGATCGACCCGCACCTCAAATGGGAACTGCGCTCCAAGCTCAAGGCGCTGCACAAGGCGCTCGACCTGACCATGATCTACGTCACCCACGACCAGACCGAGGCGCTGACCTTCGCCGACACCGTCGTCGTCATGCATGACGGTCGCGTCGTGCAGAGCGGCACCCCGGAGGAACTGTTCAACCGGCCCGCCCACACCTTCGTCGGCTACTTCATCGGCTCTCCTGGCATGAACGTGCTCCCGGCCGCGGTCAGCGGCCGCGAGGCGCGGCTCGACGGCGGCGTCATCACGCTGGACCGCAGCTATCCCGCGCTGCCGGCCGGCGCCACCATCGAGATCGGCGTGCGGCCGGAATTCGTCGAGGTCGCGGCACCCCGGCCGGATCTGCTGACCGCCAGGATCGAGCGCATCGACGATCTCGGCCGGGCGCGGTTCGCGCGGCTCAGGATCGGCGAGCTGCGGCTGGCGGCGCGGGTCAGCGGTGCGCTGCCCGCCGACGGCGACAGCGTCGGCCTGGTGTTCGATCCCGCCCATGTGCACGTCTATGCCGATAGCCGGCTGGTCGAGGGAGTGGCGTGATGGACAAGACCGTCAACCAGAAGGCCTGGCTGCTGGTGGCGCCGGTGTTCCTGATCGTGGCGTTTTCGGCGGTGCTGCCGCTGATGACGGTGGTGAACTATTCGGTGCAGGACACTTTCGGCAACAACCAGTTCTTCTGGAACGGCATCGGCTGGTTCAAGGAACTGCTCGATCCGTCGACCGACCTCGGCAGCCGTTTCTTCGCCTCGCTGTGGCGCAACCTGTTCTTCTCGGCGGTGATCCTGGCGATCGAGATTCCGCTCGGCATCGTCGTCGCGCTGTCGATGCCGCGCGAGGGCTGGCGCGTCGCCGCCTGCCTGGTGATCCTGGCGCTGCCGCTGCTGATCCCGTGGAACGTGGTCGGCACCATCTGGCAGGTATTCGGCCGGCCCGACATCGGGCTGCTGGGCTACACGCTCAACCACCTCGGGGTGAACTACAACTACGTCTCCAACGAGATCGATGCCTGGGCCACCATCATCGTGATGGACGTCTGGCACTGGACCAGCCTGGTCGCGCTGCTGTGCTATGCCGGGCTGAAATCGATCCCCGACGCCTACTATCAGGCGGCGCAGATCGACGGCGCCTCGCGCTGGGCGGTGTTCACCGCGATCCAGCTGCCGAAGATGAAGCGCGTGCTGCTGATCGCCGGGCTGCTGCGCTTCATGGACAGCTTCATGATCTACACCGAACCCTTCGTGGTGACCGGGGGCGGTCCGGGCAACTCCACCACCTTCATCTCCATCGAGCTCGTCAAGATCGCGCTCGGCCAGTTCGACCTCGGCAAGGCCGCGGCGTTGTCGCTGGTCTACAACCTCATCATCCTGATCACCTGCTGGATCTTCTACACCGTGATGACCAATGCGGGAGCCGATCACAAGGCGAGGACGGGAGAAGCATGATGCAGACGATTCCCGGCCGCCGCGCCATCATGATCGTGTTCCTGGTCTTCCTGCTGCTGCCGATCTACTGGCTGGTCAACATGAGTTTTAAGACCAACGGCGAGATCGTGTCGACCATGACGCTGTGGCCGCACCAGCCGACCATCGCCAACTACATGCGGATCTTCACCGACGAGAGCTGGTATTCCGGCTACATCCACTCGATCAAATACGTGGTGATCAACACCGTCATCTCGATCTCGTTCGCGCTGCCGGCGGCCTATGCGTTTTCGCGCTACCGCTTCGTCGGCGACAAGCACCTGTTCTTCTGGCTGCTGTCGAACCGCATGGCGCCGCCGGCGGTGTTCGCGCTGCCGTTCTTCAATCTCTATTCGGCGATCGACCTGTTCGACACGCCGTGGGCGGTCGCGCTGGCGCATTGCCTGTTCAACGTGCCGCTGGCGGTCTGGATTCTCGAGGGTTTTGTTTCCAGCGTGCCGAAGGAGATCGACGAGACCGCGTTCCTCGACGGCTACTCGTTCCCGCGCTTCTTCATCAAGATCCTGGTACCGCTGATCGCCAGCGGCATCGGCGTCGCGGCGTTCTTCTGCTTCATGTTCTCATGGGTCGAGCTGCTGCTCGCCCGCACGCTGACCTCGGTCAACGCCAAGCCGATCGCCGCGGTGATGACCCGCACGGTGTCGGCGGCGGGCATGGACTGGGGCCTGCTGTCGGCGGCCGGCGTGCTGACGATCATTCCGGGAGCGCTGGTGATCTGGTTCGTGCGCAACTACATCGCGCGCGGCTTCGCGCTCGGCCGGGTCTGAGGAGGTCGATATGGAAAACGTCGCATGGATGGCCTGGACGGCGCCGACCGCGGTCTTCTTCGTGCTGCTGGCGGGCACGCTGGCGCTGATGACCTGGCTCGCGCTCGCCTATCCCGAGGCCGAGCGCGTCGGCATCCTGCGCATTCCCACCACCCGCGGCGATCGCCTGTTCGTCTCGCTGATTTCCGCCGCCGTGATCCACCTGGTGTGGATCGGCACGGCCGGCACCGACACCATCGCGACCATTCCGGTCGGCGAGGGCATCGACGTGTCGAGCCTCTGGCTGGCAACCGCAATTTCACTCGTCTTCGGCGTGGCGGTCTTTCGCACCGTCTGAGCGATGAAACGGGGGCATGCCGCGGCATGCCCGACTGAAACGACGGAGCGCGATCGCCGCCCATTTCGCGGCGGCCGGGCCCGAGGGTGCCGAAGGACATTTGGTCCAGGTTTCGGCGGACAACGAGTTGGGCGTGTCGTCCCGTCGGGACGCGCGCCGGCAGATCCGGGATCAACCCGGACCTGGAAGAAGTGGTCGCATCAACGGAGGAAACACATGCGATATACGACCGGGAAATATCGTCTGCTGACGATGACGAGTGCGGCAGCGCTGCTCGCAGCGTCGGCCGCCATGGCGCCGCCCGCGCTCGCGGACGACGCCGCGGCGCAGAAGTGGATCGACAACGAATTCCAGCCCTCGACCTTGTCCAAGGCCGACCAGTTGAAGGAAATGCAGTGGTTCGCCAAGGCCGCCGCACCCTTCAAGGGCATGGAGATCAACGTCACCTCGGAAACCCTGACGGTGCATGAATACGAATCGAAGGTGTTGGCCAAGGCCTTCGAGGAAATCACCGGCATCAAGGTCAAGCACGACATCATCCAGGAGGGCGACGTCGTCGAGAAGATCCAGACCCAGATGCAGTCGGGCAAGAACGTCTATGACGGCTGGATCAACGACTCCGACTTCATCGGCACCCACTTCCGCTACGGGCAGGCCGTCGACCTGACGGACTGGATGGCCAAGGAGGGCAAGGACGTCACCGATCCGATGCTCGACGTCGACGACTTCATCGGCAAGTCGTTCACCACCGCGCCGAACGGCCATCTCTACCAGCTGCCGGACCAGCAGTTCGCCAACCTGTACTGGTTCCGCTACGACTGGTTCACCAACCCGGACTACAAGGCCAAGTTCAAGGCCAAGTATGGCTACGATCTCGGCGTCCCGGTGAACTGGTCGGCCTATGAGGACATCGCCGAGTTCTTCACCAACGACGTCAAGGAGATCAACGGCGTCAAGGTCTACGGCCATATGGACTATGGCAAGAAGGACCCGTCGCTGGGCTGGCGCTTCACCGACGCCTGGCTGTCGATGGCCGGCAACGGCGACAAGGGCCTGCCCAACGGCCTGCCGGTCGACGAGTGGGGCATCCGCATGGAAGGCTGCCGTCCGGTCGGCTCCTCGGTCGAACGCGGCGGCGACGTCAATGGTCCGGCCGCGGTCTACTCGATCGTCAAGTATCTCGACTGGCTGAAGAAGTATGCCCCGCCGCAGGCCCAGGGCATGACCTTCTCGGAATCCGGGCCGGTGCCTTCGCAGGGCAACATCGCCCAGCAGATCTTCTGGTACACCGCCTTCACCGCCGACATGGTGAAGCCGGGTCTTCCCGTCATGAACGCCGATGGCACGCCGAAGTGGCGCATGGCGCCGTCGCCCCATGGCGCGTACTGGAAGCAGGGCATGAAGCTCGGCTACCAGGACGTCGGCTCGGCGACGCTCCTGAAGTCCACCCCGGTCGACCGCCGCAAGGCGGCCTGGCTCTACCTGCAGTTCATCGTCTCCAAGACGGTGTCGGCCAAGAAGAGCCATGTCGGTCTCACCTTCATCCGTGAATCCGACATCTGGGACAAGAGCTTCACCGAACGGGCGCCCAAGCTCGGCGGTCTGATCGAGTTCTACCGCTCGCCCGCCCGCGTGCAGTGGACCCCGACCGGCAACAACGTGCCGGATTATCCGAAGCTGGCGCAGCTGTGGTGGCAGAACATCGGTGACGCGGCGTCGGGTGCCAAGACCCCGCAGCAGGCGATGGATGCGCTGGCGGCGGCTCAGGACTCCGTCATGGAGCGCCTCGAGAAGTCCGGTGTGCAGGGCGAATGCGGACCGAAGCTCAACAAGAAGGAGACCGCGGAGTATTGGTTCGCCAAGTCCGAGAAGGACGGCAACATCGCCCCGCAGCGCAAGCTCGCCAACGAGAAGCCGAAGGGCGAGACCGTCGACTACGACACCCTGATCAAGTCGTGGCCGGCCTCGCCGCCGAAGCGCGCCGAAGCGAAGTAAGTCGTCGCGCGTGAGAGAACGAGGAGGGCCGGGAGCGATCCCGGCCCTTTTTGTTGCGGTGGTGAGCCCACATTTTTCTCCGTCATGCCCGGCCTTGTGCCGGGTATCCACGTCTTAACGGTGCTTCAGCGCAGCGAGACGTGGATGGCCGGGAGACCTGAGTCCTAGCGATCCGTCGAAGACGGATCGCGCTGCCCGGCCATGATGGTGGTTAGGTCACGCATTGACGACGATACGTAGTCGCTGCACCATCACCCCGCCTCGAGGAGCCCATCATGCGCGTCGTCTTTCGCTGCGATCCGGCGCTTGCCGACCATCTGCCGAAGCCGGTCGCGGCGCGCGGCCAGCTGCCGGACTGGCTGCGCGCCATGCCGGCGAATGCGCATTCGCCGCTGCACGGCCGCGACATCCGCACCGTGAAGCAGTGCCCGCCCTTCGTCGACGCCATGTCCTACGGCTTCATGATCCTGCTGCCGTGCGACGTCAGCGTCGACCGCGGCGCGTTCTCGTGGGACTGGAACGTGCCGGCGCCGGCGACGGAGAATCATCCGCGCGCGCCGCTGAGCTTTCACGTGCCGGCGCAGTTCGACGGCACGCCGTTCGCGGCCGGCGGCCGCGCGGCGCTCAAGTTCAACAGCTTCTGGACCATCGAGCTCGAGGACGGCTGGTCGCTGTTCGCGACCCACCCGGTCAACCGCCTCGAGCTGCCGTTTCGCCTGGTCTCGGGGCTGGTCGATGCCGACCGCTTCCATGACGGCGGCATCAATTTTCCGGCGCTGTGGACCGAGCCGGAGTTTCGCGGCACCCTGCCGAAAGGCACGCCGGTCGCGCAATGCTTCGCGGTGCCGCGCGCGCCGTACGAACTGGTGTTCGAGGAGCTCGACGACGCCCGTCGCGCCACTTACGCGAAGACCGTTGCCGAGGTGCTGGAGAAGCCCGGCGTCTATCGCCGCCAGTTTCGCGCCCGGCGCGGGCGGTCAAGCGGCGGATGACCCCGCGAGCGCACGCCGCAGCGCCGCCTCGTCGAGCCACAGCCGGCCATGGGGCGAGGATGTCAGCGCCATGGCGATGGCGCCGAAGGTCGCCGGCTTGAGGCGGTAGGCGCTGGCATAGGCGGCCATGGCGCCGTCGAGGTCGCCGCCTTCCTGCAGGCTGACGCCGAGATTGACGGCGGCCTCGGCGTGGCCGGGCGTCTTCGCCAGCGCGGCGCGGAACGCTTCCGCCGCGCCGGCAAAGTCGCGCAGGTCCTGCCGCACCAGGCCGAGATCGAACCAGGTCGAGGCCGGGCAGTCGACGGCAGTCGCGCGCGCGAGCAGATCGAGCGCCGCGGTGCGGTTGCCGTCCTCCCAGGCGAACCGGCCGAGCCGGGCCATGGCCTCGTAATTCTGCGGTGCGGACTTCAGTACTGCGCGCCAGGCGGCGATGGCGTCGTCCCGTCGCGGGGTCAGGCTCAGCGCGCGGGCCCGCTCCAGCAACGTTTCGGCGGAGGTGGCCGGCAGGTGATCGAGATGGGCCAGCGCCGCCGCCCCATCGCCCGCGGCGCGGGCGATCTTCGCGGCGAGCAGCCGCGCCGGCGCGTGGCCCGGTGCAGCAGTGAGACTGGCCTCGATGTGTCCGTGCGCGGCTGTGGTCTCGCCGCCGGCGAACAGCACCGCGGCGAGGAAGTGGTGGAGCATGGGCTGCGCCGGGAAGCGTTTCAGCCCGGCTTCGCACAGCCGCCGCGCCTCGTCGGCCCGGCCGGCATTGAACGCGGCCGCGGCCTCGCGGATGGTTTCGGTGGGGTCGGCGGCGGGCATGGCGTGGCGCTTTGGCGCGGAGACAGCAGGAAATGATGCGGCGCCAGCCTATGCGATCCGGCGTGGCGTGTCTGCCATGAGCTCATCACTGCTTGTGTGAAGAGGCGGTAAATCCAAACTCACCGTCACCCGCGGGCTTGACCCGCGGGTCCACTCTTTGGCGGCGTGCTACGAAAGGAAGAGTGGATGGCCGGGTCAAGCCCGGCCATGACGGAGAGATTGTGGATGCAACGACGCACAAGACGATGCGTCGAAGCGTGGCTGCGGCTTACTCCGCCGGCTCGACCGCCGAGCCCAGCGTCGGGTAGTCGGTATAGCCCTTGGCGCCGCCGCCGTAGAACGTGGCCTTGTCGGGCTCGTTGAGCGGCGCGCCCTTCTTGAGCCGTTCGACCAGGTCGGGATTGGAAATATACGGCTTGCCGAACGCGATCAGGTCGGCCGCGTCGGCGGCGAGCACCTCGGTAGCCAGATCATAGGTGTAGGCGTTGTTGGCGATGTAGGCGCCTTTGAAACGCTTGCGCAGCGAGGCGTAGTCGAACGGTGCGTAGTCGCGCGGCCCGCCGGTCGAGCCCTCGATGACGTGGATGTAGACCAGCTTCAGGGCGTTGAGCTTGTCGACGATGTGGTCGAACAGCGGCTGCGGGTTGCTGTCGGAGACGTCGTTGGCGGGCGTCACCGGCGAGATGCGGATGCCGGTGCGCTCGGCGCCGATCTCCTTGACCACGGCCTCCGTCACCTCGAGCATCAGCTTGGCGCGGTTCTCGATCGAGCCGCCATAGGCGTCGGTGCGCTTGTTGGCGCCGTCCTTGGCGAACTGGTCGAGCAGGTAGCCGTTGGCGCCATGGATCTCGACGCCATCGAAGCCGGCGGCGATGGCGTTGGCGGCGGCCTTGCGGAAGCTGTCGACGATGCCGGGAATCTCAGAGAGTTCGAGGGCGCGGGGCGCGGAGACGTCGGTGAACTTGCCGCCGACGAAGGTCTTGGTCTTGGCCGGGATCGCCGAGGGGGCGACCGGCGCGCCGTGGCCGGGCTGCAGGTCGGTGTGGGAAATCCGCCCGACATGCCAGAGCTGGATGAAGATCCGTCCGCCCCGCTTGTGGACTTCGTCGGTGACCTTGCGCCAGCCCGCGACCTGGGCGGGCGAGAAGATGCCGGGAGTGTCCTGATAGCCCTGGCCCTGCTGCGAGACCTGGCTCGCTTCGGTGATCAGCAGGCCCGCGGAGGCGCGCTGGCCGTAATATTCCGCGGCGAGCGGGTTGGGCACCTGGCCTTCGAGGGCGCGGTTGCGGGTCAATGGCGCCATCACCACCCGGTTGGGCAGCGTGAGTGGACCGAGTTTGTAGGAATCGAACAGCTTTGCAGAGCTCATGGGGGTTCCCGCTGGTTAACACTCGCGAAGAGCTGTGCATTGCGGCGAAAAAGGCAAGGGCATGGCAGCCAGTAAAATCGCCCATTGGCACGGCCGCCTGCCTTGCAGGCACGCCCGGTGCGCTCACGAGAAAAAGCCGTCTGAATCAGGGAGGCGGCGGGCAAGATCCTGCTCGCCGGCCCGCGTGCCGCGAATGGTTCTTTTCCCTCAGGCGCCGATCACAAGCCCGCGTTGATGAAGTCGCCGACCAGCGCGATCTGGTCGGGCACGTTGAGCGCCGGGGCGTGGCCGCAGCCGGCAATGGTCACCACCTTGCAGCGCGGATTGCGCCTGACCATGCTCTCGGTGTCCTCGACCAGCAGCAGGTCCGAGGTCTCGCCGCGCAGGCACAGCATCTCGCAGGTCAGCCGGTCCCAGTTGTCCCACTGCTCCTCGTTGGTGTCGAAGTGCTGCCGGATCGCGGGGTCGAAATGGGGCGAGATACTGCCGTCGGGATTGCGGCGCACCGAGGTCTCGGTCATGCGCCGCCACTGCGGGTCGCTCAGATAGCCGTAGGGCTGGTAGATCTGGCGGAAATAGGCCTCGAGCTCGGTGACGCGGGCAAATTGCGGCGGCGCGCCGGCATAGGAGCGGATGCGGTCGAGCGCGGCCTGGGCGACGATCGGGCCCATGTCGTTGAGCACGAAGCGGCGGATGCGGCCGGCGAGCGGACCGGCGGCGGCGCGGATGCCGATGATCGCGCCCATCGAGGTGCCGATCCAGTCGACGGTCTTGAAGCCGAGGTGGTCGACCAGTTCGGCCGCCTGGCGGGTGTAGAACGTCGTGGTGTATTCGGCGACGGGATCCGGGCTCCACTGGCTCAGGCCGCGGCCGATGGTGTCCGGCACGATGATGTGGCGCCGCTCCGCCAGCGCCATGGCGAGGTCGTCGAAGTCGCGCCCGGTACGCGCCACGCCGTGCCACATGATCAGCGGCGGCGCGCCCCGCGTGCCCCATTCGACATAGTGGACTTCGCGGCCGCACAGCGTGACGTAATGCGAGGTCGGGGTGATCGTGGTCGCGGTCATTGTCGCGCGGCTCCTCTGAGGCGTCCGACCACGCCGGTCGGGAAAAAATAGACGCTGGCGATGAACAGCAATCCCAGCCACAGCAGCCAGCGATCGGGATGCAGGAGGCCCGGCAGCAGCGGCAGGCCGGCATCGGCGGCGGCGCTGGAGGCCAGGCCCATCAGCGCCTGCAGATAGTTCTGCGCCAGGATGAAGATGACCGCGCCGATGATCGCGCCGTAGATCGTGCCCATGCCGCCGATCACGACCATCAGCAGGATGTCGAGCATGATCGAGAAGGCGAGCGAGGTGTCGGGGCCGGCATAGCGCAGCCACAGTGCGTTGAGCGCGCCGGCGAAGGCGGCGACCAGGGCGGCGATGCAGTTGGCGAGCGTCAGGTGAAACACGGTGCGGTAGCCCAGCGCCTCGGCGCGGAATCGATTCTCGCGGATCGCCTGCAGCACGCGGCCGAACGGCGAATTGACGACTCGCAGCAGCGCCAGGATCATCGCCGCGGCGCCGACGAAGACGATGTAGTAGGTCAGGGTGCGGCCCGACACCGTGATGCCGAACACGCCCTTGGCGAACACGGTGCCGGGGCGCAGCAGCTCGGGAAGCTGGAAGCTGCGGCCGTCCTCGCCGCCGGTCAGCCCGGAGAGCTGCGAGGCCAGCACCAGGAAGGCCGAAGCCACCGCCAGCGTGATCATGGCAAAGAAGATCGCCTGCACCCGCAGCGAGAACAGGCCGATGGCGAGTGCCAGCAGCACGGCAAGCGGCAGGCCGCAGGCGAGCCCGGCGCCGACCGCGGTCCAGGTCGGGCCGAGCGTATAGAGCGCGATCGCGATGCCGTAGCTGCCGATGCCGTAGAACATGGTGTGGGCGAACGACACCGTGCCGGTGTAGCCGAGCAGGAGGTCGTAGGAGGCCACCAGCGCCGCGAACACGCAGATCTTGGTCGCGACGTTGAGCGGCTTGGCGCCGGGAAACAGAAACGGCGCCAGCGCCAGCAGCGCCACGATGACGATGAGCAGCGCGCTGAGCACGCGGCTGCGGGGCGGATCGCCGGACAGGATCATCATCGATTGGTCACCGGATAGAGCCCGCGCGGCCGCCACATCAGGATGGCGACCATCAGCAGGATGTTGGACACCAGCGCCAGCTTCGGCAGCAGGAAGCCGCCGTAATTCGCCACCATGGCCACCAGGATGGCGCCGATGAAGCAGCCCGTGACCGAACCGAGCCCGCCGATGATGACGACGATGAAGATCAGGATCATCAGGTCGCCGCCCATCGAGGCGTGGATCTGCTCGCGGTAGAGCCCCCACATCACGCCGCCGAGGCCGGCGAGCGCCGAGCCGACCATGAAGACGCCGAGAAACAGCCGCCGGACCCGGTAGCCGAGCGCCTCCACCATCTCGCGGTTCTCGACCCCGGCGCGGATCAGGAGGCCGACCTTGGTGCGGTTGAGCACCAGGAGCGTGCCTACGAACACCACCAGGCCCACCACCATCGCCAGCACCCGGTACTTGGCGATCGCGATGTCGCCGAGGATGAAGGAGCCGCGCAGCGCGCCGGGCAGCGGCAGCGGGATCTGCTGCGGTCCCCACAGCGCGTAGAGCGACTGCTCGGCCACGATCAGCCCACCCATGGTGATCAGGATCTGCTTGAGGTGCTGGCCGTAGACCGGAAGGATCAGCACCCGCTCGAACACCGCGCCGAGCGCGCCCGACACCGCCATGGCCAGGAGGCCGGCCGGCAGCAGCGCGGCGAGATTGTCGAGCAGCGAATCCGACTGCATCCAGGCCGCCAGCGGCCCGAACGCCAGCGTCGCCACGTAGGCGCCCACCGCGATGAAGGCGCCGTGGCCGAAGTTGAGCACGTCCATCAGGCCGAACACCAGCGTCAGCCCCGAGGCCATGATGAAGATCATCATGCCCATGGCGAGGCTCGCCACCGTCAAGGTCACCCAGGACGAGGCCGAGCCGGACAGCGGCAGCATCACCAGCGCCAGCACGATCGGCAGCGCCGCCGGGACGATGTCGCGCGGCGGCTCGGGCAGGGCTTCGTCGGCGGCGAGTTCGCTCATTGGTGAGCCTCCAGGCTGAGACCGAGGAAGTGTTCCTGCAGCGCGGTGTTGGCGGCCAGCGTCGGCATGTCGCCGGTGTACATGATGCGGCCGTTGTCCATCACCGCGACGTCGTCGCCGATCGCCTCGGCGACACGGAAATTCTGCTCGACCAGCAGGATGGTGGCGCCGCGGCGCTTGATCTCGGCGAGGCAGTCGATCAGCGCGCCGACGATGGCCGGCGCCAGCCCCTTGGTCGGCTCGTCGATCAAGAGCAGCTTGCGCGGCTCGACGATGGCGCGGGCGATCGACAGCATCTGCTTCTGTCCGCCGGACAGCGTGCCGGCGCTGGACAGCCAGAACTTCTTCAGCGCGGGAAAGAACTGGAAGATCCACGCCAGCTGGGCGTCGTCGAGCGGGCCGGTGCGCGCGGCGAGGATGAGGTTTTCCTTCACCGTGAGATCGGAGAACACCGCCATGGTCTCCGGCACGTAGCCGATGCCGCGCGTGGCGATATCGGGCGTCGCCAGCGCCTCGATGCGGGTGCCGGCCAGTGTGATGGTGCCGCTGGAGGCCGGCCACAGCCCCATGATGGTGCGCAGCGTGGTGGTCTTGCCGGCGCCGTTGCGGCCGAGCAGCATGGTGGTGCGGCCCTCGCGGGCCGTGAGGTCGACGCCCTGCAGGATGTGGTAGCGCCCGATATGGGTGTGGACGCCGGCGAGGGTCAACAGATCACTCATGCCGCCGTCTTCCCCCGCGCGACGCCGAGATAGGCCTCCTGCACCACCGGCGAGGCGATCACTTCTGCGGGCTTGCCGTCGGCGACCAACTGGCCGTTGTGCAGCACGATGATGCGGTCGGCGAGCGAGCGCACAACGTCCATCTTGTGCTCGACCAGCAGGATGATCTTGGTCGGGTCCTGTTTCAGCCGGGCGATCAGGTCGAGCACCACCGGCACCTCGTCGACGCTCATGCCCGCCGTCGGCTCGTCGAACATGAACACCTTGGGCTCCAGCGCCATCATCAGCGCGACCTCGAGCTTGCGCTGGTCGCCGTGCGACAGCGCGGTGGCGGCGACCCGGCGCCGCGCGCCGAGCGCGACGCCATCGAGGATGGCGTCGGCGCGCGCGATCAGGTCGGTGCGCCGCATCCACGGCCGCAGCATGTCGTAGTGCACGCCGGCGGCCGCCTGGACCGCGAGGCGCACGTTCTCCTCGACGCTGAGATTGGGAAACAGGTTGGTGAGCTGGAAGGCGCGGCCGAGCCCGGCGCGGGTCCGCAGCGGCGCCGACATGGCGGTGATGTTGCGCCCGGCGAGCCACACCTCGCCGGTGCTGGCGGTCAGCTGGCCGGAGATCAGGTTGAAATAAGTGGTCTTGCCGGCGCCGTTGGGGCCGACGATGGCGGTGAGTTCGCCCGGCCTGAAGCTGCAGCTCACCCCGTTGACGGCGACGTGGCCGCCGAAGCGGATGGTGAGATCGCGGGTTTCGAGAGAAAGGGTCATGGGCCTCTGCCGCAAGATGATTTCGACGCGTTCCGCCTCTCCATCGTCATGGCCGGGCTTGACCCGGCCATCCACGCTTCTCTCTGCGGCTAAGAGTGGATGCGCGGGTCAAGCCCGCGCATGACGCAGCAAGTCGATCACCGCTTGTTGCGGATGGGGATATCCATGTCCTCGATCTTGAGCTCGCGCACCGGCTCGAGCACCGCCCAGGCCACGGCGGGGTCGACCTTGACCTTGAAGGCGTACATGCTCTGCAGCGCCTGATGGTCCTCCTTGCGGAACACCATCTTGCCCTTCGGGGTGTCGAACGCCATGCCCTCCATGGCCGCGATCAGCTTGTCGGTATCGGTCGACTTCGCCTTCTCGACCGCAGTCACCACCGCCATCGCGGCGGCGAAACCGCCGGCGGTGAAGAAGTCGGGCGGCGCGTTGAAGCGCTTCTGGTGTTCGGCGACCAGCCAGTCGTTGATCGGGTTCTTGGGGATATCGTAGTAGTAGTAGGTGGCGCCTTCCATGCCGGGCAGGCGCTTGTAGGCGGCGAGCGCCGGCAGGATGTTGCCGCCGGTCGACAGCTCGATGCCGTAGCGCTTGGGATCCATGTCCTGCAGCTTGGTCAGCGGATCGCCGCCGCCGGCCCAGATTACCCAGATGATCTTGCGTCCCGGCTTGTCCTTCAATGCGTCGAACAGGCGCTGGCCCACCGCGGTGAAATCGCTGGTGTTGGTCGGGGCATATTCCTCGGCGGCCAGCGTCGCGCCGGTCTTGGCCAGCGCCTCCTTGAACGCGGCGACGCCGTCGCGGCCGAAGGCATAGTCCTGCGCCAGCGTCGCGACGGTGACGCCTTGCTTGCCGATCGCCACCGCGTTGGAGATCGCGTCCTGCGACGAGTTGCGTCCGGTCCGGAAGATGTACCTGTTCCACTTCTCGCCGGTGATCTGGTCGGCGACTGCGGGTTCGACGATCAGGATCTTCTTGTTCTCCTCGGCGACCGGCAGGTCGGCGAGCGTCGCCGCCGAGGAGGTGGTGCCGATGGCGATGTCGGCGCCGTCGTCCTGGTAGGCCTCCGCCAGCGCCGCCTTCGACAGGTCCGGCTTGCCCTGGTCGTCCTTGGTGATGATCACGATCTTGCGGCCGTCGACCGTCATGGAATTCTTGGTGGCATATTCGAAGCCCATGCGCAGGCCGGTCTCGGTCTGCTTGGCGTAGGCCTCGAGCGGGCCGGTCTTGCCGTAGACCAGTGCGACCTTGAGATCCTCGGCCTGGGCGGCGGTAGCGGCTGCGACCAGCGCGCTTGCCAGAAAAAGCTTTCGCATCAGGGACATCGTTTCCTCCGCGGCGGCGCCGCCGGCGCCGAACTTGACACTTGAGTCATGTCTCAATTACGAATAGCCAACTTCACCGGCGGTCGTCAAGCGGGGCGGCGCCGGCGTGGAGTCGAGGGCGGCGGGAGCCTAGCAGCGGAACGTGACGAGCAGCGACGCCATTCCGGTGCCGAAGACCAGCCGCGGCGAACGCACGCGGCAGCGGCTCCTGGTCGCCGCCGAGCGGCAGATCGGGACGCGCGGCTATGCCGACACCTCGGTGGTGTCGATCACCACGGAGGCCCGCGTCGCCCAGGGCACTTTCTATGTCTATTTCCGCAGCAAGGAGGACGTGCTGCGCGAACTGGTGCAGCGCATGGGCCAGCGGCTGCGCCGCGCGCTGACCTTGGCGACCAGCGGCATCACCGACCGCCTCGAGGTCGAGCGCCAGGGGCTGCACGCCTTCTTCGCCTTCGTGCGCAAGAACCGCAATCTCTATCGCGTGGTCGAGGAGGCGCAGTTCGTCGACGAGGCGATCTACCGCAAGTACTACACCGACTTCGCCGCGGGCTATCGCGCCGCGCTCGAGGCTGCGGTCGCGCGCGGCGAGATCTCGCCGGGCGATGCCGAAGCGCGCGCCTGGGCGCTGATGGGGGTGTCGCACATGGCCGGCCGCCGCTACGCGCTGTGGGACGCCGACACGCCGTTCGAGCCGGTGGTCGAGGCGCTGTTCGACTTCGTCGCCCACGGGCTCGCGCCGCGGGGAAGGTGAGGGGCACCCACAGTCGTCGTCGCGGTCATTCGCGGCCGCGGAGATCACTCTCTGCGTCATTGCCGGGCTTGACCGGGCTCGCGAGTGGCGGATGCGCTTGCGTCAATTTCCTCCGTCACCCGCGGGCTTGACCCGCGGGTCCACGCTTTGCGGCGTTCGATGTGAAAGCGAAGAGTGGATGCGCGGGTCAAGTTTACAGCCGGACCGGCCGAAGGCCGGATCCGGTTGCCCGCGCATGACGACAATAGAAGCTCACTGTACGTTAGCCGGTGGCACACCCTGCACGCGGCGTCGTGGGCGGGCGATGGGAGCGGCGGCGCCGGCGTCGGTGGTCGCCTCTGCGCCGCTGCCGCCCCGCAGCCGCGCCAGCAGCTCCGCGGTCGGCCACGAATCCGCCGGCAGGCCGAACTTGACCTGCATCGCCTTCACCGCCGTGCGGCTCTGCTGGCCGAGCACGCCGTCGATCTTGCCGACACTGAGGCCCTGGCGTGTCAGGATCTGCTGCATGTCGCGGATCTCGGCGAAGGAGAGCTGCGCCACCGGCGCGGCCGGCCGGTGCATCGGCGCGGCGCCGGCGATGCGGGTGGCGAGATAGCCGGCGGTGGTCGAATAGATCAGCGAGTTGTTCCACTCGGTATAGGCACTGAAATTGGCGTAGGCGAGAAACGCCGGACCGAACCGGCCCATCGGCAGCAGCAGCGACGCCGGCAGGTCGTCGTTGGGCAGCGGCTTGCCGTCGGCGAAGGTAACGCCCCATTTCGCCCATTGCGCGCGCGGCAGCTTGATCGTCAGGTCGGCCTGGTCCCACGGAACAGTGCCGGAGACCCGCACCTCCTGCAGCCACGGCTCGCCGCGCCGCCACTTCAGGCCGGTGGCGATGTAGTTGGCGGTCGAGCCGATGACGTCGGGGGCGCTGCGCAGCAGGTCGCGGCGGCCGTCGCCGTCATAGTCGACGGCATAGGTGACGTAGTGGCCCGGCAGGAACTGGGTCTGGCCGAGCTCGCCGGCCCACGAGCCGATCATCTCCTCCGGCGTGAGGTCGCCGCGGTCGATGATCTTCAGCGCGGCGATGGTCTCGTCGTGAAACATCTGCGCGCGCCGGCAGTCATAGGCCAGCGACACCAGCGAACGCAGCGCCGGCAGCTTGCCCATGTTGGCGCCGAAATCGCTCTCCAGCCCCCAGAACGCGGCGATCACCGCCGGCGGCACGCCGTATTCCTTCTCGGCGCGGGCGAAGGCCTGGGCGTGGCGCTGGATCATGGCGCGGCCCTGCTGCATGCGGTAGTCGGCGGCCATGCGGCCGGCGAATTCGGTGAAGATCTGGCCGAACACGCGCTGGCCGCGGTCGCGGTTGACGATGCCCTGGTCGTAGACCAGGCCGGGCGAAGCCTCGGCGATGGCGTGCTGCGACACGCCGGCGGCCAGCGCGTCCTGCTTCAATTGCTCGAGGAAGCGTGGAAAGTTCATGCCGCCGTGGCAGCTCGCGCCGGCCTGGGCATGGGCGAGGGAGGAGGCGAGGGCGAGCGTCGACACGGCGAGCACGGTGATGGAGGTGAAACGAAAGCTGTGGTTCATCGAAAATCCTAATCCGGCAGGAACAGCGCGAACGGCTCGTCGACCGTGCGGCGCAGGTGTTGGCGATAGAGCGCGTAATTGGGCTCGTCGGGCGCAATTCGGCCGAAGCTCGGGGTCGCCACGGTCTTCACCGGCAGGAACGCGATCGGTGCGGCGATCGGGGTCAGCAGCGAGCCGCGGCCGGCGAGCAGGGTGGTGATGATGCCGTACATCTCGCCGGTGATGGTCGGGCGCGACACCGTGATCAGGCGGTGCTGGCCGTGCCGGTTGGTGACCAGATAGATGTGGCCCGACTGGTTGGGCACCGCGACCTGTCCGAACTGGGTGAACGCGGCGTCGAGCCGCTCGCCCTCGCGAAAGGCGAGGCAGGCCGCCTCCGTGTCCCAGGCGATCTCGGTGCGATAGGCGTAGAGCGCCGCACGGTCGCCGCCGAACGACGGCCGCACGGTGATGTAGGTGCCCTCGATCCAGGCGACCGCGCGGCGCGAATAGGCGCCGAGGCCGTCGGCGGCGACCTCGCCGTGATTGCCCGAGGCGGGCTCGCCGTGGGGCTCCTTGCGCAGCGACAGGCCGAGCGCCTGTTCGAGTCGCACCGTGGTGGCGAGCGTGAACGGGCGGTGGCCGCCGAGCGCCTTTTCCAGGGTCGAGAGGCTGATCCTGGCGTCGCTCGCGAGCTTTTGGCGCGAGATGCGACGGCGGGCAAGCTCCTCGCGCACGGTCGCGGCCACGTCGCGGCTTTGCTGGGCCGAGAGCTCATTGTCGGACGACGACATCAACCTACCCCGATTCCGGGGCGATCCTAGCAGACGCACGTTTCATCACAAACCCGCACAAATCCGCCGCGGCCGGTGCGGGCGTGCGGAAGGCGGCGGCCGAACAATCCGGATCATCACGCTCGCGCGCGACGCCCGGCCGACGGAGATTTCGCGCGGCGATCACGCCATTCTCGGAGAAACCCCATGACCACGTGCCACGCGCGCTGCGTCCAGCCCCATCCGCCGGAGCGCCTGCTCTGGCTTCATCGCACCGTCGCCGCGATCCTCGCGGCGCTGGCGGCATTTTTCGTCGCCGTACAGCCCGGCCGCGCCGTTGAGACCAGCCCGCCCGCCCTGCAGCGCTCCGGCGACGTCGGCGCCGGCTCGCTTCTGATCCGCGGCGACGACGGCGTCGACGCCGAGGCGACGCGGCTCGGCACCGACGCCGACCTGGTGGTGTCCGGCCCGACCATCCGCGCCCGCATCACGCAAGTTTTCAGGAATCCGACCTCGGCGTGGGTCGAGGCCCGCTACGTCTATCCGCTGCCGGACGGCGGCGCCGTCGACACCCTCAAGATGATCGTCGGCGGCCGGGTCATCGTCGGCGACATCAAGGAGCGCCGCGAGGCCCGCGCGGTCTACGAGCAGGCCAGGGACAGCGGCCGCAAGGCGGCGCTGGTCGAACAGCAGCGGCCCAACATCTTCGTCAACTCGGTGGCCAATATCGGCCCGGGCGAGACCGTGCTGGTGCAGATCGAGTATCAGGAGCCGGTGCGCCAGTCGGGCGAGGAGTTCTCGCTGCGCCTGCCGCTGGTGGTCGGCCCGCGCTACAATCCCGCGCCGCTGGTGCAGAGCGTCGACCTGCGCGCCGACGGCGGCGGCTGGGGCGCCGCCACCACCGATCCGGTGCCCGATCGCGACCGCATCGCGTCGCCGCTGCTCGATCCCGCGACCCACGCGCCGGTCAATCCCACCACCATCTCGGTGCGGCTGCAGGCCGGCTTTCCGCTCAAGGAGGTCAAGAGCCATCATCATCAGGTGACGATCGAGTCCCCTGACGCCGCCACCC
This sequence comes from Xanthobacteraceae bacterium, assembly GCA_031291445.1. Classification (GTDB taxonomy): domain Bacteria; phylum Pseudomonadota; class Alphaproteobacteria; order Rhizobiales; family Xanthobacteraceae; genus Bradyrhizobium_A. Next base: position 29,439 of record JARLJA010000081.1, on the reverse strand, counting down.
GGGTCATCAAGCTGGCCGAGGGGGCGGTGCCGGCCGATCGCGACTTCGAGCTGACCTGGACGTCGGCCGCGGCGGAGGCGCCGTCGGTCGGGCTGTTTCGCGAGCATGTCGGCGCGGCCGACTACGTGCTGGCCTATGTCACGCCGCCGGCAGTCGAGCCGCGGACGCCGGCGCAGCCGCTGCCGCGCGAGGTGATCTTCGTCATCGACAATTCCGGCTCCATGGGCGGCACCTCGATCATCCAGGCCAAGGCGAGCCTGACTTACGCCCTCGGCCGGCTGCAGCCGACCGACCGCTTCAACGTCATCCGCTTCGACCACACCATGGACCAGCTCTATCCCGACGCCGTGCCGGCCGATGCCGCCCACCTCGCCGAGGCGAGGGGCTTCGTCGGCTCGCTGCAGGCCGCGGGCGGCACCGAGATGGTGCCGGCGATGCGCGCGGCGCTGACCGATCGCGGCGGTGACGACGCGACGGGCCTGCGCCAGGTCGTGTTCCTCACCGACGGCGCCATCGGCAACGAGCAGCAGCTGTTCGACACCATCGCCCAGATGCGCGGCCGCTCCCGCGTCTTCATGGTCGGCATCGGCTCGGCGCCCAACACCTCCCTGATGACCCGCGCCGCCGAGCTCGGCCGCGGCGCCTTCACCCACATCGGCGCGGTGGAGCAGGTCGAGGAGCGCATGCGCGGCCTGTTCGCCAAGCTGGAGAACCCCGCGGTGACGTCGCTGTCGGCGAAATTCTCCGACGCGGTGGCCGACATGACGCCGGCCATCGTCCCCGATCTCTACCGCGGCGAACCGCTGGTGCTGGCGGCGCGGCTCGACCATCTCTCGGGCTCGCTCGAGATCAAGGGCCGGATCGGCGACCGCCCGTGGCGCGTGACCCTGCCGCTCAAGAACGCCGCCGAGGGCGCCGGTCTCTCCAAGCTGTGGGCGCGGCGCAAGATCGCCGACGCCGAGATCGCCCGCACCATGCGGCAGGTCAGTCCCGAGGACGCCGACCGCACCATCCTGTCGCTGGCGCTCGAGCACCAGCTGGTGTCGCGGCTGACCAGTCTGGTCGCGGTCGACGCGACGCCGAGCCGCCCCGACGGCGCGCCGCTCAAGCTGACCGAACTGCCGATCAACCTGCCGGCCGGGTGGGACTACGCCAGGCTGATGGGCGAGCAGCCGCGCGCCGTGCCGCAGCCGTCGCCGGTCGAGCAGCGCCGCGCCGACGGCGGCCGCATCCAGCTCGCCGACGCGCGCCGGCCGATCGTGACCAGTCCGGCGCCGGGCACGGTCAAGCTGCCGCAGACCGCGACCGATGCCGACCTGAAGATGCTGCTCGGCATGGCGCTGCTCGTGATCGCGCTGATGGCGACGATGTTCAACCGGCGGCGGCTCTCCCCAGGCTGAGGCCGGTTGTGCGGGAGAAAGGTCGTCCCCCCTTTCACCCGAACTGCGCGCGCGGCGGCCCCGGCCGCGCGCGCACCCCGATTTCTCCACCTCCCTTAAGTCTGGAATTAAGATGCGGTCAGCGATGTCGAGCCCCGGTTGTTACGGCCGTCATGCCCGGCCTTGTGCCGGGCATCCACGTCTTTGCAGCGTGGCAGTCGCGAAAGACGTGGATGGCCGGGACAAGCCCGGCCACGACGAAGAGGGCGCTCGATTGCATCCTTCAACCATGCCCCACCGTTTCCTCTTCGCCGCCGCTATCCTCGCCGGCCTCGCGCTCGCCGGCGACGGGCTGTGGATCAAGGCCAAGGCGGTGCTGGCGCAGCTCCTGCTCGAGCGCGCGTTCGCACAAACGATCGCCACCCACCGCGACGTCAAGCCATGGTCGTGGGCCGACACCTGGCCGGTGGCGCGTCTCACCGTGCCGCGGCTGCATGCCGCAGCGATCGTGCTCGCGGGATCGAGCGGCCAGGCGCTCGCCTTCGGCCCCGGCCATGTCGAGGGCACGGCCGAGGCCGGCGAGCGCGGCGTCGCGGTCTATGCCGCGCACCGCGACACCCATTTCGCCTTCCTCAAGGAAGTCGCGGTCGGCGACGAGATCGACGTCACCCGGCGCGACGGCAGGACTGTCCGCTTTCGCGCCGACGCCGCCACCATCGTCCGGTTCGACGCGACCGGCATCGATCCCTCGAGCGTGCGGCCCGAACTGGTGCTGTCGACCTGCTGGCCGTTCGACGCGCTCACCCACGGCCCGCTGCGCTATGTGTTGCATGCGACCATCATCGCGGAGGAGGCGTCTTCCGGGCGGATTGACACATCTTCTCCTCCTCCGTCATCAGACCACCAAAGCGTGGACCCGTAGCAGCTCGGCTCTCGCCGAGCTGCGTCCGTTCTAAGTGCCGCAAGTCGGGCGGGCCCGACTTGCGGTGGTCGAGCCCGCGGGTGACGCAGAAAATCCGGCGACGCAGCGGCTTCCACCACCCTCGTCATTGCCGGGCAACCGGATCCGGCCTTCGGCCGGTCCGGCTGTAAACTTGACCCGGCAATCCACTCTTCCTTTTTGAGTATGCAGCCGAGCGTGACTCCCATGTAGCTTGCTTACGCGCCGATGTCGGGCCATTCTGGCCCCAACGACACGAGGCCGAATCCAAAAAAGCGGCCCGAACAAAACGTCTGGGAGGACATCGGCGATGAGTGCGACGTTGAGAACGGCAGCCCTGGCGCTCGCCGGCGTGGTGGGGTTGGGCGGGGCGGCGCTGGCGGACGCCGCAGGCGGCGTCAAGATCGGCCTGATCTCCGACTTCAACTCGGTCTATTCCGACATCGGCGGCCAGGGCAACCTCGAGGCCGCCAAGATGGCGATCGAGGATTTCCACGGCGAGGTGCTGGGCAAGCCGATCGAGATCATCTCCTCGGACGTGCAGAACAAGGCCGACATCGCCGCGGCGCTGGCGCGCAAGTGGTACGAGAACGAAGGCGTCGACATGATCGTCGACATGCCGACCTCGGCGACCGCGCTGGCGGCGATGGAGATGTCGAAGACCTACGAGAAGATCCTGATCGTCACCGACGCCGCGAGCTCCGACATCACCGGCAAGTCGTGCTCGCCCTATACCGCGCACTGGACCTACGACACCTATTCCAACGCCCACACCGTGGGCAGCGCCATCGTCAAGCAGGGCGGCGACACCTGGTTCTTCATCACCGCCGACTACCTGTTCGGCCATTCCATCGAGCGCGACACCGGCGAGGTGGTGAAGGCGGCCGGCGGCAAGGTGCTCGGCAGCGCCCGCGCGCCGCTCAACACCGCGGACTTCTCCTCCTTCCTGCTGCAGGCGCAGAACTCCAAGGCCAAGATCATCGGGCTCGCCAATGCCGGCAGCGACGCCATCAACACCATCAAGCAGGCCTCCGAATTCGGCATCACCGCCGGCGGCCAGAACCTCGCCGCCATCGTGATGTTCATTTCCGACATCCACAGCCTCGGGCTCAAGCTGGCGCAGGGCCTCATCGTCACCGAGGCGTACTACTGGGACCAGAACGACCGTACCCGCGCCTTCGGCAAGCGTTTCTATGAGCGCATGAAGCGGATGCCGACCATGAACCAGGCCGCGACCTACAGCTCCACGCTGCATTATCTCAAGGCGGTGCAGGCCGCCGGCACCAAGGAGACCAAGGCGGTGTACGCCAAGATGCACGAGCTGCCGGTGCGCGACGCCTTCACCGACAACGGCACTCTGCGCGAGGACGGCCGCATGGTGCACAGCATGCTGTTGCTGCAGGTCAAGAAGCCCGAGGAATCCAAGGCGCCCTGGGACTACTACAAGATCCTCGCCGAGGTGCCGGGCGACGAGGCGTTCCGTCCGCTCAAGGATGGCGGCTGTCCGCTGGTCAAGTAGCCGCGGACATCTTGAGCAGGGACTGGGCGGCGTAGGACACGTATTTCTGCCTGTGCAGCACCGAACAGAAACGCCGCCTGGCGAGTTGCACCGGCAGCGCCGCCAGCGCACCGGAACGAAGCGAGGCGTCGGCCACCAGCCGCGACATGATCGCGAGGCCGGCGCCGGCCTCGACCGCGGCGCGAACCGCTTCGTTGGACGGAAGCTCCAGCACGATCCGCCGTTCGGCGACCTTGACGCCGAGTTTCCTGACCGCCGCCTCGAAGGCCTCGCGCGTTCCGGAGCCGGCCTCGCGCGCCACCCATGGCGTGCGGGTCAGCCATCGCGCATCGGGCTTTCGCGGCGGGTGCAGCTGTGGCGCGGCGACGATCAGCAGTTCGTCCTCGTCGACCGGGCGCACGACGAGCGTCGGATTGCGCACCTCGCCCTCGACGAAGCCCAGGTCGATGTCGCCCGCCGCCACGAGGCGCGCGACCTCCTGCGTATTGCCGATCGTCAGCCGGATCGACACCCCCGGATAGGTTCGCGCGAACAGCTGAAGCCGGGGCGGCAGCCAGTAGTTGCCGATGGTCTGGCTCGCCGCCAGCGACAGCGTCCCGATCTTCAGCCCCGCGAGATCGGCGAGCGCCTGCTCGGCGGCCCTGCTGTGCGCGACCAGCGCCTTCGCCTCCTGAAGGAAGATCCTGCCGGACGCGGTGAGCGCGATCCGCCGGCCGACCCGGTCGAACAGCTTGACGCCGTGCCGGGTCTCGAGCGTGGCGATCGCCGCGCTGACCGCTGATTGGGTCCGGTGTACGGCTTCCGCCGCTCGCGTAATGTGCTGTCGCTCAGCAACGGCGATGAAGATACGAAGCTGATCGAGGGTCAAGGCGGCTTACCTGGTGGCGCGGGCATGAGACGAAGGCCCCGGGCGGGCACCCGGGGCCTTCGTACATATCACCGGTCGCGCCGGCAGTCGCGCGCGATCACCAGGCGTCTCAGGCGACCCAGCGGATCATGGCCAGCACGGTCAGGCTGATGAACAGCGAGGCGAACAGGCCGAGCGCCAGCGGCCGCCAGCCCTCGGAGAGGATGTGGCGCAGCTTGGTATGCAATCCCATCGCCGCCATGGCCATCGACAGCAGGAAGGCGTTCGCCGTCGAGAACGTGCGCAGGTTGTCGCGCACCGGCTGCGCGGCCGCATCGAGCAGGCCGCCGGCCTGGTGCGGCATGGCGACGAAGCTGGCGATGCCGACCATGGCGAGGAAGCCGACCAGGAACCAGGGGAACGGCGGCCGGGTCCGCTCGCCGGCGCCGCCGAAGCCCAAGAGCGGGCTCAGTTCGCCGAGCGCGAGGATGACCGGCGCCATCATGGCGACGCGGGTCAGCTTGCTGATTGCGCCGATGCGCAGCGCCTCGGGCCCGCCGTCGAAGGCGGTCGCCATCACCTGGGCGACCTCGTGGATCGAAGCTCCGGTCCACAGGCCGAAGTCGTGCGGCGTCAGCTGCAGCAGGCTCTGCGCGGCCGGATAGGCGAAGATCGCGAGGGTGCCGAACAGGGTGACGCTGGCGATGGCATACGCCGCGTCGTCGTCCTCGCCCCGGACCGCCGCCTTGGCCGCGATGATCGCCGAGGCGCCACAGATTGCCGTGCCGACGCCGATCAGGAGGGACAGCCCGCGCGGGATGCCGAGCAGCCGCCCCGCCAGCATGGTGGCGACAAGCGTCGCCAGCAGGGCGATCGCGATCATCGCCACGCCGGTGCCGCCGACTTCGGCGGCCTGCTGCGCGGTGATCTGCAGGCCGAGCAGGACGATGGAAAACCGCAGGATCCGGCGCAGCGAAAACGCCACGCCCTCGATCGTCGCCGCCGGCGTGCCCAGGAGGTTGTGCACCAGCACGCCCAGCATGATGGCGATGATCATCTGGTAGTTCTTCAGGATGCCCACATCGTGCGACGCCAGATGCGCGACGGCGGCGATGCTTGCGGTGAGGGCGAGGCCGGGCAGGAGCGACAACAGGGGATGGCGTCGTTCGGGCGCGGCGGCGATGGCGACACTTGACATGAGGCGACCTCCAGTCGATGTGGCGTCATGATGGCTCCGGATTTATAAATCGATCCAACGCATAATCCGGATCGATCCAATCGCATAAATCGAACAGAAGATCGCGCCCCCGGGGGGATTGCCGGGCGCCGCGCGCCGGTATTGCGAAACGCCGGGTGTCGGCGGCGGATCGTCGGGAACCGGGCGCCGCCGGACCCGGCGGCCTGGTGGGACCGTGGAACTGGCCGCGGCATGCCGCGACTCCGTATCGGCCCTTAGGGAATCGCGCCGAATTTTCCGTCGGCGCGCCTGTTGCTACCGATAGCGAATCGCAGCAAGAGGGATTCTCGCCATGCTGGTCTCGCGCTCCGCACCGCTCCGCCGCCGCCTCAACGTGGTGATGACGAGCTGGCACAAGCTGCTCAACGACGTGCGCGATCCCTACCGTCCCGAACTGCACTACATGCGTGGTCCCGGTCCGTGCTGGCATGCCAAGCAAGAGGCGCGGGTCGGCGGCGACGCGCGCTGAGGCGCGGCATTCGCGGCCTCGATGGATTTGTCACCGCGCGTTGGTCGTTCAACGCCAGCATGGCGGCGAGCAGCGCGCTCATCAGCGCCGCGGTGACGACGGCGAGCCTGATGAAATTCACCAGCATCAACGGGTGGGTGGCGACCGGGACCGCGGTCTCCCAGGCCAGCGGCGCCTCGGGCGGCACCGCACTGTCGTCGGTCTGGATGGGGACGACCATCAATGTGCCGCGGATGCGCGCAACGGCGCCCCGCAGGCCTTGCAGAACTTCCAGCCGGGCTGCACAGGCTTGCCGCAGGCGCCGCAGAACCGCGGCGGCGGTGCCGCCCGCGCCCGCCTCGCCGCCAGCGCGCCGCCCTTGTCCTCGGCCCTGGTCCGCAGCGGCACATTGCCGACGCGGATAAAATGCGTGATCGCCTCTCGGTAGGCGGTCGCGGCGCGATCGAGGCAGGCGTCGCGCTCGCGCGGCGTGTGCAGCGGCTGCGCCAGGTGCTCGAGCAGCGTGCCGCTGTTGAGCGCATCGACGCCGAACCGGTCCTCGGCGACGATGACGGCGAGGCCGGCGTCGATGCGCTCCATGCAGCGCTGCAACAGGTCGCGGATCGGCCCGGCATCGTCGACCGTCACGGTCGCGGCCGCCAGCGCGCGCGCCATGTCGTTCAGCGCCAATTGGACCGGATGGCACGGCGCCGCGATCGCCGCCTCCGCGAGCAGGCTGTCGGCCTGGGCGCAGACCTCGGCGGTCCAGTCCGTCTTGCCCGACACCGCCCGCTCGATCAGCGCCAGCCGCAGCGCCGCCCGGGCCAGCGCGGCCCGCGTCATGGCGCGCCGGGCGGCGACCGCCATGGGGGTGGCCCTGCTGTCCCGTGCCAGCACGGCCAGCAGCGCCCTGCAACGTTCCACCAGTTCGCGCGCGTTCTGGCGTTGCTGCTCGACCGAGGCCGCCTCCGCCGCCGCGCGGTCGCGCGTCACCACCTCGCGCAGCAGCGCGGTGGCGTCGGATCCGGGAGCGGCGGTCGGCTGTGGCATCGGGTGTCCTGTCGCTCGGCCGATACGAGAACTTCCGGCCGTCATTCCTTTTTCTGCGGTTTGTCCGCGGCCCAGAACCAGTCCCAGGCGCGCCGCAGGCGTCCCTTCGGCATTTTCGCGTCCTCGGCCTCGCGACGCTTGCGCTCGGCGTCGCGCGCGGCCTTGTCCATTGCGTCCTGGCTATCCTGCTCGGCGCGCTTGGCGTCCTGCTCGGCGACCAGCTTGTCCCGCGCGTCCCGGACCTCGGCCGCGTCCTGCTGCGACTGCTGCTCGGTCACGTAGTTGTCGGTGGCGTAGCTCTGCAGTTCCTCCTTGGTGAAGACCTGCCGGGCGATGGTTTCCGACGTCTTCACGCCGGTCACCGCGGTCGCCATGACCTTGCCGACATCATGCGCGGCTTCGCCGACCGGAAGCGCCTTGTTGACGTAGCCTCCCGCGGTCTTGCCGAGATGCTCGACGACGGCGCTGTCGACGTATTGCCCCGCCGCGGATGCGCCGCCGACCACGAGGTCGGTCATGACGCGGCTTCTTTGATCCATCACCACGTCCTTGGTGGCGTCGTTGTAGGCCGTGACGTCATGGATGATGGGGCTGATCTGCTGCTCGATGTCCTTGATCTGGTCGTCGAAGGGGTGGCCCTCGATGAGGACCTTGCCGGCATGCTGCACGGTCTCGAGGTTCTCCTTGAACCCGTCGACCTGGTCGTGGGCGCCCTCGAGCTTCTCCTTGTAGTGCTCGAGCGTCTCCTTGGTCTCGTCGGTGAGACCGGGGATCTTCAGGAGCTTGTCGATCGCCTTGCCGGCGCTTTCGATCCGGTCGCCCAGCTTTTCCGATTTCTTGATGGAACGCTCGAGATAGCTCTCGTCGTCGCCGCCGGCCTCGGTCTTGCCCGCTGTTTCGGCCTCCTTCCCGGGCGGCGCGGAGATCGCCGGTTCGCCGCCCGCCGCTGCCGTGGTGGCGGTCGGCGTTGCCGCTTCGGTCGCCGTCGCGGTGGCCGTCGCCGGGCTCGAAGGCTCGGTCGCCGGCTCGGTCGGCGCGCTTGCCGGCGTCTGCGCGTCGGGCGTCGGCGAATGATCGATCACCGGCGGCGGCTGGTCGGAGATCCAGTTGCCGCTCACGTAGGTCGTGCCGTCGCCATCACTTCCGCCGCCGCCTTCGCCGCTGCCGCCGGTGTCGCCGCCGCCGCCCGTCGGCGGCGGCTCGAAGCGGCCGATATTGCCGGTCTCGACGTACTGGCTGCCGGCGGCGAGCCCCTGCTGCTTCCATTGCGCGAAGCCGTCGCCCGGCCATTTGCCCTGCATCAGGCCGGACAGGGCGGAAAGCACGCTGCCGCCGGTGACGCCGGAGACCGCGGCGCCGACCATGGCGCCCAGTGCGGTGACGACGCCCGCGATGATCGACCCCGCGGCAACCGCGGCGGTGTGGATGATGTCTGTCGAGGTGCCCGGCTGCTGCGCGGTGCCCGCCGAGCTGAAGGCATAGTCGTACGCGAAATGAACGTGCGCGCGGTCTCCGAGATAGCAGTCGATCCACAGATGCGATCCGCTCGCCCTGAAGCTTGCGCCGTCCGGCGGGATCCACTTGAGCGTCTTGGAACGCGTCTTTGCGACGCCGGGATCGTCGATATATCCGGCGAGATCGATGTCCGGTCCGCGAAGCAGGCTGTTGTCGACGTACATGTCGTTTTCGACCACCGCCTCCTTGTCGTAGAGATGGCCGACCACGTCGCCGGAGCGGGTCACGGTCGTTGCGATCGAGACCTGCTCGCCGATTGCGATCCGCTGCGGCGGTGACTGCCACGCGCATTCCCTGACCACCTGTCCGGATTGCTGGATGCGACTGTCTTTGGGATCGTCGCACGCGACATAGTCTTCGACGACCTTCACCCCGCCGTCGCCGACGTGAACGCCGATGTTGGTGAGGCCGCCGCAGGCCGGGCGCGATTGCGGGAGAGGGCGGGTCATGTCCTGCCGGGTCACGCCTTGCAGGACCCAGACGCCGTCGGCCGCCCGCGCCGCCGGCACGGCAGTGGACAGGATCAGCACGCCCAGCAGGGTCAGGAGCATTGGCGCATGTCGCGGGCGGAGCCGGGCCATCGGGGGGTGTCCTATGGCCGCGCCGTTGCGGCCGCCAGCGCCGCCGCCTGCCGCGCGCGCGCGAGCAGGCCCAGCGTGTTGCCGAGGCTGAGCCCGGTGCCGCCGATCAGCAGGATCGTCGCGGCCGGCGACGCATGACCGGTCGCCGTGGCCATGATCTGGTTGAGTGCGAAGGTCGCGGCCCACACCGCGAGCGACCAGATCGTGCCGCGGACGCGGACGTGCGACCCGTCGATGAACAGCAACGTCGTGAACGCCCAGCCGACGCCGACACCGCCGCCGAGCACCAGCGCGGCGATCAACACCAGCCCGGAAGGCACGAGCGGCGCCAGCCACAGACTGACCAGCGCGCTGACGACGGTGGTGGCGACCGACACCAGCAGCGCCACCGGCTGGACGTCGCGCGCCTGGCGGAAGGTCAACAGCATCACCGCGACCGAGACCACGGTCATGGCGATGCCGAGATACGACAACGCCCGCAGGAAGGTGGCGAGCGGGTGCGCGGCGAGGAGGCTTATCCCGCCGAGAACGACCAGGACGCCGCCCACGGTGAGGGCGATCGCCTTCAGCGACCTTGCCAGCGTCTGCGCTACCTGCACGACGATCGGGACGTTCCGTGCGCGGTCCGGCATGGCCGTCACTCCACCGCGCCGCATTTCGGGCAGGGGCCGGCGGTCAGGATCCGCGCCCCGCATTGGGTACAGAAGCGCTGGCCGACCGGCGGAGTGGCGGCAGCGGCCGCCGGCGTCTGCCGCCGCCTCACAAGCAGGACGATGCCGCCGAGGATCGCGGCGCCGAGCACCACCAGCGCGCCGATGCGCCACGTCGCGCTCTCGGCCGGGGCCTGCGGCGGCGTCGGTGCAGGCGGCTTGATCTCGACCGGCGGCGTTGCCGGAGGCGTCACGTGTGCGGGCGGCGGGGGCGCGGCCGGCTTGATCGCGCCGGGTGGCGGCGCCGGCGGCGTCGCAACGGGCGGCATGGTTGGCGGAATGGCCGGCGGCGCGGCCACCGGAGGCTTGACAGGCGGTGGCGGCGCGGCCGGAGGAGCTGGCGGCGGCGTGGGCGGCTCGGCCGGCGGTGGATTGGTGGCGGCAGCCGTCAGCTGCACGCTGGCGGCGATCCGCTCGCAGGCCGGCTGCGCCGTGGCCCAGGTCTCGACCGGCGAATGACACTCGAACTTCAGCAGCGCGGCGCCGCGGCCGAGGCCGCGCACCACCACGTCGAAGCCGCGCCAATGCACGTCGTCGTCTCGCCAGTCGGTGCGCGTGGCGGCGTGGCCGCCGAAGGTTATCGCGGTGCGGCCGAGCGCGGCCGTGCCCGAAGCGTCGGGCAGGACATTGACCCCGTACCCGATGTTCGCGACCATGGCCCGCGGGCTTGGCTGATCCTCGAGCTTCAGCCCCCATTCCTGATCGTTCGGATCGAACAGCACCAGCTTTTGCTGAAGGTCGGTCGCAAGGTGCAGGGCCTGCGGTGCGTCGAAGGTCAGCGCGCCAAGATGCCAGGTCCGCCACGGTTGCTCGTCGGCGCGGGCGCCGCCGGCCAGCACGCTCGCCGCGACGCTTGCAACCGCGCCCCAGCGTGTCCACGAACCGCAGCCATGCGCTTGGTTTCGAATCGACCGGCCGCAACGCATCGTGCATTCCCCAGCGTCGATCGTCGTCATCATCGATGCATGAAGACCCCAACATGCGATTTCTAGGTTTGCGGCGCGGTTCTGGACTTGATGTAGGTCAATCGCGCGACGTTGACGCGCGGGCTCGCGCCATCCACACTCGCACCTGCGGTCGGGAAAGGATCACCATGGGCTGGTCGACACGTGCGGTCGCGTTGGGGCTCGGGGCGTTGGCTGCGGTGCTCGTCATCATGCCCGCGGCCACGGCGCCGGCCGCGCAGCGCTATTGTCCCGATGCCGCCCACGCGCAGCCGGCGCCGGTCCCGGCGACGCTGGTCGCCGCGGTGGCGAGGGCGTTCCAGGCCGACCGCGCCGCGGTCCGCGACGCCGCGTTCGTGCGCTGCGTCGGCGACCGGCTGATGGGCTGCTATGTCGGCGCCAATCTGATCTGCGACAAGGCCGACACCCGTCGCGCGCTGCCAGGCGCAACCGCGTGGTGCCGCGAGCATCCGGATTCGATGATCCCGATGGCGGCGACCGGTCACGCGACGATCTACGACTGGGCCTGCCGGGGCACCAATGCGGTGGCGGGCCGGGTTCTGCAGGCGGTCGATCCCGATGGCTACATCGCCGACAACTGGAAACAGATCCGCTAGTGTCCCGGTTCTGACATTCGCATCACTTCGCGGCCAGCTCTCTTGCGAATGTCAGATCCGCCGCACGGGTGCGGCGTCTCGCGATTGCATCGCCGTGTTCGGCAATCGCTTCACGGGCAACCGCTGGACAGGCGCCACCCCGGCACTTTGGTCGTGCGAGATGGGATGACGCGGAAAACCGCAAAGGCGCGGCGAGCCGATCGCGGCGCCGCCTCATGCTCCGCGTCATCCGCAGGCGTGTGCGAAGCCTATTTCGCCGGCGCGCCGTAGTCGTAGAAGCCCTTGCCGGTCTTGCGGCCGAGGTGGCCGGCGTCGACCATCTCCTTCAGGAGCGGGGCGGGGCGGTACTTGGGATCGTTGAAGCCTTTGTAGAACACGTCCATCACCGACAGCATGGTGTCGAGCCCGATCAGGTCGGCCAGCGCCAGCGGCCCGATCGGGTGGTTGCAGCCGAGCTTCATGCCCTCGTCGATGTCGGCGGCGGTCGCCAGCCCTTCCTGCAGCGCGAAGATCGCCTCGTTGATCATCGGGCACAGGATGCGGTTGACGGCGAAGCCGGGGCTGTTCTTGGCGGTGATCGACACCTTGCCGACGCGCTTGGCGAAGGCCTCCGCCTTGGCGTGGGTGGCGTCGGAGGTCTGCAGCCCGCGGATCAGCTCGAGCAGCGCCATCACCGGCACCGGGTTGAAGAAGTGCATGCCGATGAAGCGGTCGGGGCGGTCGGTCGCCGCGGCAAGCTTGGTGATCGAGATCGACGAGGTGTTGGTGGCGACCAGCGTCTCCGGCTTCAGGGTCGCGCAGAGATCCTTCAGGATCTTGACCTTGAGCTCCTCGTTCTCGGTCGCCGCCTCGATCACGAGGTCGCAGGTGGCGAGCTTGCCCTTGTCGGTGGTCGCGGTGATGGGCGCCACCGCGGCCTCGCGGTCGGCGACCGTCATCTTGTCCTTCTTGACCAGGCGATCGAGGCTCGAGGCGACCGCCCCGAGCCCGCGCGCGATCGCGGCGTCGGAGACGTCGACCATCACCACCTTCACCCCGGCCGCCGCGCAGACCTGCGCGATGCCGTTGCCCATGGTGCCCGCGCCGATGATGCCAACGGTTTCGATCATTGTTCCGTGTCCTTCTGTTGTCTTCGAGCGCGGCGTATCGCCGGCTCGCGTGCATGTGACGGTCGCGGCCGAGGTCCGGCCGCCGGCGATGCGGCATGGTTAGCAGAGCCCGGCGGCTTTCGGTAGGGCGGTTGGCCATGCCGGCGTGGGTGGTTGACCGATCGCGCCGCCTCGAACTCGGCGTCACCCGCGGGCTTGACCCGCGGGTCCACTCTTTTGGGCGATTGCCGCAAGGAAAGTGTGGATGGCGGGGTCAAGCCCGGCCATGACGACGGTTTTGCCAAGGGCCTGCGGCATTCGTCCCATGGCCAAAATTGGCCATTGACGCGCGGCGGCTTTCAGCCGCCACAGTGATGGGCGCAGATCGCCGACCTCACGGGGCACGCCATGGATGACCAGCAGGACGACGCCGGCCCGCGCGGGCCGGCCGCGGGGATGAAGAAGGCCGCGGTGGTGGTGATCCACGGCATGGGCGAGCAGCGCCCGATGGATACCATCTGGAAATTCGTCGACGCCGCCTGGATCTATGATCCGGAGATGGTGAGCAAGCGCACCGACACGGTGTTCTCCAAGCCCGACAAGATCACCGGCAGCTTCGAGCTGCGGCGGATCACCACGCGTCACAGCCGCGGCCACGGCCCGCGGGTCGATTTCTTCGAGTTCTACTGGGCCCATCTGATGACGGGCAACACCGTGTCGAGCTTTGTGCAGTGGCTGATCGGCCTGGTCGTCCGCACGCCCTCGAGCGTGCCGCGGCGGCTGGTCGCGCCGTGGCTGATCGGGCTCGCGGTGCTGGTCGCGTCGCTTGCCGTGGCCGTCCTCGCCGGGCTGCCGGAAAGCCTGCGGCCGGGCTTCCTGCCGCGCGCGATCTGGCCCGCGGCCCTGGCCCTCAGCGCCCTGGGCGGGCTGTTCTCCGCCTGGTGGCTCGCGCCGGTCGCCGGCGACGCCGCGCGCTACCTCAGCCCCACGCCCAATAACGTGGCGGCGCGCCAGGCGATCCGCGAAGCCGGGATCGACCTCCTGACCAAGCTGCACGGCAGCGGCGACTACGATCGCATCATCGTGGTCGGCCACAGCCTCGGCACCGTGGTCGGCTACGACGTGCTCAACTGCCTGTGGGGCCGCATCGACAAGGAGGCGTTCTGGACCACCCATCGGCAAACCCCGGAGGCGATGAAGGCGCTCGATGCCCTGGAGCGGGCGACCAAAGCGCTGATCGAGGCGCCGGCGGAGAACTGCGGTCCGCAGCGCCTCGCCTACCGGGCGGCGCAGCGCGGCTATTTCGCGGTGCTGGCGACGCTGCGAACCCAGGACAAGCCGCTGTGGCTGGTCAGCGATTTCGTCACGCTGGGTTCGCCCATGAGCAAGGCCGACGTCCTGATGGCGAGGGATCGGCCCGAGCTCGAACGCAAGAAGGCGCTGCGCGACCTGCCGTCCTGCCCGCCGTGGCTGGAGAAGAAGGATCCGCCGCGCTTCTCGTTCTACCTGCGCGATCCGGTGCGCGCGCCGCACCACGCCGCGGTGTTCGCGCCGACGGTGTGGACCAACATCTTCTTCGACAGCAAGGCGGTCGTGTTCGGCGACGTCATCGCCGGGCCGCTGGCGCCGCTGTTCGGATCCGGCATCTGCGACGTGCGGGTGCCGATCGGCGGATTGCGCTTTCGTCATCTCGACTACTGGAAGGATCCGCAGGGCACGCCGCCCGCGGTCTGGATCCGCGCGCTGCGGCGCGCCATCAACCTGCGCGGCCACGACGACGCGACGCTGTGGGCGCCCGAGGCCGACCGCGGCGTCGTCCGCGCCGAGCGCCTGCCGGAGGCGATCGCGACGACGAGGATGGCGTGATGGCAGCTGGCGCTTGGAGCCGTTGCTGCTCGTCGAATGAGCAGGATGCACGTCGGGTGGGCATTTCGGTTGCGCGTTGTCGTGTGTGCAATCGGCCTCCCGCACGTCATGCATCATGAATGCGTAATTAACGATTTGATGAACTTTAGGTAGTATGACACTGTTCCACTGTCTCGGATGCGGATCGTCTATCCCGGAAATGCCGGATGACGCGGCATGATCGTGTCCGCCCTGTCAATTGACCGGTCTCCTGCGATGACGCGCGAAGAGTGGTTGCGATGGCCTGGGGCGATCGAAAGAGCAAGCGGGTCAATTTCCAGCGCGGCATCGACGCCGCGATGATCGCCATGGACGGCACGTGGCAACGCAGTTGCGTGCTCGAGGATATTTCCGACACCGGCGCCAGGCTGACCGTGACCAGTTCCGTCGAGGGGCTCAACCTCACGGAGTTCTTTCTGCTGTTGTCGTCCATCGGTCTGGCCTTCCGGCGCTGCGCGCTCATTCGCGTGAACGGCAACGAGATCGGCGTCCAGTTTCTGGTGCAGAAGCCCGAACCCAAGGCCAGGGCCGCCGGAAGGACCGGCAGGGTTGCCGATGTCCACGCCCTGTGATTGATGAGGCAGCGCGTCATGGCGGTTCATCTCGTTGCCGACAGCCCATCGAAGGTCTCGCGCCTGCGCGCCATGCTGCGGACCCGGTACGAAGTCCACGCGGCGCTGCTGAAGGACGGTCTCGCCGGCGCCGAGGAGATCGATACCGCGGTGATCGCGGCGGACCTTCGGCTCGAGGAGAACATCGCCGCGCTCAAGCGGCTGTTGCCGGCGATGAAGTCCGCCCGCAGGCGGATCTTCCTGGTCGACCGGCAGGCGCATCGCTCCTTGGTTCAGGCCTACGCGCTGGGCGCCACCTGCGTGCTGCCGGGCCGGACCGGCGAGCAGGACCTGCTGGCGCAGCTCGCGGATCTCCAGCAAACGGGCGCGGAGGTGGCCGAAGCGCCGGTCGATGCAAGGACGGCGGCGGCGGCGGGCGCGACCGCGCTGGCCGCGATGTTCTCGTCGGCCCTGACCGGGGATCCGGTCGACGTCGCGGCGACGGACGCCGCGGCCGGCGGGATCGCCGACAGCATCGCCGGCGAGGGGCTGTCGGTCTGGCTCGACACGGTGCGAAGGCACCACGAGAGCACCTACCAGCACTGCCTGCTGGTGACCGGGATCGCGGTGGATTTCGGCCTGAGCCTCGGGATGACACGGCCGGACATCGAGCGGCTGTATTCGGCGGCGATGTTTCACGACATCGGCAAGGCCCACATTCCGCTGGCGGTGCTCGACAAGCCCGGAAAACTCGACGACCACGAGCGCGCGCTGATCGAGACCCACCCGGCCGCCGGCTGGCGGATCCTGCGCGACACCGCCGGCATTTCGCCGGAGGTGCTCGACGCGGTCCGGCATCACCACGAATATCTCGACGGCAGCGGTTATCCGGACGCACTCTGCGCCGAGAACATCACCGACGTGGTGCGCATCCTCACCATCTCGGACGTGTTCGCGGCGCTGGTCGAGCGCCGGTCCTACCGGCCGCCGCTGCCGCGCGGCGAGGCCTACGACATCATCAGCGGCATGTGCGGCAAGCTCGAACGGTCGCTGGTGCGGGCGTTCCGGGACGTGGCGCTGAAGCGCTGATGATCCGCGAAGGAAAGCGTGGACGGCCGTGGGTCAAGTCCGGCCATGACAGGTCTCTGTTGAACCGGCGCTCCGGTTCAGGCGCCCGCCGCCGCCTTTGCCATCCGGCTGTGCCGCGCGCCGTAGGCGAAATAGATCACCAGCCCGATGGCGAGCCACACCGCGAGCCGGATCCAGGTGTCGATCGGCAGTCCGAGCATCAGGCCGATCGAGGTCAGCGCGCCGAGCGGCGCGACGATCCAGACCGCCGGCGCCCGGAACGGCCGCGGCAGCGCCGGCTGGGCGATGCGCAGCGCCAGCACCCCGACCGAGACCACCGCGAAGGCGAACAGCGTGCCGATGCTGACGAGCTCGCCGACCAGGCCGATCGGCAACAGTCCGGCGAGGATCGCGACCACCACGCCGGTGGTGACGGTGGCGACCGCCGGCGTGTGGAAGCGCGGATGGATCTTCGCCGCCGCCTCCGGCAGCAGCCCGTCATGGGCCATGGCGCGGAAGATCCGCGGCTGCGCCAGCAGCATCACCAGGATCACCGAGGTCAGCCCGAAGATCACGCCGAGCTTGATCAGCGGCGCCAGCCAGCCGACGCCGGCGGCGTCGATGCCGACCCCGATCGGGTCGGGCACGTTGAGGCGGTCGAACGGCACGATGCCGGTGAGCACGAAGCCGACCGCGACATAGAGCGCGGTGCAGATCACGAGCGAGCCGAGGATGCCGATCGGCAGCGCCCGCATCGGGTTCCTGGTCTCCTGCGCCGTGGTCGAGACCGCGTCGAAGCCGATATAGGCGAAGAACACCACCGCGGCGCCGCGCAGCACGCCGGACCAGCCAAACACGCCGGTGCCGGCATTGGGCGGGATGTAGGCGCCGGCGGGGTTGTGCGCGGTCACCCAGTTGGCGGTGGAGAACGCCGGCGCCGCGGCGGCGAGGAACAGCGCGATCACCACCAGCTTGACCGCGACGATGGCGTTGTTGACCTGCGCCGACTCGCGGATGCCCACCACCAGCAGCGCCGAGACCAGCGCGATGATCGCCATCGCCGGCAGGTTGACGATGGCGCCGGTCGCCGACCAGGCGTGGGTTGCGGCGTCGTAGGCGAGCGGCGCCACGACGAAGCGCGCGGGCAACGTGATGCCGAGGTCGTGGGCGAAGCTCACCACGTAGCCCGACCAGCCGATCGCCACCGTGGTCGCGCCCACCGCGTATTCCAGGATCAGGTCCCAGCCGATGATCCAGGCCACCAGTTCGCCCAGCGTGGCATAGGCGTAGGTGTAGGCGCTGCCGCTCACCGGCACGCTGGAGGCCATCTCGGCGTAGCACAGGCCGGCGAAGGCGCAGGCCACCGCGCCGAGGACGAACGACAGCGTCACCGCCGGCCCGGCATTGGCGGCGGCGGCGTGGCCGGTGAGCACGAAGATGCCGGCGCCGATGATGCCGCCGATGCCGAGCGCGACCAGGTTGAGGGTGGTGAGCGTGCGCTTTAAAGGCCGCACCTCGCCGCCGGCGCCGTCGCCACTGGCTTCGCGGGCCAGCGCCGCGGTCGACTTGACGGCCCAGATCGTGGTCATCGGCACCTCGCTGCCCGCGCGCCGCGCCGTTGCGGCCCGCTTTCCGACTATAACGCGGCGGGCCCGGTTTGGTTGGGGGGTGAACCGCGTTGTCCACGGAGGGGTGGGGGGAAGGGGCGTCGCCTCATCCTCCGCGTCACCCGCGGGCTTGACCCGCGGGTCCACTCTTTGCGGCAGTTGCTGTCAAGGAAAGCGTGGATTGCCGGGTCAAGCCCGGCAATGACGCAAAAACCGGAGAGGCGCCGTGCGCTGATCACTGGCCTTGCCTCATCCTCTGCGTCACCCGCGGGCTTGACCCGCGGGTCCACTCTTTGCGGCAGTTGCCCGGAAGTGAAGAGTGGATTGCCGGGTCAAGCCCGGCAATGACGCAAAAACCGGAGAGGCGCCGCGGTCGAGCGCAGGTGACAGCATCGCCCGTGCCGCATCACGGACCATCACCGCACGATCTCGTCGAACAGATCGTGCCAGCCCGGGTTTTCCTTCGCGATCAGATCGATTTTCCAGCTCCGCGGCCAATGCTTGATGTTCTTTTCGCGCTGGATCGCCGCGACCGCGGTGTCGTGGGCTTCGAGATACACCAGCGCCTTGACGCCGTGCCGACGCGTGAAGCCTTCCGCGAGACCTTCGCGGTGCTCGTGCGCGCGGCGGATGACGTCGTTGGTGACGCCGACATACAGCGTGCCGTTCCGGGAGCTCGCGAGGATGTAGACCCAGTAGGCCATGGGCGAGAATGCCGCGGGGAAGACCGGATGCAATCCTACAGCGAAAGAAGAGTATCTCGCAATTATTTATAACGGTGCTTGTCCCGCATGCTGCGTCACCCGCGGGCTCGACCCGCGGGTCCACGCTTTGGGGCTGACGCTGCCAAGAGAAGCGTGGATTGCCGGGTCAAGCCCGGCAATGACGAGGTGGGTGGGAGCCGCTGCGTCGCCGAGTTTTCCGCGTCACCCGCGGACTTGATCCGTGGGTCCACCCTTTGCGGCAGTCGCTGCCAAGGAAAGCGTGGATTGCCGGGTCCGCGGGTCAAGCCCGCGGATGCCCGGCAATGACGCAGAAATTGGAGAGGCGCCGTGCGCTGATCACAGGCGTTGCCTCATCCTCCGCGTCACCCGCGGGCTTGACCCGCGGGTCTACGCTTTGGGGCTGTTGCCCGGAAGTGAAGAGTGGATTGCCGGGTCCGCGGGTCAAGCCCGCGGATGCCCGGCAATGAAGCGGAAATCGGAGAGGGGCTGTGCGCTGATCCGCAGCCGCCCCCTACTTCTCCCCCTTCGGCGTCTGGTCGGCCCAGTCGGCCACCGGGTTGCGCGGCGGCTGGTAGTCCGGCTTGAGCGCCTTCAGCGCCGCGACCGCGTCGGTGTCGACCGGATTGAGCTCGACCGCCCTGGTGAGGTCGGCGATGGCGCGGGGGTGGTCGGCGGCGATGGTGTAGGCAAGGCCGCGGGCGAAATAGGCCGCGGCGCGCGTCGGGTTGCGGGCGATGACGTCGCTGAAGTCGGCGATGGCGAGGTCGAGGTCGCGGGGATCGAGCCACGGGCGAGCGTACATGTAGAGGTCGTAATGCGCGGCGCCGCGCAGGTAGTGGGCGTCGGCGATGGCGGGGTCGAGCGCGATCACCGCGTCGAGGTCGGCGACCGCGTCGACCAGGTCGCGCCGCGCCATCCGGATCTGGGCGCGGTGGTAGCGCGCCTCGACGTCTTTCGGGTCCTGCGCCAGCGCGGCGTCGAAATCCGCCAGCGCGTGGTCGAGGTCGCCCTTGGCCCACCACGCCAGCGCGCGGTTGGCGTAGACGTTGACGTGGCCGGGCCCGGCGAGGTCGGAATGCGGCAGCGGGCTGAGCCGCAGCGCCTCGGTGAAATCGGCGATGGCGCGGTCGACGTCGCCTGTCTCGCGCCACAGGATGCCGCGGTCGCTGAAGGCGAGGCTGTCGTTGGGGTTGAGCCGGATCGCCGCGGTGAGGTCGGCCATGGCGCGGTCTCGCTCGCCCTTGCGGTCGAGGGCGAGCGCCCGGCCGACATAGGCGATGGCGCGGACCTTGTCGCTTTCGCTGGTGTCTTCCGCCACGCGGGTGCAGCCGGCGATGTTGCGCTCCACATCGGTGGAGTTGCAGTCGTCGTGGTCCTTCTGGGCGGCGGCGAAGGCGGGCGCGGCGGCGGCCACCAGAAGGCAGAGGGCAATGAGGCGGATCGGCAGGCGCACGGTGGTTTGTCTCCTGCGCGCCGGAGGGACCTGCGCTCGCGCCGGCGCGGTCCCCGGCGCGACCATGCCAGCGTAGCATTGGTCGCGGTTCCGGCGCGAGGGGTTCAGGGGGGAAGCCGAGAGGCGGCGCGGTCGATCGCGAGCGTCGCCACACACTCCGCGTCACCTGCGGACTTGATCCGCGGGTCCACTCTTTAGGGCCTCGCGACGTGGCAAAGCGTGGATTGCCGGGTCAAGCCCGGCAATGAAGCTGAGAACGGAGTGATGCCGCGGTCGATCGCTGACGTTGTCGCATCTTCCGCCCCACTCTCTCGCCCCCCCTACCGCTCCAGCGGCACGCCCGCGCCGGCGCAGTCGCGGCGCTGCGCCAGCATGCAGTCCTCTTCCTGGGAAATGTCCATCAGCTTGCTGACGAACAGGTAGCCGAGCACGAGCAGCACCGCGAGGGCGGCGAGGATCACCGCCACCGCCTTGTCGGTCAGCGGCCCCTGGGTGTGCTCCGCGGCCTCGGCCCGCGCCACCGCGTCGCGGCGCGCCGCCGCCGCGGCCGCGCGTCCGTCGTCGATCCCGGCCTGCGGCGGTCGGATCCGCGCCATCGACTGTCCGCTCCGCTAGCCCACCCCCCGCGCCGGCCGGCGGCGGTCGTGGAACCAGGGCCGGAAGCGCGTCATCCGGGCGCGCTGCGCCTCCGGCGCGGTGCGCTTGCAGGTCGCGGCCTCGTCGGTCTTCGGCTCGGCGCCCCAGCGCAGCTCGACGCAGTCGTTGACGTTGTAGGCCATCTCCAGCAGCGGCGCGCGGTCGATGACGTCCTTGAGCGCCAGCGTCCAGGGCGAGCCGTCGGTGCGGGTATAGGCGAATTTGCGCGCCGCGAGTTCGGACGCCAGCACGCCCTGCAGCTCGCGCTCCACGTCGGCGGGGCTGCGGCCCATCGGCATGGCGAAGCGCTCCGGCCGTCGCACCACGCGCTCGGGAAACTTGCGCACCACGTCGATGGCGATCAGGAGCCGCAGGTCGCGCGCCGGCGTGGCGAAATCCTCCCACGCGCCGCTGGTCTCGAAGATCGCCGGGCCGTCGGGCATCTCGGCGGTGCGCCCGGTGAGCATGAACTTGCGGCCGTTCTCCACCGAGACCACGCGGGTCTTGACCTGCTCCTCCAGCGAATCGATGGCGTCCTTCATGGCGCGCACCGGATCGAGCGGGGTCGGCGACATCACGTCGTCCATCTTGTCGTAGAACGCCTCCATGTCGAGCTTCGACTGCTCCAGCGAGAAGTCGGAGTAGTTCGGGTTCTTGGCGATCTCGGCGTTGGTCAGCCGCCGCAGCGCGCCGTTCGCCCCGGCGACGATGGGGCGGAAGCGCTTGAAGCCGGGGCTGCCGAGGCTCGGGTCCTGCACGAACAGGAAGTTGCCGCGCCAATAGCGCTTGCGCGCCACCGTGCCGTCGGGCTGGGCGTCGACGGCGAAGAACAGCCCCGGCGCATCAGTGGTCTGCGCCACCCGCTTCGACAGCACCAGCACGTGGCCGTAGGGGTCGACATAGGTCGCGCCCGGCCGCAGCGTCGCCTCCGACAGCGGCACCGGATAGTAGTCGGTGTTGTCGTCGGCGTTGGGCGCCCGCGCGGTGCCGGAATGCACGCTGTCGCCGGCGGCGAACAAGAGCTTGCCGAACGCGCCGACCAGCCCCAGCTTCGGCGCTGGCGCCGCCGGCGCGGCCTGGGCATCAGCGGCCTGGTCGGGCGACGCCTCGGCCGGCTTCGGCGCGGCGCGCACCGCGTCCACGGTCTGGATGTTGAGCCATGGCCCGCATTTCGGCGGCTGGCCGCCGCCGCCGCGGGTGCACTTCGAGAAGCCGAACGGCAGTCCCATCTTGAAGGCGAAATAGGCGCGCAGGAAATACGGCAGGTCGGCGCAGTCGGGGCGGACGATCTGGCCGATCTCGTCCTCGCGCAGCCCGAGATAGTCGAACAGCACGTTGCGGTTGCGGTCGCGCAGCACCTCGTGCAGCGCCTTCCACGACGGCGCGTCGTCGAACGGCGCGTCGAACAGCTTCTCGATCCACGCCGAATAGAGGTTCTCGGTGCCCCGGTTCCAGGCGTTGCGCAGCGGCCAGACGCTGCCCGCCGTCGCGCCCGGCCGTGGCCCCTCGCTGTCGCGCACCGCGATGTCGCGGGCGATCGGCGGGCAGTCGCCGCCGCGCGACAGCGTCGCGTGCCAGGTCCCGGCGGCAGGCGTCGCGACCTCGGCGTACCAGAAATACGGCGGGCCGCCGTGGCGCTCGTGGGAGCGGGCGGCGACGCTGCCGTCGGGCGCCGTCAGGGTGAACTCGGCGTCGAACGGCTGCTCGGCGGTGAGCACGACGCGCAGCGGCGCGCCCTTCCAGGGCACGAGCGGCGCCGGCAGGAAGGCGAAATCGGCGGCGTCCCCGCAGCGCCCGCCGCCCGGGGTCTGGGCCTGCGCGGTGGCGAGCGTGGCGAATAGCGCGAGACAGGCCGCGGCGAGTTTCAGCGGGGCGCGCACGGCGCGGGCAGACGGACGTCGTTCAGACACGTGAATTCCCCTTGGCTTCCTGGCCGCGATGCCGCGCACATTATGACCGATCCCGGGAGGATTTATGGCCGCGGCCGGGGTGGACGATAGCGGATTGGCGGGCCGGCGTCAGGGGAGAAGAGGGGGGCGGGGGAGGGGACGGTGATGCGGAAGATGGCGTGGTGCCAGCGATCGACCGCGGCGCCTCTTTCGGTTTCCGCGTCGTTGCCGGGCATCCGCGGGCTTGACCCGCGGACCCGGCAATCCACGCTTTGCCACGTCGCGAGGCCCTAAAGAGTGGACCCGCGGGTCGAGCCCTACTGGATTCACACGTATCGATCCGTCGACCGAGAAGGAGACGATGTGTTGCGCACTCCCTCCCCCCTTGTGGGGGAGGGCCGGGGAGGGGGGTAAGCCGCAAACTCTGAAATTGATGTGAGGGCTGATGTGAGGGCGGAAGGAGCGAGCAAGTCGCGCTGCGGCTTCTCCATCACCCCCCTCCCTAACCCTCCCCCACAAGGGGGGAGGGAACAGGTCACTGCCCGAAAACGAAGCTCCTGGACGACATATTCAGGACCACTACGAGATGTGTGAATGTCGCGGGTCGAGCCCGCGGGTGACGCGGAATGTGTGGCAACGCGCGGGTGAGGCGGAATAGGACGCAACGCTTGCGATCGACTGGCCTCCGGCGCTCAGGCGATACTCACCCCGCCGACGGCCGCACCCGCACCGGCACCGACTTGTACGCCGGCGTGCCGCTCAGCGCGTCGTAATGCGACAGCGCGATCAGCCCGTTGGCCTCGGGATAATACGCCGCCACCGAGCCCGGGGCGATGTCGTAGGCCACCGCGGTGTAGCGCCGCAGCGTCCGCGGCGCGTCGTCGGCGCTCTCCGGCACGGTTTCGACGTCGACCAGGTCGCCGTGCCCAAGCCCGCGCGCCGCGAGGTCGGCGGCGTTGAGGAACACCACGTCGCGGCGGCCGGTGATGCTGCGGTAGCGGTCGTTCAGGCCGTAGATGGTGGTGTTGTACTGGTCGTGGCTGCGCACGGTGGTCAGCCGCAGCGCCTCGGCCGCGCCGGCGCGCGGATCCTCGCACACGCCCTCGCAGGTGAGGAAGGTCGCCTTGCCGGAGGCGGTGAGCCACTTGCGGTCGGAGGCCGCGACCGTGAGGCGGAAGCCGCCGGGCTCCGCCACCCGGGCGTTGAAGTTCGCGAAATCGGGAAACACGTCGGCGATCCGGTCGCGGATCCGCGCGTAGTCCGCGACCAGGCCGCGCCAGTCCACCTTGGTGCCGGGCAGGGTCGCCAGCGCGATCCCGGCGATGATCGCCGGTTCGGAACGCAGGTGCTCCGAGGCCGGCTTCAGCCCGCCGCGCGAGGCGTGCACCATCGACATCGAATCCTCGACGGTGACCGACTGCGCGCCGCTCTCCTGGATGTCGATCTCGGTGCGGCCGAGGCAGGGCAGGATGAGGGAATCGCCGCCGATCAGGAGATGCGAGCGGTTGAGCTTGGTGGCGATGTGGACCGCGAGCTCCAGCCGGCGCATGCCGGGGAACACGGCCTGCGGATCGGACATCGCCACCGCGAGGTTGCCGCCGAGGCAGATCATGGCCTTCGACCGGCCGTCGCGGATCGCCTCCACGGCCTCGACCGCGTTGTGCCCCTTGGCGCGCGGCGGCGCGAAGCCGAACGTGCGCTGGAGCGCATCGAGAAAACCGTCGGTGGGGATTTCCGTGATGCCCACGGTGCGGTCGCCCTGCACGTTGGAATGGCCGCGCAGCGGGCAGATGCCGGCACCCGGCCGCCCGATGTTGCCGCGCAGCAGCAGCAGGTTGGCGATCTGCTGCACGTTGGAGGTGCCGTGGCGATGCTGGGTGATGCCCATGCCGTAGCAGACGATGACGTTGTTGGCCGACTGATACACCCTGGCCGCGGCCTCGATGTCGGCGCGCGACAGCCCCGACGCCGCCTCGATCGCGCCCCACGCCGTGGCCTCGAGGTCGGCCTTCAGCGCCGCGAAGCCCACCGTGTGCCCGGCGATGAAGTCCGCGTCGAGCAGCCCCTTGCCGCCGGCGGCGCGCTCGGCGGCGTCGGCCGCCAGCAGCGCCTTCATCATGCCCTTCAGCACCGCGACGTCGCCGCCGACCTTGACCAGGTAATAGGACGAGGCGATCGGGGTCGAGCCCAGGGTCAGCATCTCCACCGGGCTTTGCGGCGCAGCGAAGCGTTCCAGCCCGCGCTCGCGCAGCGGGTTGAACACCACGATGGGCGCGCCGCGCCTGGCCGCCTCGCGCAGCGTCGTCAGCATGCGGGGATGGTTGGTGCCGGGGTTGTGGCCGATGCAGAAGATGGCGTCGCAGTGATCGAAGTCCTCCAGCGTCACGGTGCCCTTGCCGACGCCCACCGACTTCGGCAGCCCGACGCTGGTGGCCTCGTGGCACATGTTGGAGCAGTCGGGAAAGTTGTTGGTGCCGTATTCGCGCGCCAGCAGCTGGTAGAGAAACGCCGCCTCGTTGGAGGCGCGGCCGGAGGTGTAGAACTCCACCTCGTCCGGCGCCAGCGCGCGCAGCCTGGCGCCGATCCGCGCGAACGCCTCGTCCCAGCCGATCGGCACGTAGCGGTCGCTGGCGCGGTCGTAGACCATGGGATGGGTGAGCCGGCCCTCGTCCTCCAGCGCGTGGTCCGACCAGGTCCACAGCTCGGCGACCGGATGGGCGGCGAAGAACTCCGGCGTGGTGCGCTTGCTGGTGGCCTCCCACGACACCGCCTTGGCGCCGTTCTCGCAGAACTCGAACGACGAGGTGTGCTTGGGATCGGGCCAGGCGCAGCCCGGGCAATCGAAGCCGCTCGGCTGGTTCATCCGCAGCAGCGCGCCGACGTCGCCGGACACGTCCATCTGCCGGCGCAGGGCGCCGGCCACGGCGCGCAGCGCGCCCCAGCCCCCGGCGGGGCCGTCATACGGCTCGACGCCCGGGACGTCTCCCGCGCGCCGGGTTTCATTCTGCTCGGTCATCACCGATCTCCGCTCTCGCCCTCCGGCGTGCGTCAACCTAGCACCTGCGTGCGGGCGGGCCGGATGACATTCGCGTCAGCAGCGCGCGACGGGAACTCACATTTCGCGTGACGCGCGGGTCCACGCTTTGCCACCCGCGCTCCGAAGAAAAGCGTGGATGGCCGGGTCCGCGGGTCAAGCCCGCGGATGCCCGGCCATGACGAGGAGATGGGCCAAGCCCGGCAATACGATGAAATCGGAGATGCGCCGTGTTCTGACCGCAGGCGCCGCGTCATATTCCGCGTCACCCGCGGGCAATCGGCCGCGGTCGATGGCTGACGCCGCCTCCCATTCCGCGTCACCCGCGGGCTTGACCCGCGGGTCCACGCTTTTGGGCGGTCGCTGCAAAGCGAAGAGTGGATTGCCGGGTCCGCGGGTCAAGCCCGCGGATGCCCGGCAATGACGAGGGTGGTGGGGGCCGCAGCGTCACCGGACTTTCCGCGCCCCCTCAATACGGCGGCGCCTTCCGCGCCCGCTGCGCCTTCGCCGCCTCGATCCACCACATCAGGTCGTCGGCGAAGCGCGGAAACGCGTGCTCCAGCGCCTTGCCGCCGTCGCCGGTCGGCTTGCCGTCCGCCGTCAGCGTCTGGCCGATCGGCCCCGCCGCGATGGTGCTCGACACCACCACCATGCCCATTTCCGACAGCGTGCCGTGCCAGGCGGTGGCGGCCCGCGCGCCGGCGAAGCGGCCGGCCGAATAGCTCGCGATCGCCGCCGGCCGCCAGAACCACTCCTCCAGGAAATGGTCGGTGAGGTTCTTCAGGCCCGGCTGGACGCCCCAGTTGTATTCGCCGGTGATGAAGACGAAGCCGTCGGCGCCCTTGATCTGGTCGGCGAGCCGTTCCAGCGCCGCCGGCGCTGTGCCTTTCGGATATTCCTTGTACATGCGGTCGAGCATCGGCAGCCCGATCGCCTTGGCGTCGATCAGCTCGGCGTCCTCGCCGCGCGCGCGCAGCCCCTCGACAACGAACTGCGCGAGCCGGATGCCTAAGCGATCGGAGCGGTAGGAGCCGTAGAACACGAGGATGCGGTGGGGCACGGCGGGGGTCTCCTGACGGGGGCGGGGTTTTGGGAAGCGTAGCGCACGAGCGGCGGGATGGGGAGGGCCGGGGCAGACCAGGGACAGCGCGGGCCTTGCGATACGCAGCGGCCGACGCGCGTCTGCGGCAAACGGAAGTCCACGGCCATGCCAGAGGTCGGCGATCGAATGTCTCACCGTGTCCTGCTAGTGACGGCTATCCCACGCAAGGCAGTCAAGAGCTATTGGAGGCACCTTCGCCTTCCTCGCTATGGTTCGTATTTCAAGCTGAAGGGTATCGTACAGCTCTCTGGACTTGATGAACCCCATGGTTGCATTCTTGCGAATGGGCCCGACTGCAACAATTTTTCTTACTGCCGCAATCGTGTAGCTATCTAAAGGCACGTGGAGAAACCATATGAATCGGCGGATTTTGGTTTGATCTATCACATCGGATGTGCACAGGAATTTTACGAGTAGATTGACTAGCTTTACATGCGGCCCGTACGGTATCGGGCGCATTTTGGAATTCCATTCTTTTTGAAAATTTCTTACGAGGCGCCACAACCATTCGTCGTACTTCCGCTGAGACCTTACTTTGGACAGCTCATCGAGCGTCCTCTTGGACAGCGCCCTCTGCGCCCACTCTCGGAAGACTTCGGAAGGCTTATTTTTGCCATTGCATCTAAAAGCCCGAAAGGTGTTTCCCCCCACGGCATCCCTGATTATCTCTTCAAGGCCAGTTCTCTTTTTCTTCCGTTCGTTCGAAAACCAGACCCGCCATCGGTATCGTTTCAAATCTCTAAGTAGCTTCCGTTTACTTTTCCATTCCTTCAAACGAGGCATCCTATTGTCTCCTCAAATGTCAGCTCGTCGAAATATCCGAGCATCGGCAGCCCGACCGCCTTGGCGTCGATCAGCTCGGCGTCCTCGCCGCGCGCGCAGTCCCTCGACGACGAAATGCGCGAGCCGGATCCCTAAGCGGTCGGAACGGTAGGAGCCGTAGAACACGAGGATGCGGTGGGGCACGGACGGCGTCTCCTGATGGGGGCGGGGTTTGGGAAGCGTCTTCAGAACAATTGCCTCCCGAACTATGCGGTCACAATTATTATTGTTCGGTCAGCACAATGACGCGGCCGTTTGGAAACGGCGCTTTGGTGGTTTCACCATTTGAAGTGTGGCTACGCCAGAGCTGAATCGTCCTTCCCGTTTCGATCAGTGATTCGATATTGGGCCACAACTCGGCGGCCACGCTAACTACAAAGCCGCTGCCTGAGATACTCCGGTCAATGTCGATGCGTTTGAGACCGCCGTCCCGCCACCATATCGTTTGTACGAGAGGTTCTTGGCGATCATTGTAGTATGTCCAAGGATCTTCAGGCTTGGCGTTCAGTCCAAGCGTCGCAGCTAAGTTCGGGCAAAATGCAATGGCGTTGTCGGGAACTGAGGCTGAAACACCATCATCTAAGAATGTAATCCCCGCGGGAGAGATTCCCCTGTAGGTGGAGTAAATGCTATTTAGCGCCACGGATCTAGGTAAATTACACAACGCCGCACTCAGATTGGGTCCATTAAGGCTCCCAGCGACGTGAAGCATGGTGCCCTCCTCGACATACGTTTCTCGAACTGACGTTCTTTCAAATGTATATACCGAAGCGAGTATTACTCGACCTGGAGCAGAAGGCCACGTTGGTTGCGTCTCATCGTCGTTCAGCCATGCTTCAATTTCACCCGACCTCTTCAACTTGGCTATTGCGGGTCTTACGATCTCCGCGGGGCGTGGAGTGGGGAAAAAGCTCGTGAGCCCCAAGCTTGCTGCGCCAGTCCGGAAAGCGACGAGCTCAATATAGCTCCAATCGAATCGACCGGCGGCGGCGAATTCGGCAGCAACTTCTCGGGCGGCGCGAAACGCTGCGACGACCTCCAGTCGTCTAAAGAGGAGCTTGAGTTCAAGCCTCGTGAGACGGTCATGCTGGGCATTGACCGGTTCAGGCCCAAAAAGCCGGCGGCCACCATCTCGGCGCATCAATTCGCCGGCGCGTCGGCGAAGTATGCTAGGTGGGCAGTCCGTTGCTTTTGCCAAAACGCGTAAGGCCACCTCAAGTGGCCAGGTCCAGGCGACTGGATTGTCGAGCCACATCCCCCGATATGTCGACGTGAAGCCTGGCGGTGGTTCGTAATCTTCGATGCCGGGGCTATCGGGAAGCTCGAGTTGATAGAAGGCCGGTAGATCTTTGCGAGGAATCACAAAAGGTAAACCGAACGCCCGCGCTAATACTTGGCCATAGTTAAAGATGCCGATATCGATCGCGACGGTCATCTGCCCGACCAGCCCAGGGATCAGGTCGCTGAGGCCATCGCAATACCGATTCTCCCACGTAATTCGGCAGGCTTCCAACGCGTGTTCGCCTCCCTTTGCCCATAGGCGGCTTACCAAGGCAGCGATAATCGCCCCCCCATTGTGGCAAGTCGCGAGCGATAAGGCTGTCAGTCGTACCTGATGGGTTAGACTGTGCGTGACCTGCCCCTGAACTTTCATCCAGCGGCGATTAGAGTCTCGGGGGATTTTACGCCATCAGGCGCCGGTAGAGCAACGTGCGATCGGCGGAGCTGGTCGGGGTTGCGCAGCCGGTCGCACGTTGCGGTGAGGTTGGCGG
>JARLJA010000080.1 GCA_031291445.1 Xanthobacteraceae bacterium | reverse complement strand
CGTTGCTGCTCGTTCCCGTAGCCGACACCAGCACCGGAACGTAGCCCTTCGCCGTCCAGGTGTTGAAGAACGATTGATACCCGTTGCTGTCGACTCCGTGCACCGCCTCCCAGGCCGCGCCCCCGCGCTGCACGGTTCCGAAGGTGACGACATACATGGCTGACCTCGTCCAACTCGCCCTCAGGGACGTTCCTGACGCTCAGGTTCCAATCTACCAGCGCTGCGCCCCGGCAATTGACATGTATCAAGGGCTTGGCCGATGGGTGCAGTGCTGCAACCCTACACTCATTGGGGCGCGCGGCACACCGCCTCGCCGCCCGGCGGAGGGCGGGGAGCCAGCCGGAACCCGCCACCGCGGCGTCGCGTCGCGGTCGCCTTGATCTCGCGCAACCGCTGCGGGAGCGTCGCCCCTAGATTTCCCGGCACGCGTCCGTCCGCCGGTCCGGAGGCCGACCATGCCCTATCGCGTCAATGCCGATCTGCCGCCCGCGGTGCGCAATCACCTGCCGCCGCACGCCCAGGACATCTATCGCGCGGCGTTCAACCATGCCTGGGAGGCGCATATCGCCGACCCGCGCCAGGAGGAAGCCGCGCACCGCATCGCCTGGGCCGCGGTGAAGCGCAGCTACGTCAAGGTCGGGGACGTCTGGGAGCCGCTCGGCGGCTGAACGCGCCGGCGCGGCATGCGGCCCGCGGGCCGAGCACCATGCTCATAGCCGTCGGCGCGCGCTGGCGAGGGTCTGCGACGGCGTCTCCCCGAACTGCATGCGATAGCCGCTGGCGAAATGGCCGAGATTCTGGAAGCCGCAGGCCAGTGCCACCGACATGACCGAGGCCGTGGATGGGTCGAGCAGCTTCTCCCGCGCCTTGCGCATCCGCACCATCTTCACGAAGGCCTTCGGCGAGTAGCCGCGGACGCGCTGGAAGGCGAGATAGAGGCTGCGCACGCTGACCTGCGTCAGCGCGGCGAGCTGCTCGATGGTGATCGGCTCGTTCCAGTGACTCTCGATGTAGTCCTCGGCGAGGCGGACCTGGTAGGTGGCGGCGGCCGGGCCGCGCTGGTCGAGAACCTCACTGAAGTTGTTGGTGCAGCAGAACAGAAACGCCGCCGCCGCCACCGACTGAATCTCGCGTTGCAGGAACTCGGGCAATTCCAGCGGCGACGGCGACAACTGCTGTCCGATGAACAGCATCAGCTGCCGCAGCATCAGCGAGCGGTCGCGATCGGCCGGAATCACGGGATCGAAGACGATGGCGCGCTGAGGCCTGGCGCCGAGGATCGCGATCAGCGTGTCGTTCAGCGCGGTCGCTCCGACGCGGAAGAACAGCTGCTGATAGCCCGGCTGGTAGACGACCTCGGACGACCGGCCGGAGCTGCAGACGCAGAGGCTGGCCGGATCGATGAGGTTGGTGGTTCGATTGAGGGAAAGCCGTGCGATGCCGCGCAGTGCCATATGGACGCGGGCGAAGTCGCTTTCGGGAAACGCCACGCTCGCGCGCGCGTCGGCCGCCGAGGCGTCGTAGGCGGAGAAACCGATGCCGATGCCGCCGAACTGCAGGTAGTTGACCTTGGCCTCGAAGTCCTCGGCCCGGTTGGTGTCGAACGTCGCGGCCCCGAACACCGATATCGCCACCCGGCGCATCTCGTTCGGATCACGGGTTTGGATCACGTGCGCCCGCTCGAAGGGCGCTTCGTCTGACCTGAGACTCATTGATCGGCCGTTCACCCGCACGCCATGCGCAAACGAAAAGAATTATCAAAATCATATCACGCGATGCCGTTATGCCAAGCGCGTGGAGTGGATTTGACATTCGCTGCCCGCCTTGCCGCGAACTAACGAAGCGAAGGCCAAATCCAAAACTCCACTGGCCACCTTGACTTAGCTGGTGGTCCTGTGATTCCAACATTCGCAAAACGCCTGCTGACAGGGGATGCGAATGTTGGAATCGGACCGCCGGGCATTGGTCGCGGCATTCTCATCAATGAGAACGAGTCGCAGCACGGTCGCGCGCGACGAGGGCGCCCTGCACGCTATGCGCGCAGTCCGCGTCGGGCGCGCGCCAGGGTCTGCGACGGCGCCTCTCCGAACATGGCGCGATAGTCGCGGGCGAAGTGTCCGAGATTCTGAAAGCCGCAGCGCAGCGCGATCGCGGCGACGGTTTCGGCCTTGAGATCGATCATCTGCTCCCGTGCCTTGCGCAGCCGCACCGTCTTCACGAAGGCCTTCGGCGTATAGCCCCGGCTGCGCTGAAACGACAGAAACAGGCTCCGGACGCTGACCTGGGTCAGCTCGGCGAGCTTCTCGACGGTGATCGGCTCATCGTAGTGGGCTTCGACGTAGTCCTCGACCAGCCGCACGTGGTGCGCCGCGTCGGCCGGGCCTTCCTGTTCCAGCAGCGTGCTGTAGGTGTTCCTGAACGACATCAGAAACGACACGGCGACGTAGGACTGCAGCTCGCGCAGCAGCAGCGCGGGCGGCGTCGGCGTCGAAGGCGACAGCTGCTGCGCCACGTATATCGCCAGCTGCCGCATCGCGACCGCGCGGGCATGGTCGGCCGCCACCTCTGGGTCGAACTCGATCGCCCGCGCGGGCTTCGCGCCGAGCAGGGCCGTCAGCGCGGCGTCCAGCGCCGAGGTTCGGACGCGGAGAAAGAGCTGCTTCAGACCTGGCTCGAATGCGATGCTCGACGAGCGGCCGGGCGTGCTGATACAGAGCCGCGTCGGATCGACCGCGACCGTTTGGTTGCCGAGCCTGGTCGTGGCGCCGCCGTGCATGGCAATCTGCACGCGGGCGAAGTCGCACTCCCGGAAGTTGGCGACGGCCCTGGAATTGTAGCCGCAGAACCCGACGTCGATACCGCCGGTCCTCAACAGTCTTGCCCAGGCCTCGAAGTCCCCGGTGGGGACGGTATCGAAGGCCTGCGCACCGTAGACCGAGAGCATCGCGTGCCGCATCTGCTCCGGATCGCGCGTATGAATGTCGGGCAACATACTGAACAGGTCTTCGGTAGCTTCCAATCGTTGGTCCTCCAGCAGCGTCGCGCGCACGCGCGCGCATCGAGTCGGTAAATCATAGCACGCGGCGGGCCGGGTTAGAATCGGCGGGACGACATCCCCGCGACGCGCCGGCTTTCCTCCGCGATCGCAGACGCGCCTGGCAGATTTTGAGTAATGATGGCACACCGCGTACAGTGGGACGCGCGCCATGTTTCTGTTGGTCGCGTCTGCCACAATCACCGAAATTAGTCGCGTTTTCGTTGATTTTCGATGAATCGCGGACCATTCCGCTGGCGCGCATCATGCAGGTCCGGAGCGATCGCGGCAGCGCCCGGACAGAGGCGGCATTAACAAGATACCCGTCATATACGGCATGCTGAGCGATCCGCCGATCGCGGAGATCGTGATCGGCGACGTGAGGTGCAGTTGCGGAGGAATGCCATGGTCGCCAATCACGTTCATCCTCAAGCGTCGTAAGTGCCGAGACCGCGTTCGACATCGAGGTTCGGCAGCGCTTCATGTGAATCGATGTCACAAGCGGGGCGTTGCTGCGCGACGCCTGAGCAAGGGTCCCGCGTGATCGGGTAGAAATATAATTTCTTCAAGGACGGGAAAGGCGGTCGCCATGGGAAGCGTCATTTCATTCGAGGCGGAGCGGCACATGGTAGACGTGGCGTTCTCGCGGGCCGAGCGGCGCGAGGCGCGCAACATCATGGCGTCGTTCGATCACCTCACAGGGATCGTCGGCAATCTCGATCTGCTGCTGCAACGCCTCGACCAGGCCATCACCACGCTGCCCGCGGGCGAGGGACGCGACCTGCTGGAGGACCACCGTACCGCGATCGTCCTCAGCCTCTATGTGGCACGGCGGGCGGTGATCGAGGCCGAACGCTTCACGCGCGACTCGCTCTCGCAGTAAGCGGGGCTCCCTGCGCCGTCAACCGGCCTTGCGGTTGCGCGCGGCGGTGCGCGCCGGCTTCTTCTCGGCGGCGGCCGGCGCGGCCTTCGCCGCCTTCCGGCCCGCGCCCTTGCCTTCGATCGGCAGCAGCATCTCGGTCTGGCCGGCGATGCGCTTGCGCGGCTTCTTGCCCTTGCCGGCCTTGGCCGCGGGCGCCTCGGCCGGCCTCGGTGCGGCGGCCGCGGTGTCGTCCTTGCCGGCGGACTTGCCGAGACTGCGGCGCAGCGCCTCCATCAGGTCGATGACGTTGCCGCGATCATCCGAGCGCGCGGGCGGAAGCGGCATGCCCGCCTTCTTGCGGTTGATCAGCTCGATCATCGCGTTCTCGGTGTGGTCGACGAAACCCTCCGGCTCGAAATGGCCGGTCTTGGTGTCGACGATGTGCCGGGCGAGGTCGAGCATGTCCTTGGTCAGCTTGACGTCCTTGATCTCGTCGAAATAGGCGGCGGCGTCGCGCACCTCGTAGGGGTAACGCAGCAGCGTGCCCATCAGGCCCTTGCCGCGGGTCTCCAGCGCGATCACGTGCTCGCGGTTGGTGAGCACGATGCGCGCCAGCGCCACCTTGTCCATCGCCTTGATGGTGTCGCGGATCACGGCGTAGGCGTCCTGGCCGATCTTGCCGTCGGGCACGATGTAGTAGGGCCGCACCAGATAGAGGTCGTCGATCTCCTCGCGCGGCACGAAGGTGTCGATCTCGATGGCGCGGCTGCTTTCGGGCAGCACCGCGTCGATCTCTTCCTGCGTCACCTGGACGTAGGTGTCGGTGTCGACCTTGTAGCCCTTGACGATGTCTTCGGACGGCACTTCGTCGCCGGTCTCGGCATCGACCTTGAGATACTTGATGCGGTTGCCGGTCGCCTTGTTGATCTGGTTGAAGGAGATCTTCTCGCTTTCGGAGGTCGCCGGGTAGAGCGCGATCGGACAGCTCACCAGCGACAAACGCAGAAAGCCCTTCCAGTTGGGACGCGGCGCCATCGGTACTCCTCCACGCGGACACAACTCTGCGGAAACGAAACCAGGATCTGCAAATCCGGACCTTCAACCTATCCCAGGCGCCGGGCCGGCACCATCCCGGCGCCCAATCTGTGTTAATGCGGCCGGCGCGGCGCCGGTTCCAGCGCCGCCGAGGCGGGCCGGGGGAGTGGCTCACCGTGGTCCTTGTGCTGTCGCGGGCGTGGTCTAAGCTCGGCCCGTCGCTTTGTTGGAGTACCGGCGATGGCAGAGACCCCGCGTGACCTGGCCGAGCGCATGGCGCGGCGCCGGACCGCGCGTCGCGGCGTCGGTCGCGCCGACGACGGCTTCGTTCGCGAGACCTTCACCCAGCCGCGCGAAGAAGCGCGCCGCACCGCGCGCGCGTTCCTCGATCGCTATCCGGCCGCGGCCTACATGAGCGCGGTGGAGCACTGGCGCGAACTGCCCGACGGCGCCATCGAGTTCACCATGCGGCGGCTGCGGACCGCGGACTGAGCGCGAAGCCGCGGGCCATCCGCGATCAATCATCCGTCCTGGCGTGGTTCCCGGCGTGGTTGGTGCGCCGCGCGCCCTTCACGATTTCGTGTCAGCTGTCGGTCTCGCGATGGCTGCCGGGACCGCGCCCGAACACGCCGTAGTTCGCCGATTTCATGTCGGACCCTGCGGCGCCTGTCGTCGAGGCGAGCCCGAGCTTGAGCAGCTCGCGGACCGCAGCTGCCCGGGTCGGCATGCGGTTGCGGAACCGGAAGTCGTCGACCACTGCAAGCTCTTCCGGGGACAGCATGATCTGCAGTCGCTCACCACGGAACTCGGTCATGGGAAACAGCCCGGCCTGGTTGATTGCGGCGCCAGCCGCACAACTTGAGCAACTCACTCAGGCCGTGCCGGTTCCTGCGGTTCCCCCGGAGTCGCCGACGCTGCCAATTGAGTAAAATAGTCACATAATTTCAATAATATAACAGGTGCATTCGGGGGCGGGGCGAGCTAGACTTTATGATAGCAGGGCACACGAAGATACCCCGGAGCGCGCCCATGAAGCAGCCGCAGAGCCATTCGACGCAGTCGACGTCCCAGGAAGCCACCGGCCCCGACAGGAATGGGTCGACATCGTCCGGCGCCGTGCGCCGGCCGCGGATGAGCGAGGCCGAAACTGCCCGCTGGGCTGAAAGCAAGGAACTGCAGCCGCCGAGATAGCCGACCTCCGGCTCTCCCCAGGGGCCGCTCGCGTTGTCGCGAGCCCTAGTGCCGGGGCTGATGCCGGGTCGACCGGCACCGGGCATCGAGGATGGCGCGGATGGTCGAAGCATCGAGCAGGTCGGGGGCGCGGCGGTAGCCCTTTTCGACCAAGGTCGTCTGGATGCCCTTCCAGTCCGCGAAGTCGCCGGAGGCGGCCATCTCGACAGCCTGTCGAAACACCTCAACGTCCTGCTTCTTCATGTGAACTCTCTGGCAGCGGTCATCGGGCTCGGCGGCGGGGCTGGGAGCCCCCTGCGCGGAGCATGCTGGCACAAACCACGGGGGCCAAAAGCTGTCAAGCAACCGGCTCCGTCGACACCGCATGCCTGCGGATACGCCAAAGCCGTGGCCGGTCGCCGCCGCCGATTCGCGCGCCGCGCGACGTCGCGCTTCGCACACGCGCGCCGGTCGGCGCGTTCCGCCGCAGCAATGCCGGCCGAAATCGGCCACGCCTGCGCCGCCATCGCCGTCGCGCTGTCCCAATTCGACGCAC
Source organism: Xanthobacteraceae bacterium (assembly GCA_031291445.1). Classification (GTDB taxonomy): domain Bacteria; phylum Pseudomonadota; class Alphaproteobacteria; order Rhizobiales; family Xanthobacteraceae; genus Bradyrhizobium_A. Next base: position 15,909 of record JARLJA010000080.1, on the reverse strand, counting down.
CAATCGCCATCGTGCGTTGCATGAAAGTCGCAGTGCCAACCGGAAATTTTCGCGTGTCGCGGGAGTCGTTGACTGTGCGGGGCGCCATGCCGTTACGTCAACGCACGGGGTGGCTGGGCGCCAGGGATCGGGTCGACGTGATGGTTGAAATTGTTGCAATGGGGTGCGTGCTGCTCAGTGCCGGCATCTTCGCCGCCCATGCCTACGACATGGTGCGCAACGCCGGCCGGGCACGGCGGGTCTGAAGCGGTGGGCGGCCGTGGGGACGGTCGCCGCGCCTCGTTTCCGATGCGCGTGGGTCGTGACGTATCGCTTGGGTTGTGGTGCTTGCTGACTTTCTGACTTCGTCTCGGGGGAGGCTGGGTCAATCGTCCCCGGGCTTTTGGGGAAGCCCGGGGACGAGCGGACCGCAAAGGCGGGACCCGGATACGTGACGCGCAGTGTTTTCCTCGCGCGGTCCTCGAAAAATACTTCCAGAGTCTCGAAGCGTCAGAGTCTTGAAGCGTCATCCTAAAGAGAGATTGCGCCGCCGTCCGTCGCGAACTCCTCATCTGAGGTGCCCGCCAACGGGTCCGCGCGAAGCGCGGCCCGATGACAGGCTCCGCGGGCGTCTCGAAGGATGAGGCCGGCTCTGGCGTTCGGGCCTCATGGTTCGAGACGGCGCAAGCGCGCCTCCTCACCATGAGGAGGAATGAAGCGCAGCGGCCTGCCGCGCGAGGAAGCGCGGCGGTCGCGTCACCTCATCTCACCGCGCCTCGCGCGTCCACGCGAAGCTCAGCTCCTCGCGAAAGGCGAAGCGCCTGATGTGCTCCTCGACCACCTGTTCGAGCCGCGCGAGTCCCTCGGTCGCCGCGGCCTCGACGCGCACCGCAAGCGTCGCAGCATCGGCTTCGAGGGTGCAGCCGCCGGCGGGCAGCTCGATCGCGCCGCGATGGGCGTCGTAGCTCACCGGAAACTTGTGGCCCCAGTGCTTGCAGAGCTGGGTCAGGTAGCGCGACCCGTGCGCCGTGGCGATACGGGCGATGGAGATCGCAGGCGACGTGGTCTCGCTCATCGCCGTCAGCTCCGCTCGACGTCGTGCACCAGCGCCTCAAGCGCGGCGACGATCTTTAGCGTCTCGGCCTCGCCGATCGGTCCGCGCGCGAGGCGCTGACGCAGCGCCAGCTTGAGCGCGCGCGCCGCCATGATGATCCGCGGCCGGGCATCGTCGCCGGCGCCGCCGAACTCGCTCATCCGCGCGAAGATCCGCTCGACGCCGTCGCGGTGCTCGCCGAGCACGGCCTCGCCCTCGGCGGTGATCTCATAGAGCTTCCTGGCGCCCTCGCTGGCGGCAACGCGGACATAGCCGAGCTCCTCGAGCAGCGTCAGCGTCGGATAGACCACGCCGGGGCTCGGGCTGTAGGCGCCGCCGAGCCGGGTCTCGATCTCCTTGATGAGCTCGTAGCCGTGGCGGGGCTTCTCGGCGATCAGCTTGAGAATGACGAACCGCAGGTCGCCCTGGTCGAACACGCGCTCGCGCCGGCCGCCGCGGTGAAAGGGATGGAAGCCGCGATGGCGGCCGTGGCCATGCCCGAATTCACCGGCGGCGAACCGCCGGGCATGGTGGTCATGGAAGTGGTTGAACATACTAATTTACCTTTCTTCGTCATATCGAAACTTCGATATGCGCTTAGAAAGATATATCTAACTTCAGAATATGTCAATCCGTACCCATGCCTGTGGGCGGCGGTGTGTGCGACCCAGGCGCGCGATGGACGGCGGACGGTGGTTGGCGGTGAGGGCTGGGCCGAGCAGGCGGGCGTCCGGGGAGGAGCGTGGCCTCATCCCCGCGCCGGACCCGCCAGCGCGTTGAGTTCGGTCGCGGTGATGAAGCTGCGTCGTATCCATGATCCGCGAGCAACATCGTTCGCGGAAGCAAGGCGTCGAGGAGAACCGAACACAGCGGATCGTCGTTCGGCAGATCGACGACCAATTTCGCGTCCATGTCGGCAAACCGATTCACGTCGGTCTTGCTGGCGGCTCAACCTCATCGCGAATGATCCGGCGCGCACTGACGGTAACCCGACGCGCCAATCACGCTTGCTCATCCTCGCATCGCTGCGTGCCGCTGCGAGAGATGGATCGAAAAATGCAGCGCTGCTCAGTTCGAGACATGGATCGAAAAATGCTGCGCCGCTCAAATAGCGCAATCTGCGCCGGTTTTCCCTGGGTTTTTCAGCGGAATCGCGAGGCGTCAATTAAGACTAACTTAGAGCAAGTCGCATATTTTATATGACGCTGCACATTCTTCAGCAGAAAGAATTCGAGCCGGCTCCCGGCGCGACCTTCCGCGATGCCAAGGTGCATCTGGCCGGTGTCGCGAGCTGGCGAATGATGTCGGAAGTTTCCTGGAGGATATGGAATTGCGCACGAATCTTCCGGTCACCGATGTCGAACACCCGATCGACGACGACACCCTGATCGTCTCGAAGACCGACCCCAACGGCAAGCTGGTATATTTCAACAAGCAGTTCGTCGATGCCTCCGGCTTCATGGAGGCGGAGTTGATGGGGCAACCGCACAACATCGTGCGTCACCCCGACATGCCGTCGGAAGCGTTCGCCGCGCATGGCACCCGGCAGGTCTCGTCCAACGTCGCCGACGCGCAGCGCGGCGCGAGCGAGACCGGATCGGAGTCTTCGCAGGTTCTGTCCGCGGCGCAATCGCTGTCCCGCGACAGCAACCGGCTGAAGGTTGAAGTCGGGAAGTTCCTGGACACCGTCAGGGCCGCCTGAACGGCGATTGAACGCATCAAGCGAGAGACCCATGCAGCAATCACCTTCCATCATTGTGGAGCTCGAAGAGGCCGTGCGAAGCGGCTCGTCGGCGAAGCGGATCAGCACCCTGCGGCAGGTCACCGATCTTTTCCTGCACGACGGCGAGCGGCTGACCGAGGATCAGGTCAAGGTGTTCGACGATGTGCTGTGTCATCTGGTCGCCCAGGTCGAAACCCGCGTGAAGGCCGAAATCGGCACGCGGCTGGCGTCGGTCGACTACGCTCCCGTTGGTGTGATCGAGCGCCTCGCGTGGGACGACAAGATCGCCGTGGCCGGCATCGTGCTGGAGAGTTCGAGCCGGCTGACCGCCGGTACTCTCGTCGAGATCGCCAAGGCCAAGGGGCAGGACCACCTGCTGGCGATTTCGGGCCGGGCCGACCTGCCCGAGGCCGTCACCGACGTGATCGTCGATCGTGGCGAACGCGCGGTCATCCGCAGGCTTGCCGGCAACACCACCGCCCGGTTTTCCGACGCCGGTTATGGCGGCATGGTCGCCCGTGCCGAGGCCGATGACGACCTCACCGAGACGCTCGGGCTGCGGATCGACCTTCCGCTCAACTTCCTGCGGCAGTTGCTGCAGCGCGCCACCGAGGCGGTGCGGGCGCGGCTCGCCCAGATTGCACCCGCCGAACTCCAGGACGAGATCAGGCGCGTGCTCAAGACGATCGCCGGCGCGGCGCAGGGGCAAAGCCCGCCGGCGCGGGATTTCAGCCGGGCCGAAGCCGCGGTGAAACGGATGAAGGGCCTGAACGAACTCACCGACGCCGCCATCGCCCGGTTCGCCGAAGTCAGGAAATCCGACGAAGTCGCCGCCGCGCTCGCGCTCCTCAACAACAGCGCGCCGACCGAGATGATGGCGCGGCTGCTGGAAGGTCCCCGCACCGATCTCGTGCTGATTCCCTGCAAGTCGGCCGGCCTGGTGTGGGCCACGGTTGAAACCATCCTTCGCCATCGACCGGTCAAGCACCGCATCGACGAGGCGACGCTGCAGGTCGCCGCGCGGGACTACGCCAGGCTGTCGACGGAAACCGCCGAGCGTACCGTGCGGTTCTGGCAGCTCCACAACAATCTCGAGAAATAGGCGTCGCCATGGCGGTCGCGCCGATCATCCATGTCGACCAGCGACCGCCCCTGTCCAGTGTGGCGAGTCGCGCTCGGCCCTCCGGCCTGGCCGTCCGGGTTTGAGATGCTGGTCCATTTCCTCACCGATGCGCCCGCCAGGATACCGACCGTTCGCGCGATGCTCGCGCCGCGATATCGTATGGTCCCCCACCTGCTGGGCGCGGATGACGCGGACCTCGACCCGAACGGTGTGATCATTGTCGACGCGGATTTGCGCCAGGCCGATCGGGTCGAGCAGATCAGGCAGGCCTTGCGGCAACCGGGCTGCGGTTGCGACCGGCTGTTCGTCGTCCATCACCACCTCCACCGCCTGGTCGTGCAGGCCTATGCGCTCGGAGCAACTGCGGTGGCATCGGGCCCTGGGGAGATCCTGTCCAGCCTGGCGCAGATCCAGTTCGCGAAGGAGGCGCCTCGGAGCGGCGTCCTGCTCGCGTCGACCCAGACCATGGAGAGCGTCACCGCCTTCGCATCGATATTCTCGGCGGCAATGGGCGGCACGCCGGTGGACCTTTCGGACGCCGAACGCGCCACGTCGCATATCATCAGCAGCGTCGAGCAAAACGGGCTTGCGGCCTGGCTCGACGACGTCCGTCGCCATCATGAGGGAACGTTCCAGCACTGCCTGTTGGCAACGGGAGTGGCCATCGGCTTTGCATTGGATCTCGGTTTCGCCAGTCGGGACGTCAAGCAGCTCGGCATGGCGGCAACGCTGCACGACATCGGCAAGGCGCGGATTCCGCTTTCGATTCTCGACAAACCCGGGCGTCTCGACCGGGACGAGATCGCGATCATGAAACGCCATTCCACCATCGGGTTCGAGGTGTTGAAGGACATTCCCGGCATCAGCCCTGAATCTCTCGCCGGGGTCAGGCACCACCACGAGTACATGGACGGTTCCGGCTATCCAGACGGGCTGACGGCGGGGGACCTGTCCGATCTGGTGAGAATGCTCACGATCTCGGACATCTTCGCCGCGCTGATCGAGTCCCGGGCCTATAAACCGGTAATGCCCCGCCAGGTTGCCTACGACATCCTGAGCGGCATGGAGGGGAAGCTGGAACGCCCTCTGGTGGACGCGTTCCGCTTTACGGCGACCAAGGCGTGAGCGCTGTCGCCGAACTCCGGATGTCCCGCATGGACGGCGCGCGGCCGCGCGCTCAGTCCTCGCCGGCCGCCAGGCACTGGCGGAATTCCGCCACCGCGCGATGGGTCAGCAGCAAGGCGCGGTGGTCGATACGGTCGGCCTGCGACGACAGCTTCGCGATCACCATGCGGTTGGCGCGGTCGACGAACAGGTTCTGGCCGTGGATGCCCATGGCGAACATCAGCGGCGGCGCGTCGTGGATCACGTACCAGCCGCTGCGATAGCTCATGGCGCGGCTGATCGGCGCGAAGGCCTGGCCCCATTCGCCGGTGTGCCAGGCGTCGCGGTCGCCGCCGCGGGCGATGTCGTCGATCCACGCCGCCGGCACCACCGCGTCGTCGCCGCGGGCGCCGCCGTCGAGCACCAGCTGTCCGAGGCGGGCGAAGTCGCGCGCGGTGGCGCACAGCCCGCCGGTGCAGCGCGGTGCGCCGGCGCGGTCGATGGTGATGAAGGCGCCGTCGGCGGCGCCCATCCGCCGCCACAGCAGGTTGCTGGCGAGCTCGGCGAAGCTCTTGCCGGTGGCGCGCGCGATCACCCAGCCGAACAGGTCGGTGTTGACCGAGACGTAGCGGAACGGCCCGCCGTGAGCGTGACCGGGGGACGGCGACGGCAGCGTCGCAAAGAAGTCGTGCAGCCCGAGCGCCGTGCCGGGGGCGATCTCGTCCCAGTTCGCCGCCGCGGCGTAGCGCGCGTGCTCGGCCTCGTCGAGCTCGACGGCGGTGCGCATGTCGATGAGCTGGCGGATGGTGGCGCCGCGATAGAGCGTCGCGGCCACCTCGGGCACGTAATGCGCGACCTCGGCGTCGAGATCGAGCTCGCCGCGCCCGCTCAGGATCCCGGCGATCAGCCCGACCACCGATTTCGTCGCCGACATCAGGATGTGCGGCGCATGCACCGCGTTGCCGTTGAAATAGGCCTCGTAGACGATGGCGCCGTCGCGCAGCACCACGATGGCGTCGGTCGCGGTGGCGGCGAGAAAGCCGGGAAGGTCGTGCACGCTGCCGTCGACCCCCTTGACGCTGAAGCGGTCGAAGGCGCGCGGCGCTTCGCGCAGCGGCCGCGGGGTGTTCGGCGCGCTTGGGATCTCGGCGACCGGAAGCAGGTCCCGGATGTTGTGGAACGCCCAGGCGCTGAACGGCGCGGTGCGCCAGTTCGTTCGGTTAGCGCCGGGATTGTTGTCGGTCGCGGTCGGCATGGGCACCGTCCTGGGTCGGAGCGCCGGGAGGGCACGGCCCCGGCGAAGCCGATTGTGCCGCCGCGGGGCGGTCGCGATCAATCGGGATTCGCAAGGGACAGCCTCGCCGAAACCCGCGCCGATCAGCGCGTTCCTCAGTAGCGCCGACCGTCGCCGCCGGGCCCGACCAGCGAGCGCAGCTGCGCCAGCAGCGTCACCAGCCACGCCGCGCCGTAGAGCCCGGCGAGGCCGAGCGCGGTGTGGCGGTCGACCAGCGTCAGCCCGGTCCAGAACCACACGCGGTAGAGCCACAGCCCGGCGACGCCGGCGCCGAGCAGGCAGATCAGGAGCTTCATGCCGCGGCCCTGGGCGACGCCATGGGCGCCGAACAGCAGCGTCGCGGGGACGAGAAACATCAGGGAGGCGCTGACGAGGGTGTCGTTCATGGCGGGGCCGGCTCGTGTCGTCATGGCGCGCGCGGCTCTCGCGCGCGAATCGTCGGGTCACGGCGGCGACTATAGCGCGACGCGGTGGGGAGGTGAGCGGGCGGGGTGAGGACGAGTCGTTTCCGTCTCCGTCCTCCGTGGACCACGGATCGAAACCGTAACGCGCATTCTAAGCAATGTTTTTCGCCGTCATGGCCGGGCTTGACCCGGCCATCCACGCTTTGCGACGCGACGAGGCCTTAAAGAGTGGATGCGCGGGTCAAGCCCGCGCATGACGAAGGTTTTCAATAGCGACTGGTTCTTTCGCTTACATTGTGGCGCCGTCATTGTGGCGCGCGTCGTTGCCGATCTTGAAGTTCGCCCCCGTCCCGCTATGGCCCCATGGCGTGGGGATCGGTCAAGCTCGGCTTGGTCCTGACCGGGGAGAGCTTGCTGGTGGCGTCGAGGAAACGGTCGAGCTCGGCCTGGATCTTCTCCTTCAGCGGGTCGGGGCCGCGGTCGCTCATGTCGGTATGCAGCGCGTCGGTACGCACGATGTCCATGTCGTCGCTGGATTTCGCCGGCACCACGCCGGGATCGGCCTTGAAATGCTCGTCCTTGGAGCGGAACGACAGCACCTTGGCGAAGCCCGCCGACACCAGCGGCACCCGCAGATTGTCCAGCGTGACGATCCGCGTCACCAGGTCGGGATGCTCGTGGGCGAAATACACCGAGATGTCGCCGCCGTTGGAATGGCCGACCATGGTCAGGTGGTCGTAGTCGGCATTGGGCTGGACCTTCTCGAGCTGTTCGATGGCGAACAGGATGTTCTGTTCGGCGCGCTCGTAGACCGCGAGCCGCCCGACATAGAGCGAGCCCTCGCGGGTCATCAGCGGCGCGTCGTTCGGCAGGTCGTGCTGGATGCAGGCAACGAGATAGCCGCGGGCGGCGAAGGCGTTCGACAGGAACGAGTATTCGGTGTTGCGGACGGTGTTGCCGTGGCTCACGATCGCTACCGGCAGCTTGTAGTAGCCGGCATTGGCGCGCATCTCGTAGTCGCGCCGTACCGCGAGGTCGATCGAGACCGTGCGCTGGCGGGCGGCGTCGTAGAACTCGATGGTCTCGTGGCGGATCGCCCATTTGCTGAGCGCCAGATAGCCTCCGCCCAGTGCCACGATGACCGCGGCAACGGCAATCAGCATCCATCTGGTGCGTGAACGCGCGTGCATTCCGGTTCGTCCTCCCACCGGTGGCTGGTGACCGGTCAGGGTACCAAACGCCGGCGTCGCATTCTTGGTCCCATCCGTGACCCGAAGGTCCTGGGGCACCGCCGGGCGGCGGTCCCTGGTCTCCATCCCGGGGGACTTCTGTTAAATATTGGTCCCCTTTCAACGCTAAAAGCCTGATCGGGATCAAGAGCGGGTTAAATTCCCGACAGGGTTTTTTCGCGGTCCGACCTTTTTGTGCGACGCAAAAGAGGATGGCGCGGCGGGCGAGGGGCCCCGCTACGGGCCGCGGCTCCGCGGCGGCCGCGCCCCGGGGCGCCGGTGCAGCGAGGTCAGGTGCAGGAAGCCGCCGGCGCTGAGGCGGGCCTCGTCGGTCTCGCCGTCGCGAACCATGGTGACGATGTAGCGCGCCAGCGCCGCCCGCATCGCCTCGGTGTCGATGGCGATGCCCGGCCGGGCGAAGCGCTCCCAGGCGCGGTCGAACGCCCGCGCCATGGCGCGCTTGAGGTCATCGGGGATGTCGGAGCGCGGCGGCATCGGGCAATGGACGATCAAAGCGTGGCTGGCGCGGGGCCGGCGGTCGGCGGCGAATTTGGAGAGTGCATGTGGTAACCCGTGCGGACCTGAAATCAGCCCGGCGCGATTGGCAAGATCAATAACGCACCTGATCTTGGCCAGCGCGACAATGGTATGAGCTGGACCATATTGTCGCAGGTTCGCTTCAGGCCGCAGGCCACGGCCGAGTGAGTGGAGCGCGGCGGATGACGGCGATATGGTTCGGTGCCCCTTCGTAGCCTGCCATCGAGGTTCGCCATGACCCGCCCACGCATCGGCCTTGTGCTCGGCAGCGGCGCCGCCCGCGGCTGGTGCCATATCGGCGTCATCGATGCGCTGCACGAAGCCGGCATAGAGCCCGACATCGTTTGCGGCACGTCCATGGGCGCCCTCGTCGGCGGCGCTTACGTCGCCGGCGGGCTCGACGGCCTGCGACAATGGGCGGAGACCGCGACCTGGCGGGAGATCATCGCGCTGGTGGATGTGCGGCTCGCCGGCGGCGGCGTGGTGAGCGGAAATCTGGTCACCGGCTTCTTGCACCGGTTCGGCATGGCCAAGGCCATCGAGGCCTGCGCCAAGCCGTTCGCCGCGGTGGCGACCGATCTGGTGACGGGCCGGGAAATCTGGTTCGAGACCGGCCCGCTTGGCGAGGCGGTGCGCGCCTCGATTTCCCTGCCGGGCGTCTTCGGTCCGGTCAGGAGCGGCGAGAAATGGCTGGTGGACGGCGGCCTGTGCAATCCGGTGCCGGTGTCGGTGTGCCGGGCGCTGGGTGCGGAGATCATCATCGCCGTCAACCTCAATGGCGATATCCTGGGGCGCAGGTTTCAGAGCGAGCCCGACCAGCCGGCCGCCGCGGCGCCGTCACCGCCGATGCCCGCGGAGTTCATCGCCCGCATGCTGGGCCAGCTGCCGGCCGGCTTGCGGGAGCAGGCCACGCAGATGGCCTCCGGTCTGTTCTCCCATGGGCCTGCGAGCCCGGGCTATTTCGAGGTGCTCGCGAACTCGATCAACGTCATGCAGGACCACATCACCCGCACCCGACTCGCCGGTGAGCCGCCCCACGTCATGCTGCTGCCGCGGCTGGGGCACATCGGCGTGATGGAATTCAACCGCGCCGGGGAAGCGATCGCCGAAGGCCGGCTCTGCGTCGAGCAGGCGCTGCCGATGATCCGGCGTCTGGTCCACGGCGGCTGAGGACGCGGCCGCACCGATCAGCCCTGGCGCGCGGGTGCCGAGGCCCGGTCGGCGTCACTTCCCGACCAGGCCGCAGCGGCTGCGGTCGAGCGGCCGGAAGGCCTGATCGGGCGGGATCGCCGTCACCAGCTTGACCAGATCCCAGGGCCCCTTCGATTCCTCGGGCGTCTTGACCTCGACGAGGTAGAGGTCGTGAACCATGCGCTGGTCGTCGCGGATTCGTCCGCTGGCCGTGAAAGCGTCCGCGACCGGCGTCGCCTTCATCCGCGCCATCACCTTGGCGCCGTCGTCGGAATCGAGGTCCTTCACCGCCTGCAGATAGTGGCGCACGGCGGAATAGACGCCGGCCTGCAGCTGCGACGGCATGGCGTTGCGCCGCGCGTAGAACGCGTCGGAAAACCGCCGTGCCGCCGGCGAGAGGTCCTCGAAGAAGCTGGTGACGATCAGGTCGCCCTTCGTCACCCGCAGGCCGATGGCATGGATGTCGACGTTCTGGAACGACATCGGGACGATCTTGAAGCCCTGGGCGGCCAGCCCGAATTCGTCGGCCTGCTTGATCGCGGTGGCGTTGTCGCCGGCGACGTTGATGGCGAGAACCTTCGCGCCCGAGCCCTGGGCCTGCAGCAGGAACGAGCTGAAATCAGGCGTGCCGAGCTGGGTCTTGACGCTGCCGGCGACGCTGCCGCCGAGTTCGGCGATCCGGGCCCGCGCGGTCGCCTCGATCGAGTGGCCGAAGGCGTAGTCGCCGGTGATGAAGAACCAGGGCTCGCGGCTGGTCTTCATGACGCCCGAGACCACCGCGGTCGCGGTCGAATAGGCGTCCTGGGTCCATTGCACGCTGGTCGGCGCGCAGGCCTCGTCGGTCAGCTGGTTGGCGCCGGCGCCCGAGATCAGGAACACCCTGCCGTTGGCGCGCACCAGTTCCTGGACCGCGAGCGCCGCGCCCGAGCTGCCGCCGTCGGCGATCGCTTGCACCCCGTCGCGCTCGAACCACTGCCGCGCCAGCGACGCCGCGAGGTCGGGCTTGTTCTGGTGGTCGGCCTGCAGGATTTCGATCCGCTTGCCGTTGATCGCGCCGCCGAACTCCTCGGCCGCCATGCGCGCGGCTTCGACCGATCCGGGGCCCATGGCGGTGGCGAACATGCCGTTCATGTCGGTGAGCACGCCGATGCGGATGGCGTCGCTCCTGATCTCGGCCCGGCTCGCCGGGGCGGTGAGCACGGCGGCAAGCGCGGCGGCGGCGGCGATCCGCTGGCGCCGCGGCATGCGCGCGCCGGGGCTGTGGTCTCGAGCCATGGTGATCCTCCCTGTTTTTGTATTTGCAGTTTCTGGCCGGCTATTCGCGCCGGATCACGGCGTCGAGCCAGGCGCAGTTCTCCGGCAGCGGCGCCCGGACGCCGCGGGCCGCCGCCGACAGGCGCATGTCGCGCAGCCGCTTGCGCTGCTCTTCCGGCAGGTGCAGCCGCTCGTGGCCCCAGAAGCTCGGCCCGTCGAAGGTCTCGTGCGGCTGCCAGGTCTTGGGATCGATGACGCGGCCGCCCCAGCCGTATTCGATGAAGAAGCCGGACGGCGTCTGGGCGTAGAACGACGTCATGTGGTCGTTGGTGTGCCGTCCGAGCGTGTAGGCGACGCGGCCGTCCTCGAGCTGGGCGAGATCGTAGCCCTGGCCGACATCGTCGAGGCTCGTCAGTTCGACCATGAAATGGTGGAGGCCCCGGCGGCCCGATCCGACCATGGCGAAGGAGTGGTGCCGCCCGTTGAGGTGGAAGAAATACAGCGGATAGGGCGTCAGCCCGTAGTCGGAGACCGCGAAGCCGAGCACGTCGCGGTAGAACGGCAGCAGCGGCGCGACATCCTCGACATGCAGCACCGCGTGGCCCATGCCGAGCGGCCCGGTGCGAAAGCCCGAGATCGGCCGGCCGGGCGTGAAGGTGGTGTCGGCCAGCGCCGCGCCATGGAACACCTCGATGCGGTTGCCGGCCGGATCCTCGAACGCGATCAGGTCGGCGACGCCGCGGGCATCGGCCTCGGCGCGGGTCGCGGCGCGCACCGGCGTGCCGTGGGCCTCGAGCCGCGCGGCGAGCGCGGTCATGGTCGCGGCGTTTTCGGTCTCCCAGCCGGTGAAGGCGAGGCGGTCGCCGTCCTCGCCGGTGACGACGAAGCGCTGCTTGCGGTCGTCCATGCGGAAGACGCGGGTGGCGCCGCCGGCATCGACCTGCTGCATGCCGATCAGGCCGGTGGCGAGCGCGCTCCAGTCCTCGAGCTTCGCGGAATGGACGCCGATGTAACCGAGGGCGGTCAGGCTCATGATGCGCTCCGTTGGCGGGAGTGGCGGGTCAGTCGGTTTCGGCAACCACGGAATTGCGCAGCACGCCGATGCCGCTGATCTCGACCTCGACGGTGTCGCCCGGGCGCATCCACAGCGGCGGCGTGCGCTTGAAGCCGACGCCACCCGGCGTGCCGGTGACGATGACGTCGCCCGGCACCAGCGGCATGATGGTGGAGATGTAGGCGATCAGGCCCGGCACCGGCGTGATCAGGAGGTCGGTGGTGGTGTGCTGGACCGCGGTGCCGTTCAACCGGGTCTCGAGCGTGAGCGCGGAGGGGTCGGGGATCTCGTCGGCCGTCACCATCCACGGGCCGAAGCTGCCGCTCTGCGCGAACGACTTGCCGGCGAGGAACTGGGTGGTGTGGCGCTGCCAGTCGCGGATGCTGCCCTCGTTGTAGCAGGCATAGCCGGCCACGTGATCGAGCGCGCGGGCGGCGGCGATATAGCGGCCGCCGGTGCCGATGATCACCGCGAGCTCGCCCTCGTAGTCGAAGGCGTCGCTGACCTTCGGCTTCACCAGCGGCTGCAGGTGCCCGACCTGGCTGGCCGGATAGCGCGCGAACAGCGCCGGATGCTCGGTCACGGTGCGTCCGGTCTCGGCGACGTGGTCGCGATAGTTGAGCCCGACGCAGATGATCTTGTCCGGGTCGGGGATCACGGGAGCGAACGTGATCGCCGTGAGCGGCAGGTCCGCCCTGGTGCTCTCCGCGATCCTGCGCGCGGCGTCGAGCTTTCCGCTCGCCAGCAGCGCGCGCAGCGTCGGGGCGCCTTCGGCCGCCAGCCGCTCGCCGAGGGCGACGACGCCGTCGTCGCGCAGCGCGCCGTAGCCTGCGCGCCCGTTGCGGTCCTGATAGGAGAGAAGTTTCATGTCGTCCTCGTGGTGAACTCGGTTGGCGGGAAAACGAAGTCGATTCAGATCGCGGCGGCGAGCGCGTCCATGTCGCCGATGGTTTTCGCCGAACCGAGCACGTAGCGGTCCGGCCGCACCACGACGGCGCTGACGCGGTTGTCGGCGAGCCACGGCTGCAGCGCCGGGTCGGCGACGACGTCGACGTTCTTCAGCGTGAGCTCCCGGCGCAGCGCGTCGGGCAAGCCGGCGAGAAAATTCGGATCGAGCAGCGCGGCGAAGCGGTAGCCGACATGGTCGTCGAGCCGGACGTGATCGGCGAGCAGCGGCTGCGGCGCCAGCTGGCCGCGCAGGTCGGCGGCGCCGGCCGAAAGCCCCGGCCCGAGCTGAGGCTTGATGCTCTCCATGCGCGCGGGTTCGCTGCGCGTCAGGCCGCCGGGCACCGCGGCTTCGGCGGCGCGGGTGTTGATCAGGCCGCCGAGCCGGACCGCGAGTTCGATATAGGCGCGCACGTGCGGCGCGCGTTCGCTCTGGTAGCTGTCGAGCAGGGCGTCGTCGCCGCCGGTCTTGACGGCGCGGGCGAGCTTCCAGGCGAGGTTGGCGACGTCGCGGATGCCGGCGCAGAGCCCTTGTCCGAGAAAGGGCGGCGTCTGGTGCGCCGAGTCGCCGGCGATCAGCAGACGGCGGTCGCGCCAGCGCCTGGCGATCGCCGAGTGGAAAGTGTAGCAGGCGGCGCGCTCCAGTTCGGCGTCGTCGCGGGAGATGAAGCGCTCGAGCAGCCGCCAGGTCCCGGCCGGCGCGGTCATGGCCGCGGGATCCTCGTCGGGCCGCAGCGCGATCTCCCAGCGCCGGCGCCGGCCGACGCCGCGCACGTAGGTCGCCGGGCGCGCCGGATCGCAGTACTGCACGCTGTAGTCGCCAAGCGTGGGAAGGTCGCGGCCGAGGATGGCGTCGACCACCAGCCAGCGCTCGTGAAAGCCGAGGTCTTCGAGCGAATCCCCGATCAGGCGGCGCACCAGCGAGCGGGCGCCGTCGCAGCCGACCACGTAGCGGGCCCGGGCGCGGCACAGCGCGCCGCCGGCGACGTCCTCGTAGCGGATGTCGACGCCATCGTCGTCCTGGTCGAGCGCGAACACCTCCGCGCGCAGCCTGACGTCGATGGCCGGCCGTGCCGCGGCGGCGTCGCGCAGGATGCGCTCGAGATCGGGCTGGTGGAAGCGGTAGCTGACGTGCCAGCCGAGCGGTCCGACATCCGGCGAGCGCGACCAGTCGAGGATCAGGCGCCCGCCGGCGTCGACGAAGCGCATGCCCGGCGACACGTGGGTGTGCGGCAGGATCCGCTCGGCCAGCCCCAGCGTCTGGAACAGCCGCATCACTTCGTCGTCGAAGTGAACCGCGCGGGGCAGCAGGTAGATCTCGGCCTCGCGTTCCAGCACCAGCACCGAGAGCCCGCAATCGGCCAGCAGGTTGGCCAGCGTGGCGCCGACCGGGCCGTAACCGACCACACAGACGTCGAACGCGGGCAGTGCGGGTGCGGGCATGGCAAAATCCGAAAATTATCGTATAGTGATAATTAATAGCCTATGATGCGGCTCGTCAACGAAATTTCTCGGAACAATTCTCATTATGTGGGAACCTGCGGCAATGATTGACGATTCCACCGCCACTGCCAGCGATGATGTCAGGCCGAGCGTCGGCCGGGCGCTCGCGCTGCTCGACCTGTTCACGGTCGAGGCGCCGTCGTGGACCGCCGAGAGGATCTGCGAGGAGCGCCGGCTGTCGCTGCCGACCGGCTATCGCTACATCCGCGAGCTGGTCGCCGCCGGCCTGCTGGTGCGCGGATCGGGCGGGCACTACAGCCTCGGGCCGCGGATCATCGCGCTCGATTACACCATCCGCCAGTCCGATCCGCTGCTGCGGGTGGCCGTGCCGGTGATGAAGGATCTGGTGCGGCGTACCGGCTGCGCCTGCGTCATCTCCACGCTGCTGGGCGACCAGATTCTCGACACCCATCGCGAGGCCGGCGCGGAGCCGCTGGCGCTGGCCTACGGCCGCGGCCGGTCGCGGCCGATGTTCTACGGCGCCGCGCCCAAGGTCATCCTGGCCGACCAGCCGGCGAACTGGCTGCACCGGCTGTACGACGCGCGTGCCGGCGAGATCGCCGCGGCCGGCATGGGCGACGACTGGACGCCGTTTCGGCGCGGCCTCGCGGAGATCCGGCGGCGGGGATTCTATGTCTCGCGGGGCGAGCTGGAGGCGGATCTCTCGGCGGTCGCGGCGCCGATCCGCATGGCCGCCGAGGATACGCAATCGGCGGTGGCGCTGGTGACGGCGTCCGAGCGCTTCGACCTGCTCGACGCTGCGCAACTGGCGGCGCTGGTGCGGCGCGGCGGCGAGGCGATCGCGGCCGCCATGGCGTCGGAGCGCGGGGATCGGCGTGAGGCGCCGCTGGACTAAAAGCGCGGCGCCCCACGTCGGTTTCCGGCTTTATTCACGGTCCATACGATGTTCATGCCTCATACGGGCGCGGAAGCGGTCGAACTTGCTCTTCTGCTCGTCGTCGAGGCTGTTGTAGAACGCGATCAGCTTCGGATTTTCCGCCTTCAGGGCCTCGAGCCGCGCTTCCATCAAGGTCTGCCGGAATACCAGCCGTGACTCGAACGTCGACAGGTCGGGCTTGCTGGCGCAGAGCTTGGCTTTGGAATCCTCCAGCGACTTCAGGCGGGCTTCCTTGAATTCCTTGTAGGCGGTCTTCTGCGCGTCGTTCAGGCCGAGGTGGTCGGCCAGCCGCTCGCCAAGCTCGTGGTGCGGGCGGGCCGAATCGCTCTTGTCCGAACACATGCGTTCGATGGCTTCGCCATGATGCCGGCCCTCATGGGCCTGGGCCGGCGAGAGCCCCGCGGCGAATGCCGCGGAGGCCACGATCATGGCCGTCAGTGTCAACTTGTTCATTTGATGCTCCTGTTCGGGATTGAATGTCTGGGAAGGGCAGCGCCCGGCGCGCGACTACCTGTGGCCGCCATGCCCGCCGCCGCCATGTCCGCCGCCGCCGCCGTGGCCGGCGGCGTGTGCGATGT
>JARLJA010000079.1 GCA_031291445.1 Xanthobacteraceae bacterium | reverse complement strand
CATCTCAAATCCGAACACCGAATGGGCCGCAATTACCTCTGGCACCGCGCCGGCGACGCGGCAAATGCCGTCCTGGCTGCCGCCGGCTACAACTTCCGCCGCCTCATCAAATGGCTCAGCCTTCTGCTGTTCGAAATCTTCGCTCGCCCCAGCCTCGCACTCCGCCTCAGTCCAACCTGAAATCCAGGTTCTTCACGGCCGACCGGCTTGTCAGGCTCGTCTGATCGACGCACTCATCGCGCCGTGATGCGGAACATCGGCGAGTGGTCGGGCTGGGTCGTGACCACGCCGACCGGCATCACCGGCCGGCCGTCCAGCAGCTCGATGCGGAAATGGCCGATGAGCTCGGCGAGCGCCAGCGTCGCCTCGACCAGCGCGAAGTGGGCGCCGATGCAGATGCGGGGGCCGACCCCGAACGGCAGGTAGGCGAAACGGTCCGGCGCCGGGCCGGACAGGAAGCGCTGCGGCACGAACGCGTTGGGGTTCGCCCACAGCTTCTCGTGGCGGTGCAGCAGCCACGGCGCGATCAGGATGACGTCGCCCTTGCGCACCGGCTTGCCGTCGATGACGTCGGGACCGGCGGCGCAGCGCGCGATCAGGTAGGCCGGCGGATAGAGCCGCATGGTCTCGTCGAGCACGGCGCGGGTGAATTTGAGCTTCTCGGCGTCCGTGTCGCCGTCCGTGCGCGCGGCGGCGACCTCGCGGGCGACGTCGTCCTGAACTGACGACTCCTGCGCCAACAGGTACAGCGACCAGAACAGCGCGGTCGCGGTGGTCTCGTGGCCTGCCAGGATCATGGTCGCGACCTGGTCGATCAGGTTGTCGTCGCTGAACGCCTCGCCGGTCTCGGGATCGCGCGCCGCCACCATCAGGTCGAACAGGTCGCGCGGCGCCTGGTCCGCCCGCGCCACCGCGCGGCGTTCGGCGATCAGCATGCGGACGAAGCCGGTCCAGCGGCGGCGGAAGAACCTGCGCTGGATGTCCTGGGGGCTCGGCCAGGACAGCGGGAGAACCAGGTCCCAGACATGGGGCCGCGCCAGGCGCGAGGCGTATTCGATGACGAAGTTGCGCAGCGCCGGCCCGTGCTCGGCCATGCCGAACGAGAACATGGTGCGGCCGGCGATCTCGAGCGTCATCTGCTGCATCGCCTCGCGCAGGTCGATCGGCGCGTTCTGCCGGCGCGCGAGATCGTCGACGGTCTCGGCGATGACCGCGCGCATGTGCGGCACCAGGGTGGCGACCGCCCGCGGCGTGAAAGCCGGCGCCAGGGTGCGGCGCTGGTGCTTCCAGGTCTTGCCCTCGGCCAGCAGCAGGCCCTCGCCGAGCATCGGCTGCAGCACCCGGATGCCCGCGGGGGTGCGGGCGTAGTTTTCGTAGTTGTCGATCAGGACGTGGCGGATGGTCTCGGGCGTGTTCAGCGTGAACGTGCCGCGGCCGAGAAACCGGCCGTGCAGGACGTCCTCGTGGTAGGCCTGTTCGCCCCAGCTCAGGAGGCCGCTGTGCCGGATCGCCAGCATCCGCCGGAAGGTCGACATGTCCTGCGGCGCGGGCGCCGGGCGGGGCGGCACCAGGGGGGCGCGCGCGGTCGGCGAGGGGAGAACGTCGGCGAGGCTCATGGCAGGCTCCTGAAGCGGCATCCGCGCCGCTTCAATATCGGAGCATTGCGTGGCATTTGGAAGATGCCACGCCGGCCTGGCGCCGACCGGCCGGCGCGACAAGGCCGCGCAGGCCGGGTATTGCCGGTCAGCGCAGGCCGAAACGGGGACGCAGCTTCAGCAGGTCCCCCCACAGTCGGAACGCCTGTTCCCACATCGCCTGGCTGGCGCGGATCATGTCGCGCGCGACCAGCAGCGGGGCCAGTGGCGGGGCGATCGGCACATCGACGACGGTCGGTGCGGGCGCGGGGACCGCCCGGGCGCTCGACGGCTGGGGGCGGCTTTCCCGGACCAGGTCGATGATGCCGGTGGTCTCGCCGAAGGCGAAGGTGAGGTCGGCGCCGAACTTGTAGGCCAGCCCGCGCATGGCGTTGTTCGCCCCGCCGGTGGTGATGCGGACCCGCGCATAGCCACGGCGGCGGGCCTCGGACAGGATCTGCTCGAACAGCGCGCTGCCGACGCCCTGGCGACGCAGCCGGTTCTCGACGCTGAAGGCGAGCTCCGGGGTGCAGTCCACGGCCTGTTCGGGGGCATGGAGTTCAGCGGCGGCACGGACGGCGCCGTCCTGGATGTAGGCGAGCACGATCGCATCATGCTCGACGCAGCGCGCGGCATAGCTGGTGATGAACGCATCGCTGATGCCGCCGTTGAAGCGATCGTACCGGCTGGCCGGGTCGAGGCGCAGCAGATGGTCACGCAACAGGTGATGTTCGCTCGGTTGCAGCGGGCGGATGACGCCCAATCCGGCGCTCGACCGGATGGTGGCAACTGTGCTCATGGTTAGTCTCCTCAAGGTTGCCCCGAGGACGCTCGATTCCCTAGACCATTAATATTTGTGCATCGCACAATAATTGCAAGAGATGAATGATTGTTTCGTATATTATTTCCGATGGTAATTCATATGGTTAGCGAAGCTCTGCCGGTCCTCATGAAATCGTGAATGGTCGGCAGAGGTATGAACAGGCCATCCGGCCTTCGAAGACGGGCAATAAGTTGATCCCAAATTCACAACAACGGTGGCGCGCCAGACCGCGCGATTGATATGGCTGGCCGTCTGGGCCGGTCGCAAAAAAAGCCGCCCGAGGGCGGCTTCTCTCGCGTCGCGGCAGGCGGCCGATCAGGCCAGGGCGAGCGGCGCCGCGGTGCGGGTGCGGCGGCGGATCAGATAGCCCAGCCCGGCGAAGCCCAGGATCAGCATCACCCAGGTCGCGGGCTCCGGCACCGCGGCGACCGTGACGGTTCCGTTGATGGTGGTGTCGCCGAACGGGGTGAAGGTGAAGTCGAGCCCCGGCTGGTTGGCGTTGCGGCCGTTCTGATTGAAGAAGAAGAAGCCCGACGAGGTCGGACCGCTGGCGCCGATGCCGCCGCCGCCGAACGGGGTGACGATGCTGGTGACGACGCCGTCGACCAGCGTGATGCCGGAGGAGCCGAACAGGTTCGCGAAGCTCGACGGGGTGACGTTGAAGGCGTCGCCGGCGAGCGTGCCGGTCAGCCGGACGAAATCGGCGGCGGTGGCGGCATTGACCGTGAGCGACGACGCGGTGCTGGGAAGGTCGAGGGTCAGCAACGCGCTGCCGACCGACGATCCGCCGCTTTCGAAGGTCAGGTCGTAATTGACGGTCGCGGCCTGGGCGCCGCCGGAAGCCGCGGCGCCTGCCAGCGCGACGGCCGCGAACATGGTTGCAAGTTTCGACAAGGACATGATGGGAACCCCTTTTTGACGCCAACGGTTTTTTAACCAGTTGCGACTCACTACGGGGCTACCTTTACGGCTGGGTGACGGAACGAAGGCGCTCACGCGGGTGTGTAGCAGCGTGATCGGGTTGAATATGCGGCGCCTTGCGCGCGCTTGGCGCGCGAGGCCGTGGCGGCGAGCGACGGAATAGCGCCTTGGTCCGGGATCGCCACGCGGCGAGGGCGGTCCACCAGCTGGAAGGCTGGCGTGGGCAACTTGAGGGTGTGCAGCGCGCCCGCCGTGCCGCTCAGTACTTCGCGATGACCGGGCCACCGAAGTGGTCGTTGACCCCCGCACCGTTCCCATGTCGATGTCCTGGCGGATCTTGTCGCTGTGCGAGACGGCGACATTCGAGGCGGGCGTGAAGGCGGCAGACGCTGGAAGAGTCTCGGTTCAGCAATCACTCCGGGACGGGGGCGTTGGTGTTCACCGTGGAGATGGTGCCGTCGGCCTCGAATACGAACTGGATGTTCTGGATGCGGTTGGCCGCCTTGGAGCCCGGGGCCATCGGGCGGCAGCCGCGAACCCTCTTGAAGTCGATCTTGGCATAGGAGGAGATCATTCCTCCGGTGGGGCGGGCGACCTCGGTGGTCGGCTTGCCGAAACGCGCCACCATCTCGTCGTGCGAGGTGACGCTGAGCAGCTTGCCGGGAATCCCGACCGTGCAGTCGTAGTCTTCCACCGCGGCGGCCTGTTGCTGTGCCGGTGGCGGCGGGGTGGTGGGCGAGGGCGTCGGCTGCGCGAGCTGCTGGTCCGCTCCGCCGCCGGCGCACCCTGCGAGCCAAAGGCATGCGATCACGATCGTTGCGGGCTTGCGCACGGCTGGTCCCCCTGAATCCGGCGCCGAGATTAGCTTCAGGCGGGCGAAGTGCAACCTGCCTGGACCGGGCCGGGCCTACTGAATTGATCCAACGCCGGCGACCTGGTCGGCGTGGGGCATCTTGCTGGGGCCGCTTCGCCTTGAGCGAAAGGCACCGAACCTACTGAAACGTGTTGATCGACACTCTCGGCCATTCCGAAGTCGCGCGGGCGTCCTTCAGCTTGGCCGCAAACGAGTCGATCAGGTTTTCGATCACCAATCGGCCGGTGGCGCGAACGTCGGGCAGTTGCATCGTCGGTGTGCCGAGCGGCAGCGAGATCACGCCGTGTGCGGCCGACAGCAGCGCGGTGGCCAGCCGCTGCGCCAGCAGGGGGGTCGGTTCGGCGCCCCAGCTGGCGAGAAATTCCGCGGTCGATGTCGCGAAGATCTCGTAC
The DNA here is from genome assembly GCA_031291445.1 of Xanthobacteraceae bacterium. GTDB lineage: Bacteria > Pseudomonadota > Alphaproteobacteria > Rhizobiales > Xanthobacteraceae > Bradyrhizobium_A. Next base: position 59,220 of record JARLJA010000079.1, on the reverse strand, counting down.
GAACGGCGCGCGATCTCGGTCTGGCCGAAATAGGTGCCGTCCGGAAAACGCCGGTCCTCCACCGTTCCCGCCATCGAGTACAGCGAGCGGAAATGGTCGGGATTGTGCACCCAGTAGTCGATGTAGGCCTCCATCACACGCCGCAGGCGTACCTCGCTGTCGGCGTTGTGCGCGCGCACCCGCTCCAGTCGCTCGGCGAGGTCTTCGAGGTTCTGCTGCTTCACCGCCAGAAGCAGCAGCAGCTTGGTCGGGAAATACTTCAGTACCGTGCCCTTGGAGTACCCGATCGCGTCGGCGATCCGCTGGATCGAGACGGTCTCGAGCGTGCCGGAGGCGAATTCCCGGCGCGCCGTCTCGAGTATCAGCACTCTCAGCGCCTGCTTGTCGGCATCTTGACGTGCGCGATGCTGAAACCGTCGTGCAGAAGCTCGAGCCTTTTCCGGTTGCTTCGCCATGAACATCTCCGTTGCCGCCTCCATGCCGCCTCGGCGACGGAAACACAAGCGAGACTGCGATTCTTAAGCCTTGCACAGGGTGAGATAAATGACTATGGTCAATTAACGAAGAGCTGGGAGGACCGGGATGGCGACGCGCGCTCTTGACGACGTTCGCAGTGACTTCGACCCGTTCGATGGGAATACGAGGCGCGATCCTTATCCCGCTTATGAGCGCCTGCGCGCCGCAGGGCCGGTCGTTCGCCTCACGAAATACGACGTCTGGGCGGTCCCGCGATACGCGGAGATCAAGGCGATTTTCGCCGACCACGCCAATTTCAGCAACGCTGGCGGGTCGGGGCTCGCCAACTACTTCAAGCAAGCGCCCTGGCGTCCGCCGAGCATCATCCTCGAAGTCGATCCGCCGATGCATACGCGCACGCGCAAGGTGCTGGCGCGCGTGCTCTCGCCAGGCGCGATGCGGCGGCTCGCCGACGACTTCAAGCGCAAGGCGGTCACGCTGATCGATGAGTTGGTCGATAAGGGGTCGTTCGACGCAATTCGCGACCTCGCCGAGGTGTTTCCCATCAGCGTCTTTCCCGACGCTCTCGGCATCGATCAGGAAGGTCGCGAGAATTTTCTCACCTACGGCGCGATGGTGTTCGCGGGCTTCGGCCCGGAAAACGACTATTTTCGCGAGCTGATGAAGCAGGGGCCGAAGGTGCTGCCGTGGGTAGAGGCGAAGTGCCGGCGCGAAGCCCTCGCTGCGGGCGGGTTCGGTGCACAGGTCTACGAGGCCGCCGACGCCGGCGAGATCACGCCGGAAGAAGCTGCGCTGCTGGTGCGCTCCCTTCTGTCCGCCGGTCTCGATACCACCATCAGTGCCATCGGCATGGCGCTCTACAACCTCGCCAGGCATCCGAAGCAATGGGCGCTTCTCGCTGCCGATCGGTCGCTTGCCCGACCGGCATTCGATGAAACGCTGCGGTACGATTCCGCCGCGCCCTATGTTTTCAGGACCACGCCCCACGAGACCGAGATCGCCGGTGTTCGGATCGGCCGGCATGAAAAGGTGCTGCTGCTGCTCGCATCAGGCAATCGAGATGAGGCCTGGTGGGAGCGGCCCGACGAACTCGACATCACGCGCCGCGTCTCGGGGCATATCGGTTTCGGCACCGGCATTCACGGCTGCGTCGGCCAGATGGTGTCGCGCCTGGAAGCCGAAGCGGTGCTCGCCGCGCTCGCGGCGCGCGTGGCGTCGATCGATATCACCGGCGAGGCAGTCTACCGGGACAGCAGCGGCCTGCGGGCGCTGAGTTCATTGCCGATTCGCGTCACGGCGAAATAGGAGCGCAGATGTCTGGACAATTGGAACGGTCCCGCGTGGACTCGAGCACCAGGCCGTGAAGGCGATATTGAGCCAGGTGGCAGGGGACCCCGGGACGCTGGTGCTCGCGGACGTGCCCGAGCCCGAGCCGGGACCGAACGACGTGCTCGTTGCCGTCAAGGCTTGCGGCATCAATTTCCCGGACGGGTTGCTGATCCGCGACAAATATCAGATCCGGCCGCCGCGGCCGTTCGCGCCGGGGTCCGAGATTTCCGGCATTGTTGCGCGGGTCGGCGCTGCAGTCAGCCGCTTCCGCCCCGGCCAGCACGTCATCGGCCGGCTCGGCTGGGGCGGTTTGGCGGAGCGGGTGGCCGTGCCCGAGGATCGCTGCATCGCGATTGATGCGACAATGCCGTTCGATCAGGCGGCCGCCTTTATCTTCACCTATGGCACAGCGCACTACGCGCTGGTCGACCGGGGGCACGTTGCGCCCGGCGAGACCGTGCTCGTGCTCGGCGCCTCGGGCGGGGTGGGCATTGCCGCAGTGCAGGCAGCAAAGGCGCTGGGCGCCCGGGTGATCGCCGCGGCATCGAGCACCGAGCGCCTGGCCGTGGCGCTCGCCAACGGCGCCGAACGGGGTGTGGTCTATCCGCGGACGCTGACGGACAAGGAAGCGGCGCGCGCGCTCGCGGCCGAATTCAAGGACGCCTGCGGCGCAACCGGCGCTGACGTGGTGCTCGATCCGGTGGGCGGTCCCTATGCGGAGCCGGCGCTGCGGGCGATCGCGCGCAACGGTCGGCATCTCGTCGTCGGGTTCACCGCCGGCATCCCCGCCATTCCGCTCAATCTGCCGCTGCTGAAGTCCTGCAGCGTCGTCGGCGTCGACTGGGGCGCGTTCGTTCGCGGCGATCCGGCTGGCGCGGCAGCAAACGCTGCCGCCGTGCTCGCGCTCTACGGCGCCGGCAAGTTGTCGCCACGGGTCTCCGAACGTTTCACCCTTGCCGAAGCGCCTGCCGCCATCGCGCGGCTCGAAAGCCGCGCCGTCACCGGCAAGCTCGTCGTCATGATGGACTGACAGAGGAGCCTCATCCGCCATGCCGATCCTGAAAGACCTCGCCGCACGTCATCCAGACAAGGTCGCCTGCCAGATGGCCGACGGCTCGGGGGTACGGACGTTCGCGGAACTCGACACGCGATCGAACCGTATCGCCCAGCTCTTCCTGTCGCTGCAGCTTCGTCCCGGCGACGGCGTCGCCATGCTGCTCGACAACGGCACGGTTTATTTCGACCTGGCGTGGGCCGCGCGGCGCGCTGGGCTGTATTACACGCCGATCAGCACGCACCTCAAGCAGAGTGAGATCGACTATGTGGTGCGAGACTGCGGCGCGAAAATCCTACTGGCGGACGCGCGGTTCGCAGCGCTGCTGGAGGCGCTTCCGGCCGACCTCCGCGCCCGTTGCGCCACCGTATTCGTCGGCGCGGGCGGTCTCGACGCGTTGATTGCGAAGTTTCCCGAACCCGTCGCTTTGCCGGACGTGCCGATGGGCAAGGACTTCTTCTATTCCTCGGGCACCACCGGCCAGCCCAAGGGCATCAAGCAGGGGCTTGGCGAGCCGCCGATGACCGGCGCCAACAAGGCGGAGTGGAACGTTCGCCTTTTCGGCTTTGACGGCGATACTGTCTATCTGTCGCCGGCGCCCCTCTACCATGCAGCGCCGCTGCGGTTTTCGATCAAGGTGATCGACGGCGGCGGGTCGGTGGTGGTGCTGCCGAAATTCGACGCGGTGGGTGCGCTGCGCGCGATCGAGACCCACCGCGTCACCCATTCCCAGTGGGTGCCGACCATGTTCGTGCGGATGCTGGCGCTGCCGGCCGCGGAGCGGGCCGGCTTCGATCTCGCGTCGCACCGCGTGGCCGTGCACGCGGCGGCTCCATGCCCGGTCGAGGTCAAGGAGCAGATGATGGCGTGGTGGGGGCCGATCGTCTGGGAATACTATGCCGGCTCGGAGCGCAACGGCGTTTGCTGCATCTCGCCGCAGGAATGGCTCGCCCACAAGGGTTCGGTCGGCCGCGCCGTGCTCGGCCGGATCCATATCGTCGACGATGCCGGGCGCGAATGCGGCGCCGATGAAACCGGCCAGGTCTATTTCGACGGGCCGAAATTCGAATATCACGGTGATCCCGGCAAGACCGAAAAGGCGCGCACCGCGCAGGGCTGGAGCACGCTCGGTGACATCGGTCATCTCGACGCCGATGGCTTTCTCTACCTCACCGATCGCAAAGCGCACATGATCATTTCCGGTGGCGTCAACATCTACCCGGCCGAAATCGAGAATACGCTGGTGCTCCATCCCGCCGTGGTCGACGCAGCCGTGTTCGGTCTACCGAACGCGGACTACGGCGAGGAAGTCAAGGCCGTGGTGCAGTTGCGGCCCGGCCGTCAGCAAGACGGCGCCATGGCCAGCGAGTTGCTGGCGTTCTGCCGGGACCGGCTGTCCAACGTGAAATGCCCCCGCAGTATCGATTTCGTCCATGAGCTTCCGCGGCTCGACAACGGCAAACTCTACAAGACGGCGCTGAAGCAGCGCTATCTCGAAAGCGGCGACGGCGACGCGCGCGCAACAAGGGGCTAGACGATGGATTTCAAACTGGACCAAGCACAGCAGGATATCGTCGATCGGGCCAGGGCCTTTGTGCAAAGCGAGTGCGACCCGATCGAGAACGAGTGGCCGCTCAGTGACTATGATGTCGCGCCGGGGCTGATGACGTCGCTGCGCCAGAAATTCCAGGCGGCGGGCTTTCGCGGTATGGCGATCCCGAAGGCGTCGGGCGGCCATGGCCTCGGTACGCTGGCGAAGTCGCTGGCCTTCGAGCAGTTCAAGCAGAGCTGGGTGCTCTTCGGCAACGTCGTGACCTGGCCGGCGTTTCTCGATCCGCATCCGGCGCTGTTCGAGGCGCCGCGCACGCAGCAAGAGCGCTATTTATGGCCGATCCTGGAGGGCACCGCGCAGTATCACATCTGCATTTCCGAGCCTGAATTCGGCTCGGACGTCGCCTCGATTGCGACCACCGCGGTGCGCAAGGGCGACACCTGGGTCATCAACGGCGTCAAGCGTTGGTCGCCGGATCCGTTCCATCCGTTTCTGGTTCCGAACTATCTGCTCGTCTATGCCGTCACCGACCCGGGCCGCGGCGCCAAGGGCATCAGTACCTTTTTGGTCGACTGGCCGTCCGACGGCGTGAAGGTGGTGCGCACCATGGAATCGGTAGCGCCGGGAACCTTCCTGGGCAAGGTCTGCGATCTCAAGTTTGACAACTGCGTCGTCCCGGCCGAGAACCTGCTCGGGCTCGTCAACGAGGGCTTCCACTACGTGCAGGACCAGCTCAACCGCAATCGCGCGGTGATCGGCATGGGCGCCGTTGGCCTTGCCCAGCGCTGCCAGGACATCGCGATCAAGTATGCCGGCGGGCGCAAGACGTTCGGCAAGCGGCTCGCCGAACACCAAGCCATCCAGTGGAAGATCGCGGAGTCCGCCATGGATATCGAGACCGGACGTCTTCTGGCCTACAAGGCGGCCTGGAAGATCGACCAGGGCGTGGACGCGCGGCTCGAAGCCGCGATGGCCAAGGCCTACTGTCCGGAGATGGCCTGCCGGGTGATCGACCGGTCGATCCAGATCCTCGGCGGCATCGGCCTGCTCAAGGAGAGCCGACTGGGCGAGGCCTTTTTCCAGAACCGGATCAGCCTGGTCGCCGAAGGCAGCGTCGAGATGATGAAGCGAACGATCGCCCGCACGCTATTGGGATGATGCGCGTCGAACAGGGAGGAATGCAACGTGAAGACATGCAAGCGTCTCGCGGCTCTTGCCGGCGTTCTGCTGTTCGGCTGCGCGGTTGCGCGCGCCGAGCCCGTCAAGGTGGGGATTATCGGGCCCTTTTCGGGACCGTTCTCGAGTTTCGGCGAAGGCTGGAAGGCGGCGATCGACGCCTATCAGAAGCTGCACGGCAAAACTGCCGGCGGGCAGGACATCGAACTGATCTTCCGCGACCTCACCGGTCCCAATCCCTCCGAGGCGAAGGCTTTGGCTCAGGAGTTGATCATCAAGAACAAGGTGCAATATATCGGTGGCGTCGTGTTCACGCCGAACGCGTTCGCGATCGCGCCGGTGGTCGAGGAAGCGAAGATTCCGACGGTGATCTTCAACGCCGCGACCTCCAGCGTGCTCGAGAAGTCGAAATACTTCGTCCGCACCTCGTATACGCTGCCCCAGATCACCGTACCCATCGCGCGCTTCATGCTCGACGAGGGCGTCAGGAGCGTGGTCACCATGGTGTCGGACTACGCGCCCGGCGCGGACGCCGAGGCCTCGTTCGTCAAGACCTTCGAGGCCGGCGGCGGCAAGGTGATCGAGAAGGTGCGGGTGCCGCTCAAGACGACCGACTTCGGGCCGTTCCTGCAGCGGGTGAAGGGATCGGCGCCACAGGCCTTGTTCATTTTCTTTCCCGGCGGCCCGCCGTCCTATGGCGTGATCAAGGCCTACAAGGACAACGATCTCCGCAGCACAGGCATCCGCCTGTTCGGCACATCCGAGGCCGACGAGAAGGATCTTCCAGCTATCGGCGACGCCGCGCTCGGCCTCGAGTCGGGGATGTTCTATTCCGGCGCGCATGACTCGGCTTCCAACAGCGAGTTCGTCGCGGCGCTGAAAGCGGTTGCGCCGGCGGCGGTCGCCAATGCCACCGCGCTCGAGGGCTTCGACGGCATGGCGGCGATCTACCACATGATCGAGGCCACCAAGGGACAGCGCGATCCGGACGCCGCGATGGCTGCGATCCGCGGTTTCGCGTGGGAGAGCCCGCGCGGACCGGTGCGTATCGATCCCGAGTCCCGCCACATCGTCCAGAACGTCTACATCCGCAAGGTCGAGAAGGATGCCGACGGCAAGCTGTTCCACAAGGAGTTCAAGACCTATGAGCAGCAGCCCGACTTCGGCCGCGCCGATCCCAAGTGAGCCGAGTTCGAGCCGAGGACGCCGCGCGTGACCCTCTTCGCCAGCATTTTGATCGACGGCATGGCCTATGCCATGATCCTGTTCATGATCACGGTGGGGCTGTCGATCACGCTCGGCCTGATGCATGTGGTCAACATGGCGCATGGCGCGTTCGCGATGCTCGGCGGCTTCGCCGCGGTCGAGCTGATGAGTAGGCTCGGTCTGCGATTCGAACCCGCGCTGGTGATCGCCGTGCTTGCAACGGCGCTGGTATCGGTGCCGATCGAGCGCGTGGTGATTTCCCGGATCTATGGCCGGCCCGAGCTCGACCAGGCGCTGCTCACGATCGGGCTCGCGTTCGTCGCGATCGCGCTGGTCAATCTCTGGCTCGGCGCGTCATTTTCCTCGATCGATCTGCCGGCGCGGCTGTCCGGTCCCGTCGATCTCGGCTTTCGGTCGTTCCCGCGCCACCGGGTCGCCGTGATCGTACTCGGATGCGCGATCAGCGTCGCGCTTTGGCTGTTCATCGGCCGATCGCGGTTCGGCATCAGGTTGCGCGCCGCCGTCGACAATCCGGGCATCGCCGAGTCGGTCGGCATCAACACCACGTTGCTCTACTCCATGACATTTGCGATCGGCGCCGGATTGGCCGCACTCGGCGGTATCGCCGGCGCGGAACTGCTGCCGATGGAAGCCAACTATCCGATAAAGTACATGGTCCTGTTTCTCGCCGTGGTCGCCGTCGGCGGCCAGGGTACGCTGTTCGGCACGTTCCTCGCCGCGCTCCTCCTTGGAGTGGTCGATACCGCTTCCAAGTATCTTCTGCCCGATCTGGCATCGATCTCGTTTTATCTCACCATGCTGGTAGCCCTCGCACTGCGGCCCCAGGGCCTGCTCGGCCGGAAGGATGCCGCGTGATGGCGGACATCGTCGCCGACCCTTCGCGCGTGGAACCCGGGCGCTGGCGCGCGCTCATCGGCCCGGAACTCGCCGTCGTCGCGGTCGGCCTACTGGCGGCGATCGTCTTTCCGGACGATCTCGGCTTCATCACGCGGATCAACATCCTGTCGATCTTCACGCTATCGATCGCGCTGGTGGTGGGCCAGGCCGGGATCGGAACGCTGGGCCAAGCCGCACTGTTCGGTGCCGGCTCCTATGCCGCCGCGCTGTGGGCATTGCACGTTTCGGCCGAACCGTTCAGCGGCCTGCTCGTCGGCGCACTCGCCGGTGCCGGCGTGGCCGCCGCCAGCGGGCTTCTGATCTTGCGCACCCGGGGTCTCACCTTGATCATGCTTTCGATCGCGTTCGCGCAGGTGCTGCTCGAGATCGCCAACAAGGCCGCATTCGTGACCGGCGGCGACGATGGGTTGGCGGACATTCCGGTCAATCCGATCCTCGGCGCAGTGGCGTTCGATTTTCACGGCCGGGTCGGCTTCTGCTATACGCTGGCCGCCCTCGTCGTCGTCTATTTCTGCCTGCGCCGCCTCATCGCCTCGCCGTTCGGCCTGACCTGCCGGGGCATCAAGGGAGACCGCCTGCGCATGCGCGCGATCGGCGCGCCGGTGGTCCGCCATTTGCTGTGCGTCTACGCCATCGGCGGCGCAGTCGCCGGGATCGCCGGCGCGCTGTCGGCGCAGACGACCCAGGTCGTAGGCCTCGGCAACCTCGGCTTTGAACTGTCCGCCGAAGGCCTGGTGATGCTGTCGATCGGCGGGGTGGGTCATCTCGCTGGCGCACTCTTGGGTGTGCCAACCTTCATGATCGTCCGGCACGTGACCGCGACAATCAATCCCTATCATTGGCTGCTGGTGATCGGCGTGCTGTTGGTGGTGACGGTGCTGTTTCTGCCTGGAGGCCTCTACGGCATGGTCGACAAATGGCGCCGCCGCGCCGGGCAGGGTGGGTCATGACCGAGCGGCTCCGCCTCAGCGGCCTGACCAAAACGTTCGGTGGCTTGACGGTCGCCTCCCATATCGACCTCTCGCTCAACGACGGCGACCGTACCGCGCTGATCGGTCCCAACGGCGCCGGCAAGACCACCTTGATCAACCTCATCAGCGGCGCGCTGGCGCCGTCGGCCGGCGACATCCATCTCGATGGCGCGCGCTTGAATCCGCTCGACCAGGCGTCCCGCACCCGCCTCGGAATCGTGCGGACGTTCCAGGTCAGCCGGCTCTGTCGCGACCTGAGCGTGATCGAGAACGTATCGTTGGCGCTGATCCAGCGGCATCGCGCGGCCTTTCGGCTCTGGCCGTCGGCGCGCCGTGACCGTGCGATCAGGAGCGAGGCCATCGCCCTGCTCGAACCGTTGGGCCTAGCCGACAAGGCCGGCCGGCTGGTCGGAGCACTCGCCTATGGTGAGCAGCGGCTCATCGAGATCGCCATTGCGCTCGCGCTGAACCCGCGTGTTCTGCTGCTGGACGAACCTGCGGCCGGCGTGCCGGAGAGCGAATCCGGTGTCATTCTGGATCTGCTGTCTCGCTTGCCCGGCGACCTGCCGATCCTGTTGATCGAGCACGATATGGAACTGGTTTTTCGCTTCGCACGGCGCGTCATCGTTCTCGTTGCTGGCGCCATCCTGTTCGAAGGGACGCCCGCGGAGGTCGCGGAAAATCAGCAGATCCGCGAAATCTATTTCGGGAGGGGGGGCCATTGACTCTCGAGGCTGGTGAACTTCGCGTCGAGAACCTGCGCGGTGGCTATGCCGGCACGGTGGTGCTGGAGGGCGTTTCGTTTCGCATCGGCGCCGGCGGCAAGCTCGGCATTCTGGGCCGCAACGGCGTCGGCAAGACCACGATGTTCGCCTGCATCATGGGGCTGGCACAGATCCACGGCGGCCGCATCACGTTCGGCGGGACGGATGTCACCGCGCTACCGACCTGGCGGCGAGCCCGCGCCGGCCTCGGCTACGTGCCGCAGACCCGCGACATATTCAAATCGCTTAGCGTCGAGGAAAACCTCTTCAGCGCCGTGCGCAGCGCCGCGGACGACAAGCGCGTCGAGGCGGCCTTTGCGCTGTTTCCGCGGCTGCGCGAGCGGCGCAACAACAACGGCACCCAATTGTCCGGCGGCGAGCAGCAAATGCTCGCTGTCGCGCGGGCGACGATCTCAGGCCCGACGTTGCTGCTGATGGACGAGCCGCTGGAAGGCCTGGCGCCGCGGCTGCGCGACGAGCTCATGGATGCGATCCGCAATATGGTGGAGACATCCGGGATTGGCTGCCTGCTCGTCGAGCAACACGTCGACGTGGTGCTGGATTTCGCCGATGAAGTTCTCATCCTCGAGCGGGGCAAGCCGGTGTACGTGGGAGGGGTCGATGAACTCAGGGAAGATCCCTCTATCCTCGACCACGCGATCGGCCTTCGCAAAGGGACCAGGGAAGGCAGTTCAATCGCGCGCGCGTGGTAGCGGAAGAACTTCGGGCTGTTGGATCCGTGCGCCCGGCCGTGGCCTTCATCTCCATCGACTGCGCGTCCCGAACGAGTATTTCATTGCGCCCGCCTTGCCGAGCTCCTTCGTCGGAGCCTTGCGGCCGCCGCCCGATAGGGCGCGCGCCGCCGGCCGCCGACGTACGAGAGATCGCCGCCGACGACGATCTGTGACTGGCGCTGCCGCGGAACTTCGACGCCGAGCTCGACGACTGCGATGGGGGGAAAGCGATGCGCCGGAGGAATCCGTTTCCGGAATCGGCGGCTTCGACGCCCTTCATGGAGCAGACCGGCGCCTCTTACGGCGGGCGCGCGCGCGTGGGGGGCGGATCCGATAGAAGTGGATCAGGGCCCGCCGGAGCATTTCGGCGTGCTCCGCGTGAGGCGCTCGCGCGCCGCGACCGGATCACGGAAACGTGCGGCAACTGCTTTGTCGACACAGTGCAGACACGGGGCAAATCTGAGGGCGGAATTCTCGATGGGTCGCGGGGGATTTCTTCAGTATTTTCAATATGGTGAGCGCGGAGGGACTCGAACCCTCGACCCCATGATTAAAAGTCACGTGCTCTACCGCCTGAGCTACGCGCTCACGTGAGGGTGGTGTAGGGGGCAGCCCCCCGATGGTCAATGGCCCGCGCTTGGGCCCGTGGACAACTGAGCCTCGCCGTCTCGGGAGGCCCATGGCCCCCGATCCGGAAACGCCTACGGCGCCTCGCTGCTGATCTCGGCGGCCACCGCCGCCGGCGGCTGGGTGATGTTGCCCGGCAAGGGCAGGGCGACCGGACGCAGGCCGATCAGTTCGGCGGTCCGGATCCCGGTCTCGCGCCAGAAGGTGAAGGCGTTGAGCCGCGAGTTCTCTAGCACGGCGATCGCCACCGCGGCCAGGAACGGCAGGCTCTGCAGCAGCAGCACGCCGGCGAAGATGTAGATCTCGGTGATCTGCTTCTGAGCGTTGGTGATGATCAGCTCGGCGGCGCCGACCCACAACAGCGCGCCGATCACCGCTTCCCAGAACGCCTGGAACTCGACCGACATCCGCGACAGGCCGCCCTTGGAGGTGCGGGCGAAGGGCAGGTGGTCGGTGATCAGGCCGTTGGCCACCGCCCGCGACACCGTCCACTGCACCGACATCGCGGTCAGCATCGCCCCCAGCATCTGCCCGATCGGGACGTGGACCCGCAGCCGGTACAGGGTCAAAAAGTGCGCCGCCGAGACCACGAAGGAGGCGATGATCGGCAAGGTCAGGATGCGATCCGGGATGGCGATGTCGGCGAAGGCGACGATCGGCACCCAGATCAGGTTGAGGATCGCCACCACCACGCCGATGCTCTCGGCGCCGAGCCAGTTGAGCCAGCCCACCGCGAACTGCCGCTTCTGGTCGGGCGTCAGGCGGCTGGCGCCGGGCAGGAAGCGGCGCCAGTGCTTCTTGACGATCTGGAACCCGCCATAGGCCCAGCGGTGGCGCTGCTTGCGGAACGCCTCGTAGGTGTCGGGCAGCAGGCCGAAGCCGTAGCGCTTGTTGGTGTAGTGGGTGGTCCAGCCGTTCTCGATCACGGCGAGGCCGAGATCGGTGTCCTCGCAGATGGTGTCGCCGGCCCAGCCGCCGGCCATGTCCATGGCGGCGCGCCGGATCAGGCACATGGTGCCGTGGACGATGATGGCGTCGTCCTCGTTGCGCTGGACCATGCCGATGTCGAAGAAGCCGGCATATTCGCCGTTCATCATGTAGTGCATCAGCGAGCGGCCGCCGTCGCGGTGGTCCTGCGGCGCCTGCACCAGGCCGACCCGCGGGTCGGCGAAGGCCGGCACCAGCTCCTTGAGCCAGTCGGGCGTCACCACGTAGTCGGCGTCGATGATGCCGATGATCTCGGCGTCGGGCGCGGTGCGCGCCATGGCGATCCGCAGCGCGCCGGCCTTGAAGCCCGCGACCTTCTCGGCATTGATGAACACGAAGCGTTCGCCGAGCGCCCGGCAGTGGTCCTGGATCGGCTGCCAGAACTCGGGATCCGGCGTGTTGTTGATGATCACCACGCATTCGAAGTTCGGGTAATCGAGCCGCGCTACCGCGTCCAGCGTCTGCTTCAGCATCTCGGGCGGCTCGAAATAGGCCGGGATGTGGATCGACACCTTGGGGAACACGCCGTCGGCGGGCTGCGGCAGCCCGTTGGTGATGAGCCGGCGCGGCGGCGCGCCGAACGCCACCGTGGCGATCTCCTCGATCCGGGCCATGGCGATGATCATCAGCGGCACCAGCAGGATGACGCCGAGGCTGAGCGCGAAGGCCGAGCCGAACACGAAATAATGCGAGTTCCAGTATTCGAACACGGTCGCCACCCAGGCGCCGACCCCGTTCGCCGTGGCGGCCAGCACCACCGTCTGGATCACCCGCGGCCGGGCCAGCCGCAGGATCGGCAGCGACAACAGCACGCCGACCAGGATGGCGACGGTGGCGAGCTTCCAATAATCGGGGTCTTCGACCGGGCCGGTCCAGGCGAATTTCGGCTCACGTGCCGCATTCAGAATGCCCCAGTAAGGGCCGACCCCGCCTTCGAAAAACTTCCAGGGCTGGTCGATGGCCTCGACGATGTTGTAGTCCATGCTGGCCGCCGTGGCGCGGGCGACGAAGGTGCGCAGCGTCACCGCCTGCTCGAACGGCCCCGGCACGGCGACGCCGAGATTGTAGCCGGCGCTCGGCCAGCCGAATTCGGCGATGACCACGCGTTTGCCGGGGAACGCCTCCCGCAGCAGGCCGTAGCGGTACATCGCCTGCTCGACGGCCTGCTTGTCGGTATAGTTCTCCCAATACGGCAGGACGTGCGCGGCGATGAAGTCGGTGTTGGCGGCGAGGGTCGGATTGTCGCGCCAGATGTTCCAGATTTCGCCGGTCGTCACAGGCACGTTGACCTGTTTCTTGACCCGCTGGATGAGCGCGATCAGGTCGTCGACCTTCTGCTCGCCGCGGTAGACGGTCTCGTTGCCGACGACGACGCCGATGACGTTGCTGTTGCGCCTGGCGAGCTCGACGGCGGCCTGGATCTCGCGCTCGTTGCGCTCGGGATTCTTGTCGATCCAGGCGCCGACCGTCACCTTCAGGCCGAACTCGTTGGCGATCGCCGGAACCAGCTCGACGCCGCCGGTCGACGAATAGAGGCGGATGGCGCGGCTGATCTGCGACAGCTTCTTGAGGTCGGCGCGGATCCGCTCGGTGCTGGGAATATTGTCGACGTCCGGATGCGCGCTGCCTTCGAACGGCGCGTAGGACACGCTCGGCAGCATGCCGCGAAAATCGGGCGCCTCCCGGCGGTCGCGGAGCAATCCCCAAATGGCGGCGTGGGCGGCGGCGACGAGCAGGAGGACGGCGACGATGGCGCGCATTCGCAACAGACCAAGCGGGACTCGCGGGCGAGATGAACTCTCCGATCGCGAACCCGCCCGCACACGATTCGCTCAAGGGGTCGACCGGAGCGGAGCACTTCGATTGTCGACGAGAGAATAACTATGCCACGCCATTTAACAACTCGTATGACGGCGTGGCGTTTTCAGGGCGCCGGCGCAACAAAAAACGCCGCGACGCGCGATCCGTTCCGCGCGGCGGGATCTACTTGTTGGCGGGAGCCGCGGCCGGCGCCGGCTGGGCCGGGTTGGCGGGCGCCGCGGCTGGTGCCGCCGGCGGCTGCGCGGCGGGATTGATCCAGCAGGTGTGCACGGTCTTGGCGAGGATGACGGTCTGCTTGAGGTCGTCGATGGTGTCGGCGAACTTGGTCAGGCAGCGGAAGGCCGCCTGGATGTGACCGCCGGGGCAGCCGAAGCGGTCGTAGAGGTCGAGATGCCGAAACGCGGTATCCATGTCGTCGCGCCACATCAGGTTGACCACCCGCTGGCCGAGCCACACACATTCCGGATTGCCGGCCGGGCCGTTGATCGCCTGCGCCGCCTCGACGTATTCATCGACCTTGCGCGGGGCCTCCTTGGCGGCCTCCGCCGCGGCCGGTGCCGCCTTCTGGGGCGGATCCTGCGGATGCGGTTCGCCGCTTTGGGCGGCCGCCGGGCTGAGCCCCATCAGGACGGCCAGGCCGGCGATGGCGATCTGGCGGGTGGCCTTGGAAGAGTACGTGGGCAGCAGACGGCGCATGAAGTCCCCAACGGTATGGCGCGCCGCACGGCCGGTGCGGTGGCCAGAAGGCGGGCCTCGGTTGAAGCCCCGAAAATTGGTCCGAATGCGGCGGAAGCGAAGGTCTCCACCTGACCGACTCCCATGCCGGGTATTTTTGATTTTGTCCAGCAAGCTCGGAACTTTATGGCGTCAGTCCCGAATGACTGGCATCAGCGACGGGCGCGGGCGGCTGGTGGCGCCGCCAAACCTCCCTCCAGGCCGGTCGCCCCCTTGGCAGATCGACGACGAGCGGGTAATCGACCCTGTCATCTGGAGGAGGAATCGATTTCCCTTCGTACGCCCCTGCCGCTTCTCCTGATCTCCCTGTGCGTCATCTCGGCCGTCTGGTGGTGGCTTGCCACCCCGGTGTCGCTGACGCGTGCGCCGATCGATCCCGCCGCCAAGCTCGACTGCGTGTCCTACGCGCCGTTCCGCGGCAGCCAAAATCCGCTCGACCCAACATTCCATGTCGACGTCCCGCAGATCGCGTCTGATCTCGAGCAGTTGTCGCACATCACCAACTGCGTCCGTACCTATTCCATCGCCAACGGCGTCGACCAGGTGCCGGAGCAGGCGAGGCGCTTCGGCCTGAAGGTGATGCAGGGCATCTGGCTCGGCTCCGACCGGGTCAAGAACCTGTGGCAGATCCAGACGGCGGTCGGGCTGGCGAAGGCTTATCCCGACGTCGTCAGCTCGGTGGTGGTCGGCAACGAGGTGCTGCTGCGCGGCGAGATGACGCCGTCGGACCTCGCGGCCCTGATCCGGATGGTGAAGGCCCAGGTCGACGTGCCGGTGACTTACGCCGACGTCTGGGAATACTGGCTGCGCAACCGCGAGGTCTATGACGCGGTCGACTTCGTGACCATCCACATCCTGCCGTACTGGGAGGACTTTCCGGTTCGCGCCAGGAACGCTGCGGCCCATGTCGACGCCATCCGCAAGCGGGTCGCGGTGGCGTTTCCCAACAAGGAGATCCTGATCGGTGAAACCGGCTGGCCGAGCACCGGGCGGATGCGCGAGGGCGCCTTGCCGTCGCGGACCAACCAGGCCCGCGTGGTGTCGGAGATCCTCGAGCTCGCCAAGCGCGAGGGTTTCCGCGTCAATGTGATCGAGGCCTACGATCAGCCGTGGAAGCGCTACCTCGAAGGCACCGTCGGCGGCTACTGGGGGCTGTACGACGCCGACCAGCGGGCGCTGAAATATCCGCCGGGCGAGCCGATCAGCAACTATCCCCACTGGAAGCTGCAGCTGGCCGGCGGGCTCGCGCTGTGCGTCTTCACCTACTGCGCCGCCTTCTTCAAGTCGCGGCGCCGGCCGTGGTCGCCGCGGCTGCCGTCGTGGATCGCGGTCGCGATCTCCGCCACCACCGCGGGCGCGCTGGTCGGGGTCGCGGTCGACAAGATGCTCTACGAGAGCCTCGGCCCCGAGGGCTGGTTGCACTGGGGGCTGCTGGTGGCCGCGGCCGTCGTCACGCCGGTGCTGACCGCGACCGCGCTGATGTCGGGGCGCACGCTGCCGACCTTCGTCGAAGTGATCGGGCCCGCGGCCCAGCGCACCGATTCACGGTTCACCGCCGCGCACGGGCTGACGCTGATGGTGGCGATCGTGATCGCCGCGGAGGTCGCGCTCGGCTTCGTCTTCGATGCGCGCTACCGCGACTTCCCGTTCGCAGCGCTGACCATGATCGTGGTGCCGTCCGCGGCGCTGACGCTGATCAACCCGCCGTCGGGCGATCGCCGCCCCATCGCCGAAACCGTGTTCGCGGCGCTGTTCGCGCTGTGCGCGGTGTACACCGTGTTCGACGAGGGCTCCGCCAACTGGCAGTCGCTGTGGACCTGTGGCGCCTTCGCGCTGTTGGCGCTTACGCTGTTGCGGGCGCGGGTCGCGCAAAGCCCAGAATGAGCAGCCCGATCGCGATCCCCGACAGCGTGATGTTGTAGAGCACGATCCCGAGGCCGGCCACGATCAGGCCCGCCGTGAGGGTCACGATCGACGGCCGCATCAGGTGCAGCACCGCGATCACCAGCGCGGCGCTACCGAACACGGAGTGACGGAACAGCCACGTCATCAGCAGGCGGGTCTTGCACAGCACGGTCTGCAGCCCGGCGTCGCAAGCCAGCCCGACCGGCGAATACTCGATCGCCAGATAGCGGATGTAGATGGCGTAGCCGACCGTCGCGAAGCCGACGACCAGGAGCCATTGCACTTCGTAGGCGCTGAGGCGAAAGGGAGGCTTGCTCATGGGCCGTTTATGCTGCGGATCCCGGCCAGGGGCAACCCGTCCGTTGCGGCGACGGACGACCACGCCGGTCAGTGGGTGCGAAGGAACTCGGGCAGGATCGAGGTGGCCGCCGGCGTACTCTGGGTGGTGGCCGGCGCCGGTGTCGCGGCCGCGGGCTCGGGCGTGCGATCCTCGCGTTTCGCCGGCCGCGCGGCGGCGTGGCGGCTGGGCGCCGACCGCGGTGAGACCGGGGCGGGCCGCACCAGCTGGTGCGGCGTTGGCGGCGGCGCCGGCGCAGGCTCCGTCGCCGCCCTGAACGACAGCCGCTGGCCATCGAACACCGTGGTTTCGCAGCTCCGGTCGTTTTCGGCGAGCGAGGCGCAGATCCTGGCCGCGGCGGCGGCGTCGATGAGCGGTCCGGCCACCAGACGCAGCTGCATGCCCAGCCCGTTGCTGCGCTCGCGGATGGCCACGATCGGCCGCAGCGGCGTCAGCAGCGCCGGGTCGGCCTTGACCAGGCCCTGCCACAGCCCGCGCAGGCCATCGAGCGAGTTGGCACCGCCGAGATCGACGCCGAATTCCGTTCGCTGCACCGGCACCTCGGGCACCGGCTGGGCCGTCGCGGCCGGTGCCGTCGCCGCGGGGGCAGCCGTATCCTGGGGGGCCGGCGGAGCGTTCGCGACCTGCAGCCTCGGGTCGGGCAGGGCGGTCCTGGCCTCGGTCTTCGGCTGCGGCTTGTCGGCGACTTTCTCCGCGGCCCTGGTGTCCGCGGCCTTGGGGAGGGCAGCGTCGGGGGCCTTGTCCTGCGGCCTGTCCATGGTCTTGTCACGCCGCTCGGCGGCCGGCAGCGCGGTCGGGTTGGTCTCGACCAGGTGCGGCGCGCCCGGATCCGGCGGCGCATAGAGCGTCGACGACGGTAGCGCGGGGCGTTGCGGCTCGGCCGGTGCGGGCGGCGGCGCGGCCTGGGCGGCGGCCTGCTGAGCGGCCTGGGCGGGCGCGCGCGCTCCCTTGGCCGACGGGTTTTCCTGGTCCGGTGGCGAGGGGGCCTGGTCGCTGACGTGAGCCGGCATCACCGGCGGCGCCGAAATGATCGGCGGGGGCAGGGTGAGCGGGACCGTCGCCGAGAGCAGGACCAGCGAGGTTGGCAGGTTCTGGCGCGTCACCGCGCCGGTGACGGATTCCAGCCCCTGCTCCAGCACCGTGACGCGGGCATAGAGCCGGTCGCGGTCGCCGTTGAGCGTGTCGATCGCCGCGGTGAGCCGCCGGTTCTCGGCCTGGCTCTGCCGCGCCGTCGCCTGGATCTGCTGCGACTGTCGCGCCAGCTCGACCGCCGCCAGCTGTTCGCGCCGGGTATCCTGGGTCCAGTGGACGGAGAGTATCGCGACGACGAGCAGGCCCACCGTGCTGGCCGCCCACGCTCCCAGGCGCAGCTGCGTCCGCCGGTCCCATTGCGGCTCGTCGGCGAGAAAATTGTTCAGCCAGCGCAGACGGTCATCCGCGATCAGGCCGACAAGCTGGCGATACTCATTGCTCATTCAGCGCGATGCCATCAATTCCGTCGGCCTGCGGACACTGCAACGGCTGTACCGGCGGTGGTGGCCGCCTGTTCCTCGATCTCCAGCCGCCGCCCCCGCAATTCAAACCCCTTGATTCGAATGCTTTCGTCACCCAATCCCAGCCGGTTCATCGTGCGTCGCGCTGACGACGGGACATGTTCCGGATGGCCACGCCGCGTTACCGCCGCGGCGCCGCCGGCCTCCCCCGTGTCCGGCGTGCACGCCTGAAATTTCCCGCGCAACGCAAGACCCGCACCGATTCGCCTGCCGATCGACGAATCATTGAAAAAGTCTAACAGGAACGCGGTCGTGGCGCTTCGCCGTTGATCGCTCGCAAAGGCCTTTTGTCGCTGGGCGGGCTCGGCTATGACGCTGTCGTGTGTGATACAGCGATCGCAGGAAACCGCATGACCAGCAGAAGCAGTCTCACCGTCGTGCTGGCGGCCGGGGAAGGCACCCGGATGCGCTCGTCGTTGCCGAAGGTGCTGCATCCGGTGGCCAGCCGCTCGCTGCTCGCCCACGTGCTGGCCGCGGCGCCGGACGGCGAGCGTGCGGCGCTGGCGGTGGTGGTCGGCCCCGGCCACCAGGCCGTCGCCGACGAGGCGCTGCGCGTCCGCCCCGATGCGCTGACCTTCGTCCAGCACGAGCGTCGCGGTACGGCCCACGCGGTGCTGGCCGCGCGCGACGCGATTGCCGCGGGCGCCGATGACGTGCTGGTCGCGTTCGGCGACACGCCGCTGATCTCGCGCCGGACCTTGGAGCGCCTGCGCGCGCCGCTGGCGCAGGGCGCGGCCATCGCCGTGCTCGGCTTCCGCGCCGCCGACCCGACCGGCTACGGCCGGCTGGTGGTCAAGGACGGCGAACTCACCGCGATCCGCGAGCAGGCCGACGCCAGCGCGGAGGAGCGCGCGATCGACCTGTGCAACGCCGGCGTGATGGCGTTCGACGGGCGGCATGCGCTCGCCATCATCGACAGGATCGGCAGCGCCAACGCCAAGAGCGAATTCTACCTGACCGACGCGATCGCGATCGCGCGCGAGGCCGGGCTTCGCGCCGCGGTGATCGAGACCGACGAGGACGAAGTGCGCGGCATCAACACCAAGGCGCAGCTTGCCGAAGCCGAGGAGGTGATGCAGCGGCGGCTGCGCGACGCCGCGCTCGACGCCGGCGTCACGATGATCGCGCCGGAGACGGTGTTCCTCGCGGCCGACACCGCGTTCGGCCGCGACGTCACCGTGGAGCCGTTCGTGGTGTTCGGCCCGGGCGTCAGCGTCGCCGACGGCGCGGTGGTCCACGCCTTCTCGCACATCGCGGGCGCGGCGATCGGCCCCGGCGCCTCGGTCGGGCCCTATGCCCGGCTGCGCCCCGGCACCACGCTGGGGGCGGGGTCGCGGATCGGCAACTTCGTCGAGGTCAAGGCCGCGACCATCGAGGCCGGAGCCAAGGCCAATCACCTGACCTATCTCGGCGACAGCACGGTCGGCGCGGGCGCCAATATCGGCGCCGGCACCATCACCTGCAACTACGACGGCTTCGACAAGCACCGCACGGAGATCGGCGCTGGCGCCTTCGTCGGCTCCAACTCGTCGCTGGTCGCGCCGGTCAGGATCGGCGCCGGCGCCTATATCGGATCGGGCTCGGTGGTGACGCGGGACGTGCCCGACGACGCGCTGGCGGTCGAGCGCAGCACCCAGACCGTGCGCGAGGGCTGGGCCAGGCGTTTCCGCGATCTGAAGCGGGCGCGCAAGGAGCGCAAGGAATAGGCGTCGAATGCGCGTGCTGATTTAATCGGCAACAATTCTTGAGGCCGGACGCTTGGTGGTTTTCGCTACTACATGGGTGGCGCCCGGTCGGGCGATTGGGAGAAACTGATCCGCATGTGCGGCATTGTCGGAATTCTCGGACGTGGTCCGGTCGCGGACCTTCTGGTCGACTCGCTGAAGCGCCTGGAATATCGCGGCTACGATTCCGCGGGCGTCGCCACGCTGGAGGGCGGGCAGCTCGAGCGCCGCCGCGCCGAAGGCAAGCTGAAGAACCTCGAGGTCCGCCTCAAGGCGTCGCCGCTGCAGGGCCATGTCGGGATCGGGCATACGCGCTGGGCGACCCACGGCAAGCCCACCGAGGCCAACGCGCATCCCCACGCTTCGGCCAATGTCGCCGTCGTGCACAACGGCATCATCGAGAACTTCCGCGAGCTGCGGGACCTGCTGCAGAAGCAGGGCGCCCGGTTCACCAGCGAAACCGACACCGAGGTGGTGGCGCACCTGGTGGAATCCCATCTCGCGCAGGGGTTGTCGCCCGAGGACGCCGTGAAGGCGGCGCTGCCGCAGCTGCGCGGCGCCTTCGCGCTGGCGTTCGTGTTCAAGGGGCAGGACGACCTGATGATCGGCGCCCGCAAGGGCTCGCCGCTCGCGGTCGGTTTCGGCGACGGCGAGATGTATCTCGGATCGGACGCGATCGCCCTTGCGCCGCTGACCGATACCATCAGCTATCTCGAGGACGGCGACTGGGTGGTGCTGACCCATTCCTCGGCGGTGATCCGCAACGCGCGCAACGAGGTGGTGCGCCGCGAGGTCCTGAAGTCGGGCGCGACCAGTTTCGTGGTCGACAAGGCGAACTATCGCCACTTCATGGCCAAGGAGATCCACGAGCAGCCGGAGGTCGTCGGCCACACGCTGGCGCGCTACGTCGACATGGGCACGGAGCGTATCTCGCTGCCGGTCGAACTGCCGTTCGACTTCCGCGCCATCCAGCGGGTCTCGCTGACGGCGTGCGGCACCGCGAGCTATGCCGGCGCGATCGCCAAATACTGGTTCGAGCGGCTGGCGCGGCTGCCGGCGGACGTCGATATCGCCTCCGAGTTCCGCTACCGCGAAGCGCCGCTGCGCGCCGGCGACCTGGCGATCTTCATCTCGCAATCGGGCGAGACCGCCGACACGCTGGCGGCGCTGCGCTACGCCAGGCAGGAGGGCATGCACACCCTATCGGTCGTCAACGTGCCAACCTCGACGATCGCGCGGGAGAGCGAGACGGTGCTGCCGACGCTGGCGGGCCCCGAGATCGGGGTGGCATCGACCAAGGCCTTCACCTGCCAGCTCGCGGTGCTGGCGGCGCTCGCGATCGCCGCGGGCAGGGCACGCGGCGTGCTGTCCGAGGAGGATGAAGGCCGCCTGACCCGTGCCCTCATCGAGGTGCCGCGCCTGATGGCGGCGACGCTCGCGATCGAACCCCAGATCGAGAAGCTGGCGCGGGACATCGCCAAGAGCAAGGACGTGCTTTATCTCGGCCGCGGCACCAGCTATCCGCTGGCGCTCGAAGGCGCGCTCAAGCTGAAGGAGATTTCCTACATCCACGCCGAGGGCTACGCCGCCGGCGAACTCAAGCACGGACCGATCGCGCTGATCGACGAGCACATGCCGGTGGTGGTGATCGCTCCCTACGACCGCGTGTTCGAGAAGACGGTCTCGAACATGCAGGAGGTGGCGGCGCGGGGCGGCAAGATCATCCTGATGACGGACGCGCGCGGCGCCACCGAGGCCACCGTCGAGTCGCTCGTCACCATCACGCTGCCCGACATGCCGGCCACCGTGACGCCACTTGTCTATGCCATTCCGGTGCAACTGCTCGCCTACCACGCCGCGGTGATCATGGGCACCGACGTCGATCAGCCGCGAAATCTCGCGAAGTCGGTCACGGTCGAGTAACCGACATTTTCGCGGGCCGGGGGCGAGCGGTTCCGGCGCCGCCAAAATCGCGCTGGCGGCCGGCAAACCGTGCTATAGAGCGCCTCCGGCCGCACCGCGATTTGCGGCGAATCGTCTGGATGAACAATGAGTTCGAACGAAAAGCCGCAGCATTCGGGAAACGAGTTTTCCGCCCCGCCCGAGGGTCCGCGCGGCTTCATGGCGGCGGTCCGAAACAACTTTCTCACCGGCCTGATCGTCGCCGGGCCGGTCGCGATCACGATCTACCTGACATGGTGGTTCGTGACCTGGGTCGACGGCTTCGTGCGACCGTTCATTCCGCTCAACTACCGTCCCGAGACCTATCTGCCGTGGGGCATCCCGGGTTCCGGGCTGGTGGTGGCGTTTCTTGCCCTCACCCTGCTCGGCTTCTTCACCCGGAACCTGATCGGGCGCACGCTGGTCGAACTCGGGGAACGGCTGCTCGGACAGATGCCGGTGGTGCGCGCGATCTATCGCGGGCTGAAGCAGGTGTTCGAAACCCTGTTCTCGGGCAATGGCTCGAGCTTCCGCAAGGTCGGCCTGGTCGAATTCCCGTCGCCGGGCATGTGGTCGATCGTGCTGATTTCGCAGACCCCGGGCGGCGCCATCGCCGCCAGGCTGCCGGGCGAGCAGGAGTACGTTTCGGTGTTCCTGCCCTGCGCGCCCAATCCGACCACCGGCTTCTTCTTCTACGTGCCGAAGGCCGGCGTCATCGAGGTCGACATGAGCGCGGAGGATGCCGCGACCCTGATCATGTCGGCGGGCATGGTGCAGCCGGGGGGCGACCAGGCCAAGAGGGTCGCCGCACTGGCCGAGATGGCCAATGCGGCGCGGGTCGCCAATGCGGGTCGCGCGGCGACGACGGACGAGGCGACCGACCAGTTGACGCTGCCCTGACGGCGCGGTTCAGCCGGCGCCGATCAGCGGGATGGCCTCGTCGCGTTCGTACAGGTAGAGCAGGCAGCGCAGCGCTTCGCCCTGCGGGCCGCGCAGCGACGGGTTGTCTTGCATGATCCGCAGCGCCTCGTCGCGGGCCTGGGCGATCAGCTGGCCGTGGGCCTCGGCGCGGGCGATCCGGTAGCCGGGCAGGCCGCTCTGCCGGGTGCCGAGCACGTCGCCCTCGCCACGCAGGCGCAGGTCTTCCTCCGCGATGCGGAAACCGTCGGTGGTGTCGCGGATCACCCGCAGCCGGGCCTGCGACAGCTCGCTCAGCGGCTCGCGATAGAGCAGGAGGCAGGTCGAGGCTTCGGTACCGCGGCCGACGCGGCCCCGCAGCTGGTGCAGTTGCGCGAGCCCGAAGCGCTCGGCGTTCTCGATCACCATGATCGAGGCCTCGGGAACGTCGACCCCGACCTCGACCACGGTGGTCGCGACCAGCAGCGCAGTGTCACCGGACGCGAACGCCGCCATGGCGCGGTCCTTGTCGCCGCCCTTCATCTTGCCGTGCACGAGACCGACGCGGGCGCCGAACCGCGCCTTGAGGCTCGCGAAGCGCTGCTCGGCGTCGACCAGGAAATCGATCTTCTCCGATTCCTCCACCAGCGGGCAGATCCAGTACACCCGCTTGCCGTGCTCGATCGCCCGGCCGACCGCGTCCACGACCTCGGCGAGCCGGTTCGACGGCACCGCGCGGGTGTCGATCGGCTGGCGCCCCGCCGGCTTGTCGCGCAGCTCCGAGACGTCCATGTCGCCGAAATAGGTCAGCACCAGAGTGCGCGGGATCGGCGTCGCGCTCAGCACCAGCACGTCGACTGCGTCGCCTTTGCCGGTCAGCGCCAGCCGCTCCCGCACCCCGAAGCGGTGCTGCTCGTCGACGATGGCGAGCGCCAGCGCCTTGAAGGCGACGTCGTCCTGGATCAGCGCATGGGTACCGACGAGCAGGTCGATCTCGCCGGCGGCGAGCCGCGCCAGCGTGTCGCGGCGCTCCTTGCCCTTTTCGCGGCCGGTCAGAATGGCGACGCGGAGGCCAGCCTGGGCCGCCAGCGGCGCGATGGTCTTGAGGTGCTGCCGCGCCAGGATCTCGGTCGGCGCCATCAGGGCGGCCTGCTTGCCGGCCTCGGCCACCGCGGCGGCGGCGAGCAGCGCCACCACGGTCTTGCCCGACCCGACGTCGCCCTGCAGCAGGCGCAGCATGCGCAACGGCTGCTGCAGGTCGCTGGTGATGGCCGCCACCGCCTCGCGCTGCGAGGCGGTCAGGGCGTAGGGCAGCGCGTCGATGACGTTGCGGCGCAGGTGGCCGTCGCCGGCGTTGCGCACGCCGGCCGGGCGGCGCAGCTGCGCCCGCACCAGCGCCAGCGCCAGCTGGCCCGCCAGCAGTTCGTCATAGGCGAGCCGGGACCAGAACGGCTGATCGGGCAGGATGTCGGTGAGCTCCACCGGCGCGTGCACCCGGTTGAGCGCGTCGGCGAACGACGGAAAGCCGCAGCGCCGCATCACCTCGGCGGAGATCCATTCCGGCAGCTGCGGCAGCCGCTGCAGCGCCTGGCCGACGGCCCGGCGCAGCGATCCGAGCGCGAGCCCCTCGGTCAGGGGATAGACTGGCTCGATCAGCGACAGCTTGGCGAGACCGGCCTCGTCGACGACACGCTCGGGGTGCACGATCTGCAACGTGCCGTCGAACAGCTGCGCGGTGCCGGAGACGTAGCGCTGGGCTCCGACCGGCAACAGCTTCTCGATGTAGTCCGGCTGGGCGCGGAAGAAAGTGAGGATCACGTCGCCGGTGTCGTCACTGGCATAGACCAGGTAGGGCGCCCGCGACCGGCCGGGCGGCGACCGGCGGTGGCGGTCCACCGTCACCGCCAGGGTCACCACGGTTCCCGGGACGACGTCGCGGATCTTGGGGCGCGCCCGCCGGTCGATGACGCTGGCCGGCAGGTGCAGCAGCAGGTCGACCAGCCGCGGCGTGTCGGTGCGGCCGAGCAGGTAGCGAAACAGCTTGTCCTGCTTCGGCCCGACGCCGGGCAGGGCCGTAACCGGCGCGAACAGGGGATTGAGACGCTCGGGACGCATGGAGAGACCGACTCGCGGCGCAACGGATCGCTGACCGCTCCAGTTTTCGGGAATGAGCCATGCAGCGCAAGGGAGCTGCTGACATCGGCGAAGGTCGAGGTTATACCAGACCGCCCGGCACGTCCGGGCTTTTGGCGTTTGACGGGATTGGATTGTACGGATGACGGGAACGACACGGTCGAGCCAGGGATTGAGCGATCGACGCAAACGGCTACTGTTTCGCTGCTGGCATCGCGGCACGCGCGAGATGGACCTCATTCTGGGCCGCTTCGCCGACGCCCATATCGCCGACCTGTCGGAGGCCGAGGTCGACGAGCTGGAGCGCCTCGGCGAGATGCCCGACCCCGACCTGTTCGCCATGCTGAGCGGCGCGGCCGCGATTCCGCCGGAGCTCGCCCATGGTCTCCTGCCGCGCATCAAGGCGTTTCCCGCGGCGGATACCGACGCATGAGCCGGCCGTCGGCGGCGCGCTCGCCCGCGGATCTGTTGTCGCCCGGCAGGCCGCTGACGCTCGCCAGCGTCGCCGAGGGCGCCGAGGCGCTGGTGGTGTCCGACCTGGCGCGGGCGGTGGCGGCGAAGCCGAACCCGCCGGCGGTGAGCCTCGCGGTGGTGTGCCGCGACGGCGCCCTGATGGCGCAGCTCGCCCGGGCGCTGGACTTCTTCGCCCCCGAGCTCGCGGTGCTGCAATTCCCGGCCTGGGACTGCCAGCCCTATGATCGGGTGTCGCCCCATGGCGGCATCGTCGCCCAGCGCGTCACCGCGCTGGCCCGGCTGTCGCGGTTGACCGGCAGCGACAAGCCGCTGATCGTGCTCACCACCGTGAACGCGATCCTGCAGCGCGTCCCGCCGCGGGCCGAGATGGCCGCGCAGGCGCTGTCGGTGGCGCCCGGCCACGCCGTGCCGATGGACTCGATCGTCGCCTGGCTCGAGCACAACGGCTACAGCCGGTCCTCGACGGTCCGCGAATCCGGCGAATACGCGGTGCGCGGCGGCATCCTCGACCTGTTTCCCGCCGGTCTCGACCAGCCGGTCCGGTTCGACTTCTTCGGCGACACGCTGGAATCGATCCGGACCTTCGACGCCGAAACCCAGCGCACGCTGCTGGACATGCGCGCGCTCGACCTCGTGCCGGTATCCGAGTTTCAGCTCGTGACCGAAACCATTCGCCGCTTCCGCATGGGCTATGTCGCCGCGTTCGGCGCGCCCGGCCGCGACGACCTGCTCTACGAAGCGGTCAGCGAGGGCCGCCGTCATCCCGGCATGGAGCATTGGCTGCCGCTGTTCATGGACCGCATGGACACGCTGTTCGATTACCTCGGCGCCGCGCCGGTGGTGATCGAGCCGCAGGGCGAGGAGGCGGCCCGCGAGCGGCTCGCCCAGATCGGCGACTATTACGAGGCGCGCCGCGAGGCCCTCGACCAACCCGGGTCCGGGGTGGTCTACAAGCCGCTGCCGCCGGACCGGCTCTACCTGGGCGCCGAGGAATGGAGCGCGCGGCTCGAGGCCGGCCGCCTCGTCCGCGTGACGCCGTTCGCGGTGCCGGAGGACGGCACCCAGGTGGTCGACGCCGGGCTGCGCCCGGGGCGCAGCTTCGCGCCGGAGCGCGCCGACAGCGCGGTCAACGTGTTCGAGGCGGTGGTCGCGCACATCAACGCCCTGCAGGCCGCGCGCAAGAAGGTGACGGTGGCGTTGTGGACCGAGGGCTCGCGCGAGCGCATGGCCAGCATGCTGCGCGACCACAAGCTCTTCAACCTGACCATGGTCAACGCCTGGCGCACGGTCCAGGCCACCCCGCGCAACGAGACCACGCTCGCCGTGGTCGGGCTCGAGGCCGGCTTCGAGACCGATGCTTTCGCCGTGATCAGCGAGCAGGACATTCTCGGCGACCGCCTGGTGCGACCGCGGCGCGCCAGCCGCAAGCTCGAGAATTTCATTTCCGAGGTCACGAGCCTGTCGCCGGGCGATCTCGTCGTCCATGTCGAGCACGGCATCGGCCGCTTCGTCGGGCTGCAGACGCTGGAGGTCGCCGGCGCGCCGCACGACTGTCTCGAGCTCCGCTATGCCGGCGACACCAAGCTGTACCTGCCGGTCGAGAACATCGAGCTGTTGTCGCGCTACGGCTCGGAGCAGACCGACGTCGAGCTCGACCGGCTCGGCGGCAGCGGCTGGCAGACCCGCAAGGCCAGACTCAAGAACCGGATTCGCGAGATCGCCGGCGACCTCATCAAGATCGCGGCCGAGCGCTTCCTGCACGAGGCGCCGAAGTGCCCGGTGCAGCAGGGCAGCTACGACGAGTTCTGCGCGCGGTTTCCCTACGAGGAGACCGAGGACCAGCTCGCCGCCATCAACTCGACGCTCAAGGACCTCGAAAGCGGCCGCCCGATGGATCGCCTGATCTGCGGCGACGTCGGCTTCGGCAAGACCGAGGTGGCGCTGCGGGCTGCCTTCGCGGTGGCGCTCGACGGCAAGCAGGTCGCGGTGGTGGTCCCGACCACGCTGCTGGCGCGCCAGCATGCCAGGAACTTCACCGAGCGGTTCCGCGGTTTGCCGGTCAACGTCGCCCAGGCGTCGCGGCTGGTCAACGCCAAGGAGCTCAGCCGGGTCAAGAAGGGCATCGCCGACGGCAGCGTCGACATCGTGGTCGGCACCCATGCGCTGCTCGGCAAGACCATCAAGTTCAAGGACCTCGGCCTGCTGATCGTCGACGAGGAGCAGCATTTCGGCGTCAGCCACAAGGAGCGGCTGAAGCAGCTGCGCGCCGAGATCCACGTGCTGACGCTCAGCGCCACCCCGATCCCGCGCACGTTGCAGCTCGCGCTCACCGGGGTGCGCGAACTGTCGATCATCGCCTCGCCGCCGGTCGACCGGCTCGCGGTGCGCACCTTCGTGGCGCCGTTCGATCCGCTGATGGTGCGGGAAGCGCTGCTGCGCGAGCGCTACCGCGGCGGCCAGGCCTTCTATGTCTGCCCGCGCATCGACGATCTCGCCGAGGCCAAGGAATTCCTCGACAAGCACGTGCCGGAGATGAAGGTCGCGGTCGCCCACGGCCAGATGCCGGCCGCCGTGATCGAGGACATCATGTCGGCGTTCTACGACGGCAAGTACGACATCCTGCTGTCGACCACCATCATCGAGTCCGGACTCGACATTCCCACGGCCAACACGCTGATCGTGCACCGCGCCGACATGTTCGGGCTGGCCCAGCTCTACCAGCTGCGCGGCCGGGTCGGGCGCTCGAAGCTGCGCGCCTATGCGCTGTTCACGCTGCCGGCGCAGCACAAGATCACGCCACAGGCGGAGCGCCGCCTCAAGGTGCTGCAGTCGCTCGAGAACCTGGGCGCCGGATTCCAGCTCGCCTCGCACGATCTCGACATCCGCGGCTCCGGCAACCTGCTCGGCGAGGAACAGTCGGGCCACATCAAGGAGGTCGGATTCGAGCTCTATCAGTCGATGCTCGAGGAGGCGATCACCAGCCTCAAGGCCGGCATCACCGAGCCGGTGGCCGACCACTGGTCGCCGCAGATCACGCTCGGCATGCCGGTCCTGATCCCGGATGACTACGTCAAGGATCTCTCGGTGCGGCTGTCGCTCTATCGACGGCTCGCCGACCTCGACACCGACGACGAGATCGCCGATTTCGCGGCCGAGCTGCGCGACCGCTTCGGGCCGTTGCCCGACGAGGTGCGCTACCTGTTCAAGGTGGTCGCCATCAAGGCCTGTTGCCGGCGCGCCAATGTCGAGAAGGTCGACGCCGGGCCGAAGGGCGCGGTGGTCGCCTTCCGCGACAACGCCTTCGCCCATCCCGAGCGGCTGGTGGCCTTCATCCGCACCCAGGGCGCTGCGGCCAAGGTCCGGCCTGACATGAAGGTGGTGTTCTTCCAGGACTGGCAGACGCCGGAGGAGCGGCTCGAAGGCACCACCACCATTCTCCGCGATCTCGCCGCGCTGGCGGAGGGTCGCAAGGCGGCGTGACCGGCGCGCGGCGCCGGGCGGTCACGACGCGGCGCGCTGGTCCTGCGGCATCAGCCGCGCGCGCAACGACGCTACGGTGTCGCTCGGCAGCAGCGTGACCAGCGTCACCGCGGGGTCGACGCGGCTGTCACGACCGAGGCCGTGGGGCGTCTGCCGCAGAACGCTGGCGAGGCGGCGGACGATGCCGTTGGCGGTGCGCAGGTCGGTGTCGGTCAGCACCACGAGGATGGAACCATCATCGTCCAGCGTCGCGAAATCAGTCTTCCGCATCAGCCGGCCGAGGATGCGCGCGGCGTCGTGGCGGATGCGGTCGTGCGCCGGCTCGATGACGAAGCGCGCCGCCGACAGGCTGGTGCCGCGCGCGAGCGCCTCGGCGGTCGCGGCGGTGAAGTCGCGCTGGAATGGTGCCGGCGCCAGCAGGCCGGTCCTGGCATCGAGCGTTCCGCCGGCCTCGAGCGACAGCAGCGCGCGCTCGAGCCGGGCCTCGAAGGCGTGCTGCCGGATCAGGGGCAGCGCCAGCGCCGCGACCTCCGGGGCCGGCAGCTGCAGGCTTTCGTAATTGGCGAGCGCAGGCGGCGTGACGAAGGCCGCGGCCGAGCCGACCGCGATCGCCGGCAGGGTGCGGAAGCGAACGTCCTCGGAGAGCACCGTCAGGAACGCGTCGACGACGCGGGGGCTGAAGCCGTCGCCAATGATAATGCCGTCGAAATCGCGGGCATTGAGATGCCTGGCGGCGGCCTCGATGCTGAACCCTCCGACCACGCCCAGCCGCTCGCCGAATGCGATCGAGAGGCCGGGAAACGAGGCGCCGCGTCCGAGCAGCAGCACGCTGGCGTCATGCAGTGGGTCGCCGGCGGGCACGGTCTGCTGGAGGCCGGCGTCGGCGCTTCGGCGCAGCACGGTCGCGTGCAAGGCGCGCACCCGCAGGGCGGCGCTGAGCCGGGCCTGCAGGCGCGACAGGTCGCCACCTGGCGCCATGAAGGGAAGGCCGAACGCGAGCTCGGCGTCCGGCGCCGGGTTGACCACGATCAGCGGGGTGTAGGGTTCGATGGCCGCGATCTGGGCGGCGATGGCCGACAGGCGCGGCCCCGCTTCGTGGGGGTCGAACGCGACCACCGCCACGGGCTCGACATTCGCGATTGCCTCGGCGGCGTCATCCCATCGCGCGTCGATGACCGGAAAAGCCTCGAAGCCGGGCGGAGAGGCGTCGCCACGGGAGATGCGAAGGACGGGTGCGTGGGGCGCCATCGTCGAACCGGGCTTGTCATGGCAGGATGCTTGAACGCTAGCCGGACGCGTTTAATGGCGGGTTAAGTGGATGCGCTGTTTTGCGCCGGATCCCGGCTCACCACGTCTACTCGACGCGGGTGCGCTCCCGAAACGCCTCGACCATCAGCGGATTCAAGCCGAGCTCCGCCAGCGCTTCGCGGGCCCGACCGTTGTCGGTTGAGCGGCCGGCGAGGCGATAGCCGCTCATTCGGTCCGGCAGCGCGGTGAGCATGGTGCCCTGTCCGAGTCGCTTGGCCCATTCCTGGAGGTCGTTGGACAGGAAGCGATAACCGCCCACCGCCATGATGCCGGACGGCGGCGCGGTGATGCACAGGGCGCTGCTGGCGCGGTCGCGCCGCGCCGCATAGCCGGTGTCGACGTGGTCGACCGACGCTGGCGCCGACAGCATCAGTCCGCCCGGTTCCGACGGCGGTTTGTAGGCCGCGATCGGCACCATTGGCCCGCGCAGTGCCAGGGTGCCGTGGGGGGTGAGGATGGTTTCGCCGGCGATCGGCGTGCCGGCGACGGCGCGCGGGGCGCCGTGCGGGCCGGGTTGCAGCGGGGCCGGCGCCCCGTCGCTGCCGCGTCTGGCCCCGAACAGCCCGACCTCGCCGAACAGGTAGACGTCGGTCAGTGTCGCCGAGGTCAGGCTCCATTCAGCGCTCGACAGCACCTGTTCGGGGGCTCGCCACAGGCCGACCACGTGGCGCAGGGCGGCGAGGCCCTGCAGCCGATCGGATTCGGCGAGGCTGAGGATCAGGGGGGCGGGCGCGATGAACGTCGTGCAAGCCTCCTCGGCAAGCTGCCGCAGCATCACCTCGTCGTCGAACGGATGGTGCAGCGACAGCGTGCCGCCGCTCAACAGCCATACCACCAGCGACGCCGCGAGCCCGGCGAAGGACGATGGCTGGACCGCCGACAGCATCGTCGCGCCCTGGCCGATGCCGGCTTCGAGGAAGATCGCAAGGCCGCCGGACATCATCTGCAGATGGGTCCGCGGCACGGCGCGCGGACCTTCGCCCGTCACGTCGAAGGAGATCACGGCGGCGCGGCGCGGATCCTGGACCGGAAACATCGCCTCCGTGCCGTCGGGGGCGGCGGTGAGATCGAGCGGCGTCATGCCTTCCGGCAGGTTGCGGCCGAAGCCGAAGACGTGCCGGATCGAAAACGCCTCCACCGCGGCGTTCATGGCGAGGTCGGCGTGATTGACGCCGTCGATCGTCTCCATGGTGATGATGGCGCGGGCGCTGGTGCGGTTCAGCGCGGCCGACACTTCGGATTGGCGCCAGAGCTGGGGCAGCAGCGCGACCACGAGACCGGCGCGCAGCGCCGCCAGCACCGTCACGATGAACTCGACGGTATTGGGGAGCTGGATCGCGACCACCGAGCCCGTGGGCAGGCCGGACTGCGCGAACTGCGCGGCCAACGCGGTCACGGCGAGGTCCGCTTCCGCATAGGTCAGGCCCGTGGGAGGCTCTCCAGTGACCCGCCGCTTGTCCGGCGGGTCCACCAGCGCCGGGACGTGGGGCTGGCGCGCCACGATGCGGCGGAAGATGTCGTCAAGCGAGGGAGGCGCGCCGTGCGGCGGACCGCCGGGCGCCGCGCTGCCATTCGCTTGTCGTCTGCCATCGGTGCGGTCTTGCACGGTGCTGGGTCCGGCTTGCGTCAGGGGCCGTGCGTCGAGGGGCTCTGCCACCAAGTCTCGGGCAGATAGCCGCTCAGCGCGCGGGTCTGAGGCTGTTGTATCCGATTCCATCGGGCGATCCATTGCTTCTCGATCTGGTAAAGCGGGATGGCGTAGAACCCCGTCATCAGGATGCGGTCCAGCGCCCGGACGGCGGCGACGAAATCGGGCCGCTCGCGGGCCTCCAGCATGGCCGCGATCATGGCGTCGATGGCGGGCTCCTTGACGCCCATGTAGTTGCGGGTCCCCGGAATGTCCGCGGCGGCGCTGCCCCAGTAGAAGCTCTGCTCGTTGCCGGGCGACAGCGACTGGTCCCAGCGGTTGTCGATCATGTCGAAGTCGTAGGCCAGCCGCCGCTGGTCGAACTGCGCGGCGTCGACGGCGCGGACGGTCGCGGCAATGCCGGCGCGCTTGACGTCGCTGGCATAGGCGAGGGCGATCCGCTCCTGGTCCCGGGTGGTCACCAGGATCTCGAAGGCGAGCGGCGCCTTGGTGGCGCGGTTGCGCAGCGTCAGGCCGTCGAGCTCGTAGCCGGCGGCGTCCAGGAGCCGCAGCGCCGCCGACAGCACCGTGCGGTCGCGGCCCGAGCCGTCGCTGGCGGGCAATCGCCAGCTGCCATCGAGGATGTCCGGCCGCACCACGCCGTCATAGGGCTTGAGCAGCTCGCGCTCCCGCGCCGTGGCGGGCTGGCCGTAGGCCGACAGTTCCGAGCCGGCGAAGAAGCCGCCGGCGCGGGCGTACAGCCCGAACCAGTAGTTGCGGTTGATCCAGTTGAAGTCGAACAGCATGGTGAGCGCCTGGCGCACCCTGAGGTCGGCGAACACCGCGCGGCGGGTGTTGAACACCAGATACTCGGTCGGTTTCGGCAGCCCGGTGACGATCTCGTCGCGGATCACGTCGCCGCGCCGGGCCGCCGGAAAGTCGTAGCCCTCGTGCCAGCGCAGCGGCTCATCTTCCCGGCGGAAATCGTACAGGCCGCGCTTGAACGCCTCGAAAGCGCCGTTCGCCTCGCGGTAGAAATCGAGCCGGACCTCGTCGAAGTTCCACAGTCCGCGATTGACCGGAAGATCCCGACCCCAATACTCCGGGGCGCGCGTGAGCGTCAGGCTCGCTCCAGCCTTGACGCTGGTGACGCGATAGGGCCCGGAGCCGACCGGCGGCGCCAGCGACGTCTCTTCGAAGCGCGCGTCATCCACCGTGGTGTGGTCGAGGATCGGCATCAGCCCGAGGATGAGCGGCAGCTCGCGGTCGCTGACGCCGCCGAAATCGAACCGCACCGTCAGGGGATCGAGGATCTCGGCACGCGCGATCTTGCCGTAGTAGATCCGGTAGTTGGGCCGGCCCTTGTCGCGCAGCAGCCGCCAGGAAAACACCACATCCTCGGCGGTCACCGGCTCTCCGTTGGAAAACCGCGCGCGAGGATCGATGCGGAAGGTGATGAAGCTGCGCGCGTCGTCGATGTCGATGCTGCGCGCCAGAAGGCCGTAGAGCGTGAAGGGCTCGTCCTGGCCGCGGGCGAGCAGGCTTTCAACCACGTAGCCGCGGATCTGCGGCACGGCGCTGCCCCGGACGATGAAGGGATTGAGGCTGTCGAACGTTCCCGGCAGCCCGATCACCAGCCGTCCGCCCTTGGGCGCGGCGGGGTTGGCATAAGGGAGATGGTCGAAGTCGGGTGGAAGCGCCGGTTCTCCGATCATCGCAAGGCCGTGGGCCGATCGAGCCGCAGGCTCGGCGCTGGCAGCAAGGTTTCCGCCCGGGATCCAGGCGCCATGGATCGACACGGCGATGGCCCAGCCGAGCGCGATGAGAGCGGTGACAACCCGCGGCCCGGCAGGCCTGTTCGCCTCATCTGCGACGTCGACGCGCACGCCTGATTCGACCCCTTGTGACAGTTTTCTATAGCACGCCGTTCATCTGCCGCCGCGGCCGCGCCGGAGGGGCGGCGGCATTGATATTTTCGGCGATGGCTGTATGAAGGCGGCGTTCATCGACGGGCCGGGCACCCGGCCACGCGACTGCCTTATTTGCCGCCGAAACAGCCGCCGCGGACAGCGCGCGCCGGGATCAGCGGGATTACTGCCACGGTTGAGAAAGGGTCTTCCGCAATGAATTTTCATCTCTTGGCCGTGCCGGCGCTGACGCGCGGGCGGGTTCTGGCAGCGCTGGCCGCGGCGACGCTGACGGTGTCGGCTGCCCAGGCTCAGCAGCCCGCCGCGCCGGCCGCGCCAGCCGCCGCCCCCAAGGCTGCTCCCAAGGCCGCGCCCAAGGCGGCGCCCAAGGCGGCTCCCCAGGCTCAGCAGGCGCCCGCGGCTCCGGCTCCGGCCCCCGCCGGGCCCGCTGCAGATCAGCAGCAGCAACAGCAGCAGGTCCAGTTGATCTACGCGCCGTGGACCAAGTTCTGCCTCAAGGGACAGGACCCCGGCGGCAAGCAGATCTGTTTCACCGGCAAGGACGGCCGCATCGAGTCGGGCCAGCCGGTGGTGGCCGCGGTCATCATCGAGCCCGAGGGCGAGCCCAAGAAGATCCTGCGCGTCACCCTGCCGCTCGGCATGCAGCTCGTGCATGGCACGCGTGTCATCGTCGACAACAACACGCCGGCCCAGGCGCCCTACGTGATCTGCTTCGCCAACGGTTGCATGTCGGACTATGAGGCGACCCCCGAGCTGATCGCCAACCTCAAGAAGGGCCAGAACCTGATCATCCAGGCGATCAATGCCAACAACCAGCCGCTGACGCTGCCCCTGCCGCTCACCGAGACCGGCGGCGGCAGTTTCGCCAAGGCCTATGACGGCCCGCCGACCGACCCCAAGGTGTTCGAGGAAAACCAGCGCAAGCTGCAGGAGGAACTGCAGAAGCGTGCCGAAGAGGCACGGCAGAAGCTCGAGGCGACGCAGCCGCCCCCGGGTGCCCCGGCCGCCCCGGCGAAGTAACCGCCGCGATACCAGCAAAAAGGCGCGCCGACCGGCGCGCCTTTTTTGTGGTGGGTCGTATTGTCGGGGATGTTTTTGAGCCGCGAGGCGCCGGCCCCGGGACGCGTCAGTTCAGCGACGGATTGCGCGGGCGATAGCCGCCGGTCTTGTCCTTGACGAAGATTTCGGCGACCTGGGAGTGCCGGACCGGCTCGCCGGACTCGTCAGCAACCAGGTTCTGCTCGGACACGTAGGCGACGTATTCCGAATCCGAGTTCTCAGCCAGCAGGTGATAGAACGGCTGGTCCTTGTGTGGCCGCACTGCCTCGGGGATCGACAGCCACCATTCCTCGGTATTGTTGAACTCCGGATCGATGTCGAAGATCACCCCGCGGAACGAAAAGATCCGGTGGCGGACGATCTGACCGATCTGGAACTTGGCGGTTCGGGTCTTTATCATCTTCGGTCGAATAGACCAGGATTGCGACCGAAGCTAGTGGCAAACGCGCCTCGCGCGGCAGCCCCGCCCTCCGGGCAGAGGACCTCCTGGTCGCCGTAATGCCGCCCGGATCCCCGCAATCCCATGATTGAAATCCTGAATCTGGCCTTGCCCTATTTCGGGCTGATGTTCGTCGGCTTCGCCTGCGGCAAGATCCGGGGCCTGCCCGAGGCGGGCCTCGCCTGGATGAATTTCTTCCTGCTCTATGTCTCGCTGCCGGCTCTGTTTTTTCGCATCCTGGCGCGCACGCCGTTCGAGGAACTCAACAATCTGCCCTTCGTGGTGGCCACGACCTTGGCGACGGCGCTGGCGTTCACGCTGTCGGTCCTGGCCGGCCGCCTGATCGGCCGGCTGTCACTCGGGCAGGCGACCATGGCGGGCCTGGCGGGCGGCTACGGCAATATCGGCTACATGGGACCGGGGCTGGCGCTGGCGACCCTCGGCCCCAAGGCGGCCGTGCCCGTGGCGCTGATCTTCTGCTTCGACACCATCCTGCTGTTCTCGCTGACGCCGACCTTGATGGCGCTGGCCCGCGGGCGCAGCCAGCCGCTGTGGCCGACCTTGCTCGCCGTGCTCAGGCAGATCGTGTTTCACCCGCTGATCGTGGCGGCCTATTGCGGCACCATCGCCGCCGCCCTTCACTGGCAGCCGCCGGTCGCGGTCGACAACACGCTGCAGTTCCTGCAGTCGTCCGCGGCGCCGGTCGCCCTGTTCACCCTGGGGGTCACGGTGGCGCTGCGGCCGTTCGAACGCGTGCCCTGGGAGGTCGGTGGCGTGATCGCCATCAAGCTGCTGCTGCACCCACTGATCGTCGCCGCGCTGCTGGTCGCGCTGGGCCCGTTCGCCGGCGAGTGGACGGCAACCGCGATCCTGATGGCCTCGCTGCCGCCCGCGCTCAACGTCTTCGTGATCGCGCGGCAATACGACAGCTGGGTCGAGCCGGCGTCGGCGGCGGTGCTGTTCGGGACCTTTGCGTCCGTGGTCACGCTGACCAGCGTAATGTGGGCGCTCAAGAATGGCTTGATCGTTCTGCCGTAAGCGCAGAATCGCCGCGCGAGGTCCGCCACCATGGCGTGAGGCCCTCGCGCATGGCGAAGCGCCGCAACGGCCCGACCTGGCCGAGCAGATACATGCCCACCGCCCGCAGGCCCTGAACCGGCAGGAACGAGCTCAGCAGGCTGCGGTTGGCGATGTCGATGGCGAAGGTCCGCGAGACGATATCGGGCGTCCGCGCGCGTTCGTACCGGGCGAGCGTCTGGGGCGTGCCGGGATCGTCGCCGCGGGCAATCGCCGCGGACGCGATCTCGGCGAGGTCGGAGGCGTCGCGCAGCCCGAGGTTCAGGCCCTGGGCGCCGATCGGCGGCACCACGTGGGCGGCTTCGCCGACCAGCACCACGCGCTGCATGGCGAGCCGCTTCGGCCGTTCGATGGCGAGCGGGAAGGCGTGGCGGCCGCTCTCCACCTCCATGTGGCCGAGGATCGCATGGGACCGCTGCTCGATTTCCCGCGACAGCGCCGCGTCGTCGAGCGCCATCAGCCGCTCGGTCTCGCGGGGCGTCGTGACCCAGACGATGCTCGAGCGATCGCCGGGGAGTGGAACCAGGACGCATGGTCCATGGACCGTGTGGAACTCGGTCGACACATCCCGGTGCGGCCGGCTGTGCCGGACGTTGAAGGTGACCGCGGTCTGGTTCAGCGGTCGGCGGGACACGCCGATTCCCGCCGCGTCGCGGCTGAGCGAGTGACGGCCGTCGGCGGCCGCCACCAGACGCGCCGTGACGACCGTGCCGTGGCGGGTCCTGATCTCGGCGTGGTCCGCTTGCGGCGAGACCAGGTCGGCGTCGTCGTCGATGCGGGTCAGGTTCGCGAGCTCGGCGGCCCGCGCCTCGAGCGCGTCCACCAGGATCCGGTTCTCGATGTTGTAGCCGAACACGTCGCGGCCGATCTCGTCGCACGAAAAGCGGACTTCGGGCGCGCGGATCAACCGGCCGGTGTCGTCGACCAGACGCATCACCCGGAGCGGCGCGGCGTTCGCCGCACAGCGCGACCACACGCCGAGCGTCTCGAGGAAATCGACCGACTGGCCGAGCAGGGCGGTGGTGCGGTTGTCGCCGTAGGGCGTGCGTTTCGCAATCAGCACGGTCCGCGCACCGCCGAGCGCCAGCGCGATCGCGGCGGCGAGGCCGGCCGGGCCACCTCCGACCACGGCGACGTCACAGGGGCCCTGCGACGGCAAATCGACATCGGTCATCATGCCTCTTGATATAGAAGTGGAGCGCGGCGGGCGCAATCAATTTGGCGATCGCGGCCATGTGCAATGCGTCCGCTTTCCTGCTATTCACTATGACACCGATGAGCATGACTGACCCGGAGCCCTTGCCTACAGCATCGCGCGCGGCGCGAACGACGGCGTTCGCGGTGCATGTCTTCACCGCGCTCGGTGGTGGCATCGCGCTGCTGGCGCTGATGGAAGCGGTGCGCGAGCACTGGGTGGCGACGTTCGTCCTGCTCGGATTGGCGCTGCTGATCGACGTCGTCGACGGACCGATCGCCCGCCGGCTCGATGTCGCCGGCAGGTTGCCGGAATGGTCCGGCGACACCCTCGACCTCGTGGTCGATTTCGTCACCTATGTGTTCGTTCCGGCCTATGTCATCACCGCCAGCGGCTTCCTGCTGCCGCTGGCCGGATCGCTGCTCGGGGTCGCGATCGTGTTCAGCGGGGCGCTGTACTTCGCCGACAAGCGAATGAAAGCGGATGACAACCATTTTCGTGGCTTTCCCGCGCTGTGGAATGCGGTGGCGTTCTACCTGTTTCTGCTGAAGCCCGGCGCTGCTCTCTCGACCGCGATCGTGGCGCTGCTGGTGGTCCTGACCTTCGTGCCGTTCCGCGTCGTCCATCCGGTGCGCGTGGCACGGCTGCGCAGCCTCAACCTCGCGATGATCGTCATCTGGGCGGCGCTCGCGCTGGATGCGGTGCTCGCCGATTTCGAGGTGCCGTGGACCGTCACCGCGGCGCTGTGCGCCATTGCGGCCTACGTGCTTTGCAGCGATATCCTGATCCGCCTGGTCGCGCGGCTGGCGACCGGCCGGGCGGGCGGCACCGGGGGCGTGGACCTGCCGTGACCAAGCTAATGTGGATCACCCCATGACGGCACTGCTGTTCTCCCCCGAAGCCTGGATCGCACTGGTCACCCTGGTCGCGCTCGAGATCATCCTCGGCATCGACAACCTGGTCTTCCTGTCGGTTCTGGTGTCGCGGATCCCGCCGCGGCAGGCGACGCGCGCGCGGCAGATCGGGCTGGCGCTGGCGCTGGTGTTTCGCATCGTGCTGCTGGCGGCGCTGGTCTGGCTGATCGGACTGACGCAGCCGGTGATTACCGTCGCCGACCACGCCTATTCCTGGCACGACGTCATCCTGATCGCGGGCGGGGCGTTCCTGATCGCGAAGGCCACCCACGAGATTCACCAGGAGGTCGAGGCGCGCGACGACGAGGCCGCCGGCGCGGCGTCGAGCGCATTCGCCTGGGTCATCGTGCAGATCGTGGTGATCGATCTGGTGTTCTCGCTGGACTCCATCATCACCGCGATCGGCATGGTGCAGGATCTCGCGATCATGGTGGCGGCGGTGGTGATCGCCTGCGCCATCATGTACGCGGCGTCGGGACCGGTCGCCGGCTTCGTGGCCCGGCATCCCACCACCAAGATGCTCGCGCTCGCCTTTCTCGTGTTGATCGGCGTCGCGCTGGTCGCCGACGGCTTCGCATTCCACATTCCGCGCGGCTACATCTACTTCGCGATCGCGTTCTCGCTCGCGGTGGAGGCCTTCAACATCATGGCGCGGCGCAACCGGGCCCGCTCGCGCGCGGCCGCGAAGCCCGACGCCGCGCAGGAGCGGCCGTAACGGGTTGCCCTGCCGCTGGCCCGGCCCTACAGTCCGACTCAAATTCGGGGTTGGAGCGGGAAATGACCAAGGTCGTGCGGGTCCATCAGGTGGGAGGTCCGGAAGTCCTGACCTATGAGGACGCCGAAGTGCCGGCGCCGGCGCAGGGCGAGGTCCGCATCCGCCAGCTTGCGATCGGCCTGAACTACATCGACACTTATTTCCGCACCGGCCTGTACAAGGCGCCGACCATGCCCTTCGTGGTCGGCAACGAAGCGTCGGGCGAGGTCGTGGCAGTCGGTCCGGGCGTGACCAATTTCCATCCGGGCGACCGCGTCGCCTACTACTACAATCTCGGTGGCTATGCCGCCGAGCGCAACATTCCCGCCGACAAACTGGTCAAGCTTCCCGACATCATCACCCACGAGCAGGCCGCCGTGTTGATGCTCAAGGGGCTCACCGTCTACTACCTGCTGCACAAGACCTTTCAGGTCGGGCCGGGACACCGCATTCTGATTCACGCTGCCGCCGGCGGCATCGGCCTGCTGGCCTGCCAGTGGGCCAAGGCGCTCGGCGCCCATGTGATCGGCACGGTCGGCTCCAAGGCCAAGGCCGAGATGGCGCTCTCCAACGGCTGCGACCATGTCATCCTCTACTCCGAGGAGGACTTCGTCGCCCGGGTCAAGCAGATCAGCCGCGGCGAACTCTGCGACGTGGTCTATGACGGGGTCGGCAAGGCGACCTTTCCGGGCTCGCTGTCGTGCCTCAAGCCCCGCGGTCTGTTCGTCAGCTTCGGCAATGCCTCGGGACCGGTGCCGCCGTTCTCGCTGCTCGAACTGAACAATCACGGTTCGCTGTTCGCGACGCGGCCGAAGCTCAACGACTATGTCGGCACCCGCGCCGAACTGATCTCGGCCGCCGACACGCTGTTCACCGCGGTGATCAACGGCAGCCTGCACGTTCCGATCCATCACGCCTACGCGCTCAAGGACGCCCAGAAGGCCCACCGCGATCTCGAGAGCCGGGCCACCACGGGTGCGTCGATCTTCCGGCCGTGAACGGTGTTAGCTGAAGTGTCATTGCCGGGCTTGACACCGCAAGTCGGATCTTTCCGACTTGCGGTACTAAGAGGAACGCAACTCCGCGATAGCCGAGTTGCTATGCAATCCACGCTTTTCTTCCTAGCAGTAGCCCCAAAGAGTGGACCCGCGGGTCAAGCCCGCGGGTGACGCAGAAATTGTTGCAACTCTTGGCACTGAATGCCGCCGCTAGAATCCCGCCACCGTGCCGTGGAGATCGTAGGCCTCGGCGCGCTCGATCTTGGCGGTGACGATGTCGCCGACGCGCAGCGGCCGGCGGCTGGTCAGGTACACGGTGCCGTCGATCTGCGGCGCATCGGCCTTGGAGCGGCCCTTGGCCACGGTCGGGCCGATCTCGTCGACGATCACCTGCTGCCGCGTGCCGACCTTGCGCTTCAGCCGCCGCGCCGAGATCTTCTGCTGGCACGCCATCAGCGCGTTCCAGCGCTCGGTCTTGATCTCGTCGGCCACCGGGTTGTCGAGGTGATTGGCGGCGGCGCCCGCCACCGGCTCGAACTTGAAGCAGCCGAGGCGGTCGATCTCGGCCTCGTCGAGCCAGTCGAGCAGGTCGGCGAACTCGGCGTCGGTCTCGCCCGGAAAGCCGACGATGAAGGTCGAGCGCAGCGCCAGATCGGGACACTGCTCGCGCCATGCCTTGATCCGCGCCAGCGTCCTGTCCTGCGCCGCCGGCCGCCGCATGCGCTTCAGCACCTCGGGATTGGCGTGCTGGAACGGGATGTCGAGATAGGGCAGCACCTTGCCCTCGGCCATCAGGCCGATGACTTCGTCGACGTGGGGGTAGGGGTAGACATACTGCAGCCGCACCCAGGCGCCGAGCTCGCCGAGTTCCCGCGCCAGGTCGACGAAGCGGGCGCGGACCTCGCGATCCTTCCACGGCGCGGCGGCATACTTGATGTCGACGCCGTAGGCGGACGTGTCCTGCGACACCACCAGAAGCTCGCGGACCCCGGCCTTGACCAGCCGTTCGGCCTCGCGCAGCACGTCGTCGGCGGTGCGCGACACGAGGTCGCCGCGGAGCTTGGGAATGATGCAGAAGGTGCAGCGGTTGTTGCAGCCCTCGGAGATCTTGAGATAGGCGTAATGCCGCGGCGTCAGCTTGATGCCCTGGGGCGGCACCAGGTCGAGGTGCGGGTTGTGCAGCGGCGGGATCGCGCGATGCACCGCCTCGAGCACGCTCTCGTACTGCTGCGGGCCGGTGATCGACAGCACGCCGGGATAGGCCTGCTCGATCTGCTCGGGTTCCGCACCCATGCAGCCGGTGACGATGACCTTGCCGTTCTCCGCCATGGCCTCGCCGATGGCGCCGAGAGACTCCTGCTTGGCGCTGTCGAGGAAGCCGCAGGTGTTGACGATGACGAGGTCGGCGCCGTCGTGCTTGCGGGCGAGCTCGTAGCCTTCCGCCCGCAGCCGCGTGATGATGCGTTCGGAATCCACCAGGGCCTTGGGGCATCCCAGCGACACAAAGCTGACTTTCGGCGCGACGCCCTTGTCCATCAAATTCCATCCGGTTAGAAACGATGGAGCTAGCCTTGAACACCCGCGATTTCAAGGGCTGTCCGGCCGGATCGCCGGGCTGGGCCCGGTGGTAACTTCGAGCGTTAACTTCGAGCGTTGCCTTCGAGTGGTAACTTGGCGCCGGCGAGTGAGCCCGAAATGGCGGCGGACAGCAGCTTCAAGATCCTGATCGTCGATGAAAGCCCGATCCGCGCGGCGATCCTCGAGGAGGGGCTGCGCGAGGCCGGCTTCACCGCGGTCTCCCATGTCAGCGAGATGCGCAGCCTGCTGGCGCGGATCTACGCCATCGACCCCGACGTCATCCTGATCGACCTGGAGAACCCGAGCCGCGACGTGCTCGAGCAGATGTTCCAGGTCAGCCGCGTGGTACGGCGGCCGATCGCGATGTTCGTCGACCAGAGCGATTCGGCGTCGATCCAGGCCTCCGTCGACGCCGGGGTGTCGGCCTACGTGGTCGACGGCCTCAGGAAGGAGCGCATCAAGCCGGTGCTCGATCTCTGCATCTCGCGCTTCAACGCCTTCGCGCGGCTCCAGGACGAGCTCGACCGCACCCGCTCCGCGCTCGAGGAGCGCAAGGTGATCGATCGCGCCAAGGGCATCCTGATGAAGCTGAAGCAATTGACCGAAGAGGAGGCCTATGTGCTGATGCGTTCGACCGCGATGCGCGAGAAGAAGAAGATTGCCGATATCGCCCAGTCGATCGTCACCGCCGCGGAGGTGCTGAAATGAGCCTGACGCCGTTGCGCATCGGCTTCATTCCGCTGGTCGATGCCGCGGCCCTGGTGGTCGCCGTCGATCGCGGTTTTGCCGCCGAGGAGGGGCTCGACGTCGCGCTGGTGCGCGAGGTGTCGTGGTCGAACGTGCGCGACAAGCTCAATCTCGGGCTGTTCGACGCCGCCCACCTGCTGGCGCCGGTGGCGATCGCGTCGAGCCTCGGGCTCGGCCACATCAAGGTGCCGATCGCGGTGCCGCTGACGCTTGCGGTCAACGGCAACGCCATCACCGCGTCGTCCGCGCTCCACGCCGCGATCATGGCCGAGTTGCCCGGCGAGCCGACCGATCCGCTGGCGACCGCCCAGGCGCTGGCGCGCGTCGTCGAGCAGCGCCGCCGCAGCGGCGCCGAGCCGCTGACCTTCGCCATGACGTTTCCGTTCTCGACGCACAACTATCAACTGCGGTTCTGGATGGCCGCCGGCGGCGTCGACCCCGACAACGACGTCAAGCTGGTGGTGCTGCCGCCGCCGCTGATGGTCGACAGCCTCGCCAGCGGCCAGGTCGACGCCTTCTGCGTCGGCGCGCCGTGGAATTCGGTGGCGGTCGACCAGGGCGTCGGCCACATCCTGCACCTGATGTCGGACCTCCTGATGCGCGCCGCCGAGAAGGTGCTGGCGGTGCGCCTGAGCTGGGCGAACGAGAATCCGGCCACCGTCGCCGCGCTGGTGCGGGCCTGCCGCCGCGCCGCGCTGTTCGTCGAGGCGCCGGAACACCGCGACGAGACGGTCGCCATCCTGGCGCGGCCCGACCGGCTCGGCGTCAGCCCGGACGTCATCGTCCGCACCCTGGCGGGCCGGCTCAAGGTGTCGCCCGACGGCGCCACCCGCGGCAGCGACCGTTATCTGCTGGTCGGGCGCGACGGCGCCAGCCGCCCGGAGCGGGTGCAGGCGGCCTGGCTGTTCGCCCAGATGGTGCGGTGGGGACAGGTCCGGCTGACCCCCGACGCGCTCGCCGTCGCCAAGTCGGTGTTCCGGCCGGATCTCTACGACGCCGCGCTGGGCGGACGCGAGACGATCGCCGCCCAACCGGGCGACGGCATCGGCGCATTCACCGGGCCGGCCTTCGATGCCGACGACCTCGAAGGCCACCTCGCATCGTTCGCGATTCGCCGGCCGTTCGCGGGCTGAAGGCGCGCCTGCTCAATCGTTGTGCAATGCATATATTTTGCTCGAACTGCAAGTTCGCGCGGCGCGGGTGCGCGGT
Organism: Xanthobacteraceae bacterium; assembly: GCA_031291445.1. Lineage (GTDB taxonomy): Bacteria > Pseudomonadota > Alphaproteobacteria > Rhizobiales > Xanthobacteraceae > Bradyrhizobium_A. Next base: position 15,571 of record JARLJA010000079.1, on the reverse strand, counting down.
CGCGATCGCGCGCGCTCCAAAGAGATCGTCATGAAATCAAAGCGTTACGAGCGCGCAGGAGTTGGCACGAAGCTTGAATAACCGAGGCCGAGGTCGGGTACTCACGACCAGGTCCGCCGGAGGACCAGCAGCAATGTCGCTGTTCGAGAGCGCTTCACGTGCGCGATCTCGACGGCGGCATTTTTGTTTTTGGGCGCGGCCTGGTCGCCGCCGCAAAAGGATGGCGAAACACGATGACGAACAGCATTCCACGCGGCGCATCACGATCCCTCAGCCGGCGCCAGATCCTCAAGGCGGGCGCGGGGACCGCGGCGCTGGTCGCCGCGATCCGGATGAATTTCCCGGGCGGCGCGTTCGCCGAGGCCGCGGGGCCGGAGGTGGACGGCGCCAAGCTCGGCTTCATCGCGCTGACCGACGCGGCGCCGCTGTTCGTCGCCCGCGAGAAGGGCCTGTTCGCCAAATACGGCATGCCCAATGTCGAGGTGCAGAAGCAGGCCTCCTGGGGCACCACCCGCGACAACCTGGTGCTCGGCTCCGAAGGCAACGGCATCGACGGCGCCCACATTCTGACCCCGATGCCCTACCTGATCTCGTCGGGCGCGGTGACCCAGAACAACGTGCCGACGCCGATGTACATCCTCGCGCGGCTCGACCTGAACTGCCAGGGCATCTCGGTCGCCAACGAATATGCCGGTCTCAAGGTCGGTCTCGACGCCCGGCCGCTCGCGGATGCGTTCGCGAAGAAGAGGGCGGCGGGCAAATCGGTCAAGGCGGCGATGACCTTTCCCGGCGGCACCCACGATCTCTGGCTGCGCTACTGGATGGCCGCGGGTGGCGTCGATCCCGACAAAGACGTCGAGACCATCGTGGTGCCGCCGCCGCAGATGGTGGCGAACATGAAGGTCGGCACGATGGATTGCTTCTGCGTCGGCGAGCCGTGGAACGAGCAGCTCGTTCACCAGGGCGCGGGCTATTCGGCGCTGACCACCGGCGAACTCTGGAAGGACCATCCCGAGAAGGCGCTCGGCCTGCGCGCCGCCTGGGTCGACAAGAACCCGCGCGCCGCCAAGGCGCTGCTGATGGCGGTGCTGGAGGCGCAGCAGTGGTGCGACAAGGATGAGAACAAGGAAGAGCTGGCGGCGATCAGCGGCAAGCGCCAATGGATGAACGTGCCGGTCGCCGACATCGCCGATCGCATCAAGGGCACCTTCAACTACGGCAACGGGCGGGTGGAAACCAACAGCCCGCTGCTGATGAAGTTCTGGCGCGACCACGCCTCGTATCCGTTCCAGAGCCACGACCACTGGTTCCTGGTGGAGAACATCCGCTGGGGCAAGCTGCCGGCCGGCACCGACACCAAGGCGCTGGTGGCGAAGGTCAATCGCGAGGACCTGTGGCGCGACGCCGCCAAGGCCCTCAACGTCGCGGCCGCCGACATTCCGGCCGGGACCTCGCGCGGCAAGGAGACCTTGTTCGACGGCAAGGTGTTCGATCCGGACAATCCCGCCGCCTACCTGAAGTCGCTCGCCATCAAGCGCGTCGAAGCCTGAACCCGTGCCGATCGATCCCGGAGCCCGTGCAATGTCCATGACTGCGCTCAAGACCGAGTCTTCGCCGCCGGTGCCGGCGGCTTCCGCGCCGATCCTGACCCTGTCGCCGAAGCGGCCGCCGCGGATGGAGGTGCTGGCCAAGCGCGGGCGCGAGGCCGCGGCGCGGATCGTGCCGCCACTGATCGTGGTGGCGCTGCTGCTGGTGGTCTGGGAGCTGCTGTGCCGCCGTGCCGGCGCGACGCTGCCGCCGCCGTCGCGGGTCATTCGCGAGACCAAGGACCTGATCCTCGATCCGTTCTTCGACAACGGCGGCATCGACAAGGGCCTGTTCTGGCACATCTCGGCGAGCCTGAAGCGGGTTGCGCTGGGCTATTCGCTCGCGGTGGTCGTCGGCGTCGCGCTCGGCACCTTGGTCGGCCAGTCGATCTGGGCGATGCGGGGCCTCGATCCGCTGTTCCAGGTGCTGCGCACGATCCCGCCGCTGGCGTGGCTGCCGCTGGCGCTGGCCGCCTTCCGCGACGGCCAGCCCTCGGCGATCTTCGTGATCTTCATCACCTCGATCTGGCCGATCATCATCAACACCGCGGTCGGCATCCGCAATATCCCGCAGGACTATCGCAACGTCGCCGCGGTGCTGCAGCTCAATCCGCTGGAATTCTTCGCCAAGGTGATGATCCCGTCGGCGGCGCCCTACATTTTCACCGGCCTGCGCATCGGGATCGGCTTGTCGTGGCTCGCGATCGTCGCCGCGGAAATGCTGATCGGCGGCGTCGGCATCGGGTTCTTCATCTGGGACGCCTGGAACTCGTCGCACATCAGCGAGATCATCCTCGCCCTGGTCTATGTCGGCATCATCGGCTTCGTGCTCGACCGCCTGATCGCGCTGCTCGCTTCGGTCGTCACCCGCGGCACCGCCACCAACTGAGGGATCCGTCATGCACGCCTATCTCAAGCTCGATCATCTCGACAAGTCCTTCACCCGCGGCCAGGCCACCACCGAGGTGCTGACCGACATCAATCTCGCCGTGGCCCAGGGCGAATACGTCTCCATCATCGGCCATTCCGGCTGCGGCAAGTCGACCATGCTCAACATCGTCGCCGGACTGACGCCGGCGACCCGGGGCGGCGTGCTGCTCGAGGACCGCGAGGTCAACGCGCCGGGACCGGACCGCGCCGTCGTGTTCCAGAACCACAGCCTGCTGCCCTGGCTGACGGTCTACGAGAACGTCCGGCTCGGCGTCGACAAGGTGTTCCGCTCGACCAAGAGCCGCGCCGAGCGCGACGCCTGGGTAATGCACAATCTCAACCTGGTGCAGATGGCGCACGCCCGCGACAAGCGGCCGGCGGAGATCTCCGGCGGCATGAAGCAGCGTGTCGGCATCGCGCGAGCGCTGGCGATGGAACCCAAGGTGCTGCTGCTCGACGAACCGTTCGGCGCGCTCGACGCGCTGACCCGGGCCCATCTCCAGGACTCGGTCATGGCGCTGCACCAGAAGCTCAACAACACCGTGCTGATGATCACCCACGACGTCGACGAGGCGGTGCTGCTGTCCGACCGCATCGTGATGATGACCAACGGCCCGAGCGCCCGGATCGGCGAGGTGCTCGACGTGCCGCTGCCGCATCCGCGCAAGCGCCTCGAGCTGGCGACCAACCCGATCTACCTCAAGTGCCGCCAGCGCGTGCTCGAATTCCTCTACGAGCGTCATCGCTTCGTCGAGGCCGCCTGAGACCACCAACCCCATCCGGAGGACGTGACATGACCCCGCAGCAAGTCTCCATCGTTCAGGACTCCTTCGCCAAGGTGGCGCCGATCGCCGACCAGGCGGCGGTGCTGTTCTACGACCGCCTGTTCACCATCGCGCCGCAGGTCAAGGCGATGTTTCCCGCCGACATGACCGAGCAGCGCAAGAAGCTGATGGCGACGCTGGCTTACGTGGTCGGCGGCCTCGGCAATCTGCCGACCGTGCTGCCGGCGGCGAGCGCGCTGGCCAAGAAGCACGTCGCCTATGGCGTCGAGGCCTCGCACTATCCGGCGGTCGGCGCGGCGCTGCTGTGGACCCTGGAACAGGGGCTCGGCGCCGGCTGGACCAAGGACGTGGCCGAGGCCTGGACCGCCGCCTACACCACGCTGTCCAACTTCATGATCGGCGAGGCCTACGGCCGTCCCGCGGCCGCGGAGTAATCCGACGCCATGAGCGAACCCCTGGTCATCATCGGCAACGGCATGGCGGCGGCGCGGCTCGCCGACGAGCTATCGAAGCGCGCGCTCGGCAAGTACGCGGTGGCGGTTATCGGCGACGAGCCGCGGCTGGCCTATAACCGCGTGCTGCTGTCGTCGATGCTGGCCGGCGAGGTGACCTCGGGCGATCTCGAGCTGCGGCCGGCACGGTGGTGGCGCGACCACGGCGTGACGCTGAGCTACGGCCACGCCGCGGTGGCGGTCGATCTCGACCGGCGCACCGTGGCGCTGGCGGACGGCCGCACGGTGCCGTTCGGCAAACTTGTGTTCGCCACCGGCTCCCAGGCGATCCGGCTCAACATCCCCGGCGCCGATCTCGAGGGTGTCCACACCTTCCGCGACAGCGGCGACGCCGAGGTGCTGCTGCGTCTCGCCGCCGGGAAGAAGCGCATCGTGGTGGTCGGCGGCGGGCTGCTCGGTCTCGAGGCCGGCTATGGCCTGGCCAAGGCGGGCGCCAGCGCAACGCTGGTGCATCTGATGGACCGGCTGATGGAACGCCAGCTCGACCCTCCGGCGGCGGCGCTGCTGCACCGGCTGGTCGAGGCTAAGGGCATCGACGTTCGCCTCGAAACCTCGACCGCGCGCATCATCGGCACGCGCCGGGTCGAGGCCGTCGAATTCACGGGCGGCGAACGGCTCGACGCCGACGCCGTGATCTTCGCCGCGGGGATCAGGCCCAACGCCGATCTGGCGCGGCAGGCCGGGATCACCGTCAATCGCGGCATCATGGTCGGCGACGATCTGCAGACCTCGGCTGCCGGAGTTTACGCCATCGGCGAATGCGCCGAGCATCGCGGCACCTGCTACGGCCTGGTCGAGCCGGCCTACGAGCAGGCCCGCGTGCTGGCCTCGGTGCTGGCCCGCGGCGAGGGCGCCTATGCCGGCAGCGTGGTGGCGACCAATCTCAAGGTGTCGGGGGTCAATGTGTTCTCGGCCGGCGACTTTCTCGGTGCCGGCGGCGGCGAGACGCTCGAGCTGCGCGACGACGGGCTCGGTACCTACAAGAAGCTCGTGGTTCACGACGATCGGCTGACTGGCGCGGTGCTGGTCGGCGATACCGAGCATGCGCTCTGGTATCTCAGGCTGATCCGCGGCGGCGACAACATCGGCGACATCCGCCCCAGCCTGATGTTCGGGCCGGCAGAGTTCGAACGGAAGGCGGCGTGACCATGTCGGCGGAGTTTTCCCAGGAACAGAAGCGCTATATCGAGGGCTTCGCCTCGGGCCTCAGCGTGTCGCGGCTGCGCGCGCCGGCGGCGGCCGTGGTGAAGGCCGAGCCGAGCGGTCCGGATGCCATCCATCTCAAAGCCCAGGACGCCACGGTGGCGGCCGGCGGCAAGCTCAACGACCAGGAAAAGATCAAGCGCGAGGAACATCCGTTCGACGCCTATCCGCGCCTGGTGGCGCAGGCCCGCGCCGACGAGGCGCCGAAGCCGGCCGACAACTTCCGCTGGCGCTACTACGGGCTGTTCTACGTCGCGCCGACCCAGACCTCGTACATGTGCCGGATGCGGATCCCCAACGGCATTCTCACTCACTGGCAGTTCGCCGGCGTCGCCGATCTCGCCGAGCGCTTCGGCGGCGGCTATGCCCACGTCACCACCCGGGCCAACCTGCAGATCCGCGAGATCGCGCCGCGCCATGCCGTCGACGTGGTCGAAGCCGTGCAGGATCTCGGCCTGTGCTCGCGGGGTTCCGGCGCCGACAACATCCGCAACGTCACCGGCTCGCCGACCGCGGGCATCGATCCGCAGGAGCTGCTGGACACCCGGTCGCACGCCCGCGCCATGCATTTCCACATTCTCAACGACCGCTCGCTGTACGGGCTGCCCCGCAAGTTCAACATCGCCTTCGACGGCGGCGGCGGGGTCCCGGTGCTGGAGGATACCAACGACATCGCGTTCCAGGCCGTCGCGGTCGGCGAGGGGACAGGCGTCGAGGCCGGGATCTACTACAGCCTCGCGCTCGGCGGCATCACCGGCCACAAGGACCTCGCGCGCGACACCGGCGTGATCGTGCGGCCGCAGGACGCGACCCGGGTCGCCGACGCCATCCTGCGCGTGTTCATCGAGCACGGCGACCGCACCAACCGCAACAAGGCCCGCCTCAAATACGTGCTCGACGCCTGGGGCTTCGCCAAATTCCTCGCCGCGGTCGAAGCGCGTCTCGGCGAGCCGCTGTTGCGCGTCGATGCCGCCGCGGTCGCGCCCCGGCCTCCTTACGACCGCGCCGCCCATATCGGCGTGCATCCGCAGCGGCAGCCGGGCCGCAACTGGATCGGCGTCGCCATGACGCTCGGGCGGCTCACGCCCGGCCAGATCCGCGGCCTCGCCGACCTCGCGCGACAGTACGGCGACGGTGATATCCGCCTGACGGTGTGGCAGAACCTGCTGCTCTCGGGCGTCGCCGATGCCGACGTCGGCCGGGTGGTCGACGCCATCGCGGCGCTGGGGCTCGCCACCGACGCCACCCCGCTGCGCACCGGCCTCGTCGCCTGCACCGGCGCCACCGGCTGCCGCTTCGCCGCCGCCCACACCAAGGAAGACGCCGATGCGATCGCCACGTGGTGCGACGGCAGGCTCGCGCTCGACAGCCCGGTGAACGTCCATCTCACCGGCTGCCACCATTCCTGCGCCCAGCACTATATCGGCGACATTGGCCTGATCGGCGCCCGCGTCGCCGAGGGCGAGGACGGCGACACCGTCGCCGGCTATCACATCCATGTCGGCGGCGGCTTCGGTGGTGACGGCGCCATGGCCGACGAACTGATCCGCGACGTCAAGGCGAGCGACGCTCCGGCCGCGGTCGAACGGATCCTGCGGACCTACCTCGCCAACCGCGGCGGCGCCGGGGAAACCTTCGTCGCCTTCGCCAAGCGCACCGGCGTCGAGACGATCCGGCGCATGATGGAGGCCCTGCCATGAACCAGATCACCCCGCCGGGACAGCTCGAGCTGATCCCGGAGAACGCGCCGTTCTCGCCCGAGCAGCGCTCCTGGCTCAACGGCTTCTTTGCCGGCCTGATCGCGCCCGAGGCCGGCGGTGTCCAGCCGCTGTCGGTGGACGCCGGCGCCGCGGTCATGAAGGAAGCATCCGGCAACAGCGCCGACGACGATGACGCGCCGTGGCACGACCAGACCCTGCCGATGGCCGAGCGCATGAAGCTCGCGGAGGGCAAGCCGCTGCGGCGGCGCATGATGGCGGCGATGGCCCAGCAGGACTGCGGCCAGTGTGGCTATAACTGCCACGACTATTCGGATGCCATCGCCGGCCGCAAGGAAGCCCGCCTCAACCTGTGCGTGCCGGGCGGCAAGGAAACCATGCGGATGCTGAAGGAGCTCGCCGTCGAGCTCGATCAGGCCCCCGCGGCGCCGGCGGCGCCTGCGGTTGAGGCGCCCGCTGCGCCGGCCGCCGCGATGTCGCCGCCTGGACGTTCGCGCGACAATCCGGCGCCGGCGACGTTCCTGTCGCGGCGGCGGCTCAACGGCGCGGGCTCGGAGAAGGAAACCTGGCACGTCGAGTTCGATCTCGAAGCCGCCGGCCTCGACTATGTGGTCGGTGATTCCTTCGGCGTGTTCGCCACCAACGATCTCGGTCTGGTCGACCAGATCATCGCCGTGCTCGGCGCGTCGCCGCTGACGCAAGTCAACGGCAAGACCCTGCGCGAAGTGCTGCATCGCGACCTCTCGCTGGCGCCGGCCCCCGACAGCCTGTTCGAACTGCTGTCCTTCGTCTCCGGCGGCGCGGTGCGCGAGAAGGCGCGGGCGTTGGCGCAAGGCGCCGACCCCGACGGCGACGCCGCGGTGCTCGACGTGCTGGCGGCGTTGCAGAAATTCCCCGGCATCCGGCCGCATCCGGAAGCCTTCGTCGAGGCGCTGGAGCCGCTGCAGCCGCGGCTCTACTCGATCTCGTCGTCGCACCGCGCCACCCCAGGCCGGCTGTCGTTGACGGTCGACGCGGTGCGCTACGTCATCGGCAAGCGCAGGCGCAGCGGGCTCGCCTCGACCTTCCTCGCCGAGCGCATCCAGCCCGGCGAGACCTTGCCGGTCTATGTCCAGCGCGCCCACGGTTTCGGTCTGCCCAGCGATCCCGCGGTGCCGGTGATCATGATCGGGCCGGGCACCGGGATCGCGCCGTTCCGCGCCTTCCTGCTCGACCGCCAGGCGACCGGTGCGCCGGGCCGCAACTGGCTGTTCTTCGGCCACCAGCGCAGCGACTGTGACTTTTTCTACGCCGACGAGCTCAAGGCGCTGAAGAGCGACGGCGTGCTGACCCGGCTGTCGCTGGCGTGGTCGCGCGACAGCGACGCCAAGTTCTACGTCCAGGACCGCATGCGCGAGGTCGGCCGCGAACTGTGGTCGTGGCTCGCCGACGGCGCCCACGTCTATGTCTGCGGCGACGCCAAGCGGATGGCCAAGGACGTCGAGCGCGCGCTGGTCGACATCACCGCGCAGTTCGGCGCGCGGTCGACCGATGAAGCGGTCGCCTACGTGTCCGGCCTCAAGAAGGCCGGGCGCTATCAGCAGGACGTTTACTGATCTCGCAACGCGATCATGAACCTGGAACCGAAAATGAAACGGTTGCCGACCCCCTCGACAGGAGAATCTTTGACTCGGGATCGAGTTGTCACTGCAATTTCCTGCTTATTTTCGGCGGGCCCTTGCGATTGGCCGCTTGAGGGATTCTATCTGCATGATGACGACATCATCAGGTCAGAGATCCATGCCGATCGCCCTGCCGAGTTCACCGCGCCGGTCGCACCACGGTTCGCCGACCGCGGACGTGTTCCACCGCGCCGCGCTGTGGGCGGCACTGGCGCTGATTGCCGGCGTCGTGTTCGGGACGCTGTCGGTTCATCCGTTCTAGGGCGTGCTCAGCTTAGGTTTGCTCATTTCCGTCATCCTGAGGTGCGAGCGCAGCGAGCCTCGAAGGATGAACGGCCCGGGCTGTCGCCCTTCGAGGGCCGCGCTGCGCGCGGCCACCTCAGGACGACGGGCTATGGCGAGCGAACTAAATATCATCATCCTCTAGCAACGACGCGCGCCGCTGACGGGCGCGCGACAGCTGACATCCACGCACGGGTCGCCGCATGAACGCGGTGGACCCGACGCTGCAGGTGACGCGTACGACTTGCGCCTATTGCGGCGTCGGCTGCGGTATCCTCGCCACGCCGGACGGCCAGGGCGGTGCCATCATCGCCGGCGATTCCGATCATCCTGCCAATTTCGGCCGTCTCTGTTCCAAGGGCTCGGCGCTGGGCGAAACGCTCGGCCTCGGCCAGCGTCTGCTCCATCCGATGCTGAAGGGCCCAGACGCCGCGCTGCGGCGGGCCGGGTGGGACGAGGCCCTCGACCAGGTGGCGCAGGGACTGGCGCGCACCATCGCCGAACACGGGCCCAACGCGGTCGCGTTCTATCTGTCGGGCCAGCTTCTCACCGAAGACTACTATGTCGCCAACAAGCTGATGAAGGGCTTCATCGGCAGCGCCAACGTTGACACCAATTCGCGGCTGTGCATGGCGTCCTCCGTGGCCGGCCATCGCCGCGCCTTCGGCGCCGACGTCGTTCCCGGATGCTACGAGGATCTCGACGCCGCCGACCTCATCGTGCTGGTCGGCTCGAACACGGCGTGGTGCCATCCGGTGCTGTTCCAGCGCATGGTCAGAAACCGGCAGCAGCGCGGCGCGCGGCTGGTGGTGATCGATCCCAGGCGTACCGACACCGCCGAGGAGGCCGACCTGTTCCTTGGCCTGGCGCCCGGCAGCGACAGCGCGCTGTTCTGCGGACTCCTGGTCGATCTCGCCGACCACGGCGCGCTCGATCAACGCTTCATCGTCGACCACACCACGGACTTCGCGGCCACGCTCGCGCGCGCGCGGCTGATCGCGGGCAGCGTGGACCAGACCGCGGCGGCGACGGGACTTGCCATCGAGGACGTCGCCGCATTCTTTGCGCTGTTCCGCGCCACACCGCGGGTGGTGACGGCGTTTTCGCAAGGTGTCAACCAGTCGGCCCAGGGCACCGACAAGGTCAATGCCATCATCAACTGCCATCTCGCCACCGGGCGGATCGGAAAGCCCGGCGCATCGCCGTTCTCGCTCACCGGCCAGCCCAACGCCATGGGCGGGCGTGAGGTCGGCGGGCTCGCCAACCAGCTCGCCGCCCACATGAGCTTTGCGCCCGACGACGTCGATCGCGTCGGTCGGTTCTGGCAGGCGCCGGCGATGGCGACGGCGGAGGGGCACAAGGCGGTGGCGATGTTCGAGGCCATCGGCCGCGGCGAGATCAAGGCGCTGTGGGTCATGGGCACCAATCCCGTGGTGTCGCTGCCCGACGCCGACGCGGCGCGCGCAGCGCTCGAGAAGCTCGACCTGTTCGTGGTGTCGGAGAACGTCGCCTCCAATGACACCGTGAACGTCGGCGTCGACGTGCTGCTGCCGGCGCAGGGCTGGGGCGAGAAGTCCGGCACCGTGACCAATTCCGAGCGGCGGATCTCGCGCCAGCGCGCCTTCGTGGCGCCGGCGGGCGAGGCCAGGCCCGACTGGTGGATCGTCAGCGAAGTGGGCAAGCGGCTGGGATTTGCCGAGGCGTTCGATTTCCGCTCCGTGGCCGACGTGTTTCGCGAGCACGCACGGCTCTCCGCGTTCGAGAATGACGGCCGCCGCGCCTTCGACATCGGCGCGCTCGCCGCCCTGTCGGACGCAGGCTACGACGCGCTGGCACCGCAGCTGTGGCCGCAGACCGCGGCCGGCGGCCCGGCGCCGTCGCGGCTGTTCGGCGACGGCGGGTTCTTCAACGCCGACCGCAAGGCGCGCTTCGTGGCGCCGGAGCCGCCGCGGCTCAGCGAAGCGGTGTCGGATGCGTTTCCGTTGCGGCTCAACACCGGCCGCATCCGCGACCAGTGGCACACCATGACCCGCACCGGCCTCAGCCCGCGGCTCGGCCAGCATATCCTGGAGCCATTCGTCGAGATTCATCCCGCTGACGCCGCGCGCTTTGCCATTGCCGACGGCGCCTATGCCCGGATCTCGACCGCGCAAGGGCAATGCATCGTCCGCGCGGTGGTGACCGAGCGCCAGCAGCGGGGGGTCATTTTTGCGCCGATCCACTGGAGCGCGGAAACGTCGTCATCGGCCCGGGTCGGCGCGCTGGTGGCGGCGAGGACCGATCCGATCTCGGGCCAGCCGGAAAACAAGGCGACGCCGGCGCGCGTCGCGCCGGTCGCCTACGCCAGCCAAGGCTTCGTGCTGTCGCGCCGCCCGCTGGCGTTTGCCGACGGCGTGTGGTGGGCGCGGGTCGCGGTCGACGCCGGCTACGGCTATCGGCTGGCGGCCAACGGCGATCTCGACCAGTGGTCGGTCTGGCTGCGCGGCGTCACCGCCAGCGCCGACGTCGCCGAGTATCGCGACCGCGGCCGCGCCACCTACCGCGCCGCGGCGTTCGATGCGGCCGGCGCGCTGGAGCTCTGCGTGTTCGTCGGGCCACCGGCGGAGGCGGTGAGTTGGGACGGCGCCAGGCGCGCGCTTGCGAGCGGCGTGGTCGGCGATGCCGAGCGCCGCCGCCTGCTGTCTGGCCGCGGCGCCGACGGCGACAGCGGCGCCGGGCCCATCGTCTGCGCCTGCTTCGGTGTCGGCCGCGGCGCGATCTGCAAGGCGATCGCCTCGGGCGCGGTACGCACCGCCGGCGAGGTCGGCGAACAGCTGCGCGCCGGGACCAATTGCGGCTCGTGCCTGCCGGAAGTGAAGCGGCTCATCGCGCAGACGGTGCGGACAGATGCCGCGCAAGCGGTTGCTGGTCCGTAGGTGGGCGCGACAATCCTCTGCGCTGCCGCCTTTTCTGCGTCACCCGCGGGCTCGACCCGCGGGTCCACTCTTTGGGGCAGCAGCCCGGAAGAAAAGCGTGGATTGCCGGGTCAAGTTTACAGCCGGACCGGCCGAAGGCCGGATCCGGTTGCCCGGCAATGACGAATGGGAGGGACCGCGCGCGCGCCCTCATCCCCGCGCGAACGGCGCCAGCGTGATGCCTTCGGCCTCGAGCGCAGCGCGGACGCTGCGGGCGATGTCGACGGCGCCGCGGGTGTCGCCGTGGATGCACACGGTGTCGACCGCGACCTTGATGGTCTTGCCGGAGACCGAAACGACGGCGCGGTCCTGGACCATGCGCACCACGCGCTGCGCGATCAGCGCGGGATCATGCAGCACCGCGCCGGGCTGCGACCGCGACACCAGCGCGGCGTCGTCGTCATAGGCGCGGTCGGCGAACACCTCGTTGGCGAGACGCAGGCCCAGCGCTTCGCCGGCGCGCGCCAGCGCGGTGTTGGGCAGCACCACGAACACCAGATCGCGGTCGACCGCCTTGATGGCTGCGGCGATCGCGCGCGCCGTCATGTCGTCGACGCAGCCGACATTGGACAGCGCGCCGTGGGCTTTGACGTGGGTGACACGGTGGCCCTCGAGCGCGGCGACCGCCTGCAGCGCGCCGATCTGGTAGGCGACCAGGTTTTCGATCTCGGCCGCGGTCAGCCCCGGCACCGGGCGGCGGCCGAAGCCGTTGAGGTCGTGGTAACCGGGATGGGCCCCGATGCTGACCCCGCGCGCCTTCGCCAGCCTGACCGTGTTGCGCATGATGTCGGGATCGCCGGCATGGAAGCCGCAGGCGACGTTGGCGCTGGTGGCGATGCCGATCATGGCGTCGTCGTCGCCCATCGGCCAGGCGCCGAAACTCTCGCCGAGATCGCTGTTGAGATCGACCGTGGTCACGGGGCTGCTCCTAAAGCGTCACGACCGTCATCCTGAGGAGCGCTGCGAAGCAGCGCGTCTCGAAGGATGGCGAGGGAAAGTGAACGAGCCTGAATCATCCTCGCTAAGGCTCTCCGCCGGCATCGGCGCCCGGCGCCTGCCAGGTCGCGGCGTCGACCGCGCTGACGGCGACGCCGGCGAGGTTGGCATCCTGCAGGCTCGCCACATCGAGGGCAATCTCGCCGATCTCGGTAATCCGGCCGGGCAGGGCGGCGAGATCCGCGGCGTGGCGGCGCGCCAGCCGCAGGGCCTCCTCGACGCCGATCAGGGCGAAGCGGATCGACTGGCCGGGGCGGACCTGGGCGAGGCGGCCGATGTCGATGCTGATCACGGTCGCGATCTTGGGATAGCCGCCGGTGGTGCCGCGGTCGGCCATCAGCACGATGGGCTGGCCCGAGCCCGGCACCTGGATGCTGCCGGTGACGGTACCGTCGGACACGATATTGTGGCCGTTGGGGTGACGCAGCGGCGGCCCCTCGAGGCGATAGCCCATGCGGTCGCTCGCGGCCGCCAGCATCCATTCGCGCTCGATCAGCACGCCCATGGCCGCGGGCTCGAACTCGTCGTCCTGCGGCCCGGCGATCACCCGGATCGGCCCCGCGTCGCGATGGATCGGCGGCGCGCCGCGCTCGCTGCGCAGCGGGCGGATGTCGTCGACCTGCAGCACGTCGCCGGCCTCGAGCCCTCGCGGGAACGGGCTGCCGAGGCCGGCGCGGACGTTGACCGAGAGGCTGCCGAACACCGGCACGCCGTGAACCGCGCCTTCGATGGCGAGATAGCTGAACACGCCGTCGCGGGCCGGGCCAAGCGTCAGGGTTTCATGCTCGGCGATGACGAAGCTGCGCTGCGCGGCGATCGGCGCCCCCGCAAGCGTGGCGTGGCGCTGGGCGCCGGCGAGCGCGACCCGCACCGAGCCATCGCGCGCGGCGAACGCCGCGCCGAACGGGCCGACTTCGATGGCCGCCGCGAGCGGCGGATTGCCCACCAGGGCATTGGCGAGCGCCAGCGACGCCGCGTCCATGGCGCCGCTCGGTGACAGCCCGAAGCGCTGGGCGCCGTGGCGCCCGCCGTCCTGCACCGAGGTCGCCGGATCGGCGGCGATGACCGCCAGCATCGTCATGGCGTCACCAGTTCGGCGACCGGCTCGCCGGCCTCCGCCGCGCGGTCCAGCGCGGCGAACTCGGCGGCCGGGACCGCGTAGAACGTCACCGCGTCGCCCGGCGCGATCAGGAATACCGGGGCGCGGCGGGGATGGAAGGTCCTGACCGGCGTGCGGCCGAGCAGGTGCCAGCCGCTCGGCCCGGCGAGGCATTGGATCGCTGCCTGCGCCCCGCCGATATGGATCGAGCCTGGCGGCGTCGACGGCCGCGGCTCGCTCCGCCGAGAGGTGGCAAGCGTCGGATCGAGCCCGCTGAGATAGGCGAAGCCCGGGGTGAAGCCGACCATGGCGACGAAGTAATCGCCCGCCATGTGGCGGGCGACGACGTCGTCGGCGGAGATCCCGTGGGTGCGTGCGACGTCGTCGAGGTCGATGCCGTAGTCGCCGCCGTAGACCACCGGAACGCGCCAGCGCCGGGTGGTCGCGACCGGAACCAGCGGCTTGACGGCCAGCGCCAGCAGCCGCTGGCGCAAGCTGCCGAAATCGACTGTCAAGGCATCGTAGTGGATCAGCAGCGAACGATAGGTCGGCACCGTTTCCTGGATGCCGGCGATCGCCTCCGCCGCCACCGCCCGGTCGAACGCCAGCACGGTGCGATTGACGGTTTCGTCCAGGCTGCGGCCGAACTCGACCGTCAGCGCGGCGTCGCCGCAGGGCAGGATCCGGGGCAGGGGGGCATCCGGCGCGGTCATCTCGGGCGAAAGATCCTCATTGCGTGCGCGGCCTGCCATGTTCCGCCGGCGAATTGGCAAGCCGCGCGATTTGGGGCAAGAGTCGTCCCCGAGGTCTTGCGACGGCACCATGCCGCCGCCGATTTGTCCAGCCATCACACCGGGAGTGGATGACGTCATGTCGCTGACGCCGAAGTCTATCGAGATCCTCAAGGGCGTGTCGAGCGCGACCATCACCACGGTGCTGCTCAAGAAGGGCCTGCGCAACGTCTGGCTGCGCGGCACCAGGCCACTGCGCCCCGGCCAGCCGCGCCTGGTCGGACCGGCCTTTACGCTGCGCTTCGTGCCGGCGCGCGAGGACCTCGCGACCCCGGAATCCTGGGGCAACCCGATCTCGACCCGCGCCGCCATCGAGGCCATGCCGGAGGGCTGCATCGCCGTGGTCGACGCCATGGGCGTCGCCGACGCCGGGATCTTCGGCGACATCCTGTGCGCGCGCATGGTGAAGCGCAACATCGCGGCGCTGGTGACCGACGGCGTGGTGCGCGACCTCGAGGGCGTGCTCGGCACCTCCCTGCCGGTGTGGTGCAACGGCGCCGCGGCGCCGCCATCGGTCGCGGGGCTCACCTTCGTCGGCTGGGGCGAGCCGATCGCCTGCGGCGGCGTCGCCGTGTTCCCGGACGACGTCGTCGTCGCGGACCAGGACGGCGCGGTGTTGATCCCCAAGGCCCAGCTCGACCATGTGCTGGCCGAGGGGCCCGAGCAGGAGCGGATGGAGGCCTGGATCGTGCGGGAGGTGGAGCAGGGCGCGGTACTGCCGGGGCTCTATCCCATGAATGCCGAGACCAAGGCGCGGTATGAGGCGTGGAAGAAGGGGTAGTGCGTAATTGCCGGCGCTGCGGCGGGCATTGCCGCTGCGTTGCTGGATATTCTGCGTCATCCGCGGGCTTGACCCGCGGATCCACGCTTTGGAGCGATAGCAGTTCAGGTGAAAGCGTGGATTGCCGGGTCGAGCCCACGGCTGTCCGGTTTAATTTTGGTGGACAGGGCGCATGGCGTTGATTCTTCTGTGTTCCAAGCGTTTGGCGACGTTTTGGGACACGGGGGAAGGATCAAGCCATGCTGCACCAGAATAGTGTATTTCACAGCGTAT